>NZ_QVMO01000131.1 GCF_010501055.1 Dysgonomonas sp. 521
AACAGGATCGTGCGCTGAAATATCTTCATCAATCCTACCAGGAAAAAGTAGCGTTTGATTGGGTATGTACGGACGAAAATGTATCTTTGACATAATAATTTTTTGAATACCTGAAGTTAGCAATACTTTAGGAAATAGCAAAGACCGAGCTTGGGAAAGTTCGGCCTTTGTGCGTAAAAAAGAGGGCATGTCTATTTTGACACACCCTCGTTAGTAGCTCTCTTTAACTTATTCTGCTTTTTCCTGTGTTACCGTTATCAAATCAGAGTATCCCCAATTAAAAAGAGCTAGGTACAAAATTCTTTGTTTCCCAGTCTTATTTTCCTGTACTTCAAATTTAATTGTTTTTTCATCCGCTTTTGTTACCGTAATCCAATCCGAAGAATAGTCTTTAATTTCCTCTTTTTCATTGCTATAGTCAGTTCTAACATCATTATCTGTTATCACATCGAATTTCCACCCTTCCCCTTTAGTAGTAATCACATCAGAGCTGGCCTTTGCATTGAAATCAACATTTTTCTTTGACAGATGAATATTGTCTTTGTAGCGTCCTTCCACTTCATTTTTATCGGAACAACCAGCATCCATAAAGGTTAAAAAGACAATTGTTGCAAATACAACATTTATTAACTTTTTTCTTCTCATTATTTCATAAATTTTTAATTAATTTTAAAGCATATTTGGTTAAAATAAATTCTCTATTAACATTTACGATCAAAGATAGTAAAATTTAAAACTATTCGCACATCAACTATTTAAATTATTTGTTATGAAAAAAATCTTATTACTATTTATTTTGGGTGGCTTACTGTTTTCATGTATCCAGGAGAATGACTCTATCTCAGAATCTCCACAAAAAGAAAAAATTGAAGTGAACCTTACGAACGATGAATACTTGTCTATCTCAGAAAATAATATTCCAGATGTCACAGAAAACCAAGTTATTGAACTGTTAACAAATTGGGACGAGAACTCGGATAAACTAAAATCCTCTCCTGATAGGCCTGTATTTAAAATTGCAAAACGCCTAAAAAACAACACAGGTACAGAAAGTGATTATTACTTAGCCTCGATAAGTGAAAATCTTAAAGAAGGATTTGCTGTTGTATATGGTAACAAGTTATTCCCGCAGATAGCCTGTTATATTCCTGAAGGCTCTATTAATGATACGATAGAAAATGAAGGGCTAAGAATCATGTACAACATATCTAAAGAATCCGTTGAAAGTTCATTAATAAGGTACAACTCACTAAATAAAGATTCATTAAAGGCTCTTGCTTTCCAGAAGATAAGCGAAGAAATTAATAAGGATGTAGCCTATGTAAAGAAAATATTGATTCTTATGATATCACTATCAAAAAACCTTCAACTAAAGCATTTATGGGGTGGTATGAGCAATTTCCATTGTTAAACACAGAATGGCATCAAGGCGCGCCATACAATAACAACTATCCAACTACAACGTGTCCTAGATTCGATGCTAATACACGTTACAAAGGGCGCAATCCAGCCGGTTGTGTAATCATTGCTTTAGCTCAGGCAATGGCATATACAAAACCTACAACAAGTCAAAACTTTGACTATAATCTAATAACAAGAACCAGTCAGGCTCCAGCAATGGCTACAACTCCTATTGAAACACAACAAGCTGTAGCAGTTGCCATTTTTACTGCATATCTAAGAGACAATGTTGTTCCTAAAGTTACCTATGAAGTGGGTTGTATGGGGACAAGTGCAAATACTGAGAATACCGTAAAAGCGTTGAGTAAAGTAAATATGGTGGCCAATGGCGCATCTAGTTTTAATAATACTAAAATAAGGAGTTCTCTTGTCGCTCATAGAATTGTTTGGATTAGGGGAGAAAGTTCGGTAGGTGGCCATTCTTGGCTAATTGATGGTATGCGTGAAATGCCGTCTACTCCTAACTCGACTTCTTATAACTCATGGGTACACTGTAACTTCGGAAACGGAGCCGAAGGAAATGGGTTCTTCCAGACAACCAACAATGCAACAACCAACTTAGATTACACTAAGAATGTAAGAATATATACAGACGTAAGAAAAAAATAAAAAGAGTAGTAAAATTGCCATGAGTGGTCGGAAGAAATTTCTTCCGACCATTTTTTTCTTAATTAAGTTTTAGAAACAATTTATTGTCGTATTTCTATTATGTAGGGGCTGGGCTTGTCCCTGCTCGTTGATTATCGGGCGATCACAAGGGTACGCCCCTACAAAGGATACAAAATGCGACATTAATTATTATTGATTACTTAAGTTCCCCGTTTACATTATTCCATTTGATTCTTTTTATCAGAAAGTCACCTCGCCTACATTTAATACCTCTTTGTTTCGAGACAGGCGCAACGTAATGGTCTCTTTCTTTTCCGTGCCGGACGCATAATATGTATAAATATCCAGATAAATGGTTGTAGGCCCTACCAGCGTTTGTTCGCGCGAGCCGTAATAATTCGCCTGAATCTTATACTTGCCTTTCATGGCTTTCTTTATCAGAAATTCTTCAGGGCCGTATCCTCCGGTAAAATCGCGTGATATAAAGCCTCCTATTTTCGTAAACCTGTTTTTGTAAAAGCATTTTTCGCCCCTAGGGTCGGTTACCCACAAGTCCATATCGCTGTTGTCCGTATCCCAGTTGAGGACTATACGAATATCCACAGGCATATTGTATATCAGCCTTTCATCAATATTGAGCAGGTTCAGTGATACATTTTTGCGATGAGCTTCGGCTATTACCTGGTTCATTTCTTCGGCAGCAATAACTTCTATTTCAGGAAAACGTCCGTCCCAGCTTCTTTCCAGTATCTTGCACAATATATCCACTGATTCCTGATATTGTTTGTTTTGCGCGTATGTCGCCCCCAAATCCCTGTACGACTGTGGTTCTTCAGGGCGCAGCCTCAATACCGTTTCGAACTGGTCTATGGCATATTCCGTATATCCCAGTTGTTTCAGGCGGTATCCCAAAACACGCAGCAACCTGTAGTTTTCTACTTCGAGTTCCGCCAGATTGGAAAGGATTATAAGGGCTTCTTCTTTCAGTCCGCGTTCTTCGAATAATGTAGCTACCTCGAGGAAGAAAGACGGTGTGGTCTTATATTGCCCTCTGATGGCAAGGTAAGCAGTGTATAACTCTTTGTTCGATTTAGATTTCAGTTCGGTCATATATGGAGCATCCGACTGCCATTTCTTTAATTCTACCGAGGCCTTTGATCTTTGCCTTACAGCAAGTTCATCTGTGCCCGCCGAGGCACCAAGGTATCCATCCTGAGCATTTGACCGTTCCTGTTCCATCCGCACATCCCCTACTCCCAGGTCTAATAAATAATTATCTACAGTTTCTTCCTGCGATATCTGAACACCTGCTATCGCTCTTTCCGGTCTAGCTTGAGCCATAGGAGTCGCAGGAGGAGTCGCCATTTCATCTGCCTGTATGGAGCTTACCGATGCCGATACCTGTTCCCTTCTTCGTGTTGTCCCGTATCCGGTTACTACCACTTCTTCGAGTAAAGCCTGGCTCTCCTCAAGGATGGCGTTCGCCGTATTGTTTTCTACCTTTACGGCTTGCGATTCGTATCCAAGGTATGATATTACCAGTATGTCCCCGTTTCGGGCATTGATGTAATATTTGCCATCCAGGTCTGTTACAGTCCCGTTAGTAGTTCCTTTTACAACCACAGAAGCGCCGATAATCGATTCTCCCGATGAGTCGGTTATAACACCGCTTACAGAGCCGCTTCTCTGAGGCTGTACAGTCGGCGTGGTGGTTGGTTGAGGTTTAACAGCTGTTTTCACTACTTGCGAAAAGTCTTGTTCCCACCATGTTTTTCTACTGTTGAAGAGGGATATTACTCTGTTGATCTGCCTTTCCCTTGCAGCTTTCTCATCGGTCTCTATCTGCCTTACCCTGCGGTTGTATTCGTCCAGCAATTCGGCAGGAGGAACAATCTTGTACCGTATATAATCGTTTAAATTATCCAGTACAATCAATGATGTATTGCGGGTAACAATGTTATATTTCTTACCCAGTTCTTCAATTTCTTCTTTATTCTTGTCGAATAGCATATCGAGTTCGGCGATTCTCTTTGCAGCCCATACCCGTTCCACTATGTTTCCATAGCTTGCCATGTCTTTTGCGCTCACAGTAACAGTTTCGGTATGCAGAATCTTATTGCCAATCCCAAAATTTAACCGGATGGTAGCTGTGGCGCTATTCAGTTTTCCTGCCATTGAGAAGCCCGACTCCGGTTTAATAGCCGTACCGGAGAATGTGAAGTCACTTATCTCGGCGTTATTATACAATGTGGATATCAGCCTGTAATTTTCGTTCATCAACAGCTTCCCGGCATCGGATGGGGTTTGTTGCAACAGATTGATGTATTTCCCTCCGCTTACCGATGCGATGTACTTCAGCATACTGTGGTCGGCGCTCAGCGATGAACTAATGGCAGAAACCGGAGTTTTTCCCGTTTGAGGAATCAATTTACCAAAATTGCCTAACCCGTCAGAGAAAAGTAATATCTCGTCCGCGTTTATATTTGAAAAGTTCAGGATACCCAGTTGGGTTGCCCCGTCATAGGATACTTTTTCCAGAGCGCTGCGCAGGGTTCCCCAGTTTCCGTTTCTGATAGTAAAAGCCTGCGGTGCGCCCTGTAGGCAATTAAACGTATACAGGTCAACAGTCACATTGCTTATCCGGTTAAAATATTCTACGAGCAGATCGGCTTCCAGGCTGAAATTGCGTTTATCCATAGAAGATGATGCGTCCCAGAATAGGGCAACGCGTTTAGGAGCTTGTTTTGCCTCATCTTTTATTACAGGGAATACCTGCGAGTAGAAAACGGTTTGTCCGCTTATTGTCCCCTTTTCAACGAAAGTCTGGTTATTATTCTTCACAGGAACCGAGAATACCAGTTGCCCCGCAGCCTTATATTTTTGGGCCGAATACGATGCCTGATAAACATCGCCTGCTCTATCGAAAGAAAAATCGCCCCACGGTGTTTTGTCTACTTTCGGCTGAGAGCCTTCTCCGTACACACTTATATTCAGGTTGAAATTATCGAGCACATCCCCATATTCCACAGGGAGGAAGAAACGGTAGCTGTCTTCATTCTTAGGCAGCTCTTGCTCGTAGGCTATCAGTACTTTCCGTGTACCTTTGGCAAAGAAGGGATATACCCGCGTCTTGAAGTTATTACCCTGAGTCTTTTCCAGCAATCCGGGGTCTACGCCTTGCCTTATTATCGATTCGAAAACTTCCTGTCCCTTCGCTTTTTCTACAACGACACCTTCCCTTAGCTTGCCGTTAATGTCGAGTGCAAACCGGGATATACTCTGCTCTTCAGCCAGCGGAAACTGTAATTCCCCTTCCAGCACACGGTTATTGGGATTGTAGAAGGTCATTTCCACGGTGGTTACGGCCAGTGAACCGACTACTTTTACATCTATGTTCACACCTGATACAGTTACGGGCGTTTCGTTTCCATGCAGGTTGTTTACTTGTATTCTCGGGCTTCTTGCCTCTGATTGTTGGGCTAAGCAATGGATTGTAAGCAGTAGTAAAGTAAAGAATGATAGTGCTTTTTTCATAATGCTTTGGTTGTTAGTTTGTATGTTTTATTTATATAGATTACAAAAACCCGAAATATCCATATATAATACATGTGAATCAAGGGTTAAATGTGCTATTTTTGTCCCTTTAGGGACTGAATGTTGGTAAAAAGAAGCTTTAATCAGTCAATTGTGTGCCGTCAGGTACGCAATATGTACAGAATGATTCACGTTTTGTACCTGACGGCACAAAAAAACGAATTTTATTCATGTTTCTACCAATATGATGTGCCTAACGGCACATTTAACCCCTGATTCGCATAATACTTATTTTTTATTAGGGCAACCCCCAATTTATTTTGGTTTTATAACATTTTCCTCAGGTTCTTTTTATAGTATATCCATCAAGTTCCCGCAGAGAGCAGACTTTATTAACCATATGCAAGCCTAGCGCAGCTTACGTCCAGACTGAATGATTAATGCGAATCAAGGGTTAAAAAGCACAGTAACTTATTGTCCCGAAGGGACTGAAAGTGGATAACCACGGGTAAAACCCGTGGCAGGAACTGACTGAAGAATATGTCTCCGTAGGAGGCAAATAGCAAAAACAAATGTCATTCGCCTCCTACGGAGACGGCCTATTTCTACCTGCTTTTTTCGAGATATTCTTCTGCACTATATGCGTCTATCGGAAAATCTTCATCTTCCACTGATTTATAAAAAAAATCTCCAATACTTAAATTCAAGTCAATATACATTGATTCCAATTTTTCGACGGTTTCGCTTTCCCAAAGTTGGTCGTGGAATACATAACCGACAGTCATCGTTTTTGTATTCAAAACAATGGGATCCCCATTCATTCCTGAACCGATAATCAATAAATTGGATTTATAAATTTCTTTATTTATTTCATTTCTGTTTTCAGTTCGGATTCTGTTCACGCAATGAAAAGAATTTCCTTTAAAGTCAATTTCACCACGAAACGAAAATTCTCTTAAAAACTCGATTAATTCTGTTGGTAATTTCAAATTTTCAAAAAACTCAATTGATTTATCTGTCACTTTCTGGACTTCACTTTTATAATCGAAGTCGAAATTCTCAAGTGCTTTTACAAATAATTCTTTGTCTATTTTCATGTTTTATTTTTTCTGCTGTTAAAAATGTATCTGTCTCCTCTGCTACCGTGTGGTCATTCTCAAAATTTCGCTCCCCGGACAGTTACACCAATATCATAAAAACCAGCCAATAAATCAATAGCGTCCTAAATAAAAAGTGAGAGGTTTTCGTTTTCTGTTCCTTAAAGTTACCTTTGAGGTGCAACACAAAAAACGAACCTCTCATGGCAAAAATAACATTATTCGCTCAAATTCTTAGCAAACT
>NZ_QVMO01000132.1 GCF_010501055.1 Dysgonomonas sp. 521
AAACTGATGGCTCCTTAATTTATCGTTAACTCTCTCCTATGCAAAGGTAAAAACTATATAAATCTTGTAAAAGATGACCGAGACCGAAGGATTACCCTATGTTTGTAAATTGAATTAATTCAAATTACAAACATAGGAACTAATACTACAAAGATAGAATATTAAATAAACAGATTCACATTCGCATTCTCAGCCCTGTCGAGATAAGCGGCAACGCCTCCTATTGTAATACCGTCCATCAGTTCCTCTTTCTTGATGCCCATTACATCCATCGACATGGAGCAGGCGATAAATTCCACACCGTTATCCAGAGCCTGTTGCATCAGGCTTTCAAGGCTATCGATATTTTTATTCTTCATAATACCACGCATCATCTTGCTGCCGATTCCGCCCATATTCATCTGTGACAGGCTCAGTTTTTTACTGCTCGAAGGCAGCATCATACCAAACATCTTACCCATAAAATCTTTCTGTACAGCAGGCTTCTTTACTTTCTTAATCACATTCAGCCCCCAGAAAGTAAAGAATATACTGATTTTCTTTCCCGAAGCTGCGGCACCGTTGGCAATGACAAAGGATGCCAGTGCCCTGTCCAGGTCGTCACTGAATACAATGAGTGTTTTGTTATCCTTTACATTAGCAGGTACAGAACTAGTGACGTCTTTCGCTTTCTTTTCCACCGTTGCTGTTATCACTCCGCCCGAATTGTTCATACTTACCACTTCTGCGCCCACCATACGGCTCCATCCGTTGAGGTCTTCGCCAAAAGCCTGGTCTGTCACTTTTATTTCAAGGCGGTCGCCCTCATTAATCAGGTCATAATTCTTTTTCAGTTGCATTATCGGGCCCGGGCATTGCAAGCCGCAGGCATTTATATTGATTGTTTTTATCGTTGTATTTTCTTTATTTTCCATTTTACCGTCATCTTTAATAATTACATCACAGGTATTTTTAGGCGCGTTATCCGCTACCGCGCACGAATAGGTCTTGTATCCGCCCGAAAGGTTATATACCCTCACGTATCCATGCTGCATAAGTATGCGTGCCGACAAGTAGCCGCGTAGCCCTACAGCACAGTAAACCACTATCTTTTTATCTTTCGGGATTTCACCCAGCCTGCCGCGAAGTTCATCCACAGGAATATTCACCGCGCCTTCGATATGTCCAAACTCATATTCTTCTTTTGTACGTGAATCTATCAGGATAGAATCTGCCGGATTCAGGTTAGCCAGATCGCGCCATTGGATAATATTTACTTTCTTGTCCAGAATATTTCCGGCTACAAATCCCGCCATGTTAACAGGGTCTTTTGCCGAAGAATAAGGCGGAGCATAAGCATGTTCGATCTCCTGCAAATCGTAAATTGTACCGCCGTTCTTAATAACCTGCGCAAACAGATCGATGCGCTTGTCCACGCCATCGTAACCAACTACCTGTGCGCCTAATAATTTTCCGCCCGTAGGGGAAAAGATAATTTTAACGGACAGAGGTAAGGCATCTGGATAATACCCGGCATGTGAACTACCATGTGTAAAAGACGAAATATGCTCAATCTTCTCCCTGTTAAGTAATTTGGATGACGCACCCGCAGCAGCCACAGTCAGGTCGAAGACCTTGGCTATCGAGGTACCGATTGTACCTTTATATTTATGCGTATTTCCTTCGATAATGTTGTCGGCAACAATACGTGCCTGCTTGTTAGCTGGGCCGGCCAGCGGAATAAGCGAATACTTATTAATGACAGGATTGAACACTTCTGTAGCGTCTCCCAAAGCATATACATTATTATCTGATGTCCGCATATATTCATCCACCTTGATACCTCCCATAGAACCCAGTTCCAATCCGGCTTCTTTAGCCAGCTTCACTTCGGGACGCACGCCGATGCTGAAAATAACCATATCGGCAGGAATTTCTTTCCCGCTTTCAAGCATCACTTTTATTCCATTATCAGACGGATCGAAGCGCGTCACTCCTTCTTCAAGAAATAAAGACACATTCTTCTGTACTAAGTGCTGATGTACAATGGAAGCCATAGAAAAATCGATAGGCGCCATTACCTGATTGTTTTTTTCAATCACTGTTACATCCAAACCCGCGTCATGCAGGTTTTCCACCATTTCGAGCCCGATAAACCCGCCACCAACTACAACGGCTTTCTTAGGCTTGTGTTCATCTATATAACCTTTTATCTTATCCATATCCGGCACATTGCGCAACGAGAAGACGCGGCTATCTTCCATACCCGGCATAGGTGGTTTTATTGGCTCGGCGCCTGTAGATACAATCAGTTTGTCGTAGCTTTCGGTATAGTCTTTATTTGCTGAAATATCGTGAACAGTAACGGTCTTATTTTCCAAATCAATATGAGTGACTTCCGATTTTACCCGTATGTCAATATTAAAACGGCCGGTAAAGCCTTCCACTGTCTGCACAAACAGCCTGTCGCGCTCACTGATGGTTCCCCCTATATAATAAGGTAATCCGCAGTTGGCATACGATACATACTCGCCTCTTTCGAACAATACTATTTCAGCATTTTCATCTATTCTCCTCAGTCGTGCTGCTGCTGTCGCGCCTCCGGCTACTCCTCCGATTATTAGTATTTTCATAATTTTATATTATAAATATTTGTTATTAGCAATTAAACAATTAAATTTTTATTTTGTTATTTCTGTCAGGCTCTTTACCAGTCCGGACAAATCAATATCCTGTTTCATCATCTCTCCTATTTTCTTCTTTCCGTCTTCAGTAAGTGAGAAAATCATCTGTCGCTTGTCGGCAGTACCCATTTCGCGTACAATAAGGCCTTTAGATTCAACAGTATTGATAATCCGGGAAACCCGTGAATTGGACAGGCCTACAAAGTCGCACAATTCATTAGCCGCCCTCGGCCTGCCATCTTTCATACAGCATAACACCATACCTTCGTTGATGGTGATCTTGTTCCGCTCTGCAAATTCCTTTTCGAAATTGTAGAGTGACTTATATATATCTTTTAGTTTACAAATTTTTTCCATTAAATATATTTGCTATTAGAAATTATTTACAAAGAAAAGTATTTATTTTTGATTGGCAAAATATAGAAAAAGAGATTCTTCGTTTGTGCACAATAACAATAAAACAAAGACAGGGTAAAGCATTGTATTACAACCCCTACCCTGTCTTATATAAATTTTATCTCTTAGTTATAGATTCTATTTTACATTGAAAGTCATCACAGTGTTACGCTTATCTTCATCTTCGTTGTAGTCGTCCCATTTCCCGCTGCGAAGCTGTACTACTTTGCGTGTTACCGATTCATTTTTCCGTCCCCAATTGCGGTATATATCGATGTAGGCTTTCGCTTTAGAGGCAGTCTGTGTCCCGCTGTCGCTATAATAGTCTAGCAAAACGGAATATTTCCCTTTCACAGCTTTTTTCAATACATACATTTCGGGGCCGTAGCCACTGGTAACGTCTATTGACAACTTCCCACCTATTTCTGTTTTATTGTTGCCATAATAGCATTTTTCTCCGGTCGGTTCTACGATGTGCAGGTCTATATCCGTATCGTTTATATTCCAGCTTACAATGACTACAATATCTGCCTCATTGAAATCGTCCAGCCCTTCGTCCGATAATTCCTCTTTCACTTTCTCTGTCAGATGGGTGATAAAAGCCTTAGTATTATCACTTAGCTTGATTTTCGAAGAATTGGACAACTCATTCAGGTATTTCTGGCATTTCAGGGCTGTAATCGTCTCAAAATCTCCATAGTCGCTATCCCAGTCTGCATTCAGGCAAATATAATAATAGATCAGCGACATATCCACATATCCACTCTTAGCCAGCGCTTCTGCCGCCGTCAGGTACGACAGGGCTTCCCCTTCGCGCCAGTCGATAATGCGGCGCATCATATAATAAGCATGGTCGCCCATATTCCACTCGATAGCCGACATCGCTACATCGCGTATTGCCTGCACATCCGAGGCGTTGCGTTCCACCACGCTGCTCAGCAGTTTCAGTGCATCGGCTTTGCTATACATCGACTTCCTCTCCTTCGTCATCTCAAACAGTCTGTCGAAACGTACATCTTCGTCTGCAAGCGCTGTTTTTTCTTCTTCTGTCTGTTGTTCGGCAAGGAACAGTCCGAATTTCTGAGGTTTCAGTTTAATCGAGAAAATATCATCCGGCAGATTGTTGATATATTCATCAAATTCTTCGGAGCGGTCTAAATCCGTACTGCCTTCTTCCAGTTTTTTCAGCCAGTTGCTGAAATTCGTTTTATCATGTCCCAGCAATAAGGTGGCGCCGGCTTCTTCCAGTTTTTTTACAATATCGTTCACCAGATTATCATCCACAAAGTATTTGGCTTCGCTATCATCTATTCCGTATTCGTCATAATCACTTTCACTCTCCAGCATGAGGAACGAAGTATATTGTCCCGGCACTTTGTAATAAGTGGAGTAATTAACGGCTGCCTCTTCTGCCTGATAGCCATAGTTTTCGAGGTAAGAAGACGCTATCTGCCCATAAACACGGGAGGCAAGCAACGAATTTATTTTTTCTACCGCAGCATAACTTATCCGCTTTTTCTCTGTTCCGTTATCCACATCGATACTGATATTGCCTGTGGGCAGGTCGCGGCCTGTAAAGATCAGCTTCTGTCCGTTATATAATTGTGTCGGTTGTCCGGAAATCAAAAAATCACGGGAGCCTTCTACCTCTACATTTACGATATTCCAGGGCTTGTATCTGAACGATCTGGCTGTGAGCAACGCTTCCTCTTCGCCTGTAACAGTAAATGCAAATCCTCCCGAAACCTTGCTCAGATAGTTCAACACTGCCGAATTGGTACCCGACAGGCCTGTTTTATAAGTATGTATCCTGTCGCCTTCGTTTATCAGAGATTTCAGTTTGTGCATATTGGTTTCGCCCCAGTTGCAATCGGCATCACTCATCAGGAAGATATGCTTCGGCCTTTTATCCTTCTTTATCCATGCCGGATTGGAGGCTTCATTCAGGGCCGAAGCCAGATCGGTAGCACCTTCGAGGGCTAAAGCATTGGCATATTCGAAAAAACGGGAGACATTAAAATAGTTGTTATTCTGGAAATGGCGGGCATACCACCTGTTTTCGATATTGAAAGTAAGCACGGCAAACCGTTTGATAATATCCTTGTTATTGTTTAGTATCTCATTCATCAGTTTAAGCCATACATTGAATTTGTCAGGGTTGGAACTAACAGATACATCCAGCATAAACACAGCGTCAGCAGGCAAATCCTCCTGCGTCACCTCCGGCAAATCTACACGGTAGGTAGCAGCAAAATAAGGTATATCCAGTTCTTCATCGTGCCCTTCTTTCTGTATCAGCATCACAGGTTGTACATTATTATACCTGAATGCGATTTCTTTCTCTTTGGGGTTCAACAGCGAATAACGGGTACGCGTACCGTCTATCTCGGTAGCTGCCAGCACGGGCGACAGGCTGACTTGCATCAGAGGCGAATTGTGTATCATTATATCCACTTTCAGTTCTCTCTCTACCTGAGGCAGTGATAGTATATATTCCCTGAAATCGAGCGCCTCCGTCATATTCAGGTCGTAACCTATTACCACGCGGTGCAACTCATTCTCTCCCAACGGATATACACGGCAGCTAAACATATCGGCGCCTCCCCACTCCATCAGCGCCGGATCTATGTTCGCCGATACGGTTTGTTCGTATGCTCTGGCAGCCTTCTGCTTCGATACGATGCGAGCCTCTTTTACTCTGCTCCATTCCCTGTCGTTCAGTGATTCTACTCCCTGAAAAGTAAGGTCAAAGTCTTCGAGCGTATATGTATTATATGGAATTTTCTTTGCCGTTTTCTCATCTTCTTCATCTTCGTCCAGATATTCCGTTTCGCCAAAAGCAAAATAATAAGGAGTGGCCTCTGTCGGCAGTTTCAGTTTGAAGGTTCCTTCCAGCCCCCAGCCTTTATCATTAAAGAAAAAACAATCCATCAGCACCCTCACTCTGAAACCATCTATCTGTATGGCCATCTGGGCAGCCTCCAAGGGAATATAATCGTTTTCGCCCACATGCAGACGGATCGAGTTATCCTTCATCCCCGAACGTTTCCATGTAGTAGCGGGTTTCTTTTTATCTATGGTAGCAGACGAAATAGCCACTCCGGCTATTTTTCCGGCTAAGGTGTTAGCTTCTTTTTTAACACTAACTGCCGTTATCACGACTTCGCTTAGTATTGCTTCATCTTCTTGCATTTTTATTTCATATGTGGAAGCCGGAGTTATCGGTACTTCCAGAGTCTTGTAACCAATATAAAAAACGTTTAAATTCTTATGTATAGAATCGTTGATTATAAGGCTGAACTTACCATCTATATCGGTTACTGTTCCTATGGCAGTTCCTTTCACAGTTACGGATACTCCTATCAATGGCTCATAATTATCAAAATCGATTAAAGTGCCGGAGATAGTCCTGTCTTGAGAAATCGCCTGAAGTGAGATTATTAAGAATGAGAAGAAAAACAATAGTTTTTTCATAGTCTGTGTGATTTTTTATTTCAAATGTACAATATTCATTTAAAACAATAGATACCAAAATATTCCAAATTCCATAAAATGAAGTTATCCCGACTTTTTATTTAATCACGGAGTTAAGGGAGTTTAACTTGTCTTCACTTCGTCGAGTTATTTCACGGGGTTTTATTAAGAGCCTAATAATGTGAATCAAGGGTTGAAAGCAGCTCAACACCTGCCTGAAAGGCAGAATCTTCATAACCGTATGCAAGCGCAGCGTAGCTTACGCAGCAAGGGACAATTACACTCCCCCTGCCCGAAGCGGCAGGACACACAGTATGTCCTGTCTTTCAGACAGCTGGTATTGCTCATCCTTTTTCCGCAGGTCGATGACCCGCGGTTATGAAGATTTGGCTTTTCAAGCC
>NZ_QVMO01000133.1 GCF_010501055.1 Dysgonomonas sp. 521
CTTATAGTTTCTTGCCTAAGAAGCCATCTATCAGAGTTGATATTATTGAGGATAAGCAACTAGCAATATGGTAGTGCCTTATTTCGAACTCACGTAAATTTACTCTTTTAGATTTCAAAAGATATGAAGCCCAACTGGAATCGATACTATCTTTCAATTTAAAGCATACATAAAGAGAACTGATCATACAAGGGAAATCCCCATTGTATTGTGCAATTGAGCCTACATTTATTCTGGCTGGGTTATAAGCAAATTCTCCTGATTCTATAATTTTATAAGAGCCTATATCTTCACCTATCATTTCACGATCTCCAAATTTTTCAGATTGAACAACAAATCCTTGATTGTTTGTAACAGAGTACATTGGTAAAACCTTTTTCTCCTTATTGCGACGATTGAAATTATTGGTAATATTCCCCAATGTTGTTTTTAGATGCTTTTCTTCAAATTCAGAAAATCTTATGCGAGTTTTTCCTTTATTGGAAAAATTATATAATCCATCCACAAGTGCAGTCTTTAGTTTTTTTAAGTCCTCAATTATTTTGTTTTGGGTTTCGATGCGTTGGTCAATGAGAGATAAAAATGCCCCTATTTTTTCTTGTTCTTCATGTGTCGGTGCATAATTTTTTAATTCCTCAAAAACTGATTTGGAAATAATTGGGACTGCCTGAACGGCAATGGAAGATAAATACTTTGGGAAACAACTATCTATTGCATAATATACAAAATTATAATTATAGCTTGGATTTGTGATAATGGTATTGATTTGTTGATTTGTCGACATACACTCCGAAGCAACACCCATTTTGCCAATAGTAGAGCCAATACAAGTTACTAAAATTGAATTTTTCGGGATTCTTCGGATTTTATTGAATCCTTGTTCTGAAATTTTTGCCTTTGTGTTAATAATATACTTTGTTTTTCCTAAGTCGGAAGGGGAAGCCCATAAATAATCATTTCCATAATTATTTGTATCATTTGTAGGAGGAGTGGCACCTGTAACAACCTCTCCAAATTCTTTTATTTTGATAACCTCCCACTCTCCTGTAAACTCTGGAAATCTCAAATTTGGAACATTGAGGATATTTGGTACTTAAAGTCTTTCTGTGTATATTCTTTTGAGTAATAATATTAAAATCAGAAGAATATGACAGAAAAAGTAGAAGTTAGTAAGGTAATCGACCTGTGGAAAAATGACAAAAAGCAGTATGTGAAAAAATCAAGTTATTCAGCGTATATGCTTTTAATAGAAAACCACCTGTTACCAAGCTTTGGGAGTCGATTTAGCGTTCAAGAGTCCGACGTTCAAGAATTTGTGTTCAAAAAGTTGGAAGAGGGATTAAGTCAGAAAACTATCAAGGATATCTTGATTGTCTTGAAAATGATATTGAAATTTGGGGTGAAGAATAAACTGCTTGAATATCAACAATTCGACATCCAATTTCCAACAGAAAGAGAAAAGTCTGAAATTGAGGTTCTAAGTAAAAACAATCAGAAAAAAATCATGAATTATGTTCAAGAACATTTTACATTCAAAAACTTAGGAATTTACATTTGCTTGAGTGCCGGTATTCGAATCGGAGAGATTTGTGCTTTGACATGGGATGATATAGATACTGAAACCGGTATTATCAATATCAGAAAGACAATCCAACGGATTTATGTTATAGAAGATAATGATAGACGAACTGAACTTATCCTTGACTCTCCCAAAACAAAGAATTCTATCCGAGATATTCCGATGAGTAGAGATTTACTGAAAATGCTAAAGCCAATCAAGAAAGTGGTAAATAGTTCATTTTATTTATTAACCAACGATTTCAAGCCCACAGAACCCCGCACCTATAGAAACTACTACAAGAAACTGATGAAAGAGTTAGATATGCCAGAACTGAAATTTCATGGACTTCGTCATAGCTTTGCCACGAGGTGCATTGAAAGTAAATGTGATTATAAAACGGTTAGTGTCATTTTAGGGCATTCCAATATTAGTACTACTCTTAACTTATACGTACATCCAAACATGGAGCAAAAGAAAAAATGTATAGATCAAATGTTTAAAGCGTTAAGATAAACTGACTGACCTCAAGACTAGAAGTATTTCTTCAAAACGGCTTGAGGTCAGCAAACTACTATTTATGCTAAGAGATAAAATGATATTCAGACGGAATAATAGCAATTTTATTCCTATTTACTCCCTAACAAACTTCCTGTAATCAAAATCCTCATTCCCTTTGCTAGATAATGTTTGCCTGTTATCCTCAATTTTATTCAGGATCGCCATCGCCCGTTCTTCTGCACCATGAATCTGCTTGGTGAATTGGTTGTAAATATCTGTTCCGTCAATCTTCGGAATGATATAACTGATTTGCGTTTCCTCTTCTTTTGTGATGGGTTTACCTTTCAGCGTTTTCACTACCAATTCAAATTCGTCAAGGCTTGTTCCCGAACTGAATTGCGACCGTTCCTTTTCTGTCAGAACCGGAATCGTCTCCTCATCTATCGTGTCCGGATCAATATCGGAAGGTTCGTTTTTCTCCAACGGGATAGACATGAAAGGTTCGTTTTCTTCTATCATCTTGGATTGTTGCAGCACCAGTTCTTTTAGTTCGGCTATTTCTTTTTTTAGTGGGTCTTCGGGTTTTATTGGTTCTGGTTGTATCTGCTTAGAGATGCTATTCTCTTTCAGTTTGAATTTCGATTTTCCGATAATATCCGGTATAGGATCTTTGCATGAAGCCTCTTTATTGCTATGTTCTTTTCTTGATTGATATTTCTTGTCAAACCAATCTTTGAAGATATTCCAAAGGTTCAGGCATGCCATGAAAAAACATGCCGTCGCCAATAGAATTGCTTTTATCTTTTCTGCTTCCATATTTACAGATTGATTGTTTTGATTATCTCCGCAACCAGCAAATCCAGATTGCTATCTTTTAGTAATGGTTTATCAGGAGGGAATATTGTTGAGAGGAACAGATAGTCATTCCCTTCAATGGATTGTTCCCTGTCATAACGGACACTCTGCGGGATACGGCTCTCCATAATGGAAATACCTAATCCTAAAATAGCTTCTTCGTAATAATTGAATAGCTCTTTTCTTTCCCGATTCGTTACTCTGTTCCAGAACGGATAGATACCTTTTAACCTTACCTGTGGATTCATGGTTATCATCTCGTTAATAGAAATGATAAATGGTAGGGTACTTTCCATATTAATCCGAGAAGTGGTTATCGGAACAAACAGATAATCCATCTGAAAGAATATCTCAACTACATTTTCATTATTCACTGTTCCCGGCAAGTCGAATAATACCACATCGTATTCTTCCGATTCGCTTTCCAAAAATGCTTTTGCCCTTGCGAGAGCTTGTTCCGGTTCGGTCGGAACGATAGGATAAGTAGGTTTACCTAATTTTGTAAACAGGGATTCCGCTTTCCTTTGATAAAAAGCATTGGTTTGTAATTGTTCCGCTTCCCGCCTCCGCATCTTCTGGATACTCCATTGTGGAAAGTCACAATCTATTACAGCCACATTATAGTTTTTCAAATAATGCAGATAACTGGCTATTAAAGTTGTGAAGACGGATTTGCCTGCTCCTCCTTTTTGTGTGCAGAAAGAAAGATACACAAGTCTTGTTTGCTTTTGATTCTCTGAATTGCTCATGATGCTCTTTTTTTAGTTTATACTGTTTCTGAAATGAATTACTTACCACTCCTTTTTATGGGCCTTTTGATGTTCTCTTCGTAGATACGATTGATTTCATCTTCATAGAGTTCGATATGATGGCTGATGATGTTATCAACCAATCCGCTGACGCTAATCCGTTCATTGCGTATTGAGCGGACAAGGGTTTGAAGAACTTCGTAGTTGTCTTTGCCGATATACAATCCCTGCCGATTACGAAGTTCATTACGGGAAAGAAATACCGATTCATAATCTACCGATTGTCCCCGCTTCTTTTTGGGCGGTTCTTTTGTTTTTTCTTCAATGGAGATTCCCGGTTCTGCGTTCGTTTTGTTTCCGGCAACTTCCAACTGATTTTCTACCTGTATGGATTTAGGCATTTCTTCATTGCTTCCTGCAACCGCGACTTGACGGATAAATGCACTTGTGTTTATCTTCACACCTGCTTTTTTGTTTAATTGATTATCTTCTTCCATATATGAATGATTTTATGATTGCCCACATTTATACAATTCTTCTTTTATTCATTTAATCAGCTATTCAGGTATCTGTTTCTGATTACTTGAACATTTGCACATCTGTCTATCTGCATGCTTATCGCCCAATAGGCAAACAGACAATTTTTCTTGTATCCTGACTTGCATTTTTGCTTTCATGCCACAAAGAAAACGATAAAAGAAAGCTGATTTTGGAATCAAGTATAAGTGGCACTGACTGACCGTTTCTGTCCGCTTATTCTGTTGTGCATAAGCGAAGTTCATCCCCTATCTTTGTCCAACGGGAATGAAAAGCCGGGAGTTATCTATGATTTAAAACTCCCGATAAATGAGTAACCGTTCCGGTTCCTATTAATGTCCGCCAATGCCGGCGGATTTTATTGTCATCAGACAATAGCAAGAAGTGTTTTTGTCAGCAGAAAATTCCATTTTCTTTCCTCCAAAAACATTTCTTGCCCAAACTCGCAAGTTTGGGGTCGGTTCTCCCAAGTCGAACCTTTTAAAGAATAAATTCAAGATTAATGAACATGGAACATGTTAATAATGGAGCCGTGCGGCTCAAAAAGAAAAGAGGGCGTAAGCCTAAAGCGGACAAGCAGACTTACCGCCATATGATACGCTTGAATAACAAAGATAACGAACGGTTTCTATCTTTGTTCCATAAGTCAGGACATAAAAGTAAGTCTCGGTTTATTGCAGATTGTGTACTGAATAATCCGGTAAAAATCGTTTCGATAGATAAATCAGCTATGGATTTTGCGATATTATTATCCCAATTTTTTGCACAATTTCGGGTAATAAAGACCAATTATAACCAATCCTTTCAAGTCTTAATTCGGAATTTAGGGGAAGAAAAAGCCCGTTTAATAATGAATATTATCGAGAAAGCAACACTGGATTTTATCCTGTTGCAAAGCCGGATAGAAGATTTATACACTCAAATCCGGGAAAGATGCTTGCCAAAATAAGTTCGGGTAAATCAGTATTTGGAGTATTAGCCTATAACAAAATCAAGGTGGAAGACAATCAGGCCGATGTATTGTACAGCCAAAAGATGTTCGATTCTCCCGACGGAAAATTCTCTATCCATGATTGTATGGACTCATTTGCTCCTTATCTGGCGATGAACAACAGAACTGAAAAGGTCGTATTTCATGCTTCGCTTAATCCTGATCCGAAAGATAAACTATCGGATGAGCGACTGGCAGAGATCGCACAAAGTTATATGGAGAAACTCGGATATGGGAACCAACCCTATATTGTTTTCAAGCATAAGGATATAGACCGGACTCACACTCATATCGTTTCCTTACGGATTGATGAAACGGGAAAGAAAATAAACGACAGCTACGAAGTCGCCCGTTCGATGAAAATATGCAAGGAATTGGAACAACAGTTTAATCTTATTCCGCTAAGGAAAGGACAGCGGGAAAGTGATACCCCGACAAAGAAGATAGACTATAAAGCGGGAGATATAAAACATCAGATGGGTAATATCGCTAAATCGGTAATGAGTCATTTCTATTTTCAGTCATTTGGAGAATACCGGACATTATTGGAGCAGTTCAATATAACGGTGGAAGAAGTAAAAGGTGAATATAAAGGCAAGCCTTATCAGGGATTGATTTATTCCGTAATAGATGACAAAGGAGATAAAATCGGTGTGCCGGTTAAATCCTCCAAATTTGGCAAATCAGTTGGCTATGATGCAATGCAAAAGCATTTTGAAGACTCCAAATCAGCTATTGAGAAAAACAGGGTAAGGGAAAACCTTCGTCCGACAATTGCCAAAGCGATGAAAGAAGTCAATAATATAGATGATTTTAAGTTGCTGTTGAAAGAGAAAAGTATCGGTGCTATTTTCCGGCAAAACGAACAAGGGCGTATTTATGGAGTTACATTTATTGACTACAAGAATCAGGCTATTCTCAACGGCTCACGTTTAGGAAAAGAGTTTTCCGCCAATCTGTTTCAGAATTTATTCAAAGACTCTCCAGTGAAAGAAGAAAGATCGGAACAACAAGTCAATCACAAATCTCAAGTGGAAAAGTCATCTTCTCAATCCCTAAATATGTCTGGTGTTACGGATGCTGCTTCAAGTCTGTTCGGTATCTTCGATATAGAGCCGCAGGGTGATAATTATGAAGACATCGCTTTTGCTAAAGAAAAAGAATATGAGGCAAAGCAACGGCAGCGGAAAGCAAAAAGACGAAAACCGGGTAGGCAGATATAAACTCATCAATGAAATATCCAAGATTCAGATTTTAAATGAAATATTTTCCTTTTCAAAGTCCCCCAAGGGGTTGGTGAGGGGACGTTCGGAAAGAAAAATATTTGTTGGAGAGAGTTCTGTGTGAAATTTAGGTACTTTTGTTGGAGTCCGTCTGTTTCTCAAATTCTTGCAAAGTTTGGAAATCCATGTGGCTACGAACAAATTCCCGTACATCGGAAGTGCGGTAGTAGGTTTTGTGAGCGATCATGAAATAGGGCAATTTCTTACTTGTCCTATACCGTTGGAGCGTTCGGTAAGATACTTTCAGGAGAAATGCCAAGTCTTGGTTATCCAACAGTTTCTCCTCTTCGCTGAATACTTCACTTGTATTTAACTAAGAGTGTAATTTGTTGCTTTCCTTTTTTTATTCTATCTTTGAACTCTATTAATGTAGAATACAGCAAGATAAAGATATGGAAAAGAT
>NZ_QVMO01000134.1 GCF_010501055.1 Dysgonomonas sp. 521
TCAATGCTAACGAAATAAGACTTATGGGTAAACTAGCTAAAAAACACAATTTTATGATTGTCAAAACGGATATAATTTAAATGACGTCATTGGTAGGGACGAAGCATCCCGACCCTAAAAAGATAGAATCAAAGAGAGAAGAGATTCTTCACTTCGTTCAGAATGACAAAGAGAAAATTACAGCTTAAAATATAAACATACCCTCTTTGTCATACTGAGTGAAACGAAGTATCTCGACTCTCAGAAATAATGATAAAGAATACAATAAATAATATGCAAAACAGAGTATTCACACAGGAGCTCGTAAATCAAGTAGTGGACGAGCTAAAGATTACAAATCTGGAAAAGGCGACAATCGGAGAGGTATTATTGCTAGCTTCACGTCTCGAACAGATTACAGGTATCCCTTTTATCCGCATGGATCAGGGTGTGCCGGGGCTGAAACCTTGCCGGATAGGTATAGACGCAGAGAAGAAAGCACTGGATAGCGGTATTGCATCCATGTATCCGGCAGCGGAAGGTATTCCCGTGTTGAAAAATGAAGCTGCACGTTTTGTAAAAGCTTTTCTCGATGTGGATATTTCACCTGTGTCCTGCGTGCCTGTAACGGGTTCGGTGGCGGGTTCGTTCGGCTCTTTTATTGCGTGTAATCAACGGGATTTGCAGAAAGATACCGTACTGTTTATCGACCCCGGTTTCCCCATACAGAAATCGCAACTGAAAGTACTTGGTATAAAATACGAAGAATTTGATGTATATAAATACAGGGGTGCGCCATTAAAGGAGAAGCTGGAAGAGTTTCTCGAAAAAGGAAATATTTCGGCAATCGTATATTCCAATCCCAACAATCCGGCATGGATTTGCCTCACCGAAGATGAACTGAAAATAATAGGCCAACTGGCAACCCGATACGATGCTATCGTAATGGAAGATCTGGCATACTTCGGCATGGATTTCCGCACCGATTTCGGTAAGCCGTTTCAGCCGCCTTATGTGCCTACTGTGGCACGCTATACGGACAATTATATACTGATGCTATCCTCATCCAAGATATTCAGCTATGCGGGACAGCGTGCAGCTGTAGTTTGCGTTTCGGATAAACTGTTCGGACGAAAATTTGAAGCATTGGCACAGCGCTATTCGGGAGCAGGTATATTCGGGCCTACATTTATCGGTGCCATCCTGTATATGATTACTTCGGGAATCACCCATTCTACACAGTACGGTTACGCTGCCATGCTGAAAGCCGCTTCGGATGGCGAACTGAATTTTGTGGAAGAAGCCAGTGAATACGCCCGCCGTGCGCACAGGATGAAGCAATCGTTCAGTAAATATGGATTCAACGTAGTGTACGACAAGGATATCGACCGTGATATTTCCGACGGCTTTTTCTTTACTATCGGTTACAAGGATATGACTTGTGCCGAACTGATGCGCGAACTGCTGTATTATGGTATAAGTTCTATCGCCCTGTCTACCACCGGCAGCGAGCAGCAGGGAATAAGGGCATGTTGCTCACGGATGAGCGCAGAGTTGTATGACGTGCTGGACGAGCGGTTGAAAGCATTTAGCCTTGACCATTAATACTTACAAACCAACCAACAAAGTTATGAAGAAGATACTTCCAATTTTAGTGATGATGATTATTTCAACTATCGCTTACGGGCAAGAAATTACCATTGAGATAGAAAGAGATGATTATCAAGTCGGTGAACAGTTTAACTTGACATATAAAGTCAACAGTAAAATTGATTCTGTAGGTAAGATGGAAGAGACAAATTTTATAGTCCTGAAAAGAGAAGAAGAAAAGGGGTCATTCAGCAGAAGTTTTGATCATAAAGCGTATTACCATAACATAACTTATCAAATTAAAGCCTATATTCCGGGAACGCTGGAGATTTATTCCCCGGTTTTTTATATAGAAGGTCAGGAGCTAAAAGCCGAACCCCTGACACTGACAATTACCGGAAAGATGCCGACCGATGAAGAGATTGACGAGATTAACTTCAAAAAAATTATGATCAGAAGCAAACCCGATGGCACATTATTATATATACTGTCTGGCGATTTCGGATATGTTGGAGAATATAAAAACGCCTTGTTAGAATTTAAAAGAAAGATGACGAAAGACGAAATTGAAGAATTTAGGAAGAAAGAGTAAGTGCCTCCGTTCCTGTCGTCACATCGGATTGTAGATCCGAAAGAACGGGGGCATTTAATTCAGACCATTAAAATTATAGATTGATGATTGAAAAAGAAATAACCTGCCCATACACATGGGATTGCGGACAGAAATTTGAAATTTGTAAGTTAAGTGAATATGATTATGATTTCTTGCAGTCGGCAATAGATAAAGAGATGAGTTTCATGTTTATACATTGTCCGGAATGTTTACGTCGGTTTCAGTTCAACCCTGTTGAATGGAAAGCCAAGGCATCATTATCTGACCCTTCGAAAAAGAATATTCAAAAACCAAAAACAATAAAAGAACTCACAAGTGTTTTGAAAAAGGCAAAAGTGGAAATACCAGAGTCATATTTTAATTATTTGACATCCGATAAATTTAACTCTGAACTTGAAGTATTCAAAGGACAAGGCAAGTTTCATTTATACAATTTGGATGAGTTATGTGAGGAAGTAAATATTGATGGAAATTCATATCTGCGTATCGAAAGCTTGAAAGGTTATGCAAAGTCATTGGAGGATATTTTTGAAGAAGAATATACAGATGAGTTTTCATTATCAGAACTTTCCGTTTGTCTGACCTTGGGATTTGAGAATACACAGGTTTTATTTTTGGATGGTAAGGATAAGAATACGATATGGATTTTTCATCCGGATGGAGGGGATATTGAGCCTGCTAAGATAACTTTAGATGAAATTGCAAACAAAAATAAATAAGGACTAATGAAAAAGTATTCTCTTTTTTCTCTCCTCTCCTTTCCGTTTTCTTTCTGTTATCGGCGATTTGCAATCTTCCTTGAACATTTCGGATTACAAATCCGAAAGAACGGGGGGCTCTTAATTCAGACCATTAATATTTGAATATTATGAAAAAAATAGTCATTCCTTTTTTTATTCTTTTTCTTATTTTGTCATTGTATGCTTGTCAGAACAAGAAAAAGAATGAAGCGGTGCTATCCCAAACAGAATCAGGGATAACAGTGCCTGATGACTTTCTGATGACCGGATATCCTGCCGTATTGGGTTCGCTTACACGTAAGGCGGGCGAAAGCGCCGAAGACTTTATAAACAGGATAAAACCTGCCGGAAAAGAGTTGGTTCATCCCGTGATAGAAGCCGACTGGAATAGTACCGACAAAAAAGTAATTATTGCTTTTTGGGAGACACAGGTAAAGGAAAAAGGCGAAACATCGACCTACAATGTGACTTACACTGTAGGTAAACTCTATGTCCCTACAGATGGGAACCGTTATCAGGAGGTTGCGATAGATTCCTTGTCCGAAAGTCCGCTGGAAGCTGTTATCCAGGCCGTATTCTTCTACGACAGGGATGGGGATGGCAAGCGCGAACTGGTTCTGATTTACAGTAATGATTACCGTCATTACCAGATGGCAGGAACTTTCTACAATGCGAATGTATATGACGATATTGACTACGACAACCTGCCCGCGCAGTTGACTGTATTGGAAGATATATATGGAGGGCAGTGTGGAAATAATGATGTGGGCGAAGAGTTCGAGCCTTTGTTTACCACAGCTGCAGAGCTTAGAGAGCACCTGAAAGAAATACCATTTACAAAACACCGGATGAATTTTGAGAAAAATTATACGGGCAAGATTGGTAGTAATATGAATGTATCTTTCCACCTAGGAAAAAGGGGAAATGATATTTCAGGATTCTTTTATTATGAAAAGCATGGAATAGATATCCGACTGTATGGCAACTTAACAAAAGACGGAAAGGTAGAAATGTCAGAAATGGATTACCAACATAATACAACCGCTAAAATAACTGGGAAATTTACCGATAGCGGATTCGAAGGAGAATGGAAAAATGAAAAGACCGGGAAAACCTACCCTATAGAATTAAAGGAGACGGCTGATAAGATAGGACCTATACCCGATAATCTGGCAGGGAAATATGTCTCGGATGGTTGCTTCTTAGAGATTGACATAATAAAAGACAAAGGCGAATACCGTTATGCCATGCAGACCGATACAAAAAAATACAGCGGTGCAGTACATTTTCTCCGTGAGTTTGACGGTACGAGCAAACAGCAAACACTCTGGCTTGAATTGTCAAACTTTGAATGGGCTGAATTTAAAGGCGACCTGTCGGGCGTCGAAGATGGAGACAGCGTGGAGTCGATAGGAATGCAGGGTCTTGAACTTTATTACAGTAAGGATGAACTTTCGTTTCAGAATTACGGGAACGCGATGAACTACTATGTCAAAGTAGGAGACTGTGGAGATAAATTTGTAACGCTGACAAAAAAGAAATAATGTGGCAAAGGAGAAAGTGGTTGTAAAAGATATCTGTACCGATGACGGAGTAAACCTGTTTGAAGTCCGCCTTATAAAAGATGAGGGTGTGGGGCTTTTGGCTACGCAGTCAGGCAGAAACTATCTGATACTGGATAGCCTGGATTACTGGTACGACCTCATTCAGGATACATACCCGCCTAAACAAAAATGCAGGTGTAAGAACGATTTGTTTAAGGTGAAGTTTCAATATACTTATCATGCTCATTATACGGATGATATAAAGAATGTAGGGGTGATAGCCGAATGCTCGCAATGTGGTAAATCAAAAGAAGCAATGTCTGTCGATATAGATTATTCTCCTACTACCCAACTTATAGAGCAACCGCTTACCTACTGTGAAAAGCCGAAGTTAAAATATAAGCTGACCGAATTCTCTTCCTATTGGACGGATGAAGATTTGGTGCGATTTCTCACTTATATAAATAAGGAACTGGGATTGAATATCTATTGTTGGTACTTTGGCAAAGAAGTAAAAGTAAGGCGTTTCGAAAAATTTTCGGTAGATAATCAGGAACATATAGATACAATGAAATATGGTTTTCTTAATCTGTTCTTCTCGGTAGAAGAGTTTATAACAGAAGAACTTATAAAGTTTACGGACGAAAAGGGTATTTACCTGAAACGTGATATCTGGCGCAAAAATGAAATTATCCAGCTTTCAAGTATGAAGATTTCAGGGATTGGTTATGTATATTTCTTTAAATTCTGCAATCAATATCTGGATAAGGGAGATGTGAAAGATAAATCGAAAGAGTTTGAAGCAATTACATCGCAATTGAAAGACTGGATGAAACAGCAGTTTGTAAACAAGAGAGGCAAACAGTGTTTCGACAGCGAAGAAATGTATCTGAAATATTTTGAGAGGCAGAACAAGTGAATAGTTAATCGATAAATTTATCTTATATATGCGAATCAAGGGTTAAAAAGCACAGTAACTTATTGTCCCGAAGGGACTGAAAGTGGATAACCACGGGTAAAACCCGTGGCAGGAACTGACAGAAGAATATGTCTCCGTAGGAGGCAAATAGCAAAAACAAATGCTATTCGCCTCCTACGGAGACGGCCTCTCCCTATCCGCTTTTTCCACGGGTTTTACCCGTAGTTATCCATGTTAGCCCACTTCGTGGACTTAGAACCCTGATTGCAAAACAGAAGATTGATTTATGATAGTATATTTCAACCCAAAGCAACCCTTGATTCGCATTAATAATTTAAGAGTATGGCATGCAAAAGATAATAGTGAGACTCCAATTTCAAGAGAGGAATTAATAAATGGAGATTATCAACTTATGGGAATTTATGACTATATACAAATCGAAAAAAAAATAATTGAAAAAATCTTTACTAATGCCAATTTGTAATTGGTGTTTGAATAATTGTTTGAATAAAATTAGTCAGTTGCGTATTCTGTCGCAGAGGATTTTGATCTCCTGCATTATTAACATAAGGATTTAAAAACCTGCCTTGGCTGTTTCTGATTAAAAATCCTGATAATATTACAATTCGGATTGCGAAACCGAATAGACGAAGCAAATGATTGTCTAATATAAATATGTGTTTAATAAAGAAAAAAGTAACAACAAAAAATAAAGAAAAATCTGTCACTTTTGTCACTTTTTTATCTGAAATAGTATTATGAATTATTTTCTGAAAATAACAAGTAAACCCAATTATCCGCTGGTATACGATGCCGGACATAATAATGTGAACGGAAGTTATCTGGCTGTAGGGAAATATATAAAAGAAGAAGTAAATTCACCTTTAATATACAGCGATGCGCAAAATAGCGATATAGAATATGAAAAATTGTTGACCTACGATGTCCTCGAAACTGTCGGCGGCGGTACATTATATTCGCAATCGTTTGTGGATTTCCTTTATAAGAACCATTTCGAAAAAGACGTTCAGGTTTTTAGGGCGCGGTTTACTTACAAAGGGAATACCTGCGATAGTTATTATGCAGTAAATATATACAACCGGATTGAATGCTACGATATGGATAAATCCGTTTATCAGGAGCACCCTGTAGATAAGTCCTATAAGTTTAGTAAAACGGTGCTGAACGATAATTCTTTGGAAGAATACGGCTATATTTACAACATCGTTCGGAGTGTGTACGATAATAGAATTATAGTTTCGGGAACATTCCGTGATTTATTGAAGAAAGAAAAAATAAACAGTATCGGTTTTTCTGCAAAGTAACGGATAAAAACCTGTCACCTTTGTCACTTTTTATCACTAGTGTCCGGTTTAGAAAATATTGACATCGTTAAAACCCTTATGGATAAAGGGGAGTGAGCACGTTCTTTGATTTTTCGATTTGAATTTTC
>NZ_QVMO01000135.1 GCF_010501055.1 Dysgonomonas sp. 521
GGGGCTTACTTTTGATTATGCGAAAAACAAACACTGATATACAAGAGGATATGTCTAAAATAGGCAAGCTTTCTGCTTTTAGCGGACAACAATGAAAAACAATGTGAAAGTTGTAACTTTTGTCACTTTTTAGTTAAATTTACGAAGGACTATAGAGGTAGGCTCGGCAAGTATAACAGAACGGGCAATAGATAGTTACTCGCCACATTAAAGCGTATACTGGTTGATGGCGGCTATATCGAAGGCACTACCTATCACTTCTATATGAATGACCATCTGGGAAATAACCGCGTGGTGGCTAATGCCAGCGGTACATTGGTTCAGAAGAATCATTATTATCCTTTTGGTTCTGTTTTTGCAAGTACTACAGGGGCAGGGAAACAGCCGTATAAGTATAATGGCAAGGAGTTGGATGCAATGCATGGGGTGAACTTATACGACTATAGTGCAAGGTATATGGATAGTCAGATCGGTAGGTTTACGAGTGTGGATCCGTTGGCGGAGAAGAAATATTGGATTTCTCCTTATACATATGCACGAAATAATCCGTTAAGATTTATTGACCCTGATGGAAGAGATGAGTGGGAAATAAATGAAAAAGGGGAAATGATAAATAGAATTGAAAATAAGGATAAAGATATTATACATATTGTTGATAAGGATGGTAAAAGAGTCGATGGAAAATCTTCACAAGAATATGGATATGGAACGATTACGATGGAACAGATTACACTTAAGCCCGAAGGAAGCAAGGAGTGGTCATATGATAAGTATACTATACAAGGAGATGATAATGCAAATTCTATTTTTGAGTTTTTAGCAGATAATACCAAAGTGGAATGGAGTCATGCTACTTTTGGAAAAGAAGGTAAAGAAAAAGCAAATTTTATAACCACAACTCATGGGGAGTGGAATGAAGGGGGGATGCGAGAT
Organism: Dysgonomonas sp. 521; assembly: GCF_010501055.1. Classification (GTDB taxonomy): domain Bacteria; phylum Bacteroidota; class Bacteroidia; order Bacteroidales; family Dysgonomonadaceae; genus Dysgonomonas. The sequence goes on from NZ_QVMO01000135.1 coordinate 934, forward strand.
GTTTTTATAAAACAATATATGAAAGGTATACCAATGATAGAACATTCTCACAATCATCCTATTCATAATGTATATGCGCCATATCCTAGTGGTTTGCCCGGAACTGACAGCTATGGTTCTGGCGATATTTCATTTTCTTCATCAATAGTTGGAAGTTCAAGTAATATATCTTTAGTGATACCTATATTTAAAGTTTATGATCCTAAAACAGGAAAAAGTATTTCTTACGGACCTAATTCGGTCAAATCTGATTTTGACTATTTTAATAAATAAAAGATGGGAAATTTATATTTTAAATTATTATATCATATAATACTTCTATTTTCAGTTGGAATAATTCAAGCTCAAGAATATAAAATTAAGAAGGAAATAATATTAGTTGAATTAACTGAATATAAATTAGACAATCAATCCCTTATATCTAATATTGATTCATTAATATTAATTCATAATTTGGATATTGATGATAGAGAGAATTATATATATTTGTTCCGATTGAGTAATAATTGTACTGAAGAATATCTTATCTCAGTAACATTAATGCGCCCTACACTTATAAGCGATTCTTGTAATATAGGATTTTTTCGATTAAAAAATTCTATTTTCTTGATTCAAGGAGAAATGTTGAGAGAGTTTTTCGTCGATACTGGTAAAAAAGAGGTAATCCCTTATATAAAACGAGTTGTAGAGCTATCAGGAAAAGAAATTGATTATGATAATCTAATGCCAGAGGAATTTATTTCATGGTTTTTCTCTTATTCAAATAGAGAATTTAAATTATTAAAAACTAATTGGTATCCAAAGCTTGAATGAAGTTTTGTCAACTGATGCAGTTAAATATCCTTCGTTCGTCGTAAGCTCTGTCTGCATCGAGTTAAAACAAGGCTTTACCTTGAATGATAATAAGAAATAATCCTGTCACTGTCATCATTGGCAGGATTATTTATCTATTATAATATGAGTTCGTTTAAAAGAAGAAAAGTAACAAATAAAAACAGCGAAAAACCTGTCACCTTTGTCACTTTTTAACATTCTTGCTACATTTACATCAGTACTAAAAAGAGTTTTAGTCGATGGCGGCTATATCGAAGGCACTACCTACCACTTCTATATGAATGACCATCTGGGAAATAACCGTGTGGTGGCTAATGCTAGCGGTACATTGGTTCAGAAGAATCATTATTATCCTTTCGGTTCGGTCTTTGCAAGTACTACAGGGGCAGGGAAACAGCCGTATAAGTATAATGACAAGGAGCTGGATGCAATGCATGGGGTGAATTTGTATGATTATAGTGCGAGGTATATGGATAGTCAGATCGGTAGGTTTACGAGTGTGGATCCGTTGGCGGAGAAGTATTATAGTATTAGTCCGTATGTGTATGTGATGAATAATCCGTTGAAGTATATTGATCCAACAGGAATGTATTCAACTGCTGAATGGATGAGAGATAATGGGGTAAGCAGTAGTGATCTTATAAATGTATATACAGCTCCCGCAGAAGGTTCAAATAAAGGGATAGACGATATTATAATAAAAGGTGCTAACAACTCAAGTTTGACAGTAAAAACCGATGCTATTGATAAATCTTTTAATTCCAGTGTTGATTTTGGAGGAAATCATACAATCGACGCAAGTAATGTAGCAATTGGATATGAACGTTATATTGGTGCAGAATTTACTCCTGTTATTGGAGTAAAAGCTAATGCGGCAAAACAGAATTTATTGTTTTTGAGTGGAAATTATGCTTTTTATTGGTATGAATACATTAATCCTGAAGGAGGAATATCTATGTATACAGGAGGTGCTGCAACTCTTAACACTGGTGGTAATTTATTTATTGCAATATGTTCAGACCCTAATATGTATTCTCCAAGTGGTTTTGTTGATCCTTATCTTAGTATTGATGCTTCAGTATCTTATAGACCTGTTCTTGCAGGAGTCAGCATAGGAGGTAATTTAACAGCAAGTTTAGATGGGGCTTGGACAATAATTGGTCTAGGTGCTAGTGGTAGTGTAGGCCCTCAGTTCGGTTTTTTTGAAGGTGGAGGTCTAGGCGCAAGTGGCACCATAGGCTATACTATTCCTTTATTTAAAGGTATAACGAAGACAAGTGAGAGAAGTAAGTTAGATAAATTTCTTAATTGGACAGTTAAAAGATTCTTTTAAAATGAAAAGATATAAATTGTTATTCATTGTATTTGTTTTTATTTTTATTATGCTTATTTTGTTTGGTGTTTTTCTTTTTATAACTAAACAAAATAAAAGAGAATATAATCACTATTATGGTCAAATTAATGTACAATTTTTCGGGAGAATCTTAGAGCAAAAAACAGTTAGTCGATTAGGCAGGGATAGGACTGTAATATGTATTAAGCTTAATTACTCCAATATCGATTCAATAAGAATACTTGATGAAAAACACTTTCTTAGAATAGAAAAGAACATGGCATCTATGGTTATTGCGCCGGAATATAGTAATCTTGATTCAATATCTTTCAATGTGAATAATAACGGAATGGTGGAGTATTTCATTTGTGGGAAACTACTATCCAAACACCCATTATCTTTATCTTTATCTTATTCTTATTTGAATATCAACGACCTTGAAAATTGCTTTCCCTTATAAGAGTAAGGCTCGGATCGATGGAATTGACGCTGACACAAGCGGAGGGATTGGTTATATGCCCCCTGTTCGGCGCAAGTTCCGCCTGCGTCGGGCTAAAAACAAGGCTTTACCTTGAATGATAATAAGAAATAATCCTGTCACTGTCATCCCAGACAGGATTATTTATCTTATATATGAGTTCGTTTAAAAGAAGAAAAGTAACAAAGAAAAACAGCGAAAGACCTGTCACCTTTGTCACTTTTTAACATTCTTGCTGTATTTACATCAGTACTAAAAAGAGTTTTAGTCGATGGCGGCTATATCGAAGGCACTACCTATCACTTCTATATGAATGACCATCTGGGAAATAACCGTGTGGTGGCTAATGCCAGCGGTACGTTGGTTCAGAAGAATCATTATTATCCTTTTGGTTCGGTCTTTGCAAGGTATCATTTCAGATAAATTTTACAGCCTGGCACAACCCGAACCAAACTATTATTGTTATGGCAACAGTAATATTCATGGACTAACATCAGCAGATACAGATAATGCAGATGTGCTCCCGAAAGTTTGGCAGCAAATAGAATCCCTGATTGAAGGTTTGCCTTTAGTTGCTCATAACAAAGGCTTTGACGAAGCCTGCCTGAAAGCAGTATTCAAAACCTACCAAATGGATTATCCCGATTATGTATTCTATTGTACGCTGGCTGAATCACGGCGTCAGTTGAAGCATTTACCCAACCATCAACTGCAGACTGTAGCCGAAGATTGCGGTTATATATTAGAGAATCATCACAATGCATTGGCCGATGCGGAAGCGTGTGCCGAAATAGCATTGCAGTTATTATAATGTTATCATCATGGATGAAATACCGAGAATGATTTTTCAGTTCGAAAAGAAAGAGAGTAACAATACAATCCCGGAAAGACTCGTAAAAAAACTATCCGGCCGTATTGGAATGGACGAAATCCATGAGATTACCTACCTTATTCAGAGTAGCAATAAAGGAAAGCAACAGCTATATAATTTTATTTTCGATGAAGATGACACAGTTGTGACTAATGCTTTGTGGATAATGACACATTTTTCGCTATCTGAAAATGAGTGGTTATACTCAAAACAGAATGAAATTATAGACAAGTTGCTGGTTACCAGATAACCTTCCCATTTACGCTTGCTTCTCCATCTGCTTTACAGGCAGCCGTTAGCAGATCCTCCCCGCGTAGACTTTCTCGATTATTGCCTGGAAGAAATGGTTGCAATGAAAGAAGCTCCCGGCACAACTACCCTTTGTATGAAACTAGCCTATGAAATGTGCCGGATGATTCCCGAATTATTACAGGAATATCGTGTGGCATTGGATATGATAGAACCATCACAATTACCATGGTAAGCATACGCCCCAGTTTATTGACTTTGGGTGTATCAACTTTCATCATGTTAAGGTTTACATCGTTTCGGTCCTCGGCCTCGTCAATGTTTCTTTGTACCTCCTCATTCCAAAATTGTGATTCGTATTGGAATAATACATTTACGCCTTGTGGCAATGACTTTTTAAACTCACACATCCAATCACATGGGAGATTCATTTTGGCTTGTTTTACAAAACAGTCTATTTTCCAAAACTTATTGTTTTTACACACGCCCCATGCTTTGACGGCATTGTAGTCGCTTGTATCATTGTCGGTATATGCAATATCCCAATGAACAATAATCATCTTAAAATCGAACCAGTCGGGCAATTCCGCCCATTGGATATCATCCTCACTAAAGTTTTTGCCCTCCAATTTGGTTTCATGGTTATATTCTGCGTATGCGGCAGGTATACCCATGTCCTCCTCTTGGAGTTGGTAATATTCTTTATCATACATGGCGGGCCATGCAGATTCATAAGTAACTTTATTGTATGCCTTTATTTGATGCACATACCATTTTGGGTGCGGGTGGCTTTCTTGCAGCATGGTTTGTGTCATCACACGTGCAAAGCGGTTGTTTGCATATAATAAGCGTCGATTATGTTTGTCGGTCATTGTCGGTATAACATCACGCTCAATTATTTCTTTTTGCTTTCGCATCCTTTTCGGGTTCCCAATAGTATCGGGTGTTTCCAAGTCATCCACAACCCATAAATTTGGGCGGCGATGCCCCACACGGATACCACGCACTTTCTTTTTTATACCGAAAGCCATGCCAATGAATCGTTGGTCTATTGTCCTAAAACTTCCATATTCCCAACTACCCTCACATCTTTGCGCCCCAAAATCATTAATGATAACTTCGTTGCCCTCAAACTCGGCTTGTATATCTGCGATTAAGTCCTCGGCTCGTTCCTTACTATCGGACATGACACACATAAATACATCTTCACCACGCAACCAAAGCCAAAAAGGAATGATGACATTACACCAAACAGATTTGGCAAGCCCTCGGCCCCATTCGGCAAAAGCCTTGATAAGTGGATTGTCGGCAACTAATTCGGCAAAGTCTTTTTGAAATTCGGCACATTCAGCCGTGGCATAATGTTTGAAATATCGGTTGACCATAAACTCGACATCCCATTTTGCCCGCTGAATCGCATTCATCTTATCGGTTAATGTTTCAAAAGCATCAACCGTTGTTGTACGTGCCAATTCCAGTCGCCGTAAATACGAATCGACTTTTTCTTGGTCTCTTTTTTTTGTTGATTTTGCCATTGATTAACCTAGTTCATTGCTTTTACGTCGTAAATGGATAGTCTGAAATTCAATCGTTTTTTCAAACAACTCATAATTGTATGCTCTCATGGCACTAAATATGTCATCAAACACATCAACATATTGCCCCAGTGTAACCCCTTTTTCTTTGTTGAGTTCCGCCAATGCTTTATTGTTGTATGCCATTTCGTTGGATGCTTGGTTTGCCTCTTTTCTTAATCTCAATTCGAGGTCTATATCTCCAGCATCGCGAGCCTCATTGATTTCATATTCCAATTTCAGTCGTTTGTCCGATAACAAACTGATTATACGTTGTATATTCTCACGAGCGATATTTGCAGATGATTGACGCATTTTTCGTTGGTCGCGCCAATTGCCCTCAATGGACCATTCGGACATACTTTTTTCACTGACATCTAAAATAAATGCCGCCTCCTTTTGGGTTTTACCTTGCTCAACAACGAGTTGGTATGCCGTATGTCTCAATTTGGTATAATCGGGTTTTTCCACTTGCTCAAAATCACTCATAATCAATCCGTA
>NZ_QVMO01000136.1:0-1339 GCF_010501055.1 Dysgonomonas sp. 521
TAAGGAACCGCCACGTGCCGAACGGCATGCGTGGTGGTGTGAGAGGTCGGAAAATGAAATAGGAGGAAACTATTTCATTTTCCTCCTACTCGATTAAATGGTTATCTTATTTACATTACAACTCTGGAATATGGCGCGGCATCCACCGCACAAAATTCATTATCGAGGTACTTATAGTAACCGGTAATGGCTATCATTGCCGCATTATCGGTGGTATAGCCAAAAGGAGGAATATGTATTTTCCAGCCAAAACGTTTCGCATGATCTTCGAAGGCGGCACGAAGCCCCGAATTTGCCGAAACACCGCCCGCAACTGCCACTTCTTTTATATTGAGATCCTTTGCTGCTCGGCGCAACTGCTCCATCAACACATCGATAATCGTTTTCTGTAGCGAAGCACAAAGGTCTTCCTTATTTTTATCCACAAAGTCCGGATCTTTTTTCAGTTCGTCCCGCAAAAGGTAAAGGAACGAAGTCTTTAAGCCGCTGAAGCTATAGTCATAACCCGGAACATGAGGCTTATTTAATTTAAACTTAGAAGGATCGCCCTCTTTGGCCAGCCTGTCTACAACCGGGCCGCCCGGATAGCCTAATCCCATAACCTTCGCGCACTTATCAAAAGCTTCTCCGGCAGCATCGTCAATGGTCTGCCCTATTATCTCCATTTCCTTATACGATTTCACTAGTATTATCTGCGAATTGCCACCGGAAACCAGTAAGCACAGGAACGGAAACTGCGGCTGATGATTGTCGTCCTTATCCTCTTTAATAAAATGGGCAAGCACATGCCCGTGTAAGTGGTTTACATCTACCATCGGGATATCCAGTGCAGTAGATAAGCCTTTGGCAAATGAAGTGCCTACAAGCAAAGATCCCATCAGCCCCGGGCCTCTGGTAAAGGCGATAGCCGATAAATCCTCCTTTTGTATTCCGGCCTTCTTAAGAGCCTGGTCTACAACAGGTATTATATTCTGCTGGTGGGCGCGTGATGCCAGCTCAGGTACAACGCCTCCATAACTTTCGTGCACCTTCTGGCTGGATATAACGTTCGATAAAAGAACCCCATCCTGTATCACGGCTGCTGCCGTATCGTCACAGGAAGATTCTATGCCTAATATTGTTATCATTTTGGTTATTTATTATTATTTATATCGATCAGTAATTGAAAATATGTTTAATATAATCGTTCTTTAATTTTTTACATAAAGGCTATCTCAGGCTAAATACATTAGTTGCAGTTCCCTACTGCCGCGCCCTCCCGGGCTTGCCCCTTCTTTTGGCATTGCCCAAAAGAAGGCAAAAGGCTAGTGCTTTGTCCCTCGGCGACCCACCAACGGCT
>NZ_QVMO01000136.1:1350-8107 GCF_010501055.1 Dysgonomonas sp. 521
CTAAACGGGACGAAACTCGCCTGCGGCTCGGACAACATCCCGTTTCACGCCGCCTGCACCGGGTGGGTACCCCGCCTGCGGAACGTATGCACGGAACCGCAATGCGGCGACAAGGCAGAGGCTTATCCATTATTCTTGTCGTGCGTCAGCCAGCGCCATTAGCAAGCGTACGGGGTACCCACCCGGTGCAGGCGGCGTAGAATGAAGTGCGGGCGCTTTTAAGCATCGTCTGTCAATTATTGCAATGATGAATCTTTCATCACTTCATTCAGCCGGCAAGCCGATGGTGGGTCGTACGGCGAAGTGGGGCGCAATGCTTTTTTGCTTACTTTTGGAGCTTCGGCCAAAAGTAAGGTAAGCAATCTGTGATTGCGCGCAGGATAAAAAATAAAAGAACGTTTTAAGTAGCGAGGGCAGAACTGAATTAAAAATTCATGTTATGCCGAGTCTCGCAAAACGACTAATGTAATTGAACGTATAATTTAAGCAAAATCAAATACTGATTCACATTATTTATATATTCCGGCTTTATTCTTTACATATCCCTACAAAATATATTTCTGATTTTTCAGTTATAACATAGCGGACACATGTTTGTTTACAAAGCTGAACAAAATTAGAAAATATAAATTATCTTCGCAAAGAAGAAATCTTAAAAGGAAATAAATGAAAAATATAACTTATCTGCTGGGCTTTATTATCCTGTCTTTCATCGGTTGTTCCGGCACTGTAAAAAGTGACAACCACCACACTCAACCGGAAAGAATATCTATCATCCGCTTCGACAAAGATATATACGGCTATATACAGCAACCCGATTCGGAGAAAGAGAAATCGTTAAGGGAAAAATATCCGCTTCTGCTTCCGGCGTTCGGACAAATAGCGATGAAGACGAATGAACCGGCTACGTTCTTCCCTGTGCTCAAAGAGTATTTTGCAAATCAGTCTCTCCTGAAAGTATACAAGGATGCCTTGGCCAAATACGAAGACGTGTCTGTCTACGAAGAGAAGCTTACGAAAGTGAATGACCTGATAGAAGAAAACTTCGAAGGAAAAAAACTTCCCCGGCTGGCAATGCATGTCTCGGGATTCAGAGCCAACGTTATCATTGTAGACAACCTGATATCCTTATCTATAGACAAATATATGGGCAGCGATTACCCTGCTTACCTTGAGTTTTTCCAGCCTTACGAACGCATGCAGATGCAACCTGAGGATATTGTAAAAGATTATATCAAAGCGTGGCTGATGAGTGATATTATAAAAACGAATGCAGACCGGCAAAATCTTCTTACGGCAATGGTAAACGAAGGCAAGATACTCTATGCTTTATCTATACTCCTCCCCGATGAAGACCCCAATAACCTGATAGGATATACCTCCGAACAGACGGCATGGTGCAAGGATAATGAAAAAAGTATCTGGCAGACTATCGTTAAGGAAAACTACCTCTATTCTACAGACCACATGCTGATTACACGCCTCATAAACGATGCCGCGTCTACATCTGTGGTATCTCCCCAGTCTCCCGGGCGCATAGGCGCTTGGATGGGTTGGCAGATAGTGAATCAATATGCCCGTAAAAAAGGTTTTCTGGTTGAAGATATCTTATCGATGGATGCGCAGACAATACTGAAAGGCGCTAAATATAATCCATAAATGAAGAACGGATATATCTATAACCTGTTTTTCAATTTTGAAGAGACCATAAGCAGAAAGAAATTCGGCATCGCCCTTATCGCGGTATTCCTGGTATGGTACCTCTATGTGAATTTTATTTTTTACATGGATACTCCGAATCTGCTTATTTATTACCCTTCCAATATTATAATTGGCTTTGCAGCCCTATACATTCCGTACACATTAACAGTAAAACGAAGCAAAGGAATTAATTATTCGAAGGCCGTAACTATATTCAATGGGATATCTGCCAGCTTATTCTTTCCCTGCCTGATATATCTTTTCATCTTATGCGGTTCTATATTTGAAAAAGCTGCCGATAAGAATTATTATGGACTGGAATCAAGCGAACAGGTATTATTATCCATATCGCTGGCAGGAATGTTTCTAGGTATAATATCTATTCATCGAACTCTGAAACAGGAATGAATAGCTTTTAACTAAAACTGCGTTACTTTTTTTCCAACAGCCTACCCTTTTAATAACCTCATTATATACATCTTACGATTAAAATAAAATATAAAAAGTGACAAAAGTGACACCTTTTATATTGTTTCTCTCTGTTACTTTTTACTCATTGCTTCCTCAGAATAAAATGGAGCTTATTACGTCAAGGATCTCTATATAAGATAATTTATATACGATCCGATTACAGGTTCCCCGTTAATGATTTAGAGAGAATAATCCTATATTACGGCAAGTTATTAACAGCAGTGTTCAAAACTTAAATCTGCACCAAACGTTATTTCTTATATCTTTGGATAAAAATAAAGGAAAGGGAAAGCTGTAAATGGCAGAATCGAACAACAGAAATCAAGGACGACGTAAGACGAAGGAAACAACAGTAGTCCCGGATATAGGGAAAATACAACCTCAGGCTCGCGAACTGGAAGAAGCTATTCTGGGAGCCCTAATGCTTGAAAAAGATGCCTACTCGTTGGTCAGTGATATATTAAAACCGGAAAGTTTTTACGATCCTATACACCAGCTTGTATACAGGGCAATAGTAGACCTGGCAGTACGTCAGGCTCCTATCGATATGCTGACCGTTGTAGAACAACTCAAAAAGGATGGCGAACTGGAAACTGTAGGCGGGCCTGTATATATAGCCCAGCTTACCGAGAAAGTCGCCTCTGCCGCCCATATAGAATTTCATGCGCGCATTATAGCCCAGAAGTATCTGGCACGGGAACTAATTTCCTTCTCGTCAGGGGTAGCAAATAAAGCGTTCGATGAAACAATAGATGTGGACGACCTGATGCAGGAAGCCGAAAGTAAGCTTTTCGAGATTTCGCAGCGCAATGTAAAAAAAGACGTTACGCAGATAAACCCTGTTATTAAAGAAGCACTGCATTTACTCGAAATAGCTGCAAGCCGTGATGACGGATTAAGCGGGTTGGAAACAGGCTTTACCGCTCTGGACAAAATCACATCCGGCTGGCAAAATTCCGACCTTGTTATTATAGCCGCACGTCCGGCGATGGGGAAAACGGCTTTCGTACTTTCCATGGCTAAGAATATGGCAGTATCTTACAAATGCCCTGTTGCCCTGTTCTCACTGGAAATGGCGAATGTTCAGCTTGTAAACCGTCTGATAGTAAACACATGCGAAATACCGGGCGAAAAGATTAAAAACGGGCAGCTACTCCCTTACGAATGGGAACAGCTGGACTTCAAAATAAAAGAGCTATACGACGCCCCTCTGTATATTGACGATACTCCAAGCTTATCCGTATTCGAACTGAGGACAAAGGCCCGCCGTCTGGTACGCGAGCATGGTGTAAAGATGATTATTATCGACTACCTGCAATTGATGAATGCCAGCGGTATGAACTATGGCAGCCGCGAACAGGAGGTGAGTATGATATCGCGCTCACTGAAAGGTCTGGCCAAAGAATTGAATATCCCTATTATAGCCCTGTCGCAGCTAAACCGCGGTGTGGAAGGCCGTACAGGAGCAGAAGGTAAACGCCCCCAGTTGTCCGACCTCCGCGAATCGGGAGCCATAGAACAGGATGCCGATATGGTATGCTTTATTCACAGGCCCGAATATTATAAGATATTCGAAGACGACAAAGGTAATTCTTTAATCGGCCTTGCCGAGATTATCATAGCCAAGCACCGTAATGGTGCTACCGGAGATGTCCTGCTACGGTTCAAAAGTGAATTTGCCCGCTTCCAGAATATTGATGATGATTATAATTTCGGCGCAGGCCAGCAATTCTCTTCCAAAATCAATAATCATCCGGTAAGCCCCGACCAGGATCCGCATCCTATGCAGGGGGGAGGCAATGACTTTGTCCCTTTCTAAATAACCTTCGGTCATTGAGATTGCAGAAATGATGTAAGTTTAACTGAATATGTAAGGCTTAACCGATGCATTGCCCTTGTTGCGGCAATGTAAAACATGCTCCTGTCAATCCCGGAACTGTAATTCGTGTCATCTGCCTGAGGGATGATTACTTCGTCAAATTCCAACCCTTTTGCCATGTGGGCGGAAGTAATAAGAATACCTTGTGCAAAAGCCGAACTCCGGCTCGACAGGAAGTATACATCATCGGCATAGAGTTTCAGCTTCTCTGACATTTCTTCTGCTTGTGATTCTGTTTTGCAAACGATACCGAGGGATTTATAAACTGATTCCCTGAAAGCAGAGATCAACATGGCAATACCCGAAATTTCTTCTTCCTCATCCCTGAATCTAAGAATTTGTGGTTTTTCACCATGACGGACAACAGGTTCCAGTTCTTCATTTTTTCGGATTTTTTGCGCTAAATCGGTTATTTCAAAGGTTGACCGGTAACTTTTGCATAGTTTCATCACCTCTCCTGCCGACAGTGCTTTCCGGATCATTCCGGCAGTAGATGATCCGTAGGGGTTGACCGTCTGGTTTGCATCTCCTAAAACAGTTTTCGGGCACGGAAAAAGTTTCTGCAGCACTTTATATTGTATGGGCGAATAGTCCTGCATTTCATCAACCAGAAGATGCTTAACCTTGCTTTGTACATTACTCCCGTCCAATATGGTGTGGATATATGCCAAAGGCGCTAAATCTGCATATTCAAGTGTACGGTTCTTTCGCATCTTAAACAGTTCGGGTCTTCCTATCCATTCGAAGAAATCTTTGTAAACCTGCATGTCATTATTTCCCTTAAACATATTCCTTATCTCTTTTTTAAGGGTATTCCGTTCGGCAGTAGTAACCGCGATCCGGTACCGGACTTGTGCCATCTCCAGAATATAATCGGTCATCGCCTCATAACGCTGACGCATCGGATAACGGTTGAAACGGCGGAATTGTTCTTCGATATATCCGGCCGGAATAGTGACATACTTTGTCAGCTTCACATCCACGGCTTTGAAGTAGTGGTTTTCTATATGCAGGATAAACCGGTCTAACTCTGAAATAAAATCGAAAGTGGCTTTATACTGTATCCGGTCAGAAAAACCCGGAGCCGGCTTTGTGAGCAATTCGTTAACCTGTTCGAAGAAATTCCGGAACTTATATTTATTATCCAATACACCGGACAGGATTTGCTCCATACCGGTTTCGGGTACGGTTTCTTCTCCCAGTTCGGGAAGTACGTTTGATATATAATCCGCAAAAACCTTATTGGGAGAGAGAATTAGAATATCTTTTGACGAAAGGCTATCTTTAAAAGTGTATAGCAGGTAAGCAATACGATGCAGGGCAATTGACGTTTTGCCCGAACCTGCCACCCCTTGGATAATAAGGACATTCGCATCCTCATTACGAATAATCCGGTTTTGCTCCCGCTGGATAGTCGCAACGATATTTTTCATTTTATCATCCGCGTTGGCACTCAGTTCTTTTTGCAGGATATCATCGTGAACTGTCAGGGAACTTTCAATCATAAATTCCATTCTCCCATTGCGGATACGGTATTGGCGTTTCAATAAAATATCCCCCGCTACTTCCCCCTTTGGGGATGTATAAAAAGCTTCTCCCAGTTCACAGTCGTAGAACATGCCCGAGACAGGCGCACGCCAGTCATATATAAGGTTCTGTTTACTATCAGGATCGTAGAACGAATGAACTCCGATATAGACAGGCAAAGCATTACAAGCCCCATTCTTCTCTTTGAAGTCGATCCGCCCGAAATATGGGTTATCAAAAATCTTACCGAGCCGCTTGCGCCTGCCAATCACACTTTCTCCCACTGCAAAATGATTCAGAATACTCTCCCGCATGGAGCGTATTTCATGCGGATCGATATCTTTGTTCGACCATAAGTAATCCTTATAGTCAGCCAATGTATCGACATGCTCTTTGACCGACATATCCGTATTGTTGATTATCTTATCCAACAAATTGATAATCTGCCGCAAATATTCACGTTCTTGCTCCTCTGTTTTATTAAATACTGTATTCATTGTTGTTTAAGCATAAAAAAGACACAAAAAAGAGTCTAAAATTACTGCGTTACAACAATCTGAGAAATGGCTATTTGTAGCTATAAGTGTAGTGAAAAGATTCTGACAGAAAGAGGCAAACAGGGATGTTCGTATCAGTTAACGGATGATGCCGCAATCCTGTGCCAGATTAATAGCTTCAATTATATTATCAACATCCAGTTTCGCCAATATATTCTTCCGGTGGTTATTTACAGTGTAAATGCTAAGATTGAGCCTGTCGGCAATTTCTTTGCTCAGCAATCCCTGACGAATTAATAAAAGTATCTCCTTTTCGCGGATGGTTAATCGCTTGTCTGTCGGAATCAATGCAGAAGTGAGTATCTCGCCCGTTTTCCTGTTTATAACCGTCCGCTTGATTTTCGCCGAAGGTATCTGGTCGGGAGATATATCCATGACACCCATAATTATCCAAGCTTTTCCTTTCATATCCTTTTCGAATACCTGATGCCGACTGACAACATTTACATATTGCCCTCTTACATCCAGTATCCGGTACTGGAATATCTGCTGGTAGTCGTTCCTTTCTTCCGGTGGTAGCGAGTAGATAGTCGCTCCTTAAAAAGTATATAATAAGTTATTTACCAACAAATTATCTCTTAAATTATTTGCTTAATATTGCAGAATTTCGTATCTTGAAGTC
>NZ_QVMO01000137.1 GCF_010501055.1 Dysgonomonas sp. 521
GCTTAAGAAAAAAACGGTAATTTTGTCAGACTAATTTGCACAGTGAGTGGGTGGGTATCACCGGAATCACTGGGTGGGTATCGCCGGAATATGCACTTCTCCCTCTTCTTCTTTCTTAGCTGCACCGAATAAGCGTCTCATAAATTCAGTTTCAAAATCTTTGTTTGCATTGGCTTCCTCTTCGTTCATTGGTCGAGGAATGAAACGGCTTGCAATCTTCTCGTATAGCTTTGCCCTCTCGATAGGATCAGTTATATCTTGAAAGTCCTGCTTGAATTGCTCGAACTTATCAACTGCGAACTCTTCCAGTAAGAGCTTTACTTGATTGGGTACTTTGTTCTTTGCTCCATTCGGTCTGCCGAAAGGATTGTTAGAGGGTGTTCCCTTCTTAGGTCCTGGTTTCTTCCTCTCGGTTGTCTTTTTGGGTTTAGTATCTTTTGGATTGGTTGCTTCCTTTTTAGCCATAATCTATCTGTTTATTTACAAACATTTACAAATGTAGATTAGAGTCAACACTTTAGCCTTTAAAGCCTTAAATTCTTTTCGACCACTCCGATAGTTTTTTCATCTACAACAGCCTAAAAGCTCTCTAAATCTTTTATTTGTGGGATAACAGGTCGGCATGACCTTTAATAATCTATTAATCTCATAAACAACAGGATATGATAGGAGCAGCAATAGGAGCAGGTGTAGGTTTGGTAGGCTCTATCTTCGGTGGTAGTAAGGCTGCCAAGCAACGCCGTAAGATGAACCGCTACCTAAACGAGCAGGATGCAGAGAATACAGCCCAATATAACAGAGACTATTACTCTGACTATACACAGAGAGCCGATACTCAAAACCTTATGAAACAGCTTAGAGACAATCTAAGCAAGAATAATAAGCGAGCAGAGAATATGGCAGTTGTTACAGGTGCTACTCCCGAACAACAAGCAGTAGCAAAAGAACAATCTAATAAGGTTATCTCCGACACATACTCAAACATTGGAGCAATGGGGCAGCAATGGAAAGACCAAGTATCTAACCGTTACCTGTCTCGTAGAGAGAATATCGCTAACCAGCGTATGGGTATGATGGGGCAGAAAGCACAATCATACGAAAACTTAATGAACACAGGATTGAATATGTTGGGTGGCTCAATCGGTAGCCTTGCCGGTGGTTTAAGCGGAACTGCATCTAAAGCATTACCATCTCCTGCTATTAGTACGATTACTCCAACAACACAACTCCTTGACACATCAGGATATCTCTATGACAGTAATAATAAAGACATATCTACTCAATTTGATATACACGACTACTTTATAGCTAAGAGTGTCAGAACACTGAAAGCAGGTGGTATCGGTGTATTTATTACAACATCATCTACACTCGATAAGAGTGCATCGCTCCGAAACTGGCTTATCAATAATGGTAATGCAGACTTTATAGATGCGATACGCTTGAATACAGACACATTCAAGAATGATGCAGGAACGGAAGCAACTGCCGATATTATCATTGTCCGTAAGCGTGATGTGAACGGTATATCTCCATACGCTAAGAATATGCAAGATTCTGTTATGGAGCGTGAAGCTACCTATACTCAACAGGAAAAAAATCAATGGGGATATAACACAGGAGAGGTAGAGAAGAAAGCCCGAATGGTGTATAACAAATATTTCCTTGACAATCCTATGAGAATGGCAGGAGAAATGAAATTCGGCTTTGAGGGTGGTAATGCTATCCGTCCTACCGAACAAAGGCTTGCACCTGTAAAGGCTATCAATCAGCAAGAAGTAATAAATCAGATGATTGATGAACTTCCAAGCAATATATATAATACTACTCCTGCCGACAAAACATCGAAAGCAGTAGCCAATAATGGAACTAAAGAAGGCGGTTTGACAATTATAGACGGACAGCCATACATCATACAATATAATGAAGCGGTTCCAGTAGATTGGAATAGTAACAAAGCAGCAGGTTATCCGAAAGAAGAAGTATTACAAGACTATCTGGATATAAAAAATACCATTAGTGAATTGTTAGAAGCCGAAAGTTCCACAGATAACGAACTTGTTTATATCAACAAAACCAGAACAAAACTTAACAAAGCCTATGACAACTTTGTAAAGAAATACGGCAATCTGAATGAGAACAGGAAAATAAACTTCCTGCAAGATGATATTGATTTCCCTTCCGTGGCTGCTATTGAAAATATTGAGGACGGAAAAGACGGAGTAAAGACCGTATCGAAGAGTGATATATTTTCCAAGCGTGTCATCGACAATCAGATTGAGCCGAAAGCGGACAATGTAGAAGATGCGGTCCGTGTTTCCATGAATCAGAATGGAAAGGTAGATATACCATACATTGCTCAACTACTCGATAAAACGAATGAAGAGGTACAATCGGAGATAGTTAGTAAGCGTATAGGCTTTGTCAATCCAGAGACAGGACTTGTAGAAGCTCGTAATCAATATCTATCTGGCAATGTCCGTGATAAACTATCTATTGCCCAACAAGCAAACCAAGAGAATGAATATGAAAGCAATATAGAGGAATTGTCGAAAGTTATTCCTGCCGATATTCCTATCAACCTTATCAAGCTGACTTTAGGTAGTACATGGGTACCTACAAATGTGTATGAAGATTTCTTCAAAGAAACATTTGACGTAGGAGCACAGTTTACCAAAACATCGACAGATAAGTATATCGGTAAGTTCTCTCGTAAGGATAATGCCAAAGATATACAAATGGGTATGCCCGAAGCATCTGGAAGTACATTAGCTCTTAACTCTATGAACAATGCTACTACTACCATATCTATGCAGGTGTGGGAAGATGGCAAACGAAAAACTGTTACCGATCCTCTAAAAACTGCACAGGCAGCAGCCAAACAATCAGAGATAGCCGAAACTTTTGAAGCATGGGTAAAACAGAATAAGAAATACCATGAAGAGTTAGAGAATATTTATAACAATACTTTCAATTCCGTTGTAAATTCAACGGTAGATGTAGATTCGTTTGACCGTTTCCCTGGTGTTGGTGGTAAAGTAGTATCGCTAGGCTCTAAAGAATTGGAGAACGGAAAAGAGCTTCATCAATACCGAGTAGCCAAAGAAAATACAGAAGCCGACAATGAACTTGTTGCAAAAGAAGCTAAAAGTTTAGGACTCGATTATAATGCCGAAACTGGCGTTTACTCTACAACCAATAGAGGTAATGCCGATACATTCGCTAAAAAACTGAATGGTACAGCTAAGATTCTTCGCCAACATCAAAAAGAAGGTGTTATCCGTGGATTGGAAAGTGCTACACTTCTGGCACATGAAGTAGGAACAGGTAAGACTCTTACCCTTATTACTACTGCAATGGAAATGCGGAGACTGGGACTAGCTAAAAAGCCGACTATTGTTGTACAGCGTTCTACCTACAAGCAATTTGTAAAGGAGATTAAAAACCAATATCCGAATGCTAAAGTGTTGGCACCTTCAGCAAAGGACCTAACAGCCAAACAAAGAGAACAGTTGTTCGCTAAGATAGCCTATAATGATTGGGATATTGTTGTTCTCTATCATTCTTACTTAGATTCCATACCCGACAATCCGCAACGTGTGGCTCAATACATTGATGAAAAGATTCAAGAGAAAATGGATCTGCTTGCAGAAATGGAGAGAGCCAAAGAAGACGGTGCAGCCAATGCAGGCAGGATGATGGGAGCTTTGAAAAAAGAGATTGAGAGATTGGAGAGAGACAGAGACAATACGTTGAACCCAGATGTAGAGGAAGAATCCGATACTCCAACAAAATCTAAACGTAAACGTTCTGTAAAGGATATAGAGAAAGTACGTTCCAATGCAGAAGCAAAAGCCGAGAAGTCACTTGATAGACGTACTGATAATACAATGACCTTTGAACAGTTGGGTATTGATGCCCTATTGATTGATGAAGCACACGCCTATAAAAAACTAGGTTTTGTTACTTCCCTGCAACGTGTGAAAGGTATTGATACGGCAGAGTCGAAACGTGCTCAAAGTACACGGCTTAAATCATCATACATATTGGAGAATCACAACGGAAAGAATATTGTGTTGGCGACAGGTACTCCAATATCCAATACAATGGCTGAAATGTGGACGTTCATGCGTTACCTGTACCCACGTACAGAAATGGGACGTTTGCAGATGAATAACTTCGATGCCTTTGTGAATAACTTCGGTAGCATAGAGGAAAGTGCAGAGTTCGGCTCAAATGGTAAATTCAGAATAACAAACCGTTTCTCTTCTTACTCGAATGTTCCAGAACTGATAGCAGCATGGCGACAAGTGGCTCATACTGTATTGACCGAAGAAGTATCGACACTAAAAGAAGGTGTCGGTACTCCACGAGTAGAAGGTGGTAAGCCTGCGGATATTATGCTAGAGCAAACGCCACCGCTAAAATCGGTAATGAAAGCTATCAAGAATAAACTTGAAGAGTTTGACCGAATGAGTGGAGCCGAGAAAAAGGAGAACTCCTATATTCCTCTTGTTATGTTCGGACTTGCTAAACGTGCAGCGATTGACGTTCGTCTGGTTGATCCTAATTTGCCCGACCACCCAGACAGCAAACTAAATCAAGCTGTACGTGATATATTACAGGACTTAAAAGAAACAGATAGCTATAAAGGGACTATTGCTATATTCTGTGACAGCTACCAAAGTAGTGATAAGAGTTTCAATGTGTTTATAGATATAAAGCAGAAACTTGTAGATAATGGTATTCCTGCAGAACAAGTTGCTATTATTAATGACTATGTTACTGACATATCAAAAGAAAAACTTTTTGAGCTTGTTAATCATGGGGATGTTCGTGTAATAATGGGTACTACAGAGAGATTAGGTGTTGGTGTAAATATTCAAGAACGCCTATTTATGGCAGGGCATTTAGATGCTCCGCTTCGTCCTAGTGATTATCAGCAACGTAATGGTAGAATTATAAGACAAGGGAATACACATCTAAACATGGGTAAACCTGTTAGACTTAGACGTTGGGGTGTAAAACAGACATTGGACGTTACAGGCTATCAACGTCTGGAGATAAAGAAAAAGTTTATCGACCAGATAATGAAGGGAGATGTTTCTCAACGTATGCTCGAAGAAGCAGACATTGAGAGCACAGACAGCAGCAACTTTAACCAGATGATGGCGACCTTATCGGGTAGTCAAGCTGCACTTGCATTGTCGATAGAACAAAACAAGTTGAAGAAACTACAAAATGCCAGACAATACCACGAAGATAACCAGGTGTATATGGCAGGAGCCGTACCAGATTTGATAGTATCTCCTTTAAGATCATTCTTAGATGCTGAATAATCAGTTTCTATGAAAGAATATTTTGATTTATAACTTATACGTATATATACTCTAAATGTTTTATCTTTACGTTGTCTATGTAAGTGAACATAGGGTTTAAAAATAATTCTCATATTAGAAAATGTTGTAAACTTTGTTGTAAACTTTTTATATTCGCAAAGTTATTGTTTTATATTATAAATAAAACATTAGAATAGATATTTTAACAATATATATTGATAATCAATGAATTGCAAATATAATCATCTCATATACTGATAAGTATTAAAAATATCAAATATACTTTGAGGGGGTAGTTTCCGTATGGATGTGCGAGTTCGAGTCTCGCCGTGCGCACAAAGGGTTTCAAGAAATTGAGGCTCTTTTTTGTTTTAGGTGTGGCATCAATTTTGCTATCAAATTTTACGATACGACCCGTTTAATCCAAAACTTCATCTATAATCCCTCCGTATACTTTCATATAATGATTCTGTATCGTTATTCTGAAATCCTGTTTGATTAGCAGGTCTTTAAAATTCTCCTCTAAAACTTTACAATTGTCTAATAATGCTTTTCGGCGCGCCTCGCTTTCTTTATTATCGAACCACGCACAGAAAAGCAGATTGATTATGAACATAACGATCAGAAAACTCATTATGAACACAATAGAGTAATGTAAAGATATGTTTGGTTGGAAAATCGTACATGTTAATAATGTTACTATCATTAATCCATTGATTAATAACGGTGTAGTTAAGTGCTTCGATTTTAAGTCAGTTTTCATGTGTTGTAAAATGAAAGAACGCGGCACTCATCACTCCGCTGCTGAGGTACTGGAATACCCAAAGAGACAAAGATGACGAGTCCGCGCCTTATGGCACGAGCGTTTTTAACGTCATCCTTCTCTCTTTTGTAAATTTCCAGTTTCCAGCGAGGAAGGAGTTAATTAATAACGCTAATGTTATATCAAAAAAATAGCTACACTTAGCTACAGTATTATATTAACAAAAGTAGGTACTTTTTGCTTATCAACCAATTAGAATGTTAAAAATATGAATGTAAAATTAGGCCAGTGTTCCCCCAAAAAAGAAAACCCTCTGAATATCTGCTGATAATCAGAGGGTTTCAAAATTGATTTGTGCGATAATGTATCAGATTATCGAACGCTTATAGAGGACTTTGTAAAGGTTATTGAGTTTATGAAGTATATTAACTTTCACTACTGTCCGGTAAAAAACAGAGCGAACTTTTAAAAAATAAAAAATCCGCTCTTCTGCTTATCTTTGTAGTAGCAACAAAACAAAATTAAGCTCATGAGCAAAAGTAGGGATTTTATCGGACAGCCGATATTG
>NZ_QVMO01000138.1 GCF_010501055.1 Dysgonomonas sp. 521
CATAAACTGATGGCTCCTTAATTTATCGTTAAATCTCTCCGTAAAGGTAAAAACTATATAAATCTTGTAAAAGATGAGGCAGACCGAAGGCTTACGTTCTTAGCAATTTTTTATACTCTTTTTACCGTATTTTTGGCTCCGCCGATTTTAGCTCCGCTGATTTTCAATTCAATTCATAACCGAAGGTTATCAGTCCAGTGTCATCAACTTAAGGATTATGAAACCAAAGATCAGGGCTGAAAGCCCGTCTTATTTCAGCCCAAGGCAACGCCTTGGGGCAGAATATCCAGATACAGAGCGTGCGCGCTGAAAGCGCAGGTCAATGATTTGGTCTTGTTCTTTAAGTTTAACCTGCGCTTTCAGCGCGCAGTTTCTGTTAGATGCTCTTTACCCAAGGCGACGCTTCGCTTGCCATTGGGCTGAAATAATAAAGGCTTTCAGCCTTAGTTTGAAGACATTGGGGTATCGGCCTGCGGAAATTGCAATGCTTAGAAACTACTGTCTGAAAGACAGGACAGCATATATTTTGCCTTTCGGACAATTTGTTAATTATCAATGTTTTCCATATCGGATATTTTTTTGTCATGTACTAAACAGTTTTTCAGTTACTTTATGATTTTAAAATTATCTTATTATACAACTATAAATATATAGTGGCGATAGTAATAGAAAAGGTAACACAAAGAAAGAAGTTAGAAACTGTCACTTTTGTCACTTTTTTATTGTAGTATAAATCGTTATATTGTTAGTTGTTAGCGCAATATGTGAGGTAGGTGTTGAGGTCAGAGAATTGGTATTTGTTACTTTCCGAGTAGTATATGAAGTTTGTATTCACTAAAACAGATATTAATGGAGATAAAAAATAGCCGTGATACTTTAGGTAGCCGGGAAAATTATTTAGGCGTGTTGAGAAGGGATTGTATCCTGTCCCTGATTTTTTGTGTACCCCTTATTGTTATAGCATTATTTTTCAGGGCTATACCTTATGCTAACTATTATATGTGGGCATTGGCTACGCCTGTGGTACTTTTTTTCGGCAGGCAGTTTTTTATTGTAGCATGGAAGCATGCTTTGCGGTTTTCGGCAAATGCGGATACACTGGTAGCACTGAGTACGGGTACTGCGTATATGGTCAGTATATTCAATACTTTATTGCCTTCGTTCTGGACTGACAGGGGGATGCAGCCACATGTATATTTTGGTGTATCGGCTATTGTGGTTGCCTTTGTCTTATTGGGGAGATATTTAGAAGAAAGAGCTAAAAGTAATACGGCCATCGCCATTCAGAAGCTGATAGGCCTGCAACCGCAGGTAGTTACCGTAGTCAGGTCGGGGCAGGCTGTAGTTATTCCCGTAAGGCAGATAGAGGTGGGCGATGAGGTTATGGTGAAGCCGGGGGAACGTATTCCCGCTGACGGGAAAATAGTAAGAGGCTCCAGCTTTATCAATGAAAGTATGATAAGCGGCGAGCCCCTGCCTGTAGAAAAAGGTGAAGGGAAGAAGGTTTATGCCGGGACAGTAAATGAGGCGAATACCTTTTATTACATAGTGTCTGCAACGGGGAAGAATACCTTGCTAGGGAATGTGGTAGGGATGATTCAGGATGCTGAACGCGGTAAACGGACGGTGCAAAAGATGGCGGATAAGGTTTCCCGTATCTTTATAGTGGTCATTGGTTTTGTTGCGATATTTACGTTTCTGATGTGGTTTTGGTTATCTGCCGAAGACGGCTTTATGCAAGGGCTTCTTTCGTCAATCATGGTGCTGATCATGGCTTGCCCCTGTGCATTGGGGCTGGCTGCGCCTACCGCTATAATGGCGGGTATAGACAGGGGCGCGGCGCATGGAATACTGATAAAAGGGTCGGAGGCGTTGGAGAACGCTGATAAGCTGACTGCGGTTGTCTTGGACAAGACAGGAACGATTACAGAAGGTGTATCCCGTGTTGTCCGTATAAAGTGGATCGCACACCCTACACCTGAACTGAAAGGGATTCTGTACGGAATCGAATCTTATTCGGAGCATCCTTTGTCTCAGGCGGTAAAAGTATATCTGAATGATGATTACAGGATAAAGCCGGAGATGAAAGTGTCTTCCCTTTCAGGAAGGGGGCTGGTAGGCGAGACCGATTCAGCTAATTACTACGTAGGCACAATGAAGCTGCTGGAAGAACAGAACGTTGCCTTCACAGAAGAAGAATCGGACTGGATACACAATGAGACCGGTAATGGCAATACTGTTGTCCTTTTTGTCAGCCAATCATCATTGCTGGCTATAATCTCAATAGCGGACAAGGTAAAGCCTACATCGATAGAGGCCATCGCCCGGATGAAAGGTTCCGGAATGAGCCTGTATATGCTCACAGGAGACAGCAAACGTTCGGGAGACCTTACTGCCAGGCAGGTAGGCATCCCTGTCGATCATGTCAATGCGGGAGCGTTGCCGGCGGCTAAAGCTTCCTTTGTGAGTGAACTGAAAGATAGCGGAGAGGTTGTAGCTATGACCGGAGACGGTATCAATGACTGCGGGGCGTTGGCTATGGCGGATGTAAGTATAGCTATGGGGCAGGGGAGTGACATCGCTATGGAAGTGGCTCAGGTAACTATAGCGTCCTCAGACTTGAACTTGCTGTGTAAGACCATCGATTTGTCTAAACTGACAAATAAGACGATAAGGCAGAATCTGTTCTGGGCTTTTATATTCAATGTAATAGGTATACCTGTGGCGGCCGGAGCGTTGTATCCTGCTTATGGTGTATTGCTTAATCCTGTAATGGCAGGTGTGGTAATCGCCTTAAGTTCTGCCGGTGTGGTTGTAAATAGCTTACTGCTCAGGTTTAGAGAGATATAAGAAAGAAAGCTATACAAGGAGAATCCTTCATATAGCCTTCTTATCACCGACGTAGTTTTGTAGTTTGCTGTAACTTATTATTATCTTGATTTTTGTTACTACAGCTTTGTTAATGCTTTTGGGCATTATAATTTTTTATCTGATATGTAGTAGACGCAGTAAAAACAAAAACGCTGCATAAAAAATCAATTTATGCAGCGTTTTTTTATGAAAAGTTAATCTTATCCGATTGTAACCAGCGCAACTCCCTCTAATACAGAGTCTCCCTTAGCAACATGAATTCCGGTAACTTTACCGTCCTGTGTTGCCTGTATTGCATTTTCCATCTTCATGGCTTCGAGCATTACTACGGTCTGTCCTTTCTTAACCTCATCACCCTCATTTACCACAACATCGATGATGATGCCCGGAAGCGGGGATTTTACAACTCCTGCGCCGCCACCTGCCGGTTTGGTAGGAGCCGGAGCAGCAGCCTTAGGCGCCGCGGCAGTAGCTGCCGGAGCTTTTGTAGCCGGACGGGCAACCAGAGTAACTTCTTCCTCGTTGTTTACCAACTCTACTTTGTAATTAGTTCCGTTTACCGCTACTTCAGCAAGCTCGTTATCCATTTTATTTACGGCAACAATATATTCTTGGCCGTTGATTCTATATATGAATTGTTTCATGATAGTTATTCAAATTTTATTTTCTTACTGGCATTTGAAGCATAGCACTTGCTTTGTCGGCCCAAGGTAAATAATCTTTAGACACATGTTTAATAGTCAACACATTGCTTTCTACGTCATGCTGGTGTTGCACATCATATATAGCCATTGCAATGACTGCTAATACTTCTTTAGGTATATTATTATCACTCATATTCTTTAGTTTTAGAGGGATTATAATGGCAGGTTATCGTGCTTCTTGGCCGGATTAACTTGCTTTTTCGTTCTCAGTTGCTCCAAAGCGCGGATTACACGGAAACGTGTGTTGCGCGGTTCGATAACATCATCAATATATCCATAGCGTGCAGCATTGAAAGGGTTGCAGAATAGTTTGTTGTATTCTTCTTTCTTAGCGGCAAGAGCTTCAGCAGGGTTTTCGGCTTCTTTGATATCTTTCGCGTAAAGAACTTCGGCAGCGCCATCAGCACCCATTACTGCTATTTCGGCAGTAGGCCATGCGTAGTTGATGTCTCCGCGAAGTTGCTTACAGCTCATCACGATATGTGAACCACCATAAGATTTACGCAAAGTAACAGTTACCTTAGGTACAGTCGCTTCTCCGTAAGCATAAAGAAGTTTTGCGCCGTGTGTGATAACGCCGCCATACTCCTGTCCTGTTCCCGGAAGGAATCCCGGAACGTCAACCAGTGTTACCAACGGGATGTTGAATGCGTCGCAGAAGCGTACGAAACGTGCAGCTTTGCGGGAAGCATTGATATCTAATACTCCGGCAAGGTATTTAGGCTGGTTAGCCACAACACCAACAGATTGTCCGTTCATACGGGCAAAACCGATAATTATATTTTTAGCATAGTTGCCATGTACTTCAAGGAATTCGCCATTATCTACAACTGCACCGATTACCTCAAACATATCGTATGGCTTATTCGGATTGTCAGGGATAATCTCATTCAATGAGTCTTCCATTCTGGCAACTGGGTCTGTACATTCTTTGCGTGGAGCCTCTTCCATATTGTTCTGTGGAAGGAAGCTGTATAAGTGACGGATCAGGGCAAGACCTTCATCTTCGTTAGGCACAGCGAAATGAGCAACTCCCGATTTTGTAGTATGCACACTTGCACCTCCAAGTTCTTCCTGGGTTACATCCTCACCTGTTACTGTTTTTACCACTTTAGGGCCTGTAAGGAACATATAAGATGTGCCTTCTGTCATCAGGATAAAGTCGGTAAGTGCAGGAGAATATACAGCACCACCGGCGCAAGGCCCGAAGATACCGGATATCTGAGGTATTACACCCGAAGCCAGGATGTTGCGTTGGAAGATTTCAGAATAACCGGCAAGCGCGTTTACGCCTTCCTGTATACGTGCGCCACCCGAGTCGTTGATACCGATTACCGGAGCGCCTACTTTCATCGCCATATCCATTACTTTGCATATCTTTAATGCCATAGTTTCGGATAATGATCCGCCGATAACAGTAAAGTCTTGCGCGAAGATGTAAACCAGACGTCCGTCGATAGTTCCGCAACCTGTAACAACTCCATCACCGAGGAATTTTTGTTTGTCCATACCGAAGTTTGTACTACGGTGCTCTACAAACATGTCAAATTCTTCAAAGCTACCTTCATCAAGCAGGATAGCTATACGTTCGCGTGCAGTATATTTGCCTTTTGCATGTTGAGCATCAATTCTCTTCTCTCCACCTCCAAGACGAGCTTTTGCACGAAGTTCTATAAGCTCTTTTACTTTTTCAAGTTGGCCCATGTTTTATTATTTTAGATTCTAATTAAATTTTCGGATAACGCAAAAATGACTTTACTGCATTCCTGTTGATGCGTAAAGCCACTTTCTATTTTATTTTTTTGGAGTTTCACATAATTCGGTAAGAACGCTTCCTGTTGATTTTGGATGAAGGAACGCGATGTCAAGACCTTCTGCTCCGCGGCGTGGCGCCTTATCGATAAGCTGTACTCCTTTTGCTTCTACTTCGGCCAGTGCATTTGCAACACCGTCTTCGACACACCATGCGATGTGGTGGATTCCTTCTCCTCTTTTTTCAATAAACTTAGCAATTGTGCTGTCAGGACTTGTTGGCTCAAGTAGTTCGATTTTAGTCTGACCTACTTTGAAGAAAGCTGTTTTCACTTTTTGGTCTTCAACAACTTCTATGCTGTAGCATTTTAATCCCAAAACACCTTCGTAGTAAGGAAGCTGTTCCTCAATGCTTTTCACAGCAATACCTAAATGTTCAATGTGCGAAATATCCATGTTTTATTTGAATAAAAAGTTATTATTTAGTTCGCCGCAAAGGTACTATTAAAATATAAGACAGCGAAATTAAAAATGTAAAAAATCTCACATTATGCACAAGTAAAACAAAAGTGTGCAGTTGTGGAAATTTGTCACCAAATTAGCTGTTATTCCGGATAATTCCTCTATGTAGAAGGATAAGAATGTATTGTTTTAATAATTATTATAAAAATATTTACATATGTTCTGTGCGTTTACTCATTTTCAACGTTTTTTAATGTTTTGAAGGGGAATTTTAGCGAACAAAGTATTAACTTTAAGCATTATAAAGAACACCCGTTCCCATGTTTCATCTTTTAAGTGTATGTTGCTATGAAGATCAAGAATGTTTTAAGAGTAGGGGATGTTTTATATAGAGTCGATCCCAGAAAGTTGTCGATCAGAGCGTTTAAAATCGTACCGGATGAAGTAGTGAATTTTATAGCTACTAATTATGAAGATTTTTCTTTGAAGTGTGAGAAGAGGCGCTTTCAGATCCCTTCCAACAAGTTCCCCTTTGAGTTTAAAGGACTGCTGTATTTCCTGACAGAGGATGATGCCAATGAATATGTAAGAACTCAAATCGGGATGTAATGTTCGATATTGTAAGGCAGGATGCTTGAAAGTGAGTATTAGGTAAACCTGCCTGAAAATTAAGATAGAAGGAGGGTGTGTCAAAACTAAGAAATTGACGCATCCTCTTTCTTTTTGTGGGATTTATCTTCTTTCTTTTTTACGCTGCCCATTTTGCTTGGTTCATGGATTTGATTGAATTTAGGTCGCATATAATTTGAAAACGAGTAGTCTTTAGTGTATTTTTCTCTCTATTTGCGCTTTTGTTTGCCTGT
>NZ_QVMO01000139.1 GCF_010501055.1 Dysgonomonas sp. 521
GAAAATTCAAATCGAAAAATCAAAGAACGTGCTCACTCCCCTTTATCCATAAGGGTTTTAACGATGTCAATATTTTCTAAACCGGACACTAGTGATGAATTATGAATTGTTATTAATGCGAATCAGGGGTTAAAAGCAGCTCTACTCCTGCCTGAAAGGCAGAATCTTCATAACCGTATGCAAGCGCAGCGTAGCTTACGGAGCAAGGGGCAATTACACTCCCCCTGCCCGAAGCGGCAGGACACACAGTATGTCCTGTCTTTCAGACAGCTGGTGTTGCACATCCTTTTTCCGCAGGTCGATGACCCGCAGTTATGAAGATTTGGCTTTTCAAGCCATTTCTCAAATCCTGATTGGCATTATTAAATATTTGTTTAAAAAAGTGACAAAAGTGACACCTTTCTTCTCTTTTTCTTCTGTTACTTTTTTCTGCCTTACGGCTCGCTTGCCGTAGGTGTGTTGTATATTATAAGATAATCTTTTTCGTTTCCTATAACTATTTATAGTCCTTCAAAACCTTAAGCCAATACCGCCAAACACAGTAGCCCGTGGCATCGGATAACCTGCGTTAATCTCATATTTCTGAGCCAGAAGGTTTTCTCCTTTGACGAATATTTCGAGTAAGGCTACAGGCCTGTAAGCTGCCCTTACGTTCCACAACGTGAAGGTCTCTTTCTGTGCTTCGGCGCTGGTATTCTTATTTTCTAAAACCGTATATAGCCCGTGTATAAACTGTACTCCTGTAGCGGCTATCCATTTGTCATGGGAGTAATTTACTCCGGCATAAAGTTTATGTTCGGGCGATGCCAGAACCTTGTATTTCATGTGCAGGTAACTGTAGTTGGCCGACAGGCTGACAAACGGGTTTACCTTGTATTGTGAGGCAAATTCCAATCCGTAATTCTTTATCTTCCCGGTGTTTACATTCAGCGGTTTGTTGTCAGCCATTACCGTTTGGATGCTGTTGCTGCCATCTATATAAAATAAACTCAGGTCGAGGTTTAACGCCCTGTTCAGCAACTTCTGCGATGCCGATATTTCGTAGTTCATAAGCCGCTCGGCCTTTAAGTCAGGATTTTGGGGCGGGAACATGTACATTTCGCGTATTGTAGGGTTGCGAAAGCCCTTACTTACAATTCCTTTAACGATTGTGTTTTCGGTTGCTATATAGCTTATCCCCGCCTGTGGAACCCATTCTGTTCCGGTATTCGCGTTGTGGTCTACTCTTATTCCGGCATTCAACACAACTCTGGAAGCCAGCGTTTGTTGAAAATTGATATATCCGGCTACTTCATTTACGCTTTCCTTTGCTATATCGGCATCTTCCCTGTTGTCGAGATACCTGTTCCAAGCACGCCCTCCATAGTGCTGATAATCTATTCCGGCGGTTGTCTGGTTTCCTGCGAAGAAGCTGTAATTCTGGTATAAGGTAATGCCTGCCATCCTGTCGTTCGACCTGAAACGGTAATCCTTCGGGTCGGCTCCGGCTGAATAACCGTCATTGATCTTATGAGCGCCGAAGTTATAATACAATTTTAGGGCGCCTGATGTGTTGTCATAATTGTTTTCGAGTGAGAATGAAGTTACTCCTCTGGTTATGTCCGCGTCATTGTCGATGGCAGGGGCGCTGACCGTTCCCGGATTTGATGCTTTAAATTTGGTCAGATCCAAGTCTGCAAATATCTTCCAGTTGGCGGTAATATCATATCCTGCTTTCGCGTATCCGCTGTATTGTTCGAAGTCCATATTTTCACGATGGCCGTCCGAACGGTTGTAACTCAGCGAAATATAACTGTTAAACTTTCCGGAACGGATAGCATTGTTGGCCTCGGCGGTAAGTGTGTTGTATGAACCATACATAGTCCTAAAATTAGTTCTTACACCATCCTGAAGCTGTTTTTTTGTAATAATGTTGATAACGCCTCCCATCGCGTTCGACCCGTACAATACGGAAGCAGGCCCGCGCACGACTTCTACGCGTTCTGCCATTAGCGATTGGTACGAATCGGCTAAAGGGTGTCCCATGAGTCCCATATATTGCGGATGCCCGTCTATGAGCATTAACATCTGTGTTGTGGGGCTTCCTCCTATACCGCGTATTGTCATTCCTCCCGCGGCTCCTGCAGCTACTCCGTATCCCATAACGCCGCGTGAAGTGACGAACAGCCCCGGCACTTCTTCGGTAATAATGGGCAATAAGGATTGTTCGAAACGGTTTTCTATCTGTTTGCTACCCACTATGGTCACACTCATGGGCAGATTGTTGATATTGACAGCAGGACGGCTTCCTGTAACGATAACGTCGCCCAGCCGGATAGAATCCCGAACCACTGCATCAGGATAATTATCTTTCGCGTAGCTTAGCTGGACAGATAGTATCACTGATACAATTACACAGATATTTTTTCTCATTTTGTTTCAAAATAGCCATGGAAATTTAAAGCAGTCTTCATTATACAGGCAATAGTCCGCTTTTCCATTTACTGCAAATGTCTTTATCAGTTTTGCCTCTTCCAGCAGTTTTGTAGCCAGAGAAAGGGACGCGCCTGTTTTTACCCTGTCTTCTACCAGCAGGATAACCTTGCCTTTGAAGTCAAAATCGATAGGTGCTATCAGTTGCGGACTATCATACTTCGGCTTCTGATTGGCGTCACGCAAGTTTATTTTCAGTAGTTGTATTTCAATATTTAGCCGTTGATTGAGTATGGCCGCAGGTACTATGCCGCCGTTAGCTATAGCGACAATCATATCGAAATCTTCATGAAAACTGATATTGCGGAAGCGTTCGAGCACCTCCGCAAATGATTTATTATCTGGCATTGTTGATCTTAAATTTTAGCAATAGCTTTTAATAAAGCATATCCTCCGAATATCTGGACCAGCATTCCCGGTACACCTATACGGAAGTTTTGTACTGCAACGAAGAAATCCCTTACAACAGCCCATTCGATAAGCGTGCCTACTACCTGATAAGCTAATACGGCAGCCACTATTCCCAGGAAAGAGATTTTCTGTAGACGATGAGCAGCATATGCGGCAGCACCGGCTAGTAAGGTCGACTTGATCAGTATTGCCGGTAATATTGCTGGCGAAGGCATCCCGAATAGCACGCTATTGAGAAGCGGGGACAATATTGCGGTTAGCAGACCTACGCGCAAACCATATTTGTATGCAGCTATCAGCGTAAAGAAGTAAATAGGCAACCATGTCAAACCTCCGCCCGGTACTAAGTGGCAAAGTTGAGGAAGGGCTATATTACCGACAATGAATAGCAGTGCAAACAGATAGGTTTTAACCTCTTTGTAAGTTAAGGAATAAAGTTTTACCGTTGTTTCCATAATTATAGCAAATTAAAGTGTGTTATATTCTTTTTGTTTTGTTTGGTATCCTTGTTCAAAAGATGGAGTCTACAGATTATAGTTTTTGTAAAAACAGCAGTATTGCTCTCTCTGACCGGTACTCTCTCATGGTATTAACAAATGCAATACTAAAAATTATAATTGATATGGACAAATATTATAATATCTTTTCACTTTTAAAGATATGATTTATAATATCAGCACAAAAATAGAAAATAATAATCAAATTCTTTTCATCGTACGAATGGATATTTATTTCTATCCCAGCCGTAAATATATGATATTGTAATATTTTGGTTCCTTATTAGGGAGCTAAACGCTCTATTTTCCACGAGTTGCCACAGAGGGTATATTGTATTCTGTCGTGCAATCTGTTGCTGCGCCCTTGCCAGAATTCTATCAGATAGGGTTTTACAATATATCCGCCCCAGTTTTCGGGACGGGAGATTTCTTTTCCCGCGAATCTTGTTTCAAAATCCGACATCAGTTCCTCCAGATAAGCCCTGCCGGGGATGATATGGCTTTGTGGCGAAGCCCATGCGCCCAGTTTGCTTTTGGCAGGGCGCACTTCGAAATAGGAGTCGGAGTCGGTTTCGGGAATCTTTTCCGCAACGCCTTCTATCCTGACCTGCCTTTCCAGTTCGTGCCATACAAAGTCCAGCGCACAATATTTATTCGCGGCTATTTGCTGTGCCTTCCGGCTGTCATAGTTTGTAAAGAAAACGAAGCCCTCCGGCTTGATTTGTTTGAGGAGTACAATGCGTGACGATGGCTTCCCTTCGGCGCTTACGGTTGCCAGATTCATCGCGTTGGGTTCCAGTGCTTCGGCTTTGACGGCTTCGTTAAACCATTGTTCGAACATTGTTATCGGGTTGGGCAATACGTCTTTCTCATCGAGTGTTTTCAATGTAAAGTCCCTGCGGATATTGAATAAGTCTGTCATATAAATAATCTGGTTGACGGGTAGACTAGATACAAGTTGACAAGCTGGAAAAACTTATGCTTTTTGCTTTGTCAGCATTTTTGCGTAAAAGTAATAAAAAATCCCCACTGACATCTCGTCTGTAAGTATCCGGATCTACTAAAAAAGAATAATAAGGCATATAGGTCAAAATTCTCTTTTTTATAATAGAGTTTATATTCAATAAAAGAGTAAGGAGCATATTTTTAGGAGTTTTAGTTGCCACGACTTTCAAGTCGTGGATAATAATACAGATAGAAAACGACTTTAGTCAAAACATTTTGGCTAAAGCCATTATCTGATTAGACTATTATCCTCCAGCTAAAGCAGGAGGCAATTAAATAACAGAGAATAAATCATATATAATCTTATTGAATATAAACTCTAATAATGACAAGGGCTTGGATTTGTGTTAAATAAAAAAGCAGCCTGATTATTCAGACTGCTTTCCTTATTCTTATAAGCTGTGTTTCTTAAGCTTCCGCTACAGGAAGAACAGAAACAAATGATCTGTCATTTCTTTTTTTGCGGAATACGACTGTACCATCCACAAGGGCAAACAGGGTATGGTCTTTACCGATACCAACATTTTCTCCCGGATGATGAGTTGTTCCTCTCTGACGAACTATGATGTTTCCTGCTTTTACAACTTCTCCACCAAATACTTTAACGCCCAATCGTTTACTTTCCGATTCACGGCCGTTTTTCGAACTACCTACACCTTTCTTGTGTGCCATTTTCTTCTGTCTTTAACTGATTAAGCAATAATTTCTTTAACGATAACTTCTGAAAACTGTTGACGGTGACCGTTCAATTTGCGGTATCCTTTTCTTCTTTTCTTGTGGAAAACAAGAACTTTGTCGCCTTTAGCCTGAGATACTATCTCTACTACGACTTTCGCGCCTTCTACCGTAGGAGTTCCTACTGTAACAGTACCAGCATTGTCAACTAATAATACTTTGTCGAACTCAACTTTTGAGCCGTTTTCTGCGTTGATTCTGTGAACAAACAACTTTTGGTCTTTTTCAACCTTCATCTGCTGTCCCTGAATGTCTACGATTACGTACATCTGTTTTATAATTTACAGGTTATGTGCCTGAGGCGAACCGTTTTACATGCGGCTTCTTATTAGCCTATTGGCAATCGGGTGGCAAAGATAATAAATCGTTGCGAAAAATTCAAATCTTTACCGAAAAGATTATCTGGCTTCTTTTATTTTTAACTCCCCGCTTATACCACTGGGTATAGTGTTTGGGTCGATACCTAAGCCTTCAGCTACGACTTTTATATCTGCGGTAGAAAGATTGCGGTAAGTAGTGAGCGTATTATCTGTTATCAGAAATTTGGCAACTGTGATTCCTCCCTGTAGCGTATTTTCTATATAAAGCGAATCTCCCTTTGTGCTATACGGGTCGGTAGACTCACTTAAAAGCCCGTCGGTTCCCGAAATGCCTTTCTTTCTGATAATTGTTTTTACGCTCAATTCGGTAAAAGTCCTTGTTGTTTCGTTTTCTTTCAGGTTTTGTTGAATAAAGCGATTGAGCATGTCATCCAAATCGGAATCTGTCTCTGAAGTGGTTATTTTTTGCTCATACATTTTCCATTCTCCTTGTATGGCAGGCCTTTTGTCGTCGCCTCCATCACAAGATACATTCAGCGTACAGATTGCAAACAGAATAGTAAGATGTGTTATAAGTTTTTTCATTTGTAATATGTTTGTAGTGCAAATATATACATATTTATTATAATGCGGTGCGCAGTATACGATTTTAAGAGTCTTTTTAAATTTTATAGCAAATCTTTTTTATAGCTATTTTTAGATGGATTTTATCCTTTTTGCTAGCCGAACCAACGGTCAGCGGAGCTAATTAGCGGGCTAAACCAAGAGTAAAAAGGGAATTGAAAATCGGCGGAGCCAAAAAGATGCTAAAAAGAGCCTAAAAAAATTGCTAAGAACTATTGACCAGAACCTGTAATAAAAATTTTCGCTAAAATTTAAACAGTTACTTCTATGTTGTAATCCAAATATTCGGAGTATTATTTTTCGTTTTTATTTTTTTTCATAAAAACAACTACATTTGTATCAGGAAGTTGAAGAGGAAACAGGCTCTGCTGGGGAGCAACTTGTCAGCAATACACTTCCTGCGTTACGCAGT
>NZ_QVMO01000013.1 GCF_010501055.1 Dysgonomonas sp. 521
TCTTTACAAGATACTAAAAATCAAGGTCTTATCCAAAAAATCAACCATCTATTTTGCTGATTGTCAGTAAAATAGATTTTTTGTCATGTACTAAAAATATTTTCTTAATTTAGTTATATAAACATCCATGCTTCGCGCAGTAAAATAATCTGCTTTACCCCATATTCCGATAAGAGCTTCTTCTCGTGACACTATTTTATTCACATTTACACAAAGAAGTTTAAGAAGTTCATTTTCCTTTGTTGTAAGTTTGACTGCCCGGATGCTGTTGGAAAGAATACGTTTTTCAGAATCATAAATATAATCTCCGATAGAATATTTTACTTGTATCGGATTTGTTGGATTTTCTTCTTTCTGTGCACGATTAAGAATTGCTTTTATACGATGTGTTAATATCTCCAAGTCATAAGGTTTAACAAAATAATCATCAGCGCCCATTTTTAATCCCGCTAATACTTCTTCTTTTACATTGGATGCTTTATCAGCCAAAAAAATAATTGGTATCTCTGGTTGATATGCCTTTATATCTTTAGCTAAAGAAAAGCCATCAATTCCCGGAAGAGCAACATCAATAATACATAATGCATAATCATTTTCCAGAAAAGCATTGTTCGCTGTAATACCATTATAAAACAATTCTACTCTATAGCTTTTAATTTCCATATTCTTTTTCAGTAGTACTCCGAAATTTTCATTACCCACACATATTAGTATTTTAGTATTCTCTTTCATGGTATTTTTTCTTTTTATTTAAATCCTTTTCCCCATCTCATGTTAAAATTCTATTTTTTGTTTTAGTTGCTCAGCGTAAAGATCTATCCGGCGCATTTCATTAGGAATATCAATGCTTTGCGGACAATGAGGTTTACATATTCCACAGTTGATACAATGACTGGCCTGACGGAGTTTAGGGACACTGCGGTCGTATCCGATAAGAAATGCCTTTCTTGCTTTTTTATAATTTTCGTCTTTGCTGCTTTTTAACCGATATCCGGTGCTTATAATATGGTTATAATGCCCAAAAACTTTTGGTATATTAAGACCATACGGGCATGGCATGCAATACTGGCAATCGGTACACTGGATAAATTCACTATTCATCATAATGTCGGTTACTTCTGCCAGCGCTTCATATTCCGTTTCATTCAACAATTGGAGTGGCGAGTAGGTGCGAATGTTTTCCTGTAGATGCTCCATATACACCATGCCGCTTAAAACTGTAAGAACGAGTTCGGGAGTGCCTGCATACCGAAAAGCCCATTTTGCGGCACTGTCTCCGGAATGCATCTCTCGCATCACCTCCTGGGCTTGTGCGGGTACGCGTGCAAGACGTCCGCCAAGTAAAGGCTCCATAATAATAGCCGGGATATTACGTTTTACCAGTTCGCCATGCAGGTATTCTGCATTTACGTTCCTGCCTGTTGCATGTTTCCAGTCCTGATAGTTTAATTGTATCTGGACGAAATCCCATTTTATGTCCATATTTAATAGATGGTCATACACTGCCACATCTCCGTGGAAAGAGAAGCCAAGGTTACGGATACGCCCAGCTTCACGTTCTTTTAACATGAAGTCAAGCACTCCATTGTCGATAAAGCGTTTATTGAACAAAGGGATACCATCACCGGCGCCTACGGAATGCAATAGGTAGTAATCGAGATAATCCACTTGTAACTCCTTAAAAGAGTTGTGGTACATCTCTACCGAACGTTTGTAATACTCTTCGTTTGAAAGTCCCAGATCGGCCATACGGTGATTGGACATCTTTGTGGCAATGAAATAGGAATCCCGCGGGTGGCGTTTCAATGCAATACCTGTTGCCTTTTCAGACCACCCTCGCACATATACGGGAGCGGTATCGAAATAATTCACCCCATGTGCGATTGCATAATCGACCAGTTCATTGACAGCATCCTGATCTACTTCTTCTTCACCATTGCTGTTAGTTCGTAGCGGCCAGCGCATACAGCCGTAACCAAGCAGTGATACCACATCACCAGTTATATGGTTGGTGCGATATGTCATTTTATCGGTAGGGATATCTCCAATAGCATTACCTTCTGCAGATACGGTATTGTTGGGCTTACAACCGTACATGGCGGCAGTAGTTACAATTGAACCTGCACCCAGTGTCTTAAGGAAATTTCTACGGTTTATATCGTCTTTTTTCATTTTAATTAATCATTAAACAGTGTGATGTCTTACATTTCCCTCCACATAAATAGCACTGAACGGACGGGCAGGGCAAAGGTGTTCACAAGCTCCGCATCCAATACAGAGTGTCGTATCAATTACAGGGATTTTTAAGGAATCGCTAAAGCCTGGATCACGGGCTATCATTGTGATCGCATTTGTCGGACAATGATACTCACAGTTGTTGCATTGCACTTCGTCCCTGTTCACTACGCAATTTTCCTTAATCCATACGGCATGGCCAATGGCTAAGGCTGTTTTGTCGGCAGTCGTTATCGGGTTTATGGCACTTGTTGGGCAAACCTGCGAACATTCCACACATTCGGGACGGCAATAACCTCTTTCAAATGACATTTCAGGCTGCATGAAAGTCGCCAGTTTATTCGATGGACGCAATATGTTGTTAGGGCAGACGGATACACAAAGTTGGCAAGCAGTACACTTACTTTTCATATGCTTTGCACTTAATGCTCCCGGAGGAACAACAGGCGTTTTCCTGTCAGGTATCTTTTTATCTTCTATCTCTGCCAGTCCGCCATCTACGTGTAGTTGTTGTGCTTTGATTGTATTTGCAATAGCTACCGTACCAAGAATAGCAAGCATATTGCGACGGGAGAATCCTTCTTTATTATCTTCTGCTACGGTTTTGTCAATAGATACAAATTCTTCTTCAGCAACTTTCTTGTTACCCAATTTGACCGGGGCGTATTTCATTGCTCCGAACTTACATCTTTCTATGCAGTTAAAACAAGTAACGCAACGGCTATGGTCAATATTCATTGATTTGATGTCGATGCAGGAAGATTTACAGCCTCGTTCACAAGCTTTGCACTTTGTGCACTTTTCTTCATTAAAGGTTAGTCTGAATAAAGAAAACTTGGATAGAAAGCCAAGAAATGTTCCAACCGGACAGATTGTGTTGCAATAAGTACGTCCATGTCGCCATGCAAGGACTGCAACAATTATTAGTGAAATTGCTGCGATACCGAAAGTTAACCAACCTTTTATCCATACTTCGGTGGAGTAGAAAGCATAACTATCCACTCGTTCGGCAATCAACGCTAACAGATTGTTTCCTAAACGATACAGAGGTGCGAAAAAGTTAGAAACTATACGTCCGTATGCTGCATAGGGGTCAAGTATAGATACTACCATACTGACCCCTGCTGCTACAGCAATTATGAACAAAACTAACACAGCATAACGCAATACTGATTTTGCCGGAGAATAACTAAAACGGTTCTTTTTGCCTTTTCTTTTTCCTGATATATTTGAAATGCCGTCCTGAAATATGCCTAACGGACATAATACAGAACAGTAAACCCGTCCGAAAAGTAGAGTCAATAAAACAAGGACTACTAGTACCACTGCATTCATTGCCAAAATAGCGGGTACAAGCTGTATCTTCGCCAACCACCCGAACCATACATGTATTGTTCCTGTAAAATCAAGGAACAGAAGGGTTAATAATATAAAGAATATAGAAGCGGTTATTACTCTGATTTTTTTTAACATAAACATTTAAGTTTAAGCATAAATAATGAATACAATTTCATGGTCGTACAAATTTCACAGCCTGACCATTTACCATTGCGATATAAACTCCTTTGCTGATATTATTCATGTTTACAGTTGCAGAATTTGAATTGGCAACTGTTTTGTGTACTAAAACTCCTGCGACAGAATAAATTGCAAGATTGCTAGTTCCGTTCGGTAAATTATTCACTATAAGTTGATTTGTCGAATTGAAAAAAGCAGACACTTTGTTTTCCTTTCCAATTACATTTTCAATGCTTGTAGATTGGTCGATAGGAAAAAAAGATGGCAAGGCGTTGTAGAAAAACTCATAGACGGCATTGAAGTCATGGTAGCCATCCTCTTTTTGGTGATAAGAAAAATTGGCAGGCGTAAAGGTGTTGGTCAGGTTCATACAAGCTAACGCCTGATTATGGGTCTGGTAAAATACGTTGTCGTTCGTGCCAACAGCATGCCACACATGGAAATTATCGCCGCTAAAATCCGATGCATTCACTACCGAGGCTAAAAATGCAGCAGTTGTTTCGGGTTCGTATTGTCCTCCGTACATTCGGATATGCCAGCTATCTCCGCTCATTGGGAGGAAATAACGTTGTAGGTCGAATGTGTGCTCGAATACCCACCAAGTGGTAACGGCTCCGAGTGAGAAGCCTCCGAAAGCACGATGATCGCGCGAGGCAATGATTCCTGCCCGATCGGTGGTTTCGGCATAGGTGGAGTAACGCCCTTCTACGGCGGGTATCAACTCGTTCTCATATTCGTTGTAAAATACTGCGATTTCCGCAACCGATTCGCTCCAGCCTTTCGAACGATTATCCTTATCCCACGTGGGTGACACGGCGATAAATGGTTTGCATAGACCATGCTGAATCATATTATCGAAGAGGTGCTTCATCTGCTGATTATTGGGTCGTCCGAAGTATCCCTCCGCCACACCCGACCAGCCATGCATCAGATAAATAATATCATACTTCTGCGCCGGATTATAATCATAGGGCAGATAGACGTAGGCGGGCTTGTGGGTTACAGGGAGGCCTGCAGAGGTGTAGTCTTTCGATTCGTATTCTACTACCTCGACCGTTCCTTGTTCTGTAGCCGCTGATAAATACTGGCTTGGAATGGCTGTCGTCATCTGTATGGTGAACTCCGAAGGTATATCAACATTATCGGGGTTGTAAGGAGCTTCTGCATTATCAGCACAGGAAGCGAAGCCGAAAGCAGGGATAGCGAGCATCAGGATGATTGAAATAAATATCTTCTTCACCGCTTTTTCTTGTACGTTTTGCATACCTTTTTTGTTTTGTTATTCTTTAATACCATTATTTTTCAGCCACTTTTGGATATCATTCCCGGCATTTGGCACAGCCTTTTCTTGAATCGGGAGACCGGAACGTATATCCGCATCCGGACAAAGCTTTTTGATTGCTTCCATACTGCGTCCCAAACGGGTATCTTCATGTGTCATGAAAGGGAGGATTATCTTTCCTTTAAAATTATAGCTTGATAAGAATGTTGCAACAGGCGGCGCAATAGTACTCCACCAATTTGGTGAACCGACGAATATGATATCATAAGAATCAAAATCTTCAACTTTTCCTTTTATTTCAGGTTTAAAATCGCTGTCGATTTCTTTTCTCGCCTGCTTTACACATTCCATATAATCTCTTGGATAAGGATTAACGGGAACAATTTCAAAGATATCCGCACCTGTGGCTTCTTTAATCTGTCCTGCCACATTGCGGGTATTACCACTATTGCTCCAAGAATAATAAATGACGAGCATTTTCTTTTCACTTTTTGATTGTGCTTGCGTTTGTATGCTGATGGCAAATAGCATTGTAATAATAGTCACTAATAAATACCTTGTTTTCATATGCATTTCTAACTTTTCTGTTATTCTTTAATACCAATCTTTTGAAGCCACTTAATCACTTCGTCCTTTACCACGTCTAAGTTATCTCGCGAAACGCTGTAACCATCCAAGATTTTAGCATCTTTCTCCAATTCAGCAATCGTCTTAAGGGCTTGTGAAAAGCGACTGCCTCCATGTGTGCAGAATGGAACGATTGTTTTACCACTAAAATCATACTCATCGAAGAAAGTATAAAGAGGCATAGGCATATCGTACCACCAATTCGGGAATCCGATAAAAACGACATCGTACTTCTCTAAATCTTTAATCTTAGTCAAGAGCTTGGGGCGTGCCTTGGATTCATTTTCTTCTTTAGCATAGTCAATAAGCTCTTTGTGCGTTTCTGGATATTGCTGTACAGTTTTTATCTCGAACAAATCGCCTTTGGTTTCTTGTTGTATAATGCTTGCAACATATTCCGTATTGCCTTGTAGTTTTCCATCCGTAACTTTGCGACTTGCTCCCGAAGAAGCATCCACGCCATCGGTTTCGGGCACGGAGAAGTAAGTTATGAGAATTTTCTTTTCTTTGTTTGATGATTGAGCTTGCATCAGCAAGCCATTTAAGAATAAGATAGCCGCAGCTATTAATAGAATTTTTGATTTCATATTGTTTCTTTTTATATATTTTTCCCTGTTTCGTAGGCTTTTTGAACAAACCTATATTCTTCGAAGTCTATTGGGTTACTTTTATGCAAACCATTTTTGCTTGATCGCGGACTAATAATTTCCCGTCTGCTAATGCAATAGGAGCCCAGTTTTGTGTACCACCCCCCATTCTTGACATGCCTTCGGTTGGAACACCGCCATCTGAAAGCACATCGGCTTTCGATATGGGTTTGAAGGCAGTTGGGTCGGGTTCTATAAGATAAAGCATTTTCAGTCCATCGGTCGCCAAAAGTAATCCGTCAGCAAGTATCATGCTGCCACGGTCGAAATTGGGGTCACGTCCTGTCTTCCACATGATATTCCCATCCATATCCATACATACAAGTCCATCTCGTTTTTGATTGGTTCTGAACATGGCATAAAAATAACCATTGTGGAAAAGAGGAGGTTTTGTCTGGTCGCCAAATTCCAACGTAGTAAAAAGTTCGGAGGTGTCAAACGTGCCGTCAGCTTTCTTATTAATCTGTATCATAGTAGCGCCACGCTCATAGCCTCCGGCAATCAGCAATTTATTATTCCCCGCATCCACAGCACAGGGCACTTGAATATGACAATCCCAATTAGAATACTTCCAAAGGGTTTTTCCTGTACGGGGGTCTAATCCCAACACATCGCCCATTTGTCGTGGTGCATTTCTATTTTGCACCGGATTAGTTGAAGAATTTACCATGACAACATGATCTTCTCCGTGGATTTTAATGATTTTCGGGCTTGAATATGTTATCTCATGCGAACGTTCTGTTTGCCAAACTACGTTACCTGTAAGTTTATCATATGCCACCACGCCCGCTTGCGGAGCCTGTGAAGCAAGAATCAGCAAATTATCGTAAATGACCGGGTTTTGTGATATTCCCCACATCGGAAGTCTTTCTCCGCCAAAGTCAGTCCAAACATTTTTCTTCCACACAGGCTTATGTGTGTTGATGTCGATACAATATAAATCTCCATAAGGACCACAGGAATAGACATGTTTATCATCAACAATCGGGATGCTTCGTGAACCCGGAAAGGGAAGTTCTCCTGGAGAATCGTAAGCGAATTTCCAAAGCTCTGTACCTGTTTGTAATTCAATACATCTCATTATATCGCCTGTCTCGTCATCCCTGTCAAGCAGATATACTTTTCCGTTCTTAACGACTGGGCCGCCGTATCCAATACCCACATTTACCGCCCACAACACTTCGGGGCCGCTTTCAGGCCAGTTTCTCAACAATCCTTTTTGAGGGGATTTACTGTTCCTGTCCGGACCAAGAAACTGCGGCCAATCCTGTGCTATAACTGGCTGACAAACAGAAGAAACAAGCAATATTTTGATTGTTATTAAAAGATGTTTTACTTTCATTTTCTATTTTTTTTAATGTTTGTTTAACAAAGTCCAGCTTTATATTCTCTTTCCTGTTTCGTAGGCTTCTTGAACAATTGGTTTTCCTATGATTTCGCCTTTATTATAAATCCCTTTTCCAAGTATATATCCTGCTTCCCGTACATCTGTCAAGCATTCTAAGAATCCCTGAAAAGATTTGACAGTACCGCTCATAACATGGTTGTCATCCTCTGCAGCTGTTGCAATCAGGTAGAAATCTTTATTATTAATCTTTGTCCATTTCATAACCGAGCGGTCAATAACCGTTTTTAGCTGAGCATTCATACAGTAGAAATACACAGGGGTTGAAAGGACTATCACATCAACAGCTATGATTTTGTCAATAATTTCGGGCACATCGTCTTTTATCGCACATTGTCC
Source organism: Dysgonomonas sp. 521 (assembly GCF_010501055.1). Classification (GTDB taxonomy): domain Bacteria; phylum Bacteroidota; class Bacteroidia; order Bacteroidales; family Dysgonomonadaceae; genus Dysgonomonas. Next base: position 8,054 of record NZ_QVMO01000013.1, read on the forward strand.
GTTATTGTTTTTGCAGAAATAGCAAGCATTACAGAAGTTTACCTTTTTATTTCGCAGCGATATTTTTTCAACTTTATGCCCGGCTTCTTCTGCTCCACGCATAAATTGGTCACACAAGTAGTCAGAATTGCCTTCCTTGCGCGGACTTGCTGAAATAATCAATACATTTTTACTCATATTAGTTCTTATTTGAATGTGCTAAGCATCTTAACTATAGCTGGGTCACGGTGATCAAAAAAAAGACTTTTCCCTGTATCAAGTGTTTCAATTAACTTCATATCTTCGCTATCCAATTCAAAATCAAAAACATTAAAGTTTTCAATCATTCTTTCTTTACGAATGGATTTTGGTATAACTACTACATTTCTCTGAATAAGCCAACGGAGGACAATTTGAGCAACTGATTTGTTATATAGTTTTGCTATGGAGATCAGCAAATCATTCGTAAACATATTGTTTAATCCTTCAGCAAATGGTCCCCACGATTCAATCTGAACTTTATTTTCTTCCATAAAAGACTGATATTCTATCTGCTGATTGAATACGTGAGTTTCTACCTGATTTATAGCAGGAGTAACTTCATTATGGATGATTAAATCTATTAATCGATCTGATTGAAAATTACTTACTCCGATAGCCCGAATTTTACCTTCTTTATAAAGTTCTTCCATTGCCCGCCATGCTCCATATACATCATTATATGGCTGATGGATCAGATAAAGGTCGAGATAATCTAAACCAAGCTTTTTCATAGATTCGGCGAAAGCATTTTTAACACCATTATAAGAAACATTACTAATCCAAAGCTTTGTAGTGATAAAAAGTTCTTCACGATGTATTCCACTTCGCTTGATTGCACGTCCGACAGCTTCTTCATTTTGATATGCCGCTGCGGTATCAATAGAACGATAACCTGTTTCTATGGCTTCTATTACTATATTTTCTGTTTCTTCCGGTTTTACCTGATAAACTCCGAAACCTAAAATTGGCATTTCTACGCCGTTATTTAATTTTACTGTTTTCATTTTTTGTCTTTTTTTTATTTCAGATATTGTTTAAAGAAAGCGTCTAATTTTGGGAGGGATACCGCCATGTATTGCGGTTTGTCATATAAATCCACATGTGAAGCTCCAGGAACTACGAACAGTTCTTTCGGTTCGGCAGCTTTGCTGTACGCATCTTCACTGAAGTAAGCTGACACAGCACGTTCTCCTACAATAAATAGCAATGGCCTTGGTGATATAGTTTCAATCTGTACAAACGGGAAGAAATTCATCATAGGGGCAAGGCTCGTATAGGAATAACTGGTAGTAGAGTTAGGATGCCCGCCTCTCGGAGTACGGTAGTAGTCGAAAAATTCACGGGTATTTTCGGTATCATTTTCGCTAAGTTGAGTGGGAATGGCAGCAATATCTTTTCTTGGTTCACCTCTGAACTCTTTTGTGCGTTGTTCTCCTATTTCATCCAGCGTTTTCATTCGCTGTTCATAAGTAATTACATCGCCTAATCCCTGCCTGCGGGCACGTCCCATATCGTACATGCTGACTGTTGCGAGTGCTTTAATCCTATGGTCGATTTGGGCTGCGCTGACTGAATAACCGCCGCCGCCACAAATTCCAATTACACCAATACGGTTAGCATCTACGTTTTGATGATTACTTAGGAAATCTACTGCTGCGCTGAAATCTTCCACCCGTGCTTCAGGTGATTCAATGTAACGGGGATATCCACCGCTTTCGCCATAATGGGTAGCATCAAAAGCGAGTGTTACATAACCCAGTTCCGCCATTTTCTGCGCATGAAGCCCGGATGTCTGTTCTTTTACTCCTCCGAATGGATGACCAACTACAATGGCAGCATATTTCCTATTAGCATCGTAGTTAGGTGGGAAATAAAGGTTTCCTACGATATTATTGTAAAACCTATTCGGGAAAGATACTTTCTCTTTCTTCACTCCATTAATCATTACTGGTGTTTCTACTTCTACGCTTAATCCTTTTCTTTGCAGCAATTCATTTAGTACAACGTTAGCTGCTTCTGCGTTTTCCTTGCTGACATTTACTTCTATGGTATTTACCATTTGTTTCAGTTGAGCCGGGGTTATCCCTACATTCAAAGAAAGGTTCATGTGTGAATTTAACATGGGTTCTACACCGCCGATACCCATCAGAACGGATACGGTTACCATTTCACGCTCGGAATATGTCAGGACATCACGTTCAAATATATCTGCAAAAAGATGTTCTTTCAGGAATGTTTCAATTTCAGGACTGAAGCCCGCATAGCCTGCTGTAGCACGTCCTTCAGGCGGTGTAACGCCGGATAGTTCGGCAAGGATTTCTTTTCCACGTTCATATTTATCACGGGTATCTGTTATGGGTGATGCTTCACGTCCCCAGTTATCGCTTACGCCTGCTGCTTTACGTTCATCCAGTACACTCATAAAGGTTTGCAACCCGCGAAGACTTCTCGGAAATCCGCTGTAAGCATATAGGTGTACCAATATTTCCTTTATTTCGTTGACTGTTAATCCGGCTTCGAGTCCGGCTGCTAATTCAGGTTTTAATTTATCTAAATCACCCCTCGCAGTAAAAGCGGAGATTGTTACTATTTTTTCTTGTTTCTTACTTAACATATCCTGTGCATTTATGTTACCGGACATTCCCAGTAACAAGGTTATTGTTGCTATACATAAACTTATCTTTTTCATCTGTTACCTATTTTTGTTCATGATTCTTTATTCTTCTGAAAGGCTGTAATTTGAGATAGGTTGCCGAACGCCAAAACCATTCGAGGGGGCCATACAGGAAATATTTCATCCAATATCTGCTGAATATAATCTGTAAGGTATATACTACTAATCCTAAAATAAATAGTTCCGTAGTTCCCCAGCGCCCGAAGTACGAGCCGAATGCCCACATAGAAAACAGGAAGCATCCTATGACGTTTTGCAACTCATAATTCGTTAATCCCATACGCCCGTAAGGCGAAATTACATCCAGGTATTTGCCGATGCTTTTTATTTGATACAAGATAATAAAGCCCATAGCCAATGCTCCGGACAGGAATACAGCCTTTATATCATTCAGCCCCATCGTAGCCAGCAGGGTTGGCGGTATTGTTTCTCCCGGTCGCATAAATCTCATATTTGTTGCATCCTGCGGGAACAGGTCAACAATGAAATTGATTGCTACAACGCCAAGGACAAAGACCGCAAACAGGATAAGATTTCTTTTTTTTCGCGTCTGAACTTGTTCAAAAAACCGCAAACGTCCTACAACCAATCCAAGCATAAACATGGCTAACGTGATATAACCACGTGCAAAAATACCAAACTGGTAATTTAGCTTTCCTTCAAAGCCTCTTGTTAGATTCATCTTTGCCGAATTAAGGAAGGAAGGTTTTTCAATATTCGGATTCTGTGGACGTCTTGAAGGACGTTCTTCTGCATCTTGCCCGCTGTCTGACGTGGCCTGTTCCACTCTAGTCATTTGGTCATAGGTGGCCGTTATGATGCGTGGCGCTCCGATTAATAAAAGAGATGCTATCAGTATCAGTATCCAGTTTTTAACTTTATAAAGAAAGACCATCAGTACGCCAAACATGGCGTAAATTGCCAGTATCTCTCCGGAATAAAACATACATCCAATCATTCCGATTACAAAAAGGATAACCATACGCCACAGGAAGCGTTTGCGGAAATCTATTCCTTTTTTGTGTGCTCTATCCATCTGAATGAAAAAACTCAAACCGAACAAAAAAGCAAAGATGTTAATGAATTTCCCCATTACTACATTTTGCATTAACCACCAGATAGATTCATCCATAGCCGGAAAGAGAGGCTCCCTCGGTTCTAAACCAAAAGAAAAAATGCTGTAATGCTGCCACATATGGGTAAGGATAACTCCCAGCAAGGCGAATCCTCTTAATGCGTCTATCACTGTAATCCTTTGCAAAGGAGTTGAAATCGTTTTCTGTTCTTCCATGTCTTTATTATTCTATAATCAGTATTTAATTAAAATCCTCCCGACGAACCAACGGTTGATACTGAACCCTGTGCAGATCCGGTAGTAAAGGAACCTGCCGATGTACCTCCCGAATAAGTTGCTCCTGTATATAGCCCGTAGAAATCTGTACCACCGGAAATAGTGCCACCTGTGTAAATTGTATATCCGGTATTGGATTCCAGTAAAGGACTACTGAACAAGATATTCAGCCGGTTGTAAGTCTTGGGTAATCTAAACGTTAAGACTTCACTTCCGTCGGATGTAGATTGAATCCGGATTATTTCGACATTTTGTGTTCTTGTATTGAAAATCAGTGATCTTTGTCTTGAAACACTTGCAGTCGGTGTACTTTGCATTCCTCCGCCTCCGGTTCCAATGATAGTTCCCCCGGTAATAGAGAATTGATTCCAATCGCAGTCAATACCTCCTTCATAAGAATTGGAAGAAGAACCTGCGGCAATAACCACGCCTCCGGTTATAGTCAATGTGCCGTTTGAGTCTATTCCGTCGTTTGTTACACTGTTGCAATATATATTTCCTCCATCTATCTGTATGTGGTCTGACGCATTAATACAATCATCGTAAGCCTCTATATCAATATTGCCTCCGGTAATTGTAAGGGTGGCTTTACTTTCAAGCCCTTCTGCTTCTGTCTGTGAAGTGCGGATTGTAATCGTTCCTCCGTTTATGGTCAGATTGCCATCGCTTTTTATGGCTTTTGCTGCGGTATCATTATTACGGTCATAGACGAACTGGTTTCCTGTGGTTGTCACATAGACTGTACCGTCGTTGATTGTTAATGTACCTTCAACATTGATGCCCTTGCCACCGGAACCTGTGCTAAGTATGGTAAGGTTCCCATTTTCTATCAACAGGTTTTTATCGCACTTTATCCCGGCAGCCGAAGATGTATCCTGCTCATCTTCCTCCCAAATGGCATCGCCTCCCGTATTAATGGTTATATCCCCTCTTAAAAGAGTAAAATTTCCTTTGGAATTGAAACCTTTTGAAGCATTGCCATACACTGTTACAGTTATTGCATCGCTTGTATTAATACTTATGTCTTCATCCGTTTTAAGGGCATGTCCTTTCTGTCCCGTAGTGGTGATATTTATCTCGCCTCCGGTTATATTGATAGGTTCTCCCGTATCAATACCATCCCCTGCGGAACGTATAGTTAAAAGACCACCTGAAATAGTTACACCGTCATTTGTATGTATGCCATCGCTTGCGGATTCCTTAATATTTATATTCCCGTTACGAATAGTTAATGCTCCGTCACTGCAAAGCGAATGCCTGTTTTTTCCTCTTATTTCCAGTGAACCATTACCGCCGATTTCAATATCACCTTCACTGAAAAATGTAGCTTTCATATCTTCTCCGTCAATAAATGTATATTCTTCGTTGTCAAAAAGGCGGTTATTCGTATTGTCTATAATCGTAAGCGAAGCCTTTTGCTTGCTTTGGATATTGATAGCTGCACCATTCGGATTAGTTATACCTGTTCCATTCAGGATTAATCCGAAAGGAGTTTCGCCGTATATTTTAACGGAACCGTTATTGGTGATTCCAGAAAGGATATAATTGATTTCTGTATTTGTGACGGACGAACGGATAATCATATGGGATTCATTATTTTCTATTTCAACCCCATTGCTGTTGAACGGATTGTCTATTGTAACACCACTGGATGAAAAGGCAATAGTTACAGCGTTTTCATAATTAATATCCTGTGAGTTAGGATTGAGAGGATCGTCGTCATTATCGCCCGGATCTTCCGGGATAGTAGGTTCCTCCGGAGTTTCTATTTCTTCTGTTTCCGGAATATTATCATCAGAACAGGAATAAAGTAATGATAAACTTATCCCTAATGATAATAGTATAAAAATCTTTTTTGCAAACATTACTTTCAAGTTTTAGTTCGTTATTTTCCAACCCTTTTAGCTAATTCTTCAGGGTATCTGTCTCCCAATACAGGAATACTGCTTAGAACGTCATTAATACTTTTGATTTCTTCAGTTGAAAGTTCAATATCAATACTTCCAATATTTTCATCTATTCTTTGAGTTCTCCTTGTTCCGGGAATCGGCACAATCCAGGATTTTGATGCTAATACCCAAGCCAAAGCAATTTGCGCCGGAGTAGCTTCTTTTTCTTCTGCAATATCTTTGATATACTCTACCAACACCTGATTAGCGTCCATTGCTTCTGCCGTAAAACGGGGAAAGACAGGACGTAAATCTTCTTCGCCAAATGTCGTGTTCTTGTTGAAAGCACCTGTCAGAAAGCCTTTTCCTAATGGGCTGAACGGAACAAAACCAATTCCGAGTTCTTCCAAAAGAGACAACAATTCTTTTTCCGGTTCCCGCCACCACATAGAATATTCACTTTGTACAGCGGTCAGAGGTAAAATGGCATGTGCTTTCTTTATCGTATTTACACCTGCTTCGGAAAGTCCCCAGTGAAGTATTTTCCCCTCTTGCTTCAAGTCTTTCATTACAGTGGCTACTTCTTCGATAGGAACATTAGGATCTACGCGATGTAAATAATATAAATCGACATAATCCGTTCTTAGCCGCTTCAATGAGCCTTCAATGGATTTGCGGATTTCAGCAGGTCTGCCATCAATAACCTGTTTTCCATCTATGGTCTTTATACCGCATTTTGTAGCAATGATTACATCTTTGCGGTATGGTACCAGTGCTTCACCGACTAATTCCTCATTAGTAAAAGGCCCATAAACCTCAGCAGTATCAAAGAAGTTTATTCCTTTTTCTATTGCATGATGAATAACGGATACCATTTTTGCTTTATCTGAAGCAACACCATATCCATGACTCATACCCATGCAACCTAAACCTATTGCTGATACCTCTAAGCCACTATTTCCTAATTTTCTTGTTTCCATTATGTTACTATTTTACTCGAAATTATCGCTCGCGAGTTTCAGAGCTTTTGGTAAACACTCTTGCCAAAACGCCCAATCATGTCTACCGGGACGGGTAGTATAAGTATAGACGAGGCTTGTTTGCGATAATATATTATTCACGTTGTCGTTCATTGGCAAAGCCCCCCAATCTTCTGTTCCGCACTCCATTACGAAAGCGGGGAAGTTTGCCAATTCTTCATCTGTCTTTCCTACGACAAGAGTACCGACTTGTGTATAGGTTCCTGTATAAGCACTACTCATCGCAAAGCAACTGCTAAACATCTCAGGACGACTAAATGCATGATAAGTACAACCATAGCCACCCATCGAGAGACCTGAAATGGAGCGTCCACCTTTATTGGCCTTTACCCTATAAGTAGATTCTATGATTGGAATAAATTCGTTGACGAAATAATCTTCGTAGTTCATTCCTTGATAATACCCATTGACATAGAACGAGGCATAAGCTTCGGGGCTGACGATAATCATTTCTTCGCATGTTCCACCCGCAAAGGCTTCATCAGCGATCGCTTTCATGTTTCCGTTCGTTTCCCATGACCGATAGTTTTGTCCGAGACCATGCAATAAGTAGAGTATCGGATACTCCCGATTGGGACTCACATTATAGCTTGGTGGCAAGTAGATTGTATAAGATTGATTTCCTCCCAATATTTGGCTCGGAATGGTTTGCGACATGTCTATCGTTCCTTCTGTTGGAATATCGTTGTTTGTTATAGTAATACTGTCTATTTCAGATAAAAGATAATCAGATTGGAAGTTCTCAAAATGAATACGCATTACTGTTTCATTTGCAGTAAACCGAATGCTGTCTATTGTAGACGTCAGAAAACTTTCCGGCGTAAAATCGCTTTTGTGAATATTCAGTGATTTTTGCGCAAAACTGTTTGTATAAGCCAAACTACAGATGAATATTAATACTATATTTCTCATATTATTTTATGTCGTATTTTAGTTATTGAAGACATTCGTCATCCACCTGTCGAAAGTTGGTATCCAGTTTCCTCTCGCACCGTAGCCGTGTGGCCATCCTTCCAGAATATATCTTTCAACGGCAACACCTGCTTGTTCCACAGCATTTGCATTTGCTGTGAATTGACCGGCAAAACCATCAGTTGTTCCCCAACAGTAAAAAGTAGGGGGTAAATTAGAGCGTCTGAATAATTCAACGTCGGTTGAACCCACGCTTAATCTTCCATAAAAAGAGTAGATATGTCCGATTCCTTTTACATCTGCGGATATGTTATCCAATTCGTCCGGCACATAACGGCTATCTAATGAAGAACCGTTTACTGTACCTCTGTAATTCAATACTTGTTCGCCACACAGGATACCGCCTGCCGAGAATCCGGCTACTACAATCTTATCGGCATCAATACCATAATAATCAGCATGAAGACGGACAAATCTTACCGCTCTTGCCAAATCCTGTGCTCCTTCCTGCTGTGTATATGGTCTTAATCTATAATTAACGACAAAGCACTGATATCCTAATGCATTTAATTCTCTGGCAACAGGAAAGCAATCTCCTGAATTACCACGAAATTGAAATGCACCACCTGCACATAGAAGAACAGCTCCTTTTATGGGTACACCTTCCACAACAGGAAACCTTATTATGTTCGGACGGAAATCGGGTCCATCCGGATTACTGGAATTTGCAACTGTCTGATAAGAAGTTGTTGCAGGCATATTCCCTTCCAGCCAAAGGTATATATCGGTTTGCGAGGGGTCACCCATTTCACCACTCGGTTCATTCGGTTCATTTCCGTCTTCTTCTTCAACGGGCGGAACAATAGTTGCCGGTTCATTATCATCGCTACAAGCCGAAAACAAACTACTACCTATTAGCAGAATCATTAAATAGAAAGAAGAGGCTATCATATATTTCATTTTATTTTTCATAATTACCTGCCTATTAATCTGGTGAATGACAGCGAACCTAATTTCCATTTACCATCAATCGGTACATACACCTCTGTTACCATGAACGGGTTGACAACTTCATTGCCTCCAACGATAGCTGTCAAACGAATCTTATTCAGAATTATAGCTATATTGTCAACAAATCGTATAGAAGTTTCCTCTATTTCAGTATGTTTATACTGGATTCCACCACTTCTGATTGTGTTAAGTTCCTGTTCTTTGTTCATAGTTGCCCCCATGTGGACAAAGACTGCTTCTTCGTGGAAAAGGTCATTCAAAGCATCTACATTTTTATCTGCCATCCATTGCCATTTAGTTTTCGACAAATCGATAAGTTCCTGTTTTGTTTTCTCATCACCGGTTACTTCTTGTTGTGCATAAACTCCCTGAATGCCAAATACTATACTTAATGCAAGGATTAGCATTTTTACTCTGCTATTTTTCAATATTTTCTTCTCCATGACTATATTTTTATTAATTGATAATTCCTATTTCTTTTAACCAAGGCTCAACATTAGTTGTACTTCCTGATGAACCAAACTCTTTCAAGTGAGTAGATTCAGGTGTCAATTCTTTGATTTTATCAATGGTTTGCGGCATCCATGTCGTGGCACCATATGTGCAAAAAGGAATAATGGTTTTTCCTTTGAAATCATAATTATCGAGGAAAGTACAGACAACCATAGCCGGATAATGCCACCAAATGGGAGTTCCGACAAATATTGTATCATAATTGTCGAGGTTTTCCGGCAAGTTGGCAACGCCGGGACGTCTGTCGTTATACGCTTCATCCTGAATGCGGTCAGAATCGGGATAACCATCCCCCTCATAAGGATCTGCTGCTAATATACGGTATGTATCAGCTCCGGTTAATTCCGCAATACGTTCAGCTACACCTCTTGTTGTCCCCGATTGGGAAAAATATACTACCAGTATATTACTGTTACCGTCTGGTTGTTGGTCGGTTTGTTCCTCTTCAGTTATATTATTATTGCTATCGTCCGAACAAGCCGACATAGGACATGTTACCAACATTATTAACAGAGTTAAAATAAAATTTTTCATATCTTTTTGATTTTAATATTGATTACTGATTGATATACTTCTGCCAGAAGCGGACAGCTAAATCGAGCCATCCTTCTGCATCTGTGCCAGTACCAAGACCGAAACCATGTCCGGCAGTCTGATACCTGCGATATTCTACATCTACTCCCGCATTTCGCAGGTTTTGCACTCTTGTTTCTACCGTATTTACATTGGCTATACCATCGTTTGCAGCTACCGTTATAAATGAAGGAGAAAAATCACTTGAATAGGTTGAATGTCCTGTATATGCGATTACTGCCGTAGCCGGTTTAGGTAGGTTTCCACCTCCGGATCTTGCCACCCCATTTAATGCAATATTGCTAGCTAAACGAGCACCTGCCGAACCTCCCCATACAGAATAATCATTAGTGCTTACTCCAAGTGATTCAGCATTTTCAAATATGTAAGTGATTGCCGTAGCTAAATCTGCTGTTGAATCATGACCTCCGACCCGATACCTTAATACAAAGGCATTCAATCCCAATTCGCTTATTCGTTGTGCTAAAGGAAATCCTTCGTGCAATGAGCCTACATAAACCCCACCACCTCCGGGACAAACTACTGCAAATGGTGCATTCGGTTTTCCCCTGAAAAAGAATATGCCTGTATTTCTTTTAGACGGATCCTGCTCTTTTTGTTGTTCTGTGTAGATGTTGTAGAAAATAGTTTTGCCATTATTTACTTCATCGATCATGAAATTCAATGCACCTACTACCACATCAGGGCGGATATTTCCGTGATACGGCATAAGGGAACCTACATTAGAAATCGGGGTATTATAATAGGATGAATTATTATCACGGGCTAAGAGTAATTCGCCGAAACCTTCAAATGCGGGATGATTTACAATATCCCGGACATAATTACTTGTCGTTAAATGTTCTCCCACACTTCCATTGTTATCTTCATTATTCCCGTTTTCATTTTCGTTCTCATTCCCATTTTCATCGACGACTTCCTGATCGTCTTCATCTGTAATTGTAGAATCAGGATCGGAACAATTCAAAAGGAAGAGTGCCAATAAAAACGATAGTACCATATTGCCAACAAGAATTTTATTATTGATTATTACTCTTTTCATATTCACTTGGCTTTAATCCAGTTTTTTCTCAGTAAGCCAGCTTGAAAGTAAATCAGCAATTTCAACATTGTTCAAATCAGACATTAGGAAGTGAGTATTTCCATGTATTCCTATTTTGGAAAGTTCTACCAATGTGGCATCACCGCCATGACGGTTGATCGTTTCTACAAATTGCCGTCCCAAAGTCAAACGTGTACGCCAGTTCTCCGCACCAAGTTCATTGGTTACTTCATCCGGTATATAATCACCAAAATACATGACAATAGGAATTTGTGTCAGTTTTCTGAAATCGTCTATCGAAACTTCAACTCCTGATAATGTTCCGGTACGTCCGCTTATAGGTTCAGGCAGTTCGCCTTTGGGAAATGGATATGTGCCCGGTTCATAAGCAACAATAGCTTTTACATTTGGATTTTTAATACCTATAAACCATCCCGGCAATCCTCCCTGTGAATGGGTAACCAAAATTCCCGATCCGATTTTGTCAAATAGTTTAGATATACTATTACTTATTACTTCGCTATCAAATGCACCAGTATTTGGTGCCATTTGTCGGAAAAAATTTTCAAGACTTTCCTTATCGCGAGGGAATTGCACTCCTTCGTTATAATTAGGCCATACGCCGATACGAAATATTTCATACCACATTTGTTCATCCGCAATAGGTTCAATAGTAGACGCAACCGTGCTTCTTCCGGCTTTTCCCCTGCGCGGCTGGTCAATTAAGTATGTGCTGAAACCTCTGCGGAGAAAAATATTCTGAAATCCTTCACGTCCGTCAGGGGTAGTTTCCCATGTTTTAGAGGATTGCCCTGCGCCATGAAGGAATACAAGAGGTAATTGCTTGGCTTTATCAGGTATCTGATAAAATACATAAGCATGATCACCGTGATAGGTTTGTCCTTCAGGATAAGGTTTGAAATTATCAAAGTTATCCCCATTATATGTACCTTCATTCTGAATTACAGTTCCGCCAACAGTGAAACTTCCCTGCTCTTTTATTACAAGCATTTCAATTGTTTGGTTTTTAGGTTGCTGCTTGCATCCTATAAGAAAAAACAATCCGCTTACTACTAATATTACTGTATATTTCTTCATTTTACTTTCTTTTAGTTTATACTTTTCACGATACAAACTTACGGGCAATAATCTCGCATGTAAATAGACAGATTACTGTTTCTTATACCATTTTTACTGATTGGTACTATCCCGTACATCAAACACATACACAAATTACTGTTTCTTATACCATTTTTACTGATTAAGAAGGCACATTGCTAGAATTCAGCTTAAAACAATTATTTTTGTGTAAGTCTTAAATTTAAAATAGAAGTGCGGATATGAGTAAAATATTAAACTTTGATACGATACACGACTACAATATGTTTCTTGGAATCGAAACATTACATCCTTTGGTCAGCTCTATTGATTTTTCTCAGGTAGGAAAAGAGTATAGGCATATACGGAAAAGATATGGTTTCTATTTTATTTTCCTGAAAGATGTACAGTGTGGTGATCTGATTTACGGACGTCATACATATGACTATCAGGAAGGAACGCTTGTCTTTATCGGGCCGGGACAAGTCGCAGGCAAGGACGATACAGGTGAAACCTTCAAAATGCAAGGTTGGGGACTTTGTTTTCATTCCGATTTGCTTCGGGGAACTTCGCTCGGACAAAAAATGAAAGATTACACATTCTTCTCTTATGATTCAAATGAGTCTTTGCATATGTCAGAGCGTGAACGACAGATTATTGTGAAATGCTTTCAAGAAATACAAGAGGAATTAACACATGCTATCGACAAGCATAGTAGATCAATCATCACTTCAAATATTGAAGTTTTTCTTAACCATTGCTTGCGTTTCTATGACCGTCAGTTTATTACTCGTGAAGACGTAAATAGGGATACATTGAGCCATTTTGAAAAGCTGCTTAATGACTATTTCGAATCGGACAAGCCTCAAACAATCGGCTTACCTTCGGTTCAGTACTTTGCAGATGAATTGCATTTGTCTGCTAATTATTTTGGAGACCTGATAAAAAAAGAAACCGGAAAATCAGCACAGGAATATGTTCACTTAAAAGTGATTGATAAGGCGAAAGACAAACTATATAATCCCGAAAAGTCTATAAATGAAATCGCTTACGAATTGGGATTTAAGTATCCACACCATTTCAGCCGAATGTTTAAGAAAGTGGTTGGGGCTTCTCCAACGGATTACAGGATGTTGAATTAACGCTATTCAGAATAAAATACCTATTTTTGCATAAATACAACTATTAAGGAGAATGATATGAGTACGATAATAAACATGGATACGATTCATGATTTCAACTCAGGACTTGGTGTTGAAACACTTCATCCTCTTATCAGTGTGGTAAATTTTGAGGAAGTAAAACCTGCTACTACTGTTCTCCGAAGATTCGGTTTTTATTACATTGTATTTAAAGGCGATAGTTGTGATGTTTTGAAGTATGGTCGGAATCAATATGACTATCAGGAAGGAACACTAGTCTTTATTGCTCCGGGACAAGTTGCGGGTAACGAGAACGGCACAGAATTTATTCAATTAAATGGCTGGGGGCTTTGTTTTCATCCAGATTTACTTCGTGGAACTACACTTGGACAAAAAATGAAGGATTATACCTTTTTTGCTTACGAATCAAATGAGTCTTTGCATATGTCAGAGCGTGAACGACAAATTATCCTTGATTGTTTTCTTGAAATAAGGGAGGAATTAACGCAGAAAATCGACAAGCATACAAAATCAATCCTTATATCAAACCTCGAAGTTTTACTTAATCACTGTTTGCGCTTTTACGACCGTCAGTTCATTACTCGTGGAGAAGCAAATAAAGACATATTATCTCGTTTTGAACAGCTATTAGATAATTATTTTGACTCGGAAAAACCTCAAATTAATGGTTTACCATCGGTTCAATATTTTGCAGATCAACTACATTTATCAGCAAACTATTTTGGAGATTTGATAAAAAAGGAAACCGGAAAATCAGCACAGGAGTATATACAGTTAAAAACAATAGACAAAGCAAAGGACAAACTATACAATCCTGAAAAATCCGTTAATGAAGTTGCTTACGAATTAGGTTTTAAGTATCCGCACCACTTTAGCCGGATGTTTAAAAAAGTGGTGGGTAGCTCACCAACAGATTACAGGATGATGACTTAATACTCCTACGCTAAGTGTCTCAATGGCAGTATTATATCCCAATAGGCTTTCGCCATAGCCCTAATACCATTGTAGAAACATATAAAGAAACAAGAAATTAAATCAAATTTTAGTGCTAATCATTACAAATAAATAAGCAAGTACTACCATCTGACTGCCAACTTATACCACCGACTCCACATCCCTTATTTTTCTAATTTATTTCGCTTTCCTTTGCATTCCTATATTTAAGAAGAAGCAATATGGAAATCAGAATGATTGAAGGAAAAACTTTCGAGAAGCTAAAATTGTGCATCATTGATCTGTTGGCACAGCTCGATACATTGCATGCTGAGCCTGATAATGGTTGGTTAGATAATCAAGCTGTTTGCCGGATTCTCAGTATCAGCAAACGTTCGCTCCAAACATTTAGAGATAAAGGATTAATCCCTTATTCCCAAATCGGGCATAAATGTTTCTACAAACAGGAAGACGTGAAAGAGTTTCTCGAAAGAAACCGGGTTGAGGTATTAAAAAAGCATGAATAATGAATATAGATGATGTTTTGGATTCCCGTTCGCCGGAAATTAACGAACTGTTTTCCGCTATACGGATTGGCTGTAATAAGGTTTTCAATTACAAGAAATTACGGAAACCGACATTGCTTGGAGAAACCTTCCTTACCAATAAAGAAGTTTGTATACTTTTGGGATTGGGATTAAGGACTTTGCAGGATTATCGTGAACGGGGGCATCTTGCTTACTATAAGATAGAGGGCAAAATCCTCTATAAACTCTCGGATGTGCTTCAAATGCTTGAAAATAACTATTTTGATGTATGGAAGAGAAAGCAATTATAACAACACTAAGTGTTAAGGATTGCAACATTAAACCTTAGAGGCTCTAAAGTTAAACCTTAAAGCCCCTAACATTAAACCTTGCAAATTTTAACGATATTCAGTTCAATCTAAAGTTTTCTCCAATATCGGGAAATGGAATATCAAAGCTCCTCATCTTGGAAAGCTGTTCGACAAACCACATCCGTAACGTTCGTGCTTCGGGAGTTTCTAACCGGAAAGCCAACGTAATAACAACAGTCAGATTTACTGCCGTAATATCATAACTGATGCGCCTGCCTCCGGCTATAATATGGTATTTGCAGGTTTCCTCTATCCGAAGCATATTTTTTTCAAATATCTCTCCGATACAGCGGTCAATATCCTTCATATAGCATCCGAAGAGTTGACAAAGTTCATTCCTATTCATCCAAATGGTGCTGTTTACAGGCTTGAAAACAACCTCCATTTTGTTGTTGCCACCAACTCTGATTGCTAGCAAACCGTTGTCGTTATCTATCTTTTTCATATCGCTTCCTCCAATTTAAGTTTTCTAAATTCGGTATTATTTTTCTCAAATTCAAGTAATTCCTCTGTTTTCTTTTCTGCACCCGGCAGTTGGTATTTACTACCGATGCGGGTTTCCAATAGTTTCATATCTTCGTCCATCTTCATATTGGTTACTTCCGCATAAATCTGGGTAGTTTTGATGCTCCGATGCCCCATCGTCCGGCTCAACGTTTCAATCGGAATGCCGTTCGAGAGGCAGATAGTCGTTGCCCAACTGTGTCTTCCTTGATGGAATGTCAGCGGTGTCTTAAATTGATAGAACTCTTGAAGTGTCGTTAAGTGTTTGTTCATCGTACCATAACAAAAGAAATCAAAGACCTTATCCGTATTCTTCTTTCCTTTGAAGTTCTCAATAATGAACAATGGTATGTCTAACAGTGGAATATGGCATTCAGTCGTTGTCTTCGTCCTTTCTTTATAAATCCATTTATATCCGCTTTTGTCCGTTCTGATATCAGACCACTTCAAATTATAAATATCTGCGTAAGCTAATCCGGTAAAGACTGAAAAAATGAATAAATTTCGCACCTTATTTACATTCTTCACGGGATGAGGTTTTGCCAATATCGCATTCAAATCTTCCCTCGGAATCCAACGGCGAGAAGACTTTCTTCCATCGGCATAGAATCGTCGGACGGGATTACGATAGATTATTTCCTTATTAACTGCACGTTCGATTGTATGTTTCAAGAAACGAACATAATTCTGAATGGAATAAGTTGAGAAATTACGGACAGTAAGCAGATAGAAGTGATAATCTTCCATGAACTGTTTATTGATTCGGGAGAACTCAACGTCATCAACACCATATTTATACTTTAGGAAATCACGGATAACATTGTACGCATTCCCATATCTGTAGTAGGTTTTTTGGGCGTGGGTAATCCCGATACCATTTTTTATTTCTTCTTTCATCAGGTCAAATTCTTTCAGGAGCGTAACCTCATTCGTTCCTATACCTTGAATGGTGTTTTTGATGCCATCAGCCGTAACATATCCACTGCGTTCAATGTCTTTTTGGTAAGACAGTCCTATTTCCCTTTTCAGTTCATCCAACCGGAGATTGATACGTCTGCATTCGTTCCCTTTTCCCGAACAGCAGCCCTCTTTTGGATTCCAGAATTTTGGTTCGATTTCTTCTTTTGCACTATACTGAACGACTTTCCCGTCAATAGTAATACGTCCCATGATTGGGCATTTACCGTTTTTCTTTATTTTCTGTCGGTTGATGTAGAATAATATCTTGAATGTACTTCTCATTTCTTTATTGTATTAGTTGATTAGAATATATTTGCCGTTGATTTTCTCGGATAATACCAGAATATCTTTCAGTATTTTATCTGTTGATACTTCTGCGTAAGTTTGAGTTGTCGTAATATCCTGATGTCCCAGCATTTTACTGACCGTCTCAATCGGAACTCCCTCCGACAGTGTAATAAGAGAAGCAAACGTATGGCGGCTCATGTGGTAGGAGAGATTCCGCCCCAACTTGCATTGCCTGTCAATCTTTTTAAGATGATTGAGAACGGTTTGGTACTGTGGAACAGGAAATACCTTTCCATCCGTTCTATGGTTTCTATACTTTTCAATCAAGGAAAGGAGGATTTCCATTAAACGGATATTGGATGCGCTACCTGTCTTTTGGCGATGAGTCATTATCCAATAGCTTCCGTCTTCCTGCTTGACGATGTTTTCATACGTTAGATTTTTAACATCTATGTAAGCCAACCCACAAAAGGTGGAGAAAACGAATATATCGCGGACAATCATCGTCGTTTCATTGTCAAATTCCTCTACCATGATCTTCTCCAAATCTTCCCGACTGATATTGCGATGTTTTATTGTAGAGGATTCCAATTCATAGGAAAAGAAAGGGTCTTTACCTATTATACCTTCATCAATAGCTTCGGATATAGCTTCGCGCATTCGACAAACAGCAAAACTGGTTGTATTGATAGCTAATTTCCGAGTAACACGGAGATAATGGACATATTCTTCAATAAAGGAATACTTCAAGGCTTTGAAGGAAATATCATTCAATTTGTACTTCGTTTGGAGGAATGCGACCAATAAAGAATGGTAATGCTTGTAGCTTGTCAAGGTGCTTAATGCTCTATCCTTTCCTACACGGGCAGCAAGTTTCTCATTCATTTTAGCCATATAAGCACAAAGAGACTCCTGCGCTTCTGCAATACCTTGTACGATGATTTTCAAATCGATTGCCGTAAAGTCTTTCCCGAGACGTTTCTCCTCATTATAGCGGGAGTAGATGAGTAAGTTTACCTTTTCGATTTTCCTGTTCACATCGTTGGCAAATCCGCTTTTCCCTTTAAGTCTTCCGGCTTTAGCATCCCACAATTCGACATCGGCATCAATCTTTAAGCTGAATTGAGCCATTGTTTTTCCGACATGGATTCGTCCCATGACGGGACAAAGACCGTTTTTCTTTCTCTGTTTTTTTTTGAGGTAAAAAAGCACCTTCAGTTCATTTGTCATAACACTCATTTTTAAGTTTTAAAATTACTTTCAAATGAGTTATTTGAGTTATGAAAAATGAGCGGTCTGCTATCAATGAGCCAAGCGTAGAAGTTATTTCGATACGAATCGCTCAGATTTGCACAATCAGTTATATTCCAACTTAATAGATAGCATTTTGCCGTATTCTGCACCACCCAAAACAGGTAATGACTTGGTAACGGAAAGGCAACGAAAACAACTGTTTTTTGCGTTTTTCAGGTTAAGACAGTTTCGGACAACCTCTGCCTATAAGACTAAATATCAACGGGTTCATCCTTTTTCGCATTTAATCACTTTTTTGCAGAATTATGGTCTCAAAGGTATCAGTTTTTTACAATACACGCAACTTTTTAGTAGCTGGTAGTAATAAGATTTTAGGGCAGTTAATATGTGATTGGATCTCATAACTGTTCATAGTGCGATATAATAAGATAATTTTCCTGAAAGAACATAACAATATAAGAAGAAGCTGCCAGATACTTTTCAAAATAAGATGTCTCAAAAGCTTGCTCTTTTGAGAACAGGCTTTTGAGACATCGTTCATATATGACTTTATTACAGAGTCTTGAGCTTAAGGTTGCGCCACAATACCTTTATACCGCCGCCATCGTGTATCTGCAAAGCGATGCGGCCTTGTCCCGCGCCTATCTTTTCATCCTCGAAGTTGACCATTTCCTGTCCGTTGAGCCATGTTGTTACTTTGTCACCCTGAACCAGAATGCGCATAGTGTTCCAGTCGCCTACCTTGAGGAACTCCTCTTTCTCTTTAGGGACTTGGATTAGCCAGCCTCTGCCGTACGATTCGTAGATGCCGCCTGTGCCATGTCCTTTAGGGGCTACTTCTACCTGCCAGCCATTCACTTTCACACCTTCTTCGACGAATGAGCGGATGAATACGCCTGAGTTGCCGTCAGCTTCCTGCTTGAACTCTACAGTCAGGTCGAAGTTGTTATAGTACTCGCGTGTAGCCAGGTAGCCATATTGTTTATCCGGGCCGCTCTCACATACCAGAAGTCCGTCTTTTACATACCATTTTTCGGTACCATACGCATCCCAGCCTTTCAGGTCTGTTTCGTTAAAGAGGTTCACTTCTTTCGATTTGAAAGGCAGTTCCTTGATCTTTATATTGCGGAAGGATGCCGGATAGCCATGATCTTGAAGGCAAAGTACGCCTTTCTTTGCTAATCCGTATTCCGGAGAGTCTTTCCATTTACCATTCGCTTTACGTTCGAACCAGTCGTCAGACCAAGCTTCGAATTCTAGTATCTTTACACCGTTCAGCCAATGTTCTACGTGGCCGTTGTCAAATACAATCCTGGAGTTGTTCCATTCCCCCTGCGGATTGACCTTAATCTTAGCCGTATCAGGGATATACATTGCATAGTCAGCACCTAAGTCCTGCCATGCTTCCAGTTTTTCCGGGAAGTTGGGCGTGTCTATCAACTGGTACTCAGGGCCGGTAACATAAGGCACTTTATATTGAGGCCTTTCCACCACATGGTATAGCATACCGCTGTTTCCTCCTTTAGACAATTTCCAGTCCCACGATAGCTCAAAGTTCTCATACTGCTTATCGGTAACGATATAGCCGCTGGCATCGCTGCCGTCGCCTTTAGCCTGAATACATCCGTCAACTACATGCCAAGGCTCAGTCAGCGCAGTGCCGTTGTAGTCACGCCAGCCATTCAGGGTTTCTCCGTCAAATAAAAGTTGCCAACCTTCTTGCTTTTCCTTTTCGGTAAGGGTATTGGGCTTTTCCCCTTCACAGGCAGTAAAAGATACTGCCATAATCGAACACAATACCAATAAACTTTTGAGTGTTAGTTTTTTAATCGTGAACATCATATTTGATTTAGGTTTGTAAAAAAATAAAATTTATTGGCAAAGATAATGAAAAAGTTGTTATATATACCCCGGCAAAACTGTATTTATGTATGTTTTTAACATAGTAACTGTTTAAATTTTATACGAATATTTTATTATACCTTTTTCTTCGTTCATTTTTAGTCTGTTTTCGGCTGTTTTTTCCTTTCTCTCAACTCAAATAGCCCGCTATTATCGTTTCGAGGAAGAACCAACGGTCACAGGAGCGAAGCGTATGTAAAAAAAGCATCTCTAAAACATCTCTAAAAATTTGAACGAATAAAATTTAAATAGTTACTTAGAGTCTGTCTCAAAAGTAAAAAAAGAGTAATTGTCATTGCGGGATTGACCCCGCAATCCCCTCATAATCAAGGTTTACTTCTTGAGGGATTCCGTGTAAAGCACGGAATGACAGACTTTTGAGACAGCCTCTTCTGCTATTGAAATTTACGTATTGTCGGCTCTATATGCATCCACTGCTTTTTTTACTGAGCCATGTAATAGTAATAAACGGTTAGCTTGTTCATAATCGAGCCCTAATTCCTCCGATACCATACGTGTTCCCCTGTCCACCAGCTTGGCATTTGACAATTGCATGTTTACCATGCGGTTGCCTTTAACGCGTCCGAGCTTTATCATCGTTGAAGTGGTAATCATGTTCAGTATCATTTTCTGTCCTGTACCGGATTTCATACGCGAACTGCCTGTTACAAATTCCGGCCCTACTATCATTTCGATAGGTATTTCCGCTTCCTGCGCGATAGGCGAATCAGGATTACTTGATATGGATGCCGTGAGAATCCCATGCTTACGGGCTTGCCGCAACGCACCCACAACGTACGGCGTTGTTCCCGATGCGGCTATTCCTATAACCGTATCCTTTTCGTTTATATTATGTGCCTGCAATTCAGACCATCCTGCCTCCATGTTATCCTCCGCTTTTTCTACAGGGTTGCGCAGGGCAGTGTCGCCTCCGGCTATCAGTCCTATAACCAGTGTGTTTGGCATTCCGAATGTCGGAGGTATCTCGGAAGCGTCCAATACGCCCAGACGCCCGCTGGTGCCGGCACCCATATAGAAGATGCGCCCTCCTTGTTGCATCCGCGGTACTATCTGCGAAACGAGCTTTTCTATTTGTGGGATAGCCCTTTCTACAGCTAAAGCCACTTTCTTATCTTCATTATTGATGTCAGTCAAGAGCTCGAGTACCGATTTATCCTCAAGGTTATCGTATAATGAGGGTTGCTCGGTTATTTTTATAAAAGTCATAGTTTTTTATCTTTCTTTTCAGTTATGTATTGCCTGCCACTCGCCGGCATAATATTTAATCAGGCCTTCCATCGGGGATTGCGCTATGGTGCCTATCGTTATTCCTAAGTCGGTACCCACTTTCAGCAATATTTGCTTGTAATGGTATGCTACAGAACCGGTAAAATGTACCTCATTGTTTTTATAATCATACTGCATCACATTCTTTACAAAGAAATCCCTGAACGCGTTATATACTAAATCGTGGACTGTTTGGTCTTGCAGGTTACCGACTATAAACGGAGACAGGCTTGCCAGAAAACGGTTTGGCATAGGCTGTTTATATACCGTATCCAATATGATGTTGGGGTTTAAGTCGTACTCTTTCAGGAACTTTTCTTTCAGGCCCTTTGTCAATTGGTTTTTCAGGCACGCTCCCAGAAATAAACGGCCGAGTACAGCCCCGCTGCCTTCATCTCCCAGTATATAACCAAGAGGGGAAACGTTCTCCTTTATTTCTTCCCCGTCATAATAGCAGGAGTTTGACCCTGTTCCCAAAATACAGGCAATGCCCTTGCTTGTGCCGCACAGGCCTTTAGCCGCAGCCACCAGGTCGCTGCCTACCTCTATCAGCGGTGTATCTATGTGGTCTGCTATCGCATCTTTTATTATATTATTCTTTTCAGGTGAAGCGCATCCCGCCCCGAAGAAATACACGGCATCGATACTATATCCGTTCAGGATAGGTTTTATTACCTGCCTTATTTCTTCACTTATGTCCTCCCGTGTGCGAAAGAACGGATTTGCCCCTTTTGTAGAAATTTGTTTTATCTCTTTATTCCCATCTACCAAACGCCAATCGACCTTCGTAGAACCGCCATCTGCCAATAGTATCATATCTTTATATAGATTTTCTTTTTATACAATATATTTCCTATCACCCAATTGAACCCGACAAACAACAAAGCATATACCAGCGAACCGAAGTAATCGCCCAGATATGGTTGTAAGCAGATTTGATATATGAAATTTTTTACGTTGATAATATTTCCATCATATGTAAATTGAATATTAGCTAATAATACCGAAAACACACCCGCGGCTACATAAATAAATAATGGATTAACCCCGAACGACTCGAAAAATACGCTCCATTTTTTATGCCCTTTAATGTCTACGATCCATATCAGCAGCGCAAGTAACGTAGAGGCTAGCCCACATGTTGCCAAAACAAATGTAGGAGACCATATTTTCTTATTGATAGGACATCCGTAGCTAAGCAGGAATCCCAGAAACGCCATTATGGCGCCAATTATGAATAAACGCTGTATGCGCTCATTGTTGTCTTTGGTGGTCAATAAAACTTCTCCGCAACGAAACCCTATCAGTACATGGCATATAGCGGGGATGGTGCTTAGCAGCCCTTCGGGGTCGATTGCCAGTCCGCTGTCCTTGTACATGTGGTTGGTACCCAATATGGCCCTGTCCAGGATGGATATTATGTTGTTTTCGCTGAATTCGAACCCATTGCCGAAGATAAGCAGCAGAAAGTACCCGATCAGTGTAACCACTATGATATACGGGATATACTTATGTTTTACAAAGATAGCGATCAGGGCTGTAGCGCCGTAGGTGATAGCCAGACGTTGCATCACACCTAATATGCGTATACGTTCGAAATTGGTAATTGATCTTATAAACCGTTCGAAAAAGCCGATCTCTTCGCCCGACAGGCTGTTGAACGTGCGGAACGATAATGACAGCCAGCCTAATCCGAGCCCGATAAGGAAGATGACCACTGTCCTTTTCAATATCTTCAGTAAAGTGGGTTTGTTAAACTCAAAATTGAATTTACGGAGCGATATGTATGTGGATATTCCCATTATAAACATAAAAAACGGAAATACCAGATCGGTGGGGGTAAGGCCATTCCATGCCGCATGGCCTAATGGTTTGTACACATAACTCCACGAACCGGGATTGTTTACCATTATCATTCCGGCAATGGTAATACCCCTTAATATATCGAGAGATAATAGTCTGCTACTGGATTTCTGAGTCATAGTTTATAAGTTAATAAGTTCTGAGTTATCAATTTTTTCACTGTCAGTTATTAAAAAGTGACAAAAGTGACAGTTTTCCGACATTATTTTTATGTAACCTTTTTCTTTTATAATTTATTAATTATCTGTATTATATAGATAAATTTGAAAAAATAAAGTGACAGTTGTTTTTTGTTTCCGGTTATTTATACAAATAGTATTTTTTCGATATTTTCTTGAATGGTTCGGTTTCTTTATACCAGAAATCTTTTATATCGTCAAATTTGTTATTCTTTGCAAAAGTCAACCTTACGTAATCGCTTCCCGATACCTGGTCAAACATCCTGTAACGTTTGTCGTTCGCATTGTCAAACACGGCTTTGTCGGGGTACAGCCTGGCTACTTCCTGCATTACATAAAACTGTATCTCGGATAATCTCGCTTTTTCGTAATCCATAATATGTACCTGAACCCCTTCGAGTTGTTTTCCCTGACCTACCGAGTAGAACGGCTTCAGGTATATCGGCCTGAAATGTATTCCGGGAAGATTGAGCTGGTTCAGGCTCTTAGCCAGTTCGTCCGCCTTGATCCATTCGGTAGCGAACATCTGGAATGGTATTGTATAACCCACGCCGATAGACATATAGCCCAGTTCGCCCAGTATTCCCGATACGGGGTAGAAAACCGCCGATACAGGTTGTGGAATGTGAGGGGACGACGGTATCCATTGCAGCCCTGTTTGTTCGTAAGTCATTTTACGTTTCCAGTTTTTCATCTTTATAACTTGTAGTTTGCACTGCTTTTTCAGCATTTTTTCGCCATTTAACAGTAATGCCAGCTCGCCACTGGTAAGCCCATATATATAAGGTATTTTAAATTGGCTTACAAAGGAAACAAATTTTTCGTCAACAAGGCCACCTTCAACCTTTAAACCTCCTAAAGGGTTAGGCCTGTCCAGTACCATAAATTCTATATTATTCTCAGCTGCCGCTTCCATAGCCAGTCCCATAGTACTGATGTACGTGAAAGAACGGCATCCTATATCCTGAATATCATATACAAGCACATCGATGTCTTTGAGCATATCGGGAGTAGGTACTCTGGTCTTTCCATGCAGGGAATATACCGGAAGCCCTGTGTAGGGGTCTGTTTCATTCTTTACTTCATCTCCGGCATGGGCATCCCCGCGAACACCGTGCTCGGGAGCAAATAGTGCGACAAGCTTTACGTTCGGCGCTTCGTGCAGGATGTCGATAACCGACTTCATATTGCTATCCACCCCTGTAGGGTTGGTAATCAGGCCTACCCGTTTACCTTCCAGCTCTTTGAAGTTCTGCTCTTTCAGCACTTCTATGCCTGTTTTAGTTTTGACCTTCTGTGCACAGGAGTAGGCTGAAAATAAGCAAATTATTGAAAATATTATTACGGACTTTCTCATAATTGTTTCGTTTTAATTATTATTCTGCTTCTGTTTTTTCTTTCGCTTTTCCGTACTCAGGGTCAATCTTAAGTAGAGACACTGCGATAATAGGGACGATACAGCAGATCATTACCCATATAAAGAAGTGGTTGTATCCCAGCTGTTCCTGCAGCCATCCTGCAAACATGCCCGGAATCATCATACCCAGTGCCATAAATCCTGTACAGAAAGCATAATGGGCTGTCTTATGTTCTCCCTCCGAGAAGTATATCAGATACAACATGTAGGCGGTGAACCCAAATCCGTACCCGAACTGCTCAATGAATACACATATGTTTATAATCAGTAGGTTATCTGTTTGGGTAAAGCTCAGGTATAGGAATGTAGCGATAGTCAACAACATACTGAAGGTCATTGGCCACAACCATCTCCTCAAACCTCCCTTGGCAGCGACGAAGCCTCCTATAATGCCGCCCAGAGTCAGCCCGATAATACCTATTGTACCATATACAAGCCCTACCTCCCCTGTAGTCAGCCCCAGCCCGCCTATATCTTTCGAGTCGAGCAGGAACGGATTGATAAGCTTTAAGAGTTGCGCTTCGGAGAAACGGAATGTGAGCATGAAGAATATAGCTGCCGCTACCTGTGGTTTCTTGAAGAAAGAGATGAAGGTAACACCGAATTCCGCGAAGATGGATTTTGCCGTTATATGCGCGTGCGGTTTGTCCGAATCGGGTTTTGGCAACATTACCCTGTGGTAGAAACTGAAGAATATGAATAAACCTGCCAGTACAAAGAATGTAATAGACCACGCGAACGGTATATTCCCCGAAAGCCCTTTGTATTCGGCTGTACTAGCCATCGTTAGCTTCGGATCTATCTGGAAAACCAGATACGCGGGTTTGTTCCAGTTCGAACTGTTGAATGCAAGGCGTTCTCCATGCACGAGCGAGATGCTGTTGTCTCCCCGGTTCATAGAGGTGTTCAGTACCATCTCTTTGTCATTTTCAGGCTCTTTTGATAACCATACCGCCATCACCGCAATATTGCCTGTATGTTCCGATTTGGCTACATAGCGTTTTTCGCCGAAGGTTGTTTTTATCCAGTTACCCAGCGGCCTGGATACGTTTTTAGTCCATACGCTTTCGCTCTTTTCCGTAACACCTGCCTGATTTGTGTGTTCTTTGGCTACAAAACCATTGTTTTGGTTCAGTTCTACGACCTTCTTCAGAAATGCTTCAAGGCTGTCTTTATTTACCCCGTGAGTACCTATCTGTACCACTTCTTTGTCTGAAATAAAGTGTATTTCGCCTTCCTGTGCTGTAATATTTTGCACTTCGGGTATCAATAATGTAGACTGGGTATATTGAGGCGAAGCGTCTATATTTATCTTTACAGGTTCGCAACCGGATGTGCTTTCAAGAAATCCGGCAAGGATAATGAGTACTCCCTGCCCCATAATGGTAGCAACACGGTAAAACGTACTCCTGATACCTACATATTTTGCCTGCTGATTGGAGTTCAGACCCAACATATAAAACCCGTCGGCGGCAATGTCGTGGGTGGCCGAACTGAATGCCAGCAGCCAGAAAAATGCCAGCGTAGCCTGAAAGAAGAAGGGTAGGGGAATGGTGAACGCTATACCTGCGAATCCCGCGCCTATAAGTATCTGCATGGTGGTTATCCACCAGCGTTTTGTTTTCAGTAAATCTACGAACGGGCTCCAGAATGGTTTGATAACCCACGGCAGGTACAGCCAACTGGTGTATAGCGCTATATCTGTATTCGATATACCCATCCGTTTGTACATAATCACCGAAATAGTCATTACGGCAACATAAGGGAGGCCTTCTGCCAGGTAAAGGGACGGAATCCATGCCCACGGTGATCTCTGTGTATTATTTTTCATGCTAAGTTTTATTATGGCCTCCCCAAGCCCTCCAAAGGAGAAGCCCTGGCCTCCCCATAAGGGGAGGTTGGGAGGGGCTTTTTAATATAATTTTTCTATGGTTGCACCTACATAATAGTGTAAAAGTATACGGTCATACAAATACCCTTTTTCGCCCATTACAGCCGCGCCAATCTGGCAAAGGCCTACCCCGTGCCCCCAGCCTGCTCCGGAAAGTACAAATTTACCGTCTTTTTTGCTAATGATAAAAGCGGAACTGTATAAATGGGATTCGGATAAGGTACGGCGTATTTCCAGTTCTTTACCTATTATCATAGTTTTCTTTGAACCGATGATTTTCAATTTCGTTAACCGTCCCGAAGTCCCCCTTTGCACGGGAATAAGTTCCTGTATGGTACCGAAGTCGATTCCTGAACGCCTGTGGGCTAATTCGGATAATTCATCCTGAGTGTATGTTACCTGCCAGCGGTAAAAATCGGTTGTTTCCTGGTCATAGTTGTTCAATACCTGACCTAAAATGTTTTTATCCTGTGTGTTGCAGAACGCATCCGGCCTGGTTTTTATCCAGTCTATAGCTACTGCCTCCTGTGTGAGGTCGGGTATATCACCTATGTTTTCACTATCCCTTATTTTGACCAGATAAGGGAATTTTGTGTCTTCCCAGCAGTTCTGGAATTCTTCGGCAACGCCTCCGCAACATTTCGAAAAGCGGGCGTCACAGATTTTGTTCTCCGATTTTAATACCTGACCTCTGGTTTCGTCTATGGCCTGCCTTACAATGCCGATATTCGAATTTGCTCTGGTTATGCCCTGATAGCGCTGGCAATGGTCGTCGGCGCATACATCAAAGTTGATATGGTCTTCCCTGTCGTACCAGCGGACACGTTCCGTTTCTGTTTCGGTAAAAGTGTTATATTCTTCTTTTTGGGCGATAATCTCTTTATTCTTTTCTATCTGTGCCAGCAACCAGCTACGCGATATTACGGCATGAGCCTTTAATAGCTCTAATGAAGCGGTGGCACTCATTTCGGACGAGATAACGCTTGTCAGGTAATCTTCGACATTGAGGATGTTGACGGCGGCAATCATGCTATTTTCTACAATCAGTTTCAGCGCTCCCCTAAACTGCTGGTCTTCTTTACGTTCCCAGTGGAAATTGATACCGATTACCACATCCTTTATAATAAATGAAGCATCTTTATCCTGTGGCTCGAAATACAGTTCGTCATAAGTATTTCCATTCCATAGAATCTTCCCGTCAATGAATGAAACGGTGTTTACTCCGGGAACTGCCTGTCCCTGAAATAAATAATCTTGGTTCAGGATAAAGGAAATCCTGTTGTTCCACAAAATACCGACACTTACTTTTGGTTCCATCTGTTTTGTTTTATGCTGTCAACAATCAATTGCATCTTTTCGTCAGCGATGCATATTTCTTTTAGTATGCCCGTGATATCGTCCTTTGTTATCTTTTCAAAATCTTTTTCGAGGGGAGTGATAAATACACCTCCTAAATCCACAGAAGCGGGGCTGATCAGCAGGTTATCTTCTCCTTCGGCGAAGAAACACGCAGGACGGTGCTTTTCGCGTGGAAATATACAGCTATACCAGATACCGTTTTCGTACCACGTAAGTATATTCATCATCGGTTCTTTGTCATCTCCTTTTATTTCCAACAGGGGATACAGGCGGTTGAAGAAACTGACGGCCTCATCTTTGTCTGATGTTTCTATCAGGAAACAGTTCCTCAGATAGTTTCGCAATATGGATACGTTCAGTTTATCTTCTCTATATACGGTTTCTTTCGGCATATTGCCAATCTCATCCTCTATGGGGAGAAAGCCTTTTATTCCGGCCTGAAAATGGGCGTGGTCGGGAGCCGAGGCGCCGCATTTAGGCCCATTGTAAAACAGCGTATATTTATCCAGACATTTAGCTAAATCGAGCATATCCGTGTATTTGTCCAGAATAAGCTGGTCGGTATGCTGATAGAGCGGTATTGTAAAATGTTCAGGGAAAATAGGGTACGGGTTGACCAATACCTGATAGCGGTCGCCGAAAGGGATTCCTCTTTGTTCCTTCGGTAAATTATTGGGGCACAGGAAGCATTTTCTTTCTTGTATCGATTTGGCATCCACTTTAGCTGCAGACGACTGGATGCGGGCAGGGTTGAACTGAACTCTGACTACAAACCCGTTAAGCTGGAACTCTTTGGTCTTTACATTCCTGAGAGCTTCAAAATTTGTCTTTGCCAAACCCCATTCTTTCAGCTGCGATTGTAACAGGCTTTTTGCATTTTGTGACGTTAAATTCATATTCCTTACCTTTTTTTTAAGAACAAAAAATGAGGGTCTCTAATAATTCATGAGTAGTTTTATTGACCCTCATTTTTTCAAAATTTGCTTAACTATAATTTGCCTATTTGCTCATATTCAAAGCAATACGAGCTTCCACTTCCCATGTACGTATTCTATCTTTATATGTGTTGTGCGCATTCATTTTCACTATGTCGAGCGATGCGTCGGAGTTATCGTCCCAGCGGCGGCACAAGTACAGTACGTCATATATGCGCCCAATCTGGTATTCCCGCGAAAAATATAACCCTAAGGCATAATCTTCGCCATAACTTGTGTTCGGCACTTTTATCTCTCTCAGTACCGGTGTGTAGAACGCGCGCGGAGCACCCAGGCCGTTTATGCGAAGCGCGTTGTTGCGTCCGTTTTCGGGCGTCCATTCTTTATGGTCTATGATTCCCGGAGGAATCATCTTCATGTCAAAATCCGTTAGCATGTACGTTCCTACCACCATAGCACAGTTTTGCGCATAGAAGGCGTCTACTATTTTCTGTAATGTATTTTCGTCAGAATAGACATCATCACTATCCAGTTGTACAGCGAATTTTCCACATTCGGGATGATGTACCCCGGCATTCCAGCAACCGCCGATACCCAGTTCCTTGTTTTCGGGTATAACATGTACCAGGCGTTCGTCCGATGAGAATTTACCGATGGCCTCGGTGGTTCCGTCTGTAGAATAATTATCGACGACAATAAGGTTGAACTTGAAATTTGTTTTCTGGCTCAATACCGATTTTATAGCGTCCGATATTGTCCTGATACGGTTCCTTACAGGGATGATGACAGAAGCCTCATATTTGAAGTCGGCCTTGTCGAATTCTACTTTTTTGAATTGGGGAGCCAGATATGCACCTATTCTTTTCAGATGGTCGGTACATGCCTGTTCCATTTCTATTTGCATATCCCGGTTTTTAGGATCTACATAATCAAATATTTTTTCGCCGCTTTTGCGGGTGTCGTTTTCTATTTCAGAATAGAGATATTCGTTGATATGTACCAGTTCAGCTTCTTGTGAAACCTTCAACCGAAGGTCGTATAAGCCTGCAAATTTATATTCCGCATCCATTTTCGCCGCGGCCTTCTTTAGTTCCTTAGATTTGTAGATCAGTACTGAGCCAAAGTTGAAGTCGTCACGGAGGCTTCCTTTCTGATAGGCTATTACCGGATTGTTTTTCTTTTCATTGTTCGCTATCTGGTAATGGTCGGCATAAACCAATCCTGCACCGGAGTCTTTTGCTATCTGTAACATACGGTCTAAAGCAAACATTCCGAGGCGTAAATCAGCGGACTTGGTGTATATCAAGGTATACTCCGCATCAGCTTTCGATGCTATTTTCTTTATAGTAGCAGTAGAGCGCAGAGAATCAATGTCGATCGCTTCGCATCCGTCAACGCTTTCCTTGCATCCGCTGTCTGCCAGCAGGTATATTTTGTTTACGAGGGTTGATTCTCTCAGCGATGCTATAGTTTCTTTTACCTGGTTTGTACTTTGAAAAGGTATAAAACAATTTATTTTCATGTTGTATTTTGGTTTTTTCGGTTTTTTCGGTTTTTTCGGTTTATGATTTATAATTTATAATTCATAATTCATAATTCATAATTCATAATTTATAACTGGGTTATTACTCTTCATATAATAAGTAAGGTTTGCGCTGTACTTTAAATTTTTCCACATCGCTTTTCCACATTGCTTTTATTTCGTCCGCCGTTTTTCCCTGAATAATCATATTGCGGACATAGCTCACTCCGATTAGCTTTTCGAAGAACGAAGTGAAAAATTTGTCGCCCATTCCCAGGTTCTTGTATGCGTCTATTATATACGATAGGTCTATGCCTTTATTATAAATATCCTCATCGGGTATATTTCTGAGGTCAACACCATAACATTTTTGATTCAGTAACGGCGGATTCTTTGCTCCGGGTATGCTCCTCGGTGTAAAGCTAAATGTGTAACCCTTCATTCTCGGGTGTCCGTATGCCTGAAACGGAAAAGATGTGCCACGCCCCAGGCTCACAGGAGTGCCTTCGAACAGGCAGGTGGATGGGTACAGGTATATCGATTTCATATTCGGCAGGTTGGGAGAAGGGGCTATCGGTACTTGATACATTGTGCGGTGCGTATAATTTCTGCATTTTACGACAGTGAGGTCGCATGCCCTGTTGTACGAGAGCCAGTGTTCTCCGTTTACCATCAGGGCCAGTTCACCCAAGGTCATTCCATGCACAACCGGTATTGGAAGCCCGCCTACCCCCGACTTGTATTTCATATCCAGTATAGGGCCGTCTACATAGTGCCCGTTTGGGTTGGGGCGGTCGAGTACGATGAATTTTTTATTGTATTCGGCGCAGACGTCCATAAGCCTTACCATTGTGATATAATAGGTGTAAAACCGGAGCCCTACATCCTGAACGTCGAAAACCATTACATCGAACGAGTCCATCGATTCTTTGCTTGGCTTTCGGCTTTTACCGTCATATAGAGACCTTATGGGTATACCCGTTTTTTTGTCTACCGAGCTTGAAACATGCTCCCCTGCATCGGCATTCCCTCTGAAGCCATGTTCGGGTGAAAAGATTGTAGTAACATTTATTCCATCGCCAACCAACATATCCAGCAGATGTTTATTGCCGACTATGCCTGTATGATTAGAGTGCAAAGCGACACGTTTGCCCTTCAATAACGGATAGTATTCGTCTGTGAATTCTGCTCCGACCAGAACAGCATTGTTTTGCCCATAGATATTGAGGATAAAGAGCAATAAAAAAGTTGTATTTAATAATCTTTTCATACTATAATCTTGTTTTCAAAGTCTGTATGGAAACTCGCATGGTAAAATTATCATGTGCTTTGGCGAATTGTTATTCATGCTCGTTTTCATAGTTCAATTCTTTGATTCTTTAATTAAAACACCAAAGATAAAAGATTAGAGGCTATTATAGTTCAGTGGTTTTTATTTTATTGGATTCTTTGACAAATATAAGTGGATATATTTGAATAATAAACACCGGGATTGGAATAAAATATTTAAATTAACAATAATTTATAGTTATATACATATATTTACAATTAAGTATTTGCTTTTTCTTTTTAGTTGCTTTGTATGTGGTTTATTCCTGTTTTTATTCCCTTGTATTTGATTGTTTGCTGCTGTATTTATAGTGTATTATCTTAATAAAACTGAATATATGTAACTAAATATAAAAATGTGGAGTTTGCTTTATTTTGTTTAATAGTATTAATACATTATATATGAATACTTTGTGTTTATTTTCTATTAATGTCAGCTTGTTATTAATATTAAAATATGTAAATGAAATGCAATAAAATATAAAATAACCGAATAACTCGAAAAAGATATATAAAAACCTTATATATTTGTAATGCTCAAGTAGTGGAACGTGAACTTAATTGTTCTTTAAACAGTGACAAAGCCTATTTCTATGAAGAACTTATCTTTTTATTTATCTGTTTTCATTCTTTCTTTTTCCCTTTTATCTGCAACTCCGGTAAAGGGACAGGGGTTTCGCTTTGCCTTAATCACCGATCTGCATATAACAAAAGACTCATTAGCATATAATGATTTAAGTAGAAGTGTCAGGCAGATAAATAACACTCCTGATATCAGTTTTGTTTTGGTTACAGGAGATTTGACGGAAGAAGGAGACAGGGCTTCCCTGCAAAAAGTAAAAGACCAGCTGGATCAACTAAAAGTAAAATATTATATTGTATCCGGTAATCATGAAACAAAGTGGAGTGAGTCAGGCTCTACAGATTTTGGGCATATATTCGGAAGCGAAAGATTTAAATTCCAACATGGCGGATATACATTCTTAGGCTTTGGTACAGGGCCTATCATCCGTATGATGGACGGGCATGTGGCTCCGCAGGATATTTCATGGCTTAAAGAAGAGTTTTCGTCAGCTAAGGCAGGTACTCCTTTTGTGCTGGTGACGCATTATCCGTTGCAGGATGGCGACGTTGACAACTGGTACGAGGTAACTGACCTTGCCCGAAACTACAACGTCAAAGTCTTCTTGGGCGGGCATTACCATAGCAACAGGATGTTGTCTTATGACGGCATTCCCGGCATACTGAACCGTTCTAATTTAAGGGATAAAGCTGATGGGCTTGGAGGTTATTCATTGTATGATGTTACCAACGACTCGATTATCGTATACGAACAGAAAATAGGGCAGGAACCTCGCAAATGGGGTGGCTACTCATTGAATGAACAATATTATACAGCCGATAATTCATCTTATAAGCGCCCTTCAGATTCTGTAAATCATATTTATCCCCAGGTAAAGGTATCATGGATTACAAAAATAGGTAATACGATCTATTCTTCCCCTGTAGTGTATAAAGATAAAGTTTATGTAGGCGACGATGCCGGAGTGCTAACCTGCTTGTCGCTAAAGGATGGAAAGGAAATCTGGTCTTATAAGTCGGATAATAGGATAGTAGGTACTCCTGCCGCTGAAAATGATGTGGTTGTATTTGGATCGGCAGATAAGAATATTTATGGCGTAGACGCGAATACGGGGAAACAGATATGGAAATATCCGGCCCGGGAAGCTGTACTTGGTGCAGTAACCATAGAAAACGGTATCGCCTATATTGGTGCCAGCGACCATACGATGAGAGCCTTGGATATTAAGACCGGCAGCCTTGTTTGGGAATATGCGGGGGTAAAAGGATATATTGAAACCCGCCCTCTGCTGTACCAGGATAAAGTGATTTTCGGAGCATGGGACAATAATATGTACGCATTGGACAAGCAGACCGGAAACCTGTTGTGGAAATGGGACGGAGGATTGACCAGAATGCATTTTTCACCTGCCGCGGTTTGGCCGGTAGCTGCTCACGGTAAAGTATTCTTTACCGCGCCCGACAGAGTGATGACCGCCTTAGATGCAAATACAGGAGAAACAATCTGGCGGACAAAGGAATCTATGGTCAGGGAGACAATCGGATTGTCAGCGGATGAATCCAGACTATACAGCAAGACCATGCAGGACAGTGTGGTTTGTTATTCAGCTACAAGTAATGCCCCTGAAAAGATATGGTCGGTAAATGTGGCATACGGATACGATCATGCGCCATCTATGCCTGTAGAAAAGGACAGTGTAGTATTCGGGAGTACAAAAAATGGTTTGATCTTCGCTTTGGATGCAAAAAGCGGAAGGCTGCTGTGGAAACATAAAATAGGAAATTCATTAATAAATACAGTTGTGCCGTTGAGTGGCAAAGGATGTGTATTTACTTCGAGTGAAGGTATCGTAGGCTTATTGAACAACTGAGCTGACAGGCATTGGGCGGATTATAAAACAGGACCTAACTTAAATTAAATATTTGTATAACCCCTATAAAATTATCTTATGAAAAAAATACGTTAAACCTAAATTAATCTTCAGATCTTCTCATGTTTTAGTACTTAGTATATGAATCAAAAGTAAGCTTGAAAAAAGAAAAGAACTACAGTCAAAGAAAAACTATTATGATAAAAATAAAGCAAAATATATCAACTTTTTATACCGTTTTTGCACCTGCAAATTTGGTGATTAGCTGTATTTTGCTAAAGAGAGAAAAGAAAGAGACTAATCTCATTAAACCCATTTTCGGAAGGGCAAATATTTGGAAGACAATATTTGTTCCGGAATTCTATTTGTCTAAATCTTAGTTCGTGCAACAGTCTTGTTGTGTGAATTAGGGTTTTATTGTATTAAAGAAACGGTGTTCCGTTTATACGCAAAAGTTAATCTTCGATTCATATTAGTTAGAAAAAAAGTATCAAATTAATAAACAAAGTATTATGAATAACTCTAAAAAACACAGAAAAACACTGTCGAAGAAGATTCTTTGTTTGTTGGCTATCGGACTGGTTTATTCGTCCTTAGGGTATAGCTATGCCTATGGTTCGCCGGAATCAAAAGGTATAATGGAACAACAACAAACAAAAATTACAGTTCAGGGAAAGGTCGTTGACTCTAAAGGCGAGCCGCTTATCGGAGTAAGTGTGACCGTAAAGGGAACAACCAATGGTACTCTCACTGATATTGATGGTAATTACACAATAAATACTACATCTGATGCTACTTTGACATTTTCGTATGTTGGTTACAAACAGCAGGCTTTTGTTGTTGGCACCAGAAACGCGATAAATGTGACAATGGAAGAAGATTCTACAATGATGTCGGAGGTAGTAGTCGTAGGATATGGAGCACAAAAGAAAGAAAACCTTACAGGTGCGGTAGCATCGGTAGATATAGGCAAAACGTTGGAGAGCCGTCCTATTGCCGACGTCGGTCGTGGATTGCAGGGTTCGGTTCCCGGTCTTTCTGTTGTTATCCCGAATGGGGAAGTAGGTTCTGATCCGGTAATGAAAATCCGTGGGCAGATCGGTTCTATCCAGGGTAACGCTAATCCATTAATTTTGCTCGATAACGTGGAAATACCTAGTATACAGATGATCAATCCGGATGATATAGAATCTATATCAGTATTGAAGGATGCGGCATCATCATCTATCTATGGAGCAAAAGCTGCTTTCGGTGTAATCCTGATTACAACAAAAAAAGGAGCTAAATCGGAGAAAATATCTGTTCAGTACTCAAACAATTTCTCATGGGCAAAAGCTGCTACTGATATAAATATGGCCGGTATCGACGGGCTTGAATATTCTATGCAGGCAGCAGAGCGTGTGGGTAGTTCGGTTACCGGAGCT
This sequence comes from Dysgonomonas sp. 521, assembly GCF_010501055.1. Lineage (GTDB taxonomy): Bacteria > Bacteroidota > Bacteroidia > Bacteroidales > Dysgonomonadaceae > Dysgonomonas. Next base: position 43,760 of record NZ_QVMO01000013.1, read on the forward strand.
TTCTTCCTTTTAGATAGAGCCAGCTTGGAAAGAGCTAGAGAATGGCAGGCTACCTATGGTGGCAAAGTAGGCCCTAATGATCCTGTAGTATATGGCCGCGACTGGTATCTGAGCGGATCCAGCAAAATGGGAGTTCGTCTTTATAACGCTTATGATCACCTTATCGAGGACTGGTCGCCAACACAGACTCATAATCTGTCAGTTAGTGGTACTACCGGTAAGACTACATTCAATGTTAACTTAGGATACTTCGATCAGGATGGTATGAATAAAGCAGCTAAAAAAGATAATTTCAGACGTTACAATGCAGCTGCGCGTGTTAATACCGAGATTAATAAATACGTATCGGTTCGGGCAGGACTTTTGTTCTCACAGCGTACAAAGAGTTATCCGTTTGTAAGTACGTCCACTACTGCTGACGCATGGTATTACATGTATCGTTGGGGACCATTACAACCTTACGGCACTGACGAACAAGGCAGGGTAATGAGAAGTCCGGCTCAGGAATTTTCCCAGGCTAATACCGCTACCCAACAATATAATTATACAAATGTAAATATTGGCGCTACAGTTAACATTCTTAAGGGATGGACTCTGGATGCCGATTATACATTCTCCAATAATGAATATTTGTGGGACAGGCCGGGTATGAGATATACTGCGTTGAACAGCTGGGGTGGTGCTATTGACAGGCTCGATGCCAGTGGCAATCAGTATTACGTCAACAGTGCTGGAGAAGTGGTGCCGGAAGGAACTCCGGGTGCGATGCTGGCCAAACAGCTGGTGCATGAAACATATACATCCAAAGGCTATGCTATGAATGACATAATCTACCGTCGTTCGGAGAATACACAACAAGGAACGTCCAATGTATATACTACATACAATCTTAATGTAGCTAATGATCATACATTCAAAGCTATGGTTGGGTTGAACTGGGTAAAATGGAAGAAAAAATATAACTGGTCTCAGAAGACAGAAATACTGGATTTTAACAATCCTCAGTTCGATTTGGCCTCAGGAGTTCAGACTACTGGCGGTGGTACAGAGTGGGAATCTCAGTTAGGTTATTTCGGTCGTTTGAATTATATGTTCAAAGACAGGTATCTGTTAGAAGCGAATATCCGTTACGACGGTTCTTCTAAATTCCCTAAAGACCTGAAATGGCGTTGGTTCCCTTCTTTCTCGGCAGGATGGGTAGTATCCAATGAAGCCTTTATGAAACCTTTAGACCCTGTATTGAGCTTTATGAAGTTGAGAGGATCATGGGGATCTATCGGAGACCAGTCTGTAGCTTCCAATTTATATGTCTCTACGCTTTCTTATGCTCAAACGACATGGCTCAACGGCTCAACTAAATTTGGTAGATTTTCAACTCCTAATGCTGTAGACCAATATATTACATGGCAGAATATAGAAACACTGGATTTTGGTGCTGATTTACGTTTCTGGAAAGACAAAGTGGGCTTAACTTTTGACTGGTATCAGCGATATACACGCGATATGATTACTCCTGGTGTTTCCCTGCCTGCAACATTTGGCGCTCCGGTTCCGGTTGGTAACTATGGAGAATTGAGAACAAGGGGATGGGAATTAACAGTCGACCTCAATCACCGTTTTGACAATGGTATTGGTATCAATCTGATGGCAACCGTTTCCGACGCCACCAGTTATATCACAGATTATCCCGAAGGAGCCTTTAAGAATATTACGAATACATGGACCTATTATAATGGAAAACGTTATGGAGATATATATGGCTATAAGACAGCCGGTTTATATCAGAAGGACGACTTTGTATATGGAGCCGATGGAAAAATTGAAACGATCGTAGTGGACGGAGTTACAATGAACAAACTGAAAGGAGATAATCCTGTTTATCAGCCGAAACTTCAGAATTCAAACAATTTCATTTTTGGACCGGGTGATGTTAAATTTGTAGACATAGACGGTGACGGAAGAGTAGATAACGGAAGCGGTTCTGCCGACGATCCGGGAGATATGGTTGTAATCGGTAATTCAACCCCTCGCTATAATTATGGCTTCCGCATAGGTGGAGACTATAAAGGCTTCGACGTATCATTGTTCTTCCAGGGTGTTGGAAAACGCGATATATGGGGTGGCGGTGGTCTGGCAATACCGGGCTTCAATACAGCCGATGGTGCTATGCCTCAGACGTTCGCCGGAGATTTCTGGACAGAAGAAAATACAAATGCATTCTATCCACGTCCTTACAATCAGGCAAATGCGAATAATACAAATAATATGCAGGTACAGTCTCGCTACTTGTTGAACATGGCCTATCTAAGGCTTAAGAATGTTACATTAGGCTATTCCCTGCCTGCAAATATTATCAGGAAGGCTTATCTGACAAATGCGCGTGTGTACATGTCTTTGGAAAATATTGCGACATGGGACAACCTGAGAGGATTGCCTATCGACCCTGAAGTTGTTACCGGTTACTCAATGTGGGATACCGTAAACAGTAACTATAACTCGGGACGTACAGGGGTAGGTGCCCCATTGTTTAAAAATGTTTCGTTTGGTGTTCAGCTAACATTCTAAAATTGATTATTATGAAAAAGAATAAAATAAGAAAGGTAATTTCTGCACTGATTTTATCGGGGATATTGATTATATCCGGCTGTAGCGACAGCGTCTTGGATCGTCCCCAGTTAAATGATATGACTGATGCAAGTTATTGGACAACAGAAGAGAATGTTCGGATGTATGCCAATGAATTTTATACCCAGTTCTTTGTAGGATATAGTTCGGGATGGGGTATTGATTATACACCTGTCAGAGGATTTATATTTAGTGATGATGTTGCTAAAAAGAATAAACAGACATTATTTGAAAATAGCGTGCCTACCACCAGAGGGAATATGATGGTGCTGCCCAACAGTACATCGGTTCCGGGTTGGCTGAGTACTTATGCAGGTCCCAACTGGTATTTCGGATGGATAAGAAAAGCAAACCTGATGCTTAATCGTCTTGACAACAATATGACCACCGTTCTTCCTACCGAATCCTTTAACCATTGGACTGCCGTGGCACGTTTCTTCCGTGCATTGGATTATTGCCGTCTGGTTAGTGTTTTTGGCGATGTACCATATTACGACAGGGAACTAGCCACATCCGAAACAGAAGAACTCTATAAGGACAGGACTCCACGCAATCAGGTAATGGATGCCATTTATGACGATTTCAAATTTGTATTGGCTAATATCCGTACTAGCGATGGCAACCAGTCTCTAAACAGAGATGCGGCCGCAGGATTTATATCCCGTTGGATGCTATTTGAAGGTACCTGGCAAAAATATCAGGCAGGAGACGAAACCAGAGCTAAAAAGTTCCTCGATTTTTCGATAGAAGCATCGGAGATAATTATGAACTCAGGCAAGTATGAGATTGAGACCGATACCCGTACCCTGTTTGGTTCAGATAACCTGGCAGGAAACAAGGAATGTATCATGTACAGGCATTATGATGCTTCTCAGAGTGTAACTCACCATATAGCCTCTTACTCTAACCTGACAGAAACTCCTGATACAGGCGCTAACTTAGATTTGGTTAAAGCATTTATTTGTAGTGACGGTAAAGTATGGCAGAATTCAAAATTAACTAATACAGATAAGTTTGATGTTGAAAACCTGATGAAAACCCGTGACCCTCGCTTCGAAGCTTCTTTCTGGGACAAGCCAAGATCTCAATCTCCTACATTACTTTATCCTGTTAAGTTTATTGATAGGGAGGGGCCTACAAACGCGGGAGGATCATATCCTTCAAGATATGCAAGTAATACAAATACGAACGATGCACCGGTTATACGCTTGGGCGAAATCCTGCTAAACTGGATTGAAGCAAAAGCAGAACTGGCTGCTATGGGTGGCGCTGCTGTTACCCAGTCCGATATAAATAAGACTATAAATGCACTTCGTGACAGGCCGTTAGCCGCTGAGGCTATAGATAAAGGCATTGTTAAAAGCGCTCACCTGAGCCTTACGTCATTACCTGTAGATCCTAAACGTGACGCGGATGTATCTGCGCTGATATGGGAAATCCGCCGCGAACGCCGTATGGAATTATTCTTTGAACATTCACGCCTGCTAGACCTGAAACGCTGGAAGAAGATTGATTATATGAAAACATCGGCTAACAAGGACTTATATACCGGAGTATGGTGCGATTTACCGGCTGAATTACCGGAACTGGTAGCAGAAGGAATGAAGGATAAGACTCAGATAATGAAGGCTGACGGTACTGTAGTTGTTTTCAATGGAACAAATGCTGCCGATATGATTGGATATTATCTTCCTGAAGGTGTAAGTGGAAGGGATGATTTCACAGACCGTGTTTATCTGGCGCCTATCGGAAAAGATCAGATCGACTTGTACGAAAGCCAGGGCTTTAAGCTGACTCAGACAACAGGTTGGTAATAATGTAACGAGGTGAAGAAAATAGGTTCTACATTCTTCATATAAAATTAGGCTTTAGATTTTTTGATAAAAGGAGACATCATAATGTTTAAGTTGTCTCCTTTTATTTCTAAGATTGTAATATCCCGGTTATACCAAACCCAAAATAGTAGAAAATATGTCAGTGATAGGAATTGACTTGGGAGGTACAAAAATTACAGGAGCTCTCTTCGACCCTCAGGGAAATGTGCTCCAAAAAACAGCATCCTTGTTAGAACATCGGCAAGGAAAAGAAGTCGGACTTCTTATTACAGAAACAATAGATAATCTCATTAGCGATTGTCGAACAGATGTAAATGCCATTGGAATCTGTATACCCGGAATAGCGAACAGCCAGACCGGAAAAGTATGGGCTCCGAATATCAAAGGGTGGGAAGACTATCCTTTACAACAAGAACTCGAAAATCATTATCACCATATAAAAATAAATATAGCAAGTGACAGGACATGCTATATATTGGGCGAAACATGGAAAGGCGCTGCCATAGGTTGTAGCAATGCCCTGTTTATCGCAGTAGGGACAGGTATAGGTGTCGGCATACTGATTGACGGACACATACTGCATGGACATGGAGATATCGTAGGCGCGGCGGGTTGGCTGGCCTTAAATAGTACATATCAGGATGAATACAAGGCTTACGGTTGCTTCGAAAGCCACGCCTCAGGCAATGGAATAGCCAGGCAGGCTAAAAAGATATTGGAAGAAGGTCGTCTTTTCAAAGATAGCGTCCTTTGTAAGAAAGAGATAGAATCTGTTACTACCCAGGATATATTCAGAGCCTGCGAAGAAAATGACCCGTTGGCAAAACATGTCCTCTACAAGGCGGTAGAATTATGGGGGATGGCTTCCGCAAATCTGGTAAGCCTGCTGAACCCTGAAAAGATCGTATGGGGTGGCGGCGTTTTTGGCCCTGCTACGCAATTCTTAGACCATATATACGATGAAGCCTGCAGGTGGGCGCAACCCATAAGCATAAAACAGGTAAAATTTGAAAAATCCCAACTATGTGGCGATGCCGGGCTGTATGGCGCAGGTCATTTGGCTCTCCGCTCACTCAAATAAGGATACCTTATGTATAAAAAAAATCTTGTCTATATAGCTGCTTGCATCGGAATGGCTTTTTTCGGGGTCGCGTTCATTGTAATGGGCTCAGTATTGCCTTCGTTGACTGTCAAGTATAACCTCGATGCCGTAGGAGCCTCCTCTTTGGTTACTTTCCTGCCTATCGGGGTATTGCTGGGTTCGCTTATATTCGGGCCGGTAGTAGACAGGTTCGGCTACAAAATGCTGCTGATAGTCAGCACAGTCTTCACATTATTAGGACTGGAAGGCTTATCATTCTTCGATAATATGAATGTTCTCCGTTTCTGTATTTTCCTGATCGGGCTAGGCGGAGGCATGCTGAACGGGTCTACAAATGCCTTGGTGTCCGATATTTCGGATGATAAGGACAGGAGTTCGAAACTCAGTATATTGGGTGTCTTTTATGGAATCGGGGCATTAGGTGTACCTTTTCTTCTGGGTATGCTGTCCAAAATTTACACCTATGAAATAATCCTTCAATGGACAGGTGGCTTTATGCTGCTTTGTGCCCTTTACTTTATTACCATAAAATTCCCGGAACCGAAGGTTAAGCAGGGCTTCCCGATAAAGAAAGCATTCGGATTGATAAAAGAACCATTATTATTGGTAATGAGTTTTTTCCTGTTTTTCCAAAGTGGTATGGAAGGGCTTTTTAATAATTGGACGACAAGCTATTTGAAAGGCACAACGCCTATCGAAGAAGGGAATATAATCCTTACCCTTACTTTCTTTGTGCTGGGAATGACCGTTGCCCGGTTGGCCTTAAGCTACTTGCTGCAGGTAGTGAAGCATTTCAGGATACTTATAGGCGGTATCACAATAGCTATGATAGGGATCGTTATGCTTCATTATTCCTCAGAATTCCATATTGCCGCGGTTAGTTTATTCTTAGCGGGTTTTGGCTTGGCGGCGGGTTTCCCTGTTGTTGTCGGGCTTATCGGCTCGGTTTACAAAGAAGCTACCGGAACAGCTATCGGGTTGGCTCTGTTCATCGCCCTGAGTGGAAATTCTATACTTAATTACATCATGGGACATATCTCAAAAACCTTTGATATATCATCATTCCCTGTATTCTTAGCCATACTATTGGCTCTACAAGGAATTATCGTATTAATGAATTCAAAAACAATAAATTATAAATCTTAAAAACGAAGAACAATTATGTTAGCATTAGAATGGTTGGCAAATGCCCGTGGCATTATGCAAAAGATCGAAGACACACAGTTAGAAAATATAAAGAAGGCAGCCGCGATTATGGCGGACAGTATCGGTTCCAATCATTGGGTACATACTTTCGGATGTGGCCATGCTACTATTCCTGTTGAGGAGATGTATCCGCGTATCGGCGGTTTTGTCGGATTCCACCCGATGGTGGAGCTTCCGATGACGTTCTTTACCGGTATCACAGGACAGATGGGAATCCATCAGTTTTTATTCCTTGAGCGCGCCGAAGGATACGGCAACGCGATAATGAAAGCATATAACTTCAACGATAAGGATTGTATCTGGATTTTCTCCCATACGGGAATCAATAATGTGAATATTGATGTTGCCCTGCGTGCTAAAGAGCTGGGGATGAAGGTTATCGTATACGGTTCTGCGGCCGAAGCAAAAGGGAAGACCACCCGCCATCCGAGCGGTAAAACATTATTCGAAATTGCCGATGTCGTTGTAGACTCATGCGTGCCTGTAGTTGACGCGTCTGTTCCGTTGAAAAACCATCAGGACAAGATCGGCCCTGTATCTACACTCGGATTCGTTACACTGGTATGGATGACTATTACCACTGTGGCTGAGATATTAGCCGACAGGGGTGTTAAACTGTACATCCATCCGTCCCATAATGTGCCGGGCGATACTACCGCGCACGAACGTCTCGACGCATGTCTGGCTGAATATAAAAAACGTGTATCTACAATCTAAGTAAGTGATAGAAAGTATTTATTGCAACATAATACTCGTTCTTGTCATGCTGACGACAGGAAGCATCTCTTGCCTATTTTGCTTTTGAGAAACGAGATCCTTCGTACCTCAGGATGACAAAGAGAATGTTACATTAATTATTATAGATTACTTATTTATACAAAAAATATGTATTGTGTTGATTTTTATTATTTTGAAATCTTGAAACTTGAAATGTAAATTATATAAGCGATGGCAGACAATAAAGAACATATCGACCTCTCTATCGAGACTTATGGCAACATAAAGGATATATCTTATTCTTTTGCTGTACTGCCCTGGGGTGCAACCGAACCGCATAATTACCATCTGCCATACCTTACCGATTGTTATCTGGCACATGATATTGCTGTGGATGCTACCGCAAAAGCATGGGATAAATTTGGCGCTAAAGGAATGGTTTTACCCCCCATTCCTTTAGGTGCCCAAAATCCGGGACAGCGCGAACAGCCTTTTTGCCTGCATGCCCGATACGAAACCCAGAAATGCGTTTTAACGGATATAGTTGAGTCCTTAAACTATCAGGGCATTCATATACTGGTAATAATGAACGGGCACGGGGGAAACAGCTTCAAACAGATGATCCGGGATTTGGCGGTTGATTACCCGCAAATGACTATCGCTAGTTGCGATTGGTTTACGGTAGAGCCACAGGATGGCTATTTTGAAAATAAGGATGACCATGCCGGAGAAATGGAAACGTCTGTAATGATGCATTACCACCCCGGACTGGTAAACCTTGCAATGGCGGGGGATGGCGAGAGCAAACCGTTTAACATCGATTCGTTGAATGCAAAGGTTGCGTGGATACCCCGTAACTGGAGTAAAGTATCTGTTGATACGGGTATAGGGAATCCGAAAAAATCTTCGGCGGAAAAAGGAAAGCGTTTTGCTGATGTAGTTACCGATAAAATTGCTAAATTGTTTGACGAATTGGTCAATAAAAGTATTTATTGAAAAAAATAATTAATGGTGGGTGTCGTCTTTTTTACATACACATTGTTTCTGCGACTGTTGGTTGTCATCCTGACCGAAGGGAGGATTTCGTCCCTGATTAAGGGTCGGGATGCTTCGTTGCTCTGAGCATGACAAAGAGGAGATATGGCATCATTCTTTGAAAAAAACTTAATACCTGATAAAACATGAAACAACGTTATATACTCACTTCTCTGGTTGCTTTAGCGATGGCTCTCTCATCATACGGGCAATCTTCGTGGGTCAGAATAAATCAACTGGGATATTTACCGAAGAGCATTAAGGTTGCGGTGCTAATCTCAGCCGAAGAAATCACGTCCGACATCTCTTTTCGTGGAAGTAACGGGCAACCGCCTGTTTTGCCTGCGTCTCAGTATGGAACGCCCATTTTTTCTCTTATCGATGCCAAAACAGGGAAGACAGTATTCAGCGGACAGGGAAAAATTGCAGATGCTGCTTATTGGGGACTGAAATCGGCTTTCCGCCTCGACTTTTCGTCTGTTCAGGCAGAGGGCGATTATTATATCGAGGTCGCAGGGGTGAAATCTCCTCAGTTTAAGATCGGAGCAGATATTTACGAAGGATCTGTTGATTTTATGCTCAATTATATGCGCCGTCAGCGTTGCGGACAGAATAATTTTTTAGGCACTGTTTGTCATCAGCATGATGGTTATATCGTAGAACATCCCACCCGCACAGGCGAACGTATTGATGTTCGCGGAGGTTGGCACGATGCTGACGATAAATTGCAATATGTAACCACCACCGCAAGCGCTGTCTATCACATGATGTTGACCTACTATCAGGCAAAAGATAAATCAATCTTCAAAGACAATTACCGTGCCGATGCCAGCCCGGGCAGTAACGGCATTCCCGATATATTAGACGAAATCCGTTGGGGGCTCGACTGGTTATCCAGAATGAATCCTGCGCCTAAAGAAATGTACAACCAGATAGCCGATGACCGCGACCATGCAGGTTATGGCCTGCCACAAGACGACAATGTAGACTATGGCTGGGGACCCGGTAAGGGACGGCCGGTTTATTTCATTACCGGAGAACCTCAGGACCTGCCCAATCCCCGAAACGGAGAGATTCAACTGAACCGTACCACCGGAGTGGCTTCCACAGCGGGTAAGTTTGCCTCTTGTTTTGCGCTGGGCGCCGAACTGTTCAGGAATGTAGACCCTGCTTTTGCTAAAGTACTGTCTGATAAGGCAGAGCCTGCCTATGAATTTGCCCTTGAGAAGCCCGGAAATACCCAAACCGTATGTGTGGTTTCTCCATATTTTTACGAAGAAGACAACTATGTGGATGATATAGAGTTGGCGGCTGCTACATTCTATACCCTTACCAAAGATCCGAAATGGCGCGCCGAAGGCAATTACTGGGGACAGTTAGAACCTGTTAATCCATTGTGGGCATTCGGTTTTGCACGGCATTACCAGTTCTATCCATTTGTTAACCAAGGGCATCACCTGATGGCAAAATCCGAAGATGCGGTAACACGTAAAAAATTTACCGACTTTATGCGTCAGGGATTACAAACCATTCGCAACCGTGCAGCAAATGAACCGTTTATGAACGGTGTGCCTTATATCTGGTGTGCAAACTTCGCCGTTATTGGCGCTGCTTCTTATGCTCACCAGTACAAAGATATTTCGGGAGACAGTTCTTTTGAAGAAATGGAAGCTGCCCTGCGTGACTGGATTCTGGGTTGTAACCCTTGGGGATACTCGTTTATCGGAGGCTTCCCCAAAGGAGCTGTTTCTTCCAGAATGGACGATACCCGTTTGGGCGGATTGGTTGACGGGCCTATCGATGAAGGTTGGCATGATACGTTTTTGGGTGTTCCAAAGGTGAGCCGCGATAAAGATCCTTTAGCTGCTTTTCAGAATGGCCCCGCTGTATTCCATGAACATTCATACGGCACCAATGAGCCTGTAATTGACGGGACTTGTTATATGATGTATCACTTGTCCATGATGGAACAACTGGGAAAAGAACAAGCTGAAAAAAAAAAGTAAATAGCGTTACCGACAGTCAGGGCGCTACTGTCAGGCTGAATACCGATAAGAAAGTAATCCACCTGATATTCTCCGCTGACTCTGTATTCGAAGGAGCGCCTTCGATACTGAAAACGTTGGATAAAAATAAGATCAAAGCCTCGTTCTTCCTCACGGGAAACTGTTTGCGGATGAAAGAGCATGAGCCTGTTATCAAAGAGATTATCCGCAAGGGGCACTATGTAGGAGGTCACTCCGATAAGCATTTGCTGTATGCTCCGTGGGGCAACAGGCAGCAATCATTGGTAAGCGCTGATAGCCTGATTAATGATTTACGGCAAAATATGGCTGAATTGGCAAAATTTGGAATAGATATTTCTAAGGTGCATTACTACCTGCCCCCATACGAATGGTATAATCTGAGCAATGTGGGGTTGGTTGAAGCTCAGGGGCAGGTAGTAATCAACTTTACGTCAGGCCTGCGCACGGCTGCCGATTATACGACGCCCGATATGAAAAATTATATGTCGTCGCAGCAATTGATAGACCAATTGTTTACTTTTGAAAAAGAAAATGGGTTAAACGGGGGTATCATTCTCATTCATCCCGGAACACACCCAACCCGTACGGATAAATTATATTTAAGACTGGATGAAATAATAAAAGAACTGAAAAAGAAGGGTTATTCATTCGACCGTTTGTAAATAATGAAAAATATTTAGAGTTTGTTTAAATTTTATAGCAAATCTCTAAGTACATGACAAAATTTTATATCCTGCTGTAGGGGCATCCCCTTGTGGGTGCCCGTAAACGATGACAAGCGGGCAGGACAAGCCACTGCCTCTACATCGTCTCCAAATCGTGTTTGAATAATTTTTGTCATGTACTGTGAGCAAATCTTTTTTATAGCTATTTTTAGATGGATTTTATCATTTTTGCCAGCCGAACCAACGGTCAGCGGAGCTAATTAGCGGGCTAAACCAAGAGTAAAAAGGGAATTGAAAATCGGCGGAGCCAAAAATACGGTAAAAAGAGCATAAAAAAATTGCTAAGAACTATTGACCAGAACCTGTAATAAAAATTTTCGCTAAAATTTAAACAGGCTCTTATTAGAGTTTATATTCAATAAAAGAGTAAGATGCATATTTTTAGGAGTTTTAGTTGCCACGACTTTCAAGTCGTGGATAATAATACAGATAGAAAACGACTTTAGTCAAAACATTTTGGCTAGAAACTGTTTAAATTTTATTCGTTCAAATTTTTAGAGATGTTTTAGAGATGCTTTTTTTACATACGCTTCGCTCCTGTGACCGCTGGTTGAGTTGAGAGAAAGGAAAAAACAACCTAAAACAGCCTAAAAATGAACGAAGAAATAGGTGTAATAAAAAATTCGTATAAAATTTAAACAGTTTCTAAAGCCATTATCTGATTAGACTATATATCCTCCTGCTAAAGCAGGAGGCAATTAAATCACAGAGAATAAACTATATATAATCTTATTGAATATGCGAATCAAGGGTTAAATGTGCTATTTTTTGTCCCTTTAGGGACTGAATGTTGGTAGAAAGAAGCTTTAACCGGTTAATTGCGTGCCGTCAGGTACGCAATATCTACAGAACAATTCACATTTTGTACCTGACGGCACAAAAAAACGAATTTCATTCATGCTTCTACCAATATGATGTGCCTAACGGCACATTTAACCCTTGATTGGCATTAAATACAAACTCTATTAGAAATTTAAAATTCTAACATAATGAAAAAAATACTGGCTTTATGCCTTTTAGGTCTGTTCCTGTTTAATGGGATAAAAGCTCAGGATACACTTTCTGATGCCGTTAGGGAACAGATAGGAGCATACCTGACAGAGGTGGCAAACAAGGATGTCAGGACATATAAGGTGAAAATCGACTCTGTAGATATAAAGAATAAGACGGTAAGTTTATTTACCGGTGTCAATCTTTCTTATATCGCATTCCAAAAGCAGGAAGTAGATGCTATTTATACCAAGGTAAAAGGATTTTTACCCGAAAAATATAATAAATACAAAGTTGAGCTTATCACCGATACACGGAAAATAGAAGACCTCGTTCTGTTAGGTAAAGACAAAAAAGAACTTTTTGCAAATAAACTGGATAAACCTTTGGTAACGAATCTATCCAGACCGTATGTCCCTGACAGAGGATTACAGAACCATCATCTGGCTTTGTGGCAAAGTCATGGCTGGTATTACGAACAAAAGCTTACCCGCTGGGAGTGGCAGCGCGCGCGTATATTCCAGACTGTAGAAGATCTCTACACGCAGAGTTATGTCTTGCCGTATCTGGTGCCTATGCTTGAGAATGCGGGGGCGAATGTACTGTTGCCACGCGAGCGTGATATTCAGCGCCATGAAGTGATTGTAGACAATGATAAGAATAAAGATAGATCAATCTATAAAGAAGTTAATGGAAAAGACAGCTGGACAGCTGGCTCTAATGAAGGATTTGCATATTTGAAAGAGTCATATCTGGATGGAGAAAATCCATTCAGATCAGGCTCTTATCGTCAGGTAAAGACCATCAGCAAAGGAGACGCAAGCACCTGCGAATGGATACCCGATATTCCCGAAAAAGGGAGGTATGGGGTTTATATTTCGTATAAAACCGTTGAAAACAGCACGGATGACGCGCAATATACGGTCTACCATGCAGGAGGAAAGACCGGTTTCAGCATCAATCAGAAAATGGGTGGAGGCACATGGATATTCCTTGGTTTCTTTACGTTTGATAAAGGCGTAAATGATAAATGCAAAATTGTATTATCAAATAATAGCAATAAGGCAGGACGTATCGTTACCGCCGATGCAGTAAAGATTGGCGGGGGAATGGGTAATATCGCGCGGCTTCCTCATCCGAGCGGTATCGTAACCGACAATGCAAAAAGTTCGGAGTCGATAGCCGATAGTAATATAAAGAAATTGCCGGCTATAGATTACAAGCCCGAAACAAGCGGCTATCCCCGTTATACCGAAGGTGCGAGGTACTGGCTGCAATGGGCGGGTGTGCCGGATAGTGTTTATAATAAGAGCGAGAGCAAAAATGATTATACAGACGATTATCAGAGCCGTGGTTTCTGGGTAAATTATATTGCGGGAGGCTCTTCCGTATTGCCAAAGAGGGAGGGTCTGAATATACCGGTCGATCTGGCGATGGCATTCCATACCGATGCCGGTACTACTTTCAACGATTCTATCATAGGCACTCTGGGTATCTATATGACGCATCACAATAATGAGAAGTTTGAAAATGGCAAGACCCGTTGGGCTTCGCGTGACCTGACCGGAGTTATCATGGACGAGATAGTGAAGGATATCCGCCGTGAATATGAACCGGACTGGACTCGCCGCCACATGTGGAACCGTTCGTACAGCGAAGCCCGTGTGCCGAATGTACCTACCATGCTTCTGGAACTATTGTCACACCAGAATTTTGCCGATATGAAATACGGGCTTGACCCACGTTTCAGGTTTACGGTCAGCCGTTCCATCTATAAGGGTATGCTGAAGTTCGTAGCGTCACAATACGGATACGATTATGTGGTACAGCCATTACCTGTAAAGTCGTTCGGCGCTGAGTTTTCAGGTGATAGCCAGGTAGAACTGAAATGGCTTCCGGTAGAGGATGTAACCGAACCGACAGCGAAACCCGAAAAATATATTGTATATACACGTATCGGGGAGGGCGATTTCGATAACGGCGTAATAGTGAACGGTACGAATACGACTTTGCCGATAACGAAAGATATTATTTACAGTTTCAAAGTGGCTGCCCTAAATCAGGGAGGCGAGAGCTTTCCTTCCGAGATATTATCCGTATGCAGGAAATCGGATGAAAAAGGAACGGTATTGATTGTGAACGGTTTCGACAGGCTGTCTGCCCCGTATAGCTTTGCTACGAAAGACAGCATAGGGGGCTTTGTAGATTTTATCGATCATGGCGTACCTGATAAGGTGGAGTATAACTATATTGGCAGCCAGTACGAATTCAGGCGCATAATACCGTGGATGGACGATGATGCGGCTGGGTTCGGGGCAAGTAACGCCAATTTTGAAACAACTGCAGTTGCGGGTAATACATTCGATTATCCGGCAATGCATGGGAAATCTATAGCGGGTGCGGGTTATTCTTTTGTATCCGTTAGCAGGGATGCCGTTTCGGGTGGTACAGCAAAGATGGAGTCGTATAAACTGGTAGACTTAATACTGGGAAAACAACGGCAAACAAAGATAGGCAGGGGAGTCCATCCCGCCAAATTCAAGACTTTCCCGAAAGAGTTCCGTAACAGGATAGCCGATTATTGCAAACAGGGCGGAAATATTTTCGTCAGCGGGGCTTATGTAGCGTCCGACCTGTGGGATACGGAGAACCCTCAGGATGAAGATAAGAAGTTCGCCACGGATGTTTTGAAATATAAATGGCGTGTTGGCCGTGCAGCCGTAGAAGGCAACGTGAAAAGTGTGGCTTCTCCGTTCCCTGTGTTTTCAGGTAATTACAGTTTTTATAATAAACTGAATTCTATAGCTTACGCAGTGGAATCGCCTGACGCACTGGAACCTCAGGGAGAGAATAGTTATACAATATTCAGATATACGGAGAATAACCTCAGCGCAGGTATTGCTTACGATGGCGATTATAAAACCTGTGTGTTGGGCTTCCCGTTCGAAGCGATTAAAGATGAGAGTGAAAGGAATAATCTGATGTCAAATATTCTTTCCTTCATGTTTAAATAATGGTTGATTATCTTTTGAAAGAAAAAGGACACGGTTAAATGTGTCCTTTTTTCATTTTCTATATCAGTTGCCCGTTTTCCCTGTGATATTCAATTAAGCCTTTAATCGGATTTTCGATTATGACATCTATATAGATGCCTAAATCCTGAGCAATCTCCCGCAGTATAAACGAGTACATCTTGGCTACCGTGCCTACAAAGCGGATGGGATATTCGGTATATTCGTACTGGAGGATATTCCTTTCGAAGAAAGACCGCAGGCTGCGGCGCACCAGATTATTTATATAAGGATGTTCCAGATATTCGTAAAGAAAGAATGACATAACGGATAGAAGCCTGTTTGGGAAAGGCTTGGAATAGATATAATCCATTATCTCATCGGGGTCGATCTTGTACTTTTTATAAAAAGGATCTATCAGTTCTTTCGGGGCGAGTCCTTTTAAGCAATCGGATACAAAAGCCTTGCCCAATGAAGCTCCGCTTCCCTCGTCTCCCAGAATATAACCTAACGATTTTACATTTTTTACAATCGTCTCCCCATCGTAAAAACAGGAGTTGGAACCGGTTCCCAGAATACACGCTATTCCTGCTTCCTGCTGAAACAGGGAACGCGCCGCTCCCAAAAGGTCACTCTCGATGATGGATGGTGTTTTGAACTGGGCTTCTAAAGACGCCTTTACTACATTTTTCTTTTCGATGGATGAGCATCCCGCCCCGTAAAAATGTATGGAGTGAAATTTAGTTTTGAAGAAGACCGGCGGTAATTGTAAGCGTATGCTGCGGCTTATCTCTTTTCGGGTCTGAAAAAAGGGGTTGATACCATCTGACAGGAAATGTTCGACAATGCCGCTTCTATCTACCAGGCACCATTCTGTTTTGGTTGAGCCGCTTTCAGCTAATAATATCACGTATTTTTATATTTAGTTACGGTTACGAGTACTCTACCTTTTGAGTAGTTTGCTTACAAATTACGGAATCATGGACTCTAAAGTAGTAAGCTTTAAATTTTTGCAAAGATAACAAATTAAAATATCCGGGTCAATCCCGTATTAACATTTAGTCTGTCATATCTTTTCTGCTCCTATGCCCGGCTTATCTTCGAGATGGAGTTTGCCGTCTATTACTGTAGCCCCTTTAAAGCAGTCGTTGCTGATAAGGAGGTTACCATCCAGGTCGGCCCAGTCAACAGCCGGCGATAGTTGCGTGGCTGCCGAAATAGCGCAGGACGTTTCTGTCATGCAGCCTATCATTACTTTCATATTGGCCGCCCGTGCTACTGTGAGTATTTTTTGCGCTTCGCGCATACCCGTACATTTCATCAGTTTTATATTCACTCCGGTAAACGCTCCTTTCAGGCGCAGCACATCCTGTAGGCGCTGAAACGATTCGTCGGCAAATATCGGCAGCGGGCTTCGCTCTGTAACCCACGCGGCGTCATCCAGATTATATTTTGGCATCGGCTGTTCTATCATTACTATGCCTCTTTCTTTCAGCCAGTTTATCATGTCTAGCGCATAATGCTTGTCTTTCCATCCCTGATTGGCGTCTATGGCTATGGGTTTATCTGTGACGGTGCGTATGGCTTCTATCATCTGTTTATCGTTGTCGCGTCCCAGTTTTACTTTGAGTATATTATACAGGGGAGCGGCTTCACGGGTCTTTTGTTTTACGACTTCCTCCGTATCTATGCCGATGGTAAAAGTAGTAGAAGGTGTTTTTTCTTTATCCAATCCCCATATTTTGTACCACGGCTGTCCCATGATTTTGCCTGCCAGATCGTGTAGTGCAATATCGATAGACGCTTTTGCCGCGGTGTTATTTTCCGTGATTTTATCTACATAGGTCAGGATGTCTTCCAGTTCGAACGGGCTGGAAAATTGTTCCAGATTCACTTTTTTCAGGAATTCAATTACCGAAGCCTGCGTTTCGCCAAGGTAGGGTGGGAGAGAGGCCTCCCCGTATCCTGTAATGCCATCGTATGTAATTTCTGTGAGCACTACGGGCGTGGTAGTACGTGAAGAATTGGCGATGGTAAATACGTGGCGCAACTGTAAGTCGTATGGTTTGAAACTCAGTTTCATTTTCTTATTTAACTGAATTGTTTGCTTATTATTTCGTGCGAAGGCGGCCAGCGGGTTTCCCGACAGGAGGCCTGTGCCGATAGCCGTAGCAGCAGCTGTTTTTAGAAAATTGCGTCTTGACTGAGACATAGTATTATGTTTTAGATTATTTTTTAGCCCTCCCTGCTTCCCCTAAGCGGAGTAACAGCCCCTCCTGTGGAGGGGGGAGGCCGTTATTTGTATATGTTTTTCATCGACCACATGCCGTAACCTTCATTATCTACAGCGCCTATAATGCGTGAAGCACGTATAAACTCCCTTGTGTTTACTTCGTCGTAATCCGCGTCTTTAGGGTTGAGGCTGCCGATACGTACATAGCCTGAGGCATGGATGAACTTATTGTTCCCTATATAGAAGGCTACATGACGTACCCGTTCTTTTTTATTCTTTTCAGCTTTCTTCCCGAAGAACATCAGGTCGCCCGGCTGTAAATTGCCGTAACCGTTGCTTATATCCACAGGTATTCCTGTATAAGCCTGTTGTGAAGCATCGCGCATCAGCACAATGCCGTGCATCAGTGTGATGGTCTTTGTAAATCCGCTGCAATCCATTCCTTTCACCGATGTTCCGCCCCATACATAAGGTATTCCCATCAGTGTATATGCTTTTTCGACAAAACTGCTACCCGATACTGTTATTGAAGATAGCCATTCTTCGTAAGGCTTGCCTTGTTTTTTTAATATATATGCTTTTCGTCCGTCAGGGTACGATACTTTGTAGAAATCTCCGGTTTCACCCTCGGCTTTGAGTATATTGCAGTTTACAAGGTCCGACACAGTCTGGCTCTGGGTATCAGGCTCAGAATATGAGAATCCGAAGTAATCCGTAAAAATTATTTTTTTCGCGTTTTTCCACGATTCATATTCGGCCTTTGTCATGGGCTGGTAGTTTATTTCCGGTGTCCATGCTATATATCCGTCCGGTGTCTGTATACGGCTCCATCCATCTTTTTGTAGTATCCGTACCGGAGTGCCCAGTATGGCCTGTGTTGCCATCTCCGCCGAAAATTTACCTTCAACGCGTATGTCGGCAACCGACAATGTTATTACTCCGTACGTTTTATCTCCCAGCTCGCTTGAGGGAAGCAGGGTGATTTTATTCACAAAGTCTTTGCCATATACTTCTTTCGCCTGTTTTACAGTCTCATTGTATGCGTCAGTATCGGATGTCACGCCTTGCAGGGTTGGGCGTTTCTCGTTGTCATTCACTGTTATGTCGTAGACCTTTACTCTCTTGTCGGGGATGTATCGTTGCCTTACATTGTCAAGTATAATTTCCAGTTCGGTGTGTTTGTATATCAGTCTGTCTGTATCTTGAGCGCATAGTAATACATTGGTACATGTAAATATAACAAGCAAAGTGCATAGTTTTTTCATACTTGAGGCTTTTGATGAATTTGGATTGATGTAATAATACAAATATAACTAAAATCAAGCATCTTTAGCTTGTTTTAGTACGTATTTTTTCACCTTAAGTATATTAAAATAACTGAAAATATGTATTGAAATATTAAAATTAACAATCTGTTTGTTTTGATTTATTTAGGTCTTACATAGGAGTAGGGGCTTCCCGCCTGTGTCGGGATTATTTTCTACAAGCTTTATCTAATAGAGTTTATATTCAATAAAAGAGTAAGATGCATATTTTTAGGAGTTTTAGTTGCCACGACTTTCAAGTCGTGGATAATAATACAGGTAGAAAACGACTTTAGTCAAAACATTTTGGCTAAAGCCATTATCTGATTAGACTATTATCCTCCAGCTAAAGCAGGAGGCAATTAAATCACAGAGAATAAACCATATATAATCTTATTGAATATAAAGATAACATAAATACTATTTTTTGAAATGGATGTAGGGGCTAACCTGTGTGTTCGCCCGTTTTTTGGCTGACACATAGGTCTGCCCCTACACAATCGCCTCTGTTATTCATCATCTTCCCACAGATTTATCTAGTATAAAAGACTCAGAGAGGCTACAACTCATAATTTTTTAATTCATAACTCATAATTTTTCATCATGGCTAAATACACCGAAGAACTAACAGAAAAAATCGTATCCCTCATAGAAGAAGATACGTATACCGTTACCGAAATATGTAACCATCTGAAAATAACCCGAAAATCGTTCTACGAATGGAAAGAAAAGAAGCCTGAATTCAGGGAAGCGATAAATAAAGCTATTGAACGCCGTAATGAAGCGTTAGGCATTATAGCCCGCAACTCCCTGAAGCGTAAACTCGAAGGCTATACCCTGACCGAAGTGCGGACTACATATATCCCCGATAAAGACAATCCGGACAAATTAATCTTAAAGTCGCAGGTCGTGAAAGAAAAGGAATACGCACCTGATACTCATGCCATACGCTTAACCCTTCTGCCGAGTGATACAAAGTCTATCGGGGTAAAGGAAGAACCTGCCGCCCTGACAATCATTGTACGCGATACGAAGACAGCCGAACAGCTGAACCTGTTGCAGAATAACCTGATGCATCCTGAGCAAGAAAGAAAACCCTGCCATCCCTTGCCTGACACGGGATCCCCGGAGACAGTAAGTAATGGTCGCGAGGGGATTGCGGGTCAGGCACAGGGTGGCAATAACTCTTTTGAAGGCAATAATTTGCGTTGTACATCTGATTTTAAAGAAGAAATCCGACCTGGACTCCAATCTAAACGAAAGCCTAAAAGTCCTGACGACCTGATAAGGGTAAGAAGGGATAGCTCTGGTTATACCTGTATAATAAAGAGGTGTGAGCTGATGCCCGGAGAAGCATTCAGGGATTATGTACCAGAAGAAAAGTAACGATTGAAAACGATTAGATATATGTCACTTTTGTCACTTTTTATTGTCTTGTATTATTGCAACTGTTTTATAATTAACTGATTATATTGACAGTGATTACTTTTCAACAAGTTTGTATAATTTTTCATTTTTTATGGCTTGCTCTCGTACAAAATTTATTTCTTTGTATAGATATGAACGATAATGTGCTCGAAAAACTCAAAGTTTTGGCAGAATCGGCAAAGTACGATGTCTCCTGTTCTTCCAGTGGTACTGTCCGCAAAAATAAAGCGGGCGGATTGGGAAATACTGTGGGTGGAATGGGTATCTGCCACAGTTTTACGGAAGATGGGAGATGTGTTTCATTGTTGAAAATAATGCTTACCAACTTCTGTATTTATGATTGTGCATATTGTATCAACCGCAGAAGCAATGATATTCGCAGAGCAACATTTACCGTTCAGGAACTGGTAGAACTGACAATCGAATTTTACCGGCGGAATTACATTGAGGGGCTGTTCCTTAGTTCGGGAGTTATCAATAATCCCGATTACACGATGGAGCGTATGGTTCGGGTTGTAAAAGACCTGAGGACTATACAGCGTTTCAACGGGTATATCCATATGAAAAGTATCCCGGGCGCCAGTCAGGAACTGATAAGCGAGGCCGGATTGTATGCCGACCGTATGAGTGTGAATCTGGAAATCCCGACAGAGGCGAATCTTAAACTGTTGGCTCCCGAAAAAGACCATCGTAGTGTATATAAACCGATGCGCTACATTCAGCAGGGAATGCAGCAAAGTATTGAAGACAGGCGTAAGTTTCGTTCGGCGCCACGGTTTGTTCCTGCCGGACAAAGTACGCAAATGATAGTAGGGGCTACAGATGAGAAGGATAAGGATATTTTGCGGGTTTCGTCCATATTGTATCAGCAGACACAGATGAGGCGTGTATATTATTCGGGCTTTATTCCTGTCAACAGTTATGATAACCGTTTACCGGCTTTGAAGCAGGCTCCGTTGGTAAGGGAGAACCGTCTCTATCAGGCCGACTGGCTGATGCGTTTCTACCAATACCGCGCTGATGAAATAGTGGATGACGCTTATCCTGACCTCGATTTGGAAATAGACCCCAAGCTGGCATGGGCTCTACGCCATCCCGAAGTATTCCCTGTGGATATAAATAAGGCTGATTATGCGATGATTCTGCGCGTACCGGGTATAGGTGTTAAGTCTGCCCAGTTTATAGTCACATCACGCAGGCATGGCAAACTGAATGCCTCGCACCTGAAGAAGATAGGGGTGGTAATGAAAAAAGCCCAATATTTTATCACTTGTAACGAGTTGGCTATGTACACCGTAAATGAGGCTACTCCTGAGTATGTGCGCAAGGTACTGACCGAGCCGAAGAAACGGAAGAAGGATGATAGCCAGTTATCAATAATTTTCCCCGACTGATGATCGTATTCTTTTATGATAAAACATTCGAAGGCTTACTCACAGCCGTTTTTGATGCGTACAGCCGTAAGGTTTTTCCTGATAAGCTGTTGGCAGAGGGGGCTATCGCGCCCATGTTTATGGAGGATAGTTATACCGTTGTCACACAGGAAGACAGGGCGACGCGGGTGTGGAAAGCCCTCGATAGTAAGTTCACAAAGGGAGCTTTGAATATGCTTACTTATGTATGGCTGTCGGAAGAGGAGGGGAGTGACGATTTGCTGTTCAGGTATATCCGCAAAGCGATTGACAGTAAAATCCCGATAGAAACTAATTTTGCGGATAGCGATGTGCTGGCGATGAGCCAACTGGCGCGGAAGGTATCTCACGAAGAGCTTTACCTGAAACAGTTTGTCCGTTTCCAGAAAGCGGCGGATGATATATTCTTTGCTCCTGTATCGCCCCGTTATAACGCGCTGCCTTTGGCTATCGGGCATTTTAAAGACCGCTTCTCGGATCAGAAATGGGTTATCTATGATATAAAAAGGAGGTATGGGTATTATTATGACCTGAATACAATGGTGGAAATGACGCTCGACAATGACGAGCACTTGCTTGGAGGTAAACTGGATGAGAGCCTGATGGCCGAAGACGAAAAGATTTTTCAGGAACTGTGGAAAGGGTATTTCAAGTCGATGACGATAAAAGAGCGTATCAACCCAAAACTGCAACGGCAACATATGCCCCGGCGCTTTTGGAAATATCTCACCGAGAAACAGTAGGGATGTATGATAAGGATGTATGATGAACGGTTTGCTGTGCCTGTTGTATGCGCATCCGGCTGGCTTAGAGTTAAGTGCTTATTTGTGCGGGTAAAATTAACTAAGAAGAGGGTGTGTCAAAAGTATTTTTTCATATCTATTTACATACGCTCCGCTCCTGTGACCGTTGGTTGTCATGTTGAACGGAGTGAATTGAAAATCGACGGAGTCAAACTCTCGTATCTAGTAGGTCGAGATTCTTCGTTGCACTCAGAAACAACGTTCGCCGAAGCGAAGGCGAGGCAATGACAAAGAGAGTAGCAATTTGATAGAGATGTTTTACTTTTGACACACCCTCTCTTATCCTTAAACATAAAACCTAACATCGTACAATTATGATTTAAGTTTGAATACAATAGGCATTGTGAAATATACCTGAACCGGATTGCCGCTTTGTTTGCCCGGTATCCATTTAGGCATACTTTTTATAACCCTTATAGCTTCTTTGTCGCAAGTAGGACTTATCCCTTTTAGCAACTCTATATTTGTTATTTCACCTGTTTTGCTTACTACAAACCGTACTGTTACACGTCCTTGTATTCCCATTTCCTGGTCAACTACAGGGTATTTCAGGTTGTTGCCAATAAATTTGTACATTTCATCCTGTCCACCCGGAAATTGAGGCATCTGTTCGGCCACCTTGAATATTTCAGGCTTTTTTTCAGTGTCTCCTTTATCTACAGGTTCTATTATTTTTTCTATTTCTTTACGGATGGCGTCAGCATCATTAGATCCATCCTTAACATCAAAAGCACCAATGGCATCTTTACCTTTTGTTACATCATCCATCATTACCATCTGTTCGTCATCTTTTACCTTAGAGTCTTCCACTATTGTAGGAGGTACAAATTTGGTCATATTTACGAACTTAGGAGGTTCGGGCACTACAGGTTTTGCTACATCTTCCACATTGTTTAATGGTTGGTCTATAATTGCTATTTTGTATTCATCCTTTACTTCGGCACGTATTCCCGTAGCAGCTTTTACTGTATTCAAAATTGCAGGAAGGGCGGCTACAAAGCACATTAGTAATAAGATGATGCCAAAAGCAATAATATGGCGTTTCCAAGAAGATTGTCTTAGTTCAAAAGCTCCGTATGATTTGTTTCTTCCTTCAAAAACGATATCACACCATTCTGCCGAGTTTAAGTTTACTGAGTTTTTCATAACTGTATGTTTTAAATTGTTATTAATCTTCCCCTTTTTCTACTTAATAGATATTAAAGTCTCCGGAATTCCATAAATAGGTATTAAAAATTTAAAATCCGGTGGAAATAGTCTGCTCAACAGGAATGCCATTGTGAATATTTTTTATTTTTTTGTTAATTAAATTTTTATTTATCAATACTTAAAATGCTACATTTGTAACTTAATATATTCAGGAAATGTCAGATTCAATAGTCATTATTCCTACCTATAATGAGAAGGAAAACATAGAGGCGATTATAAAGACTGTATTCAATCTTCCCAAGGATTTTGATATTCTGGTTATTGATGACGGTTCGCCAGATGGTACAGCTGCTATCGTAAAGCAGTTGCAGCAGGAATTTAGTGATAAATTATACCTTATCGAGCGGGCGGGGAAGCTTGGGCTGGGTACGGCATATATAGCCGGGTTTAAGTGGGCTTTGGAGCAGAAGTATGAATATATATTCGAAATGGATGCCGATTTTTCCCACAACCCGAAAGACCTGCTTCGCTTGTATGATGCCTGTGCGAATCATGGAGCCGATATGGCAGTCGGTTCACGTTACTATAGCGGTGTGAATGTGGTAAACTGGCCGATGGGGCGTGTTTTGATGTCCTATTTCGCATCCCGTTATGTACGTGTGATAACAGGTATGAAGGTGCATGATTCTACAGCCGGGTTTGTATGTTATAAACGGATTGTATTGGAAACCATCGACTTGGATAATATCCGCTTCAAAGGTTATGCCTTTCAGGTGGAAATGAAATATACGGCATATTGCCTTAAATTTGATATAAAGGAAGTCTCCATTATTTTTGTAAACAGAATGCTGGGTACTTCAAAAATGAATTCGGGGATATTTGCCGAAGGTGTTTTTGGTGTAATTACAATGCGGTTGAGACAAATGTTCGGGGGAATACATAAAAAGAAATAAGGTCGCAGACCCACTTGCTTTTTTGGTATGTATAGTAACAAAGTCTCAGGGCAACCGCATCAAAATTTCATCATAATTTGTAGAAATGTTATCTTCGCTTCATGAATAGATTCATCTCTCCCTATTTTGCTGAAGTTACAG
>NZ_QVMO01000140.1:0-4106 GCF_010501055.1 Dysgonomonas sp. 521
TCAGGCGGGAGACGAGTTTCTTCAGGCTGTGTTCGCCCGATTCTTCCATGCGGCTGGAATGGTACACATCGGTAATCTCCTCCACTTCGAAGTAGCTGTTTTTGCTTTCGAGTTCGCGGATGATAGCCCGCAAGCGGACAGTCTCTTCTTCGATGCCCCTGCGGGCTTCGTACAGGTAGTTGTCCCGCTGGGAGGTACTGTCAACGATTGCCTTGTTTTTACTGTCCCACTCTTCCCTGTATATCTTATAGGGAAGGGTGATTTTGCGTGCCCTCCTCTCATGGATAACCTGTAGGTACAGGCTACCGGGATAGTTTCCGGCTCTCTCCGAGGGTCGGTAATGTAAATTGATACTTGTCATAATTGTTTATTCTTTTTTGATTTTCCTTTGATTTTTTTTATAGAACAAAGGAAAGAAGAAAAGGGTTGGGTGGGAGGAGTTTTTTGGGGGAAGAGTTTCGCCCGCTTTATACTTTAACATATAAGAGGACATTTTTTTTAAAAGTTCCCGCAGGCTAAGCCAATAGCCTGCGGGATGATATCATATCGGATTGGGTAAATCCTTATAGTATGTCCTTCGGGGTTGCAAATCCCGAAGGATGAAGAGGGTTAGTTACATGTTTCGCCATCGGCGCATTTTACGCAGCGGACAGAATAACCATATGCACGATTGCTCCTTAGAATCATAATACCATCTTGTGCAAAATTCATTGCATATGAATAAATACTCGGAATAACTGATGCACTCCAATAATAACCTGATATACCTACATAATTTTCAAGTATTTCTCCATCATAATGACTACGTTTAAAACCAGCTGGTAAATAAAGTGCTTTGGCTATATTAACACCTCCGGGAAATACTCCGTATCTATCTGCTTTGGACGGATCTCCTATCCATGCCCAGTCATTGGTAGAGGCATCACGAAAAAAATAACTAGTTGTATTACTAATTGTTCCTGTACCATATATCGACCACCATTGAAGGTGACTCGGTACTTTCCAGCCATCAGGACACGGGTCATTATCAGCTTTATTTTGATCTATATCTGTTGCACTACCATTTCCCCAAAGAGCATCTTCGTATCCGCTACGCCAGTTGTATGGTGAACTTGAGGCTGTGATAAACTTAGGATGTCCCGGAACATTTTTGTCTGATATTTCATCTGTAAATTCGTTATTAGCTCGTAGCTGATGTTCGTCTTTCGGGCGTCCCCATTGATACAGATCGCCCCACATGCTACATGGATCGGTATCAGTTTCTGCACCCAAGTTTACATGGGCAATAGTTATTTTTCCTAAAGAATTACCATTTTCATCCACTGAATTTACATGGATAGGCGATAGCACGCCTTTAGTCGCCTCTACAATAGTTATCTTATATATATTGGAATTTTTGGTACCTTCTGAGTTACTGACCTTGCAATATACAGGCACTTCTGCAACATTATTACCCAAGCCATCATCTTCCAGCGTGAGGGTAGATATTATGTCAGGCGTTAGCTTGAACGTCTCGCCCGTAGCCCCATCTATTTTCACATCGTTTACATACCACTGATATAGAGCCATTGGCACCACATTGTCTTCAGCGTCATATCCTGTAGCAGTCAGTGTCATGGTCTGGTAGGTAAACATATATGGCAGGCAGCTTTCTACTTTAGCCGACTGTATAGGGGTAGTACTGTTGCACGGGTTGTCGGTGTCGATTACGCAGCGGACAGAGGCACTCCCAGCCATTCCAGACTGGTTGGGGTACCACGAGCCCACCGAAAGCGTTAAAGACTCAGCAGAGCCAACATAACCCGTGCTAGACCAATAATTCCCCCATCCAGACAAGTCCGAGCGTCTACCAGGTCTAGGCAAAAACAAACCATTGCCTATCTTTAGGCCACCAATATCCGCTGTGCTGTTCAAATAATTAGTGTTATAATAAAGGATACTTAATAATTGTAGGTGGCTTGGAACTTTCCAGCCCGCAGGACAAGGGTCTGTAGGTCCTCTTAGTTGATCTTTACCTTCGGAGTCATCTCCCCAGCGCAGCTTGTCTGCAACATCATCATCTATCCAATCGGCTGCTATCACCTCTATATACTTATTATGCCCCGGATTAATATTATCCGATTGTTCATAGGTTGTTTCACTATTTCTCAGTTGATGTCCGTCAGCATTCCTTCCCCACTGGAATAACCAGCCGAGTGTACCATTCTCACCTTTTTCATCACCTACTATACGCTGGAATGGATCTTTAGTCGCATCTGCCCCCAGGTTGAAGCACTGGAATTGCAGCCAGTCGGGGTCGCCAGTAAGCTGTGGTGAGCCTTTTACGATAGTCCTGTTGGCCATAGCAGTAGTATATGCCCCGCAACCTACGTTGACGCGTACATAGAGTTGCTGCCCAAGTACGGTAATAGGTATATCGAATGCCTTACCCGCATAGGCGGCATCTACCGTACCCGATACCTTTACGGGGAGTTCCCCGGCTCCGGTTGCCAATGTGGCAGCATCTATCGTAACGGTGATACCGCTGGCATGGTCGTAGGTGTATCCTGCAAAGGCTTCGCCTTCGGCTCCGGTATATCTGAATACTCCGGCCGGCATTGCACTGTGAGCTACTCCGGCGCCACGGGTACAGTCGTCGGTTGTACCCTGAATAAATGAACCCAGAGTATTTACATATTTATATAGTGGGTCGGATTCGTCCAATCCGGCATCTACATTGTAGTTGGGGTAGAATATGAGATTCGTTGATGGAGTATTACCCTCGCAATCCTCCGGCAGTCGCATCCACTTCTCGCCTGTCCACACATATAGTCCCGGACAGAAAGGGTCTTCGTCGCTAACGTTGTAGACTAAGAGCCCCACATGTCGCTGGTCGGCAGTGGCTCTGGCTATTGCATTGCCTTTGTCGTCTACATAGTCGGTCGCAGAGCTTGTTGCTTTGTCGAACATGGGGTACAGGGCGTCTTCTTCCTCAAGGTATACGCGCGATACGCCTAGTCCGAGTGTGGAATTCAGCCCTTCGGCATCGGTTTGTTTCAGGTCGAGCAAGGCCCCTTTTACGGGGGTGTAGTTTGAGCCTATGGTCACCTGTGCCTCAGCTTGCGGGCTGCAAATCTGGAATACTGCCAGTAGTGCCAGCAGTTTGCACCAGCCCAGCCAGTAGGGTTTGGTTTGTGTTTTTGTTGTTTTCATATTTTGTTGTTTAAACTTTTATAAGATTCTTATAGTATGTCCTTCGGGGTTGCAAATCCCGAAGGACGAAGAGGGTTAGTTACATGTTTCGCCATCGGCGCATTTTACGCAGCGGAGTTGAAGTCCATTGTCTTCTGGTCCATATGAGGATGAAAAGTTAGAACCATCATTAACAGTAAATGACATACTGCCAGCACTAGAGTTGCTATCCCATACTATACTAGACCAATAATAACCAGCGCTGCCAACATTTTCAGACCCATTGACATCTTTGCGAATCCCCGCAGCAGGCAGAAATAAACCTCCTCCGATCATATAACCACCGTACTTTCCCTCAGCAAATGTGCCTGCTGGCTTCCACGTGTTATTCTTAGCTTTACTCATATCACCACTATCGTATAAGTCAAAGAGAAGTTCCCATTGTGTTATGGAAGGAACTTTCCATCCTGTAGGGCATGGATCATCATTGCCTTTATTGGGATTTTTAGGCGCTGAACCCCAACTATCACCCCAAGCATTACCATCACCCCAAGCATCATCGGCTCCATAGCGTCCATCTAGCCAATCGCTATCATTCTGCCCCCATTGGTAATACTCCCCTATGAGGTATTGGAACGGATTACTCAAAGTCGCATCTGCCCCCAGGTTGAAGCACTGGAATTGCAACCAGTCGGAGTCGCCGTTTGGCTTTGGTGTACCTTTTACAATAGTCCTGTTGGCCATAGCAGTAGTATATGCCCCGCAACCTACGTTGACGCGTACATAGAGTTGCTGCCCAAGTACGGTAATAGGTATATCGAATGCCTTACCCGCATAGGCGGCATCTACCGTACCCGATACCTTTACGGGGAGTTCCCCGGCTCCGGTTGCCAATGTGGCAGCATCTATCGTAACGGTGATACCGCTGGCATGGT
>NZ_QVMO01000140.1:4206-6249 GCF_010501055.1 Dysgonomonas sp. 521
GGCATCTACCGTACCCGATACCTTTACGGGGAGTTCCCCGGCTCCGGTTGCCAATGTGGCAGCATCTATCGTAACGGTGATACCGCTGGCATGGTTGTAGGTGTATCCTGCAAAGGCTTCGCCTTCGGCTCCGGTATATTTGAATACTCCGGCGGCCATTTCGCTGTGGGCTACTCCGGAGCCACGGGTGTATTCGTCGGTGGTTCCCTGAGTGAATGAACCTGCGGTATTTACATATAGCGTGGTTGATCCGGCGTCTATATTGTAGTTGGGAGCGAATATGAGATTCGTTGGCTGCGTATTGCCCGTGCAAGGTTCAGGCAGTCGTTCCCATACTGTGCCATGCCATACATATATGCCTGGACAGAAAGGGTCTTCATCGCTGATATTATACACGGTTAGCCCGATATGAGTTTTGTCGGCAGTGGTTCTGTCGAGAACAGTGTTTCCTTTGCTGTCTTTGTAGTCGCCGGCATCGCTCTTGTCCTTGTCAAACATGGGGAACAAAGCATTCTCGTCTACGAGGTATACACGAGGCATACCCAGACCTTGGGAGGAATTTGCTCCAGCAACGTCGGTTGTTTTCAGGTTGAGCAGCGCTCCTTTTTCCGGTTCAAGGTTTGCGCCTATGGTTATCTGCGCTCCTGCCCGGAGGCTAAACAGCAATAATACTACCAGTAATACGGATAGTCCGTATTGGGGGTAGTATGCGCAGTTAGTAAGTGTCTTGGTTGTTTTCATAGAATATTTTATATGAGTTTATATTATTTGGTGGTTAATTTTTATCCTGTACGCAACGTACCGACAGTCCCCTCCGTACATTTCCCGTATTTGTATTGCTGGTGCTGGAGGTATCGAATAATAATGCGTCACTGTTGTAAACCAGTCGGCAGTCGTAAGCCACTGATTGGGCTCCATTGGGCCATATTGTAGGGTCGTCCATCCACCAAAGGGCTGCATTGGCAAACTGCCTCGACCACTCTGAGTCGGCTCCGGTATGTCCTCCCGGCAAGGCTCCGAATCCGGAGTCTTCTAATAGCGATGTTGGCCCCCACTTCTTTTTTTCGGTAATATCTGCTGCTTTAAAGAACTCGCCGTACTTGCTGCGCATCTTACTCCCGGCTGTACCAGCGCCGCCCAGGGCATCGGCCAATTGCTTCCATTCGGCCGGCGTAGCCAAGTGCCAGCCTGTGGGACATGCTACCATCGCCTGCTCGCGGCTGTATTTCAGGCCGAACATCTGTGCATACTCGAGACGCGAAACTGTGGTATTATTATTTGTGGCAGCTGCTGCAGTCAGTCCCCATCCGTAAGAAATGGTGCCGGTCAGCAGGTCGGTTTTTGATGTTATCTGAAGAGGGGTTTGCTGTGTGCTGCCCTGATAGGCATAATTGATCATGGGCCATTCATCTTTTCCCGCCCCGGGTAATTTGCTGCCATCGCCGGCAACGGTAGAGTAAAGGTCTTGTGTCATCCAATATGATCCGGCTGCAGGATCGCACGGATCGGTGGTATACCATTTGGCATTGTAGGTATTGCCGTCGGCATCGGTCATCGTAATATCAGGATGCTCGTTGTTCCTCAGGGAAATCCATTCAGTGCCATTCCATGCATAGGGACCGGGGCAATTGACCGGACTACCAAATCTTTCTGTGGCATAGACTATTAACGCGGTATGAGGAATATTATCCGAACTAGTTAGGCTACTGATATCTGTCAATGATTTTTTATCGGTTAATGCCACTCGTGGAAGAAGCAATCCGCGTATAGCATTGGTATTATTCCCATCGGGTAAATATTCCTGTAAATCGAGAAGAGTTCCCGGTTTAGGGTCTATATCTGAACCGATGGTTATCTGGCCTTTGACCAGGGGGCTGAACAGAAAAATGACTATGATGGCCAATAGGCGCCAGAGCGGCATCTTGCCCGCACATTTGTTTTGTGTCTCGGTTGTTTTCATAAATCGTGTGTTTGATTAATTTAATTGTATTCTTGTTTCATTCATCAGATTCTGATTGTGATGGCAGGTACCTGCCTGGAAAT
>NZ_QVMO01000141.1 GCF_010501055.1 Dysgonomonas sp. 521
CTTAAGAAAAAAACGGTAATTTTGTCAGACTAATTTGCACAGTGAGTGGGTGGGTATCACCGGAATCACTGGGTGGGTATCGCCGGAATATGCAGTAATACTTTTTGTTTTCCTCCTGAATAGATGTTTTGCTTATAAGCATCATGTAGTTTATCAATCTCCTGTTCAGTCAAGACATCCTCGTTTTGTGCTTTAATCTTCTTTTTAATAGCAAACCGTTCATATGGATTCTTTTCTATCTTTTCTTTAAGAACAGCCCGACCAATCAAAAACTTGAAATTAGCATGTTTCTTATTGACTGTTGATTCTAAATTTCCCTGCTCTATTTCGTGTGCATGGAACTTTTCGATAAAGTCTAATGTAATTTCATGGAAATGAAGAGTTGGTTTCCATTCCTTCATCGTATTAATAAGCTTTCTGTAATTCGAAATAGTGCCTTCGGCTCTATCAATTTTAAGAACCTCTAATTCCTGTTCTACGAAAGAATAAAAATCCGTGTTGTCATCGTCCTTGCTCTCTAATAGTTCTTTTCGAAATTGAGGAATTGGCAAAGGCTTCTCGTAGAAATTCATAATAAGGCTTTTCACTTTCTCATAAATCTTAGTGATGATTTTGTTGTACAAATGTGCCAGATGCTCTCCCGCACGAACCATCATTGCTTTTGCATCCCAATGTTTGGGTAAGATTGATATTCCTAAGCCAATATAGGAATCCTTTTGGTAAGCGATGTAACGCATACAAAGTTGTTGCTTACCATCTTTACGAACGTAATCGTTGCGTAGTACTAATTTTACTGTTGCTCTCATGTCTAAATTGTTTTAAAAGTTCGACCAATTTTCGACCAACAGATTGTGTAATTTCTCTAATTTTTCTTTCTATTCTTTCAACACTCTCAGAGGTTCTGGCGGATTTGTGCCAGTTGCTCTTTTGTGTTGAATATCAGAAAGTTACTTCTTTGCAACTTTGTTATTTGTCTAACATTTGATCAGCGTTTTTATTTTTAGATTATTCTATTTCTTTTATGCGCTCTATCTGCCTATTCAGAAAATAATCGGAGTATATCGTATAGTCTTCCGTATCATAAAAGGCAATCAATCCTTTTCTGTAATTTAGGATATCAGCATCTTTGGCTGAATAAACCGGGATTATATTTGCATTCATCAAGGCGATGCTTTCCAACATGCGGGCTGTTCGCTTGTTCCCGTCAATAAAAGGCTGTAAGCGTGCAAGGTTACAATGTAGATATACAGCTTTCTCTAATGGGTTGGTATATTGCTCCTGATTAAACAGAATCTCATTTAATCCGCTTTTTATTTCCTGCAAGCTTTTAGGGGGAGTATACTCCGTTCCACTAATACGAACAGCACGTGTTCTTAACGCTCCTGATTCCTCATTAGAAACCAATCCGATTGAAATAGATTGATGCACTCTGAAAAGAGTACGCTCATTGATTATCTCTTGATTTTCCCCTTTGTTTATATATTCAAGTTCAGAAATGAATGTGTTATAGAGGTTTTTAAGCATCTTAGCATCTTCATATCGTTTCTCGGAGGTAATACCATCTTTCAACAAAGCTTCTGTTTCAACGTATGTATAGGTGTTACCTTCTATTTTCCCTGAATAATAACACCACACAACTGCCAAGTCTTTAATTTCATTAGAATAAAGCTCTGACAATTTAGCTAAAGGACTTTGCAATATGAAAGTCGCTTTTTCTTGTTGTTCTTTATTGAATATGGTGTACATAATATTGTTTTCTGTTATTATTAATATAGAGTTTATAAAACCTCTCCTACACAATACGATTCATATAAGTAGCCGGGGCTTTCGTAGTAAATGCTACTGTTGAAGTCTTCTATCTTAAGAGATAGCCACGAGTCATACACTTCCATAAGGGCATCAATCGGCTCTTTGTTTTGCTTCTCGGCAACATCAACAATTAAACGCTTATACACCTTGCCAATATCCCAATGAGTGGGTATTGCGTATTTCCCGGCAGCAACATTGTCGAAGTTCCCTTCTTCTATAGCGTATTGTGCGATTAATTCATCACTCAACTTATCTATATTCTCGCTATGGTATACATCTGCTAAATCATATAGATGCTGCAATTTCTCTTTCCCGATAGCACGAGTAATGACATTCCGGTGATTCTTTGTTTTACGTCCGATATATTCTATCAAGCTGCAAACGAAGAAGAGGTCATTATATTCTTTCTTTTCTCTTCCGGTCATTTCCCTACCTCCTCAATTGTCTAAAAGGTTATTATTCTATACTCCCAAAACTATGGAAGCATCAATATTCAGATTTTTGCTAATGCTTCTTGCGACTTGATAGGTTGGCTCAATTTTCCCCGATAGTATTTCACTTATTCGGGAAGGACTGATACCAATAAGTTCTGCTAACCCTTTTTGAGTTAGGTTCATTTCATACATTCTCAATTTGATTGTTTCCGCCAGTGAGGGAGTACCAATTGGATAATGTTCGTCTTCGTACTCTTCTACAAGACTGGAAAGCAGTTCTAACTCTATTGAATCTTTATTGTCAATAGGAGTTTCGTTGTTTACGATGCCAAGAAGCTCTTCTATGCGCTCCATCACAACATTGTATTCTTTTTCAGTTTTAATCTTTGCCATAATCTTACATTTTAGAACAGTCGTCGATATCATCGTACTCTTTGTGAGTACCAATAAACCTAACGTACACCGTTTTTATCTTAAACAAAACCCTTGCTATCAACCGATAAGTGTTACCTTTTATGTTAAAGACATAATTGTCGTTTCCCACTGAATCTACGCTATTAAAAGTCTTTTTCACATCACTAAAGTTGTTCCAATCGGCTTTTTTAGTCTTTGAGTGCCACTCCTCCAAAGGAGTCTTTGCATCTGCATGTTTCTCGTAGAAATCAACTAATGGCTTCTTCTTGATAATCTTCATTCGGTATGATATTTTATACAAAGATATGTCTAAAATTCCGAACAACAAAATTTTATTCCATATTTTGAATCACCCAAACAGAGATAAAAAGAGTAGAGCAAACCAAGACGCGGTTAATCTAAGTTAATAACTTTTTCTAAGTGTTATAGACTTCCAGGAAATGACAAAAAAAACACAGTTTTTTCAGGTTGTGAAATATTCTTTATTCGAATAACTTTTTCAGTGCCGATTTTTAATATTCACGAGATGCATATTTTGCAAATATAAAATATGTAAATATCCAACAATGTGCGATTTTAGCCATTTTGCGATATACTTTCCGTGCCATAAATTTGCAAAGAAATCAGAATACAATTAAATAGTTAAACACAATTTTCAATTACTAGATTATGAAGATGCAATATGTTATAAACGAGGAAGAATTAGAAAGGATTATTTCAAAAATCATGGATAAGCGATTGCCACCACAAGTTGCCGACCAAGTAGAGAAAACGTATACAATCAATCAGGTTGCCCGGTTACTGGGACGTTCGCACAAGAAGATATCTGATTTGGTCGCCAGTGGCATACTGGCAACCACACCCGACAGACGGATATACGAGAGTTCAATCAGAGAATACAATAAAAAGTGAGACACAACAGAGGTTGTGCAATTTCTGAAATTCTTCCAACTACCACATTAGGGAGAATTGCAACGCCATCTTTGTAGGTGGCGTTTTCAGTTTAACGAAATAAAAAAGGATAAAGCTTCACAAACCTTATCCTAAGTATTTTGTAGAAACTTCGTTTCCACGCACCCGACAGTGCAAAGATACGAACTTCTACGCTAATAGCATAGAAATCAGTATATGAAAAATGAAATCAAGTTTTACTCTGTTCAGGTAAAGACCGACAGTGAGGGAAATGTTAAGACGGAATTAAAAATCCGCTATAAGGAGTTTATAGACCTTTTGTTAAGCTTTGGTTTCCGCAGGTATGATATAGGGAAAGCATCTATCTATATCCGCATTACAGACAATGTCGTTACAGAGTATTCAATTACTCAAATACAGGATTATTTTCTGAACTATATAAAGTCTTTGCCGGAGAAGCTAGAAGATAATATTAAACGAGATTCTTTGCTAGAAAAGTTCTACTCTAGTCCTGCAAATTATTTCTGCGATAGGAAACTAAACCTACTGATGTGTAGTGAATCTCTCGAATTCAATACAGACACCCGGGATTCCGTTTTTCTCTATTTCAAGAATGGATATGTAAAAGTAACCCAAGAAGGATACAATCTATATGACTATGCAAGCCTGAATAAGTGCATTTGGGCAAATCAAATACTATCTAGAGACTTTGAGAAAAAAGAATTCATTGAAAGTCAGAATGCGGAATTTGCGAAGTTCTGTTTCAATGTTTCCGGCAAAAAATTAGAACGCTTTCACTCACTCATGTCTATTATTGGTTATAATCTACATACCTATTTTGACACCAAGCTAAAGGCGAGCATCTTCACAGATAGCAAGATTAGTGAAACGGCAAGCGGTAGAACCGGAAAGACGTTATTTTGTAAAGGTCTTGGTAAAATAAAAAACTATTGCGAGATTAACGGAAAAGACTTTGATCCCACTTACCGGCACAAGTATCAAGAAGCAGAAATTGACACGCAAATTGTTTGCCTAAATGACGTTAGAAGTCCTTTTGACTTTGAAATGCTATACAATGACATCACAGAGTTCCTTCCTGTGCAGCGAAAGAACCAACAGCCCTTTCGTATAAAGGCAAAAATGCTAATCACTACAAACAAAACCATTCAGACTACCGGAGACAGTTCTAAAGACCGTTGCGTAGAGTTTGAATTTTCGGAACACTATCATAGAACGTATAGCCCGGAAGATGAATTTGGGCATCGTTTCTTTACCGAATGGGATAAAACCGAATGGAATCTATATGATAATTTTATGATGAGCTGTATTTCTTTCTATCTTAAAATGGGATTGATAGAACCAAAGCCCATCAACCTAAATATAAGAAAAGTTATTGAGCAGACTTCTTTTGAGTTTGTAGAGTTCATTAATAACTGTTTGGAGGAAGGGAGCATCGAGATAGGTAAAGAGTATAACAAAACAGAAATATATGAGCAGTTCAAAGAATTATACGACATTCCGAATGAAAGGCATTTCTATTCGGACATGAGGAACTTCTATAAACATCTAAAGATATATTGTGAGGTTTCTGACTGTAATATCAATTATACAGACAGACACAGTGGCAATAATAGATGGTTTTCAATAACAGATGGGGGTATCTAAAAAATCGCATTTTATCGCCCATTTGCTTATAAATGTCTAATAATTAAATGGTTATACTGGGCGATATGCCGGGCGATGAAGAAAAAATATCGCCCGCATCGCCCATACAAGCAAGAAAAGAACGCTTTGGGCGATAGGAGGGCGATAAAAAACAAGGCATCGCCCACTGTAAATCGCTGGTAATCAATGCTTAATTTAAGAATGGGCGATATGGGCGATAAAACCTTATATATTATTCATACTGACGCACAACAAAAGAAGAAAAACATTAGGGAAAAGAGAGCCTAAATTGTCTTTCCCTAATGTTCAAAATAGGATGTAAAGCAAATGTTAAATTTAAGCACGGGGGTTTTACTTGCAAGATGTGTTTTTGTATGTACAAAAACGAATCTTGCCCAATAAATTGGAACGTATAAAACTCGCAACTCGTTTTATTATGGGAAGAAAAAAAGCAAAAATCAATCGCACCAAAAAACTCATTTTTCGGTGTTCAGAAGCGGAGAAGAACAAGATAAAGGAACTATCCTTAGAAAGTGGATTAGATATCTCAAAATTCATAAGAGGGAAAGCCTTCCCTAAAGAACCTCCCGCTATAACTGCCGTGGAATATCTGGAACTCTATAAAGCAATAGTTCGTTATAAAAACAGCTTTTTTAAGCGGCAATAGTCCCATATTGTTTTAGTTCATTAATTATCCGCTTATTTTTTTTAGAGTTTGGGT
>NZ_QVMO01000142.1 GCF_010501055.1 Dysgonomonas sp. 521
CCCAGGCGAAAGAAAAACGCGGCCAAAGCCCGCCGCAAACTTCACACCATAGCCGGGCGTATGTTACGGGAATTGGAACGCATTCTTCCCGACTTGGAACGCATGATTTACCAACATCAACTCTCTATCTATCATCAGGTCCTCGCTCAGAAAAAGACAGATAAACATAAAATTTACAGTTTACACAAGCCTTACACAGACTGCATCGCCAAAGGTAAAGCTCACAAGCCCTACGAATTTGGCAACAAGGTAGGCTTTCTGATGTGCTTCAACTCCCTGGTAATTACCTCTATCCGCACTTTCACCGGCAACCCTCACGATAGCAGAACCCTGGAGCCATTGATAGGCGAGCTGGAAAGGAATAAATTGCCGCTACCCCAAGAGATCGTCTATGACCGTGCAGCAAGAGGGGTCAACCCAATAAAAGGAGTAAAGGTCAGTGTCCCGGGCAAACCCTTGAAAGCAGACAGCAATTATCAAAAACAAAAAAAGCGGAGGAAGTTTAGACGCAGGGCAGCAATAGAACCGGTTAACGCACATCTCAAATCAGACTTCAGAATGCATGAAAATTATCTCTGTGGAGAGAGGTATGTCCAAATCAATGCTCTTCTAAGTGCCACAGCCTGGAATCTCAAGAAATGGATGAAGAATCTCATTTCTTGGCTATATAATAAATGCTGCCAACCAAATGCAAATAGTTTTCTACTGATGAAAATGCTAGCGAAATGAAAAATATTTGGAAACTTTTATATTCGTAAGGAGAGACTAAATAAGTGCTATACATTCAAGGTTGTAGACATACGTGAAGGAGAGAATGAGCAAAAATATATTTATCTGAGCGATGGCGAAAGAGATACATACAGGGTATCGCCATTTGATTATCAGATAGAATGGGACGACTTGCCCACAGAGATAGAGTGTGTAGTAAAGAGTGTGAACCTCTGGGGACTGCCTATACTCGAACAACGCAGAGCCAATGTGCTACACGATCGGTATAGGAATGTGGGCGAAGAATACGCCTTCAAGTTGATAGAAAAAAAGACAGACGAGAAAACAAAAGCCCCGTTTTATGTACTAAAAGATATTTTCGGCATCACTCATCGTTATTATCCATCCGGCGGAGAACCCGAAAGAGATGTCAATGACATATTCTCGTTGGTATTAGCGAGTATCGAGGAGAACGAAAAATTCAAATCATATCTGAGGCTTACACCTGTCTATGAAAGTTCTATAAAACCGGAACGTAAGGAAAAACCGAAATATGCAGAACCATTGAAAGACTCTCTGAAAGAAAGCCTGTTCGGAAAAGAGGATGACAAACAGGAATTTAAGAGTTCTATAGTTTTCCCTGCCGGCGAGTTTGAGCCTGCAATTGATAAGCAGATAACGATTATCCTGAAAACGATAGCCGGTTTTCAGAATGCGACAGGGGGAAAGCTATATATAGGAGTCAACGATAGTGGGCAAGTTTGTGGCATCAATGACGATATGCCACATATTGGGACAAGTAAGTACGATGATAAGGTATATCAACAAAATACAGATGGATATGAACAGAAAATAAGAAATGCCGTTATAGATCAACTGAACCGAATTTCTAATAGTAAGCTGAAATTTAAGTTTTTCAAGCAAGAAGAAATGGTATATTGTGTGATTGGCATTGACCCTGTTTCGAAGCCGGTATTTATGAATGGAATGAAACTGTATCAACGAGCCGGAAATATGACTCAACTGTTGAAAGGAGATGAGATAACGTGGTTTATAAAAGAACGATTAGAACTAAATACCGTAAATTTAAATAATTCTATACAGTGGAATGAACCTGATGTTGAAATACACAAACAGGATGGAGATATACCATTGCTACAGAGCATTCAGCAAGAGTCAACGACAGAAAAGATAAGTGATATTTGGTATTATATGACTTTTTACAAAAATGGGAACTGGTCATATCAGAATAATGCTATCAATAACGATACTGTTGTGTATGAATTGCCGATAACAAAATCGTTGAGAAAAGAACGGTTATTTATGTGCTACGACAATGGTTGTGTCAATGTAGTTTCGCCATACGATATTATTCGGCCGAAAGGAAAAAACGGCAGATACGATAGGAAGAAAGGTGAACAATATCAGAACGGATGGAATACTAATGCTAAGATTTTAACGATGTTTTGCGCTACCGAGAATGACCTCATTGCTATCTACAGTAAACAGAAAGATGGTACTGATTGGGTAAAAATACATAATACTAATGCAATATCACTCCATGGTTCGCTTCATCTGTCTGGTAATATAATTGTTAATCCTGCATTTGATGCTTATCCGGTATTTATAAAGAGGATTCATCCTAAATATCATCACTTTATATCCAGCCTTATCTTGAAGAATAATCAAACATCTCAATATTTGGGTTTCAGAAAGAATGAGACGACTTTCATAAAAACGATAGCCTTATTAGATAAGTTATGTAAAGGAGAGGCATCAACGACAAAGGAATAATATGGGAACATCACTCTATGCTATAACTAATTCAAAATTGACAGGAGAAGAAACTGATATCTATTTCGATGCTGTTTTAGAGAAATTTAGAGGGTTAAACCTTTCTAAATCTTATTTCAATGCAGGAGGAAAAAGAATAGAAGATGATACCGAATATTGTTATTACAAAGATATATATGATTATTATCCGATTGATTTTGCAAGCCCATCTTCCTATTATTTCTCATTATATAAAAATATTGGTATCATCGGTACGATTTATCGCTACCATTTGTTGTATAATGCTGATTTTTACTCTGATGACGGATGGTATGTAACGTTCAGAAAAGATATTTATAACATTATACAGGTAATGGGTGGTACGGAAATTATTTTCTTGGCAGATAATGGATATACTGATGGTTTAAGTTATTATCTTGAATGCTTAGCGTGGGAAGATACACCTTATGAGATTATAAAAGAGAAAATGATAACCGCATTAATAAAGCCTCAACTATTTAGTGAGCACTATAAAAAAATGAGAAATAAATCAATAGATCATTCTTCAATAAGCGAATTCATTTGGGACGATTTTCGAGATTTGAAATGATGCGCAATTTATTTTTCTCTTTCCCATCTTCTATACAAAAATATATTCCGAGCCAAAACACAAGACCAAGCATTGTTTCGTTGCAAAAATCTTCCTTCTCGTACCTAGAAGTGTATTTTTGCCGAAAGCCTTGCTTATTTGGCTCTCCATATCAGGGGTGTATATCAGATGTAAAAAGAAGAAAATATATGAAAACTTTATGAAGGGCTCCCGCATTCTCGTGTAGCTTTAGACATCAATATTTTGCATCGAATCTGTGAAGTTGCATGCAAATTGCATGTGCATATAAAAACAGAAAGAGTTAGATTTTTTGTCTAACTCTTTGTTTTTCAACCGTCGGGATACCAGGATTCGAACCTGGGACCCCCTGCTCCCAAAGCAGGTGCGCTAACCGGACTGCGCTACATCCCGTTTTTGCTTATAGCGGTGCAAAGGTATGACATTTTTTTATATTTCAAAACAAAAGTGCAAAAAAATGAAGATAATTTCTTTTAGG
This sequence comes from Dysgonomonas sp. 521, assembly GCF_010501055.1. Lineage (GTDB taxonomy): Bacteria > Bacteroidota > Bacteroidia > Bacteroidales > Dysgonomonadaceae > Dysgonomonas. Next base: position 3,588 of record NZ_QVMO01000142.1, read on the forward strand.
AGATAAGCAGGAGTGCCATAAAGTGTTGTTTATAAATTTCTTTTACTTAAATAACTGCAGCCATATATTATATGCTGTTTTTTTATATATTTTTGCAACTTAATTATAAATAATACAACGATGCTTAAAAAAACACTCTTCACGTTAATTTTAATGGTATCTTCTTTCTCGATGTATGCCCAGAATTTGCAATTGCACTTCGACCCGCGTCATGCATTACATGGAAATGAGGTTTCCGGGAAAAACTATTTCACTGCTACATTCGAAATGTTCAAGCCTGACAAATGGGGCTCCACCTTCATGTTTGTCGATCTGGACTTCAATCAAAGCAGAGGAAATATAGGAACGATGTACCTCGAAATTGCCCGCGACATAAAACTGGGAAAAAGCCCTGTTATGGCCCACCTGGAGTTTAACGGCGGAGTAGGTAAATCTGAAAACTTCGGTTTCTCTATTGCAAATGCATATATGGCAGGAGCATCTTATGCCACAAACATAAAAGGAGTCAACATCGGTACATATCTGGCGTATAAATACAATGCTTTCGAGAGAGTAAGCAACGATATCCAGTGGACAGTTACATGGGGAGTTGACCTGTTCAACAATAAATTCAGAATCAACGGATTCCTTGACCTGTGGACTCAAGATAAAAACACAGTTCACGGAGTAGACCGTGACGGCAAAAAGGTAATCCTCCTTACCGAACCACAATTCTGGTATAATGTTTCTTCAAATCTGGCCTTAGGTACTGAGATCGAAATTAGTAATAATTTCATAACAAGTTCGAACAAAGTTCTTGTAAACCCTACTATCGCCGCCAAGTGGAACTTCTAAGATATAAGAAACAATGAAAAATCTATTAGAAAAAACTTTTAAACTATCAGAGAATAATACGACTATCCGCAGGGAACTCGTAGCTGGCCTTATTACATTCCTTACCATGTCATACATCCTGATAGTCAATCCGAGCATATTGTCTTCAACTGGGATGGACAAAGATGCACTATTTACATCTACGGCGCTTGCTACCATCTTTGCGACCCTGATGATGGCCTTATATGCTAAACTGCCAATTGCCCAGGCTCCCGGAATGGGGCTGAATAGTTTTTTTGCATTTTCGGTAGTCTTAGGAATGGGATATTCTTGGCAAATGGCATTAACGGCAGTTTTTATAGAAGGAATCATATTCATCCTACTTACTTTTTTTAATATACGCGAGTTGATTGTCAAAAGTATTCCCAAAGTTCTAAAAGAAGCTATCCCAGTCGGTATAGGTTTATTTATAACTTTAATTGGGCTGAAAGGAGCAGGGATCGTTGTCGCTAATGAGAATACATTAATGTCGATAGGAGACTTCTCCCAACACAGTGTTTGGATCGCTCTCTTAGGCCTGTTTGTAACAGCAGTATTATTTGTGCGAAACGTAAATGGCTCCATCCTGATAGGTATAATCGTAGCAACCATATTCGGCATTATACTTGGCGATGTGAGATTACCCGATACATCCATAATAAGCACACCTCCTTCAATCGCACCCATATTTGCACAGTTTGAATGGAGTAACATATTCTCTCTTAAGATGCTGATCGTTGTATTTACATTCTTGTTTGTAAACTTATTCGACACAGTAGGCACACTGATTGGCGTTGTATCAAAAGCCGGATTAGCGGATGAAAACGGAAATTTCCCACAGATGAAGAAAGCACTATTTGCCGATGCATTAGGCACGACAGTTGGAGCCGTTTTGGGTACCAGTACCATCACATCGTATGTAGAAAGCGCTTCGGGCGTTGCTTCGGGCGGACGCACAGGGTTAACGGCAGTAAGTACTGCCATCATGTTTGCCTTAGCATTATTTTTGGCTCCGTTATTTCTGATGGTTCCGGCAGCAGCTACATCTCCCGCGCTGATTATTGTCGGTCTGTTTATGATATCGTCAGTAGCTAAGATCAACTTCAATGATATGAGTGAAGGTTTGCCCGCATTCCTTACCATTGTCTTTATGCCTTTTACGTACAGTATCGCCGAAGGAATTGTATTCGGTATGCTAAGCTTTGCTTTCATCAAAGTATGTTCTGGCAAATATAAAGATGTATCTACGACAGTATATGTAATAGCGGCTCTGTTCCTGTTGAAAATAGTCTTGGACGCCCTTCATGTCATAGGCTAACTGTAATTTGGGGGTACCCCTAAATGTTAAATTATCCAATTCCACCTCCAAATACCAATACTTTTACTTACATTTGCCTCTAGTATAATAACTGAAAAAAAGTCTGTCACTATATAAGCGACAGACTTTTGTTTT
>NZ_QVMO01000143.1 GCF_010501055.1 Dysgonomonas sp. 521
GTTGCTTTCATCAGGCTCAATCTGTACGTAAAGATAGATTTGCAGTACTGGCTCGACAATCCATTCCTTGAACCTCCTGAACCAGCTCCCGAATATCGGCAGGGGGTCCTTTTTCCAGAATATAGCTGAACCATCGCCTGAACATATTTGCAAGCCGGCATTTGGAAATGCTATTTTTATTTAGGACAGTATTGATCTATTATTTATCTTTTCGCCTTATTTTTTTCTTTTTAAAAATACCGTTATCCATATTATCCATTCTTTCGTTTAACTTTTCAATCATTTCATCAAGAAAGAGAGTGCGGCTTCCGACTCTCCTTCGGATAGCCCTGAATGTATCATAACAATCTTTTACTTCAAAGGAGAACAATTGACAGAGAATTTCAATCAGTAGATTAATATCTATTTCTCCGTTCTCAAATTTCTTGGTTTCCAAGGCTCCATATGCAAATTCGACTAAATCGGCAGCTGTTCCGGTCCAATGAAGGTCTTGTTCTAAAATCTTTTCTTTTTGATTTCCTTTATTACTATTATTCTGTAATTGCCATTGTAAAATTTTCAGTTCTATATCAATAAGAGAGATTGCCTTAATTGTATATTTTAAGGCATTTTTTTTCCTGTCCGTCAGATAATGTTTCACGGATTCCATCAAGTTCCAAACGTACAAAACCAAGATGATAATACAGCTTTGTAATGTTTGATTCAATCTGTAGTTTGTCTAATAGCTTTAGTGCAAATTCGTCATAGGCTTTTGTTAACTCTGTTAATAGTATGTCCTTCGGGGTTGCAAATCCCGAAGGATGAAGAGCATTAGTTACATGTTTCGCCATCGGCGCATTTTACGCAGCGGACAGTTCCATCTCCGGCTGGATATTTATCGTTACTATAAAAACCTCCATCCTGGAAAGTTACAACTTTGATCACATCATAATCAGGAGTTGTACTCCAGTAGTCCCCAGTTTGCGCCAAACTCGAGCGCCTACCAGGATTAGGCAGATACAAGGCATTACCTATCTTTGTTCCACCGCTACCGGTTGCATATTCAAGATCATTATTAACTCCCTCAACTCCTTCATCATCTGTATCAATGATGCTGATTAATTGCTTGCGACTCGGTACTTTCCAGCCCGTAGAGCAAGGGTCTGTAGGTCCTTTTGGTTGATCTTTATCATTGGAGCCATCTCCCCAGCGCAACCTGTCTACAACAGCATCATCTAACCAATCTCCGCCGGATTTCTGTATATACTTATCATGTCCCGGATTAATATTATTCGAAGAGCTAGGGGTAGTTTCGCTATTTCTCAGTTGGTGTCCATCAGCATTCCTTCCCCACTGGAATGACCAGCCGAGTGTACCATTCTCACCTTTTTCATCTCCTACTATACGCTGGAATGGATCTTTAGTCGCATCCGCCCCCAGGTTGAAACATTGGAATTGCAGCCAGTCGGGGTCGCCAGTAAGCTGTGGTGAGCCTTTTACGATAGTCCTGTCGGCCATAGTGGTAGTATATGCCCCGCAACCTACGCTGACGCGTACATAAAGCTGCTGCCCTAGTACGGTAATCGGTATATCGAATGCCTTACCCGCATAGGCGGCATCTACCGTACCCGACACTTTCACAGGAAGCTCTCCGGCTCCGGTTGCCAATGTGGCGGCATCTATCGTAACGGTGATACCGCTGGCATGGTCGTAGGTGTATCCTGCAAAGGCTTCGCCTTCGGCTCTGGTATATTTGAATACTCCGGCGGCCATTTCGCTGTGGGCTACTCCAGAACCACGGGTGTATTCGTCGGTGGTTCCCTGGGTGAATGAACCTGCGGTATTTACATATAGCGTGGTTGATCCGGCATCTACATTGTAGTTGGGGTCGAATATAAGATTCGTTGATGGAGTATTACCCGTGCACGGCTCGTGCATACGGCACCATTTGGTACCATCCCAAAAGTATAATCCGGGGCAGATATCTTCAGCCACTACGGTATTGGTGTTGTAAACACAAAGCCCGGTATGCACCGCCTTGTCCCAATTGTCGGCATTCTCCATCGTTTGCGACATATTATCGTTTGTTTTGCGCAGCAGGCTCACCCGGGGCATCAATAGCCCGCGGGTAGAATTTACATCTGTTTGTGTTTTCTCTTTGAGTTGCAGGATGGCTCCATCTTCGGCCTTCTGGTCTTGACCGATGGTTATCTGGGCTCTTACTCCTGTAAAACTAAAGAAGAGAACAACAGGTAGAAGTATTTTGATGTATTTTAAGTTATTTATAATGATTGTTTTATGTTGTTTTATCTCTGTTGTTTTACTTGTAGTGTCGGTTAAAGAGGTGGGGTCTGTAGCACCGGTAGCCATTGATAAACATCGTTTCCGTCTACCGTTTTTCTATTCCAGACATAAATACCGGTTTCGATACTTGTACTGCCTTTGATGTGATACACCACCAGCCCTACATGCTTGTCTTTGTCCCAATCGTCAGAGGCAGATGTCCCGTTTATAGTTGTTGCCATATTACTGCCGCTGCTGATAGTAAGAGAGTTAAGAGTCACCCTTGACAAAAGTAGTCCCTGTTTAGCGTTTGGGCTATCATCGGTAATGTTGAGTATCGTTTTCAGTTGAAGCAACATTCCCGGATCCGGGCTCTCATCTGTGCCTATCGTCACCTGAGCTTGCGCGGAAACGAAGGCAAGAAACATGAATATGAGAATGAATATATGTTTTAGTTTCATATCGTTTTGTATATATTTTGTTATGGTTTCAGACTTTTTTTATTAATTATTGGGAAGAGGAGTGCCGCCCGTACCATCCTTCTTGCAACGGACAGAGTAGAGAGCGTATTTTCCACCGCGGGATCGCATCACCATCTTACTATAGGAACCCCCTCCTGTGTAGAACTGCCGGCGCCATGATGTATTAACAGGGGTCGCACTAGACGTCCATAACTGTGCGTAGCGGCCGTAATCTCGAACGTAATTATCTTCAGCAGAGCCTACAATATGAATATCAAAGCCACCCTGTGCCGCAGAAAGACTCTTCCCTTTGTATTCACCTTGGCCTACACCAAAGCATTCCGAAATCATAGCAGGGCCGTGTCCTTGATCAGTACTAGATCCTCGATGTATTATATCGTTATCAAATGAGTCTTTGTTTTCTTCCCATTCGGTAGTATTCTGCCATTTAGCAGGGTTAAAATTATAGTCTGTTTTGTACCAACTATAAGGAACAGGATTGTTATAGATAACTTCTTCCAGTTCATTCCATTCCCTGTCGCTGGGCAAATGCCAACCATCAGGACAAATGCCCTGATAAGTAATCCCAGTATTTTCGTTATCGCCCCCCTGTCTTTCATCAGCATTGAGACGAGGACGGTTAGAAGCAAACCACCAATTATAAAGAATGCCTTCACGGGGATTCCATTCTTTTTCAGCTTCAACCCCATCATAGGGACATATCCATGTGTTAGTACCGGCACTGGGGTGTGGTGTGGACTCATATTTCCTTGACTCCGCCCAAGGATAAATCCAGCATTTAGTAGTATTAGGGCCAGTTATAGCACCTGTTGAAGGATTCGTAAATGGGGGTAGCATTTCTGCCGTATGCAGGACTCCGGCATATGCAGGATCGGATGGGTCTGGGATAAACCGCAGATTTTCGGTCATCCATACCCCGGCGCTGATTTTAGTAGCTCCATCCATGTAGTAAAATTCACGGTTATGGTAGGTTTGCGGGCCAAGTTTCTGAGTCCGGTTGTCGATAAAAGTTTCTACTTCGGGTGCATCTATTTTAGATGCCCCTATCAACAACCACTGCGTTCCATCCCACACATATGGCGCACCGAAGATAGGCTGTGTGTTACAGTAGTTATCCTTGTTGTTATACACCACCAGGCCGGTATGTTTGCTGCCATCGAGGGTTCCATCAGTGGTTACAGTAGCATCAAGGGTTTTGCCAAGGTCGCCGGTAAGCGATTGCAGTTCTACACGGGGCAGCCCCAACCCTTTGGAAGCATTTATTAATGGGTGTGTACTGCTGGTAGTCCCGTCTTTGAGTTGAAGCAGGGCTCCGGCTTCCGGTTCATTATTCATTCCGATTGTTACCTGGCCTTTGACCAGGGGGCTGAACAGAAAAATGACTATGATGGCCAATAGGCGCCAGAGGGGCATATTGCCTGCACATTTGTTTTGTGTCTTGGTTGTTTTCATAAATCGTGTGTTTGATTAATTTAATTGTATTCTTGTTTCATTCATCAGATTCTGATTGTGATGGCAGGTACCTGCCTGGAAATGAACAAACAACGGGGAGGGCCCAACCTGTGGCTTTCACAAGAGGCAGGCAGGCTTAATAAAGACAAATAAGACAACGTTGAAGACAAACAAGACGGTAAAGTCTCCTCCCCGGATGTTAAATAAAATGCAGGATGATTAAAATACCCCGGATTTTGTATTTGTTGTTTGGCTAATACATTACTTTTGCATAGCAGATAATCCTTGCATATATTTATGAAAGTTATACTCTTGCAGAAATGCTTTTGTAGCTGTAAGCGCATTTGATTATTTCTTATTACCGTCTTTTTCAGTAATGCTATCACTGAAAAGTCTTTGTTTTATAATATCTAACCTGTCACTTTACAAGTGACAGACCACCTTGTAATCAGTTAAAATACAGGGTTGTAGTGTGTTCAAAAGAAGAAAAGTCAAACAAGGGGTAAAACACGGCTGTTTATTGTGCTTGTTTATATGGGGCTAAACACCTTTGCAGCGCAGTTTTTGAAGTAAAATAAGCAGTACAGACTAGAAGTGAAATGTAAAACAAATGTAAAACATTGTTAACTACCTACATGTCAGCGGAATAGCATTCACGGGGAATACAAATAAAATAACTCTCTTTCTTTTAAATTCATCAAGATATAACAGGATTGTTCATAAAACAAGATTTTAACTAAAGTATTTTCACACAACAGTACAGTGTTGTTTTACAGCTTGTTATAGTTACAATACAGCAGTCCAAAGAAAAATAATTATTAAAATATTAGGAAGGAAAAAGAAAAAGGTTTAGTTTTGCCTGTGAATCATAAGTAGGAGACCTGTCTGTCACTTGTAAAGTGATGGGTATCAAGAATTAAAACTTTACAGCATAAAATTAGTAAATCCCTTCTTTTAACAATCATCAACTTGTATATTTAACACATTAGTGTGCGTTTTTAGCATATGATAGCTTTTGACTTCAAGGGCAGTGATCCGGTATGATCCGGTATGCTTTTCATTTTCTTTTAGGGCATAGGTGTATCCTCCCACCCCTGAGGGCAGGTTCTGGCATAACTAGTAAAAGGTAAAGGTTTGTGTTGATATGCAGTGGGAGAGGCTACCTGCTGAATGCAAACTGTCCTCCACTGCCTGCACATACCCGGGTGATGGCATGGCTTATCATCTCATTGGCTTCATCAAGGCGCGAACGCTCAAAGGCGGCCAGGTAGATATAGGTGGTCTTCTCGTTGCGGTGTCCCAGCCCTTCACTGATGAGCGATAGGGGCAGGCGCTCATACTTGGCGATGGTCGCCCAGCTATGGCGGGCCACATGGCTGCTGACTGGCTGGTTCACCCCCGACAGGCGAGCCAGGTCTTTCAGGTCGCGGTTATAGCTGCGAAGGGCGGTTTCGTATTGCAGGCGCCGGTCTTTATCCTTATCACGGATTATAGGGAAGAGGTAGGGCGAATAACGCGTCTCTTTTGAGAAACTGTCTATGATATCTTTCATTTCGTCCGTCAGCTTGACTTCGATAGGTTGTCCTGTCTTCTTGCGGTAATAGCTGATAACGCCTTTGCCGATATTGTCTTTTCTGAGGTAGGCCAAATCGATAAAGCTCATGCCCCGTGCATAGAAGCTAAAGAAGAACAGCCGCCGGCAACGGCTGAGCCGGATGGCTTTAGCTCCCTCCCCGGGAATATCCGCCTGGCGTAACTTTCCCACTTCCTCGATATTCAAAGCACGCTTGCGGGTATTGTCTATGCCTGTATATACTCCTGCAAAGGGATGCCTGTAGCGGGCAGGGAGGATATTGTCGGCTACGGCCTTGTTGTATAATGCCCGCAGGTTGCGCATATAGAACGAAACCGTATTCAGGCTTTTGCCCCTGTCCTTGAGATGACGTTCATAATCTTTCAATAGCCCGGCATCGATATCGGAGAGAGCCAGGGGCTTGCCTTTGTTGAAGGCTATCAGGGAGCGTACCGATGACAGGTAAGCACGGGCGGTACGTTCGCGGCCTCCCTTCTTTAAGAGTAATGCCTGCTTGCGGCAATAAGCCGCAAGGTTTCCAGGGGTGGTATGGCTGCGGTAGGTATCAGCAATGTCATCCACGGTATAGTTACCCTGTTCTTCAAACGACTGCAAGATACGGGAGAACAGGTCACGGCAGGACTCTATGGCAGCTTCCGCCTGTTCGAGGCAGGCGCTACGGGAGTCATACAATACAGGATGGATAATATTTTGAGTGGAGGCATCCCACTCTGCTTCATATAAGCGCAAGCCCAGGGACAGGTTACGCACCTT
>NZ_QVMO01000144.1 GCF_010501055.1 Dysgonomonas sp. 521
AAACAAGTCGCCCTGACTTTGATCCGGTGATTTTCCTATCATTTTTTGCAAGCTTTTAGGACTTCAAGATACGAAATTCTGCAATATTAAGCAAATAATTGAAGGTGTAATTTACTGGCAAATAACTTATTATATACTTTTTAAGGAGCGACTATTTATTGCGGCTTATGTGTTTTGGGCTTTTATTCATGCCATTACAGGGTGGATACTGGCTGATTCCAGAGAGATCGATTTTGTAGGCGGGCTGCCTGCTTTGGGATATTTCATGTTAGCTTCGGCCATAATCCCCGTATTTATCATATTCGTGCCATTTTGTGTATCTAATATTTTCTTTAAGGCGGACAGCTATTCTAAAAAATACGGTTTTATCGAATAAAAATCAATGCCTCGGAAAGTAGATTTCCGGGGCATTGACGAAAAATGTGCCACTATTGTGTGACTAAAAGAGCAGAATATATTAAGGTTGTGAAGCCCTTCGCCAGACGAACAAGCGAAACTTTTTGCATTACTCATACGAATATAAATGATAGCATCATTCATGATCCTGCTTCACAATTTTAGAGCCTGTTAAAATTTTATAGCAAATCTTTTTTATAGCTACTTTTGAGATGGATTTTATTCTTTTTGCTAGCAGAGCCAACGGTCAGCGGAGCTAGTTAGCGGGCTAAAAAGAGCATAAAAAGTTGCTAAGAATTCGAAGAACCGACAAATCCAATTATTTCAAAGAGCCTATAAGATAAATTTTCGCTAAAATTTAAACAGGCTCTAAGTATAGTATATGATTTGTTTTTGTCTTCAGTCGTTTGAATAAACGCTGGCAATATAATTCTTTTTGTCCTCTTATCTTTAGCCATAAAGTTATATATTTATTTTATAACAAAAGAATATATTGCGTTAAAAATACACGTTAATTATTAATTTTTATTTATTGATATTTTTTGTTGGGTTGAGTAACTGTTTAAATTTTATTCGTTCCAATTTTTAGAGATGTTTTAGAGATGATTTTTTCTTCCGCGAAACGATAATAGCGGGCTATTTGAGTTGAGTGAAAGGAAAAAACAGCCTAAAACAGTCTAAAAATGAACGAAGAAAAAGGTATAGTAAAATATTCGTATAAAATTTAAACAGTTTCTGAATAATTACATTTATCTTTGCAACCGATAAAAGAATTTTATGTTATCTAACGTTAAGAATATATTGGTGCTGTAAATAATCTGTATGCATTACAGGTTATCCCTCCGCTTTTCACTGAAAGATTTCTCTTTTAGTGGTTTTTGTTATCATTATTACTGTTTAAATTATCGGTATTCGGCAATATCCCTATTGGGCTTGCTTAGTAACTGTTTAAATTTTATTCGTTCAAATTTTTAGAAATGTTTTAGAGATGTTTTTTTCTTCCTCAAAACGATAATAGCGGGCTATTTGAGTTGAGAGAAAGGAAAAAACAGCCGAAAACAGACTAAAAATGAACGAAGAAAAAGATATAATAAAATATTCGTATAAAATTTAAACAGTTACTTAATATCTCATCAATAAATTCTTAAAGAAATGGATACTAAACATAAAGTAATCTACGATTTTAACTTTTCATTAATCGCCGATTTTTTCAAAGGATCAGAACGCCAGGGACCAGGCAGCGAAGATATAACAAAACTAGCTTTGCAGTTTATTCATGACCTTCCGGATATGGCTAATATCGCCGATCTTGGTTGTGGTACGGGAGGGCAAACAATATTTCTGGCACAGAACCTAAAGAGAAATATCTCAGCCTCCGATATTATGCCCGAATTTATAGAAAGCCTCAACGAAAAGATACGGAAAGCAGGGCTGGAAAACAGGATAACTACAAAAAATATCTCCATGACCGAACTGAATTTTCCTGAGCAGAGCCTGGATTTAATCTGGGCAGAAGGCTCCATCTATAATATCGGATATCAGAAAGGGTTAAAAGAATGGCGAAAGTTTCTGAAACCAAATGGATACATCGCTGTATCCGAGGCCACATGGTTTACCAATGAGCGGCCTCAGGAAATAGCAGACTTTTGGGAAAAGAATTATTCAGAAATAGATACGGTCTCTAAGAAGGTACAGCAGATGCAGGACGCGGGTTATACGCCTGTCGCTCATTTTATTTTACCCGAAGTCTGCTGGTGGGACTATTTCAATCCGATACTCGGTTATTGTGACGCATTCCTTCAAAAGCATAATTACAGTGAAGAAGCTAAAAGCTTGGTTGAGCATTTCCATTATGAAATACAGTTGTATGATAAATATAAAGCGTATTATGGCTATGTATTTTATATAGGTCAGGTAAATAGTGAAACTCCGGCCTGTAACGAAACGAATGCAATCAAGGATTTGAGTATCAGGTAGGAATAAGAAGCTTGTTATACGGAAATGTAAATTTATCAAGTTCTGCTAAATTTGCAGATAATGATTAGATATACACCAACTGAAAAGAGGGTGTGTCAAAAGTCTAAAAAGAGTACTGTCATTGTGGGATTAATCCGCAATCCCCTCATAATCAACACTGGTTTCTTGGGGATTCCGTGTCAGGTACGGAATAACAGACTGTTGCCACACCCTCTCTTTTTTAGTTATACAGAATCAAAAAATAGTATCCGGCGGAAGTTAGAGTCGTTTTATTTTCAAAAACTCTATCTTTGCTCCCTGTAAATATCTTGTAGAAATGTCAAATAATCATTCATCTCCACTTATCCGGATACCTAACCTGAGTCTGGCTATCGTTGTCACGGTGATAGCTATCGCCGTACAGTTGTTATTTAATCAACCTTTGTGGAACGTAATAGGGCTGAAATGGATGAATCTTAGTGCCGGAGTCTATTTAGGCCGTTATCTCTTCCAAATATGCGTCTACTATATCTTCGCCCAATACTTACGCAATTTCAGGGCGGGGAGGTTAGTAGGAATGCTGTATGCGGCTGTCACTCTTGTATTTATCAATGCCATAATGCCATTGCTGAGTTATGCGCTGTATGGAAATCAAATAGTAACATTAATCCTGTCATCGGTCAATTATTTCGCTTCCTTAGTTACAAATATCTTATTTTTTATTATCGGCTTTAAACTGATAAAATTTCAAAGTGATTTTGTAGGAGGACTAAATTTTCTCGGCAAGACCTTTGTCTTGAAATCCGTTTTTGGTATTATCACTTTTCTGTATCAATATTCCCAGGTATTTATTTCGGCTATATATCCGGATTATTTACCGGATAATACAGCCGTAATAAATATTATTATACAAATATCCGCTCTCTTAATATCTCTTTTTATCTTCGGTAGTATAGTGTATATTTATAAAAGAGCGATGGATTATAATTCCGGAGTAGAGAAAGAGCCAAGATGGTATTGACGCCCTATATCTCTATCTCCTTCGACACTCCTACTTCTTCGACAAAATACGCGTCGTGCGAAATAATGAGCAATGTACCTTTATACTCCTTTATTGTATTGGTTACGATCTCAAGGCTCTGAATATCCAGATTGTTTGTCGGTTCGTCGAGGATGAACATGTCGGGCGCATTGTCGTCGGCCTGCATACAGCAGAATACCAGTCTCATCTTTTCTCCCCCGCTCAGTTTGCCGCAAGGTTTCTCCCATGTGTTGTATGTGAACAGGAAACGATGGAGTATTATTCTTAGTTCGTCATCCGTCAGGCGGCGCGAGTTGAACTGCTGGAGTTGCTCAAAGACGGTCAGGCTGTTATCTATTATGGAATAGTCCTGGTCGATGTAAAGGTATTTAAAGTCAGCGCGGATGATACTTCCTTCCTGCGGTTCGAGCTTGCCGAATATCAGTTTTAGCAATGTGGTTTTTCCACTTCCGTTTTGCCCGCTGACAACTATCCTGTCCCCACTTCTGATTTCAAATTCCAGCGGATTTTCCCATAACATCTGATCGGCATACCCGAAATTAATATCTTGTGCTGTTACCAGTATTTTGCCCGCATGCAGGTTGGCGTCTTCAAAGTCCATCTTCAGGTCTTTCTTTTCCGGTAACTGTTGGCGCAATTGCTTCATATTGTCAACAATGCTTTCCATTTTTCCCTCGTGGGTTTCTTTTAATTTGGCGGAGCTTGATTCCGCCCTGTTCCGTATGGTGTTCAGCATAATGCGGGGAATGCCCTTTTTCTCTATACTCTTTTTCCCTCTTACATCCCTTTTCTGTTTCTTCTCGGCTACCTCCCGCGCTATATTCCGCGCTTTGCGGAGTTCTTTTTGTTTTTCGTCAAGCTGGCTCTGGAGGGCTTCCATCTTCTCTTCCTTTTGTACTTTATAGAATTCGTAATTACCTCCGTATACCTCAATGTCATTATGTGTCAGCTCATAGGTCAACTCTATGAGGTTCAGCAATGTACGGTCGTGACTAACCACTACTATTGTGGCATTGCTGTTTTCAATCAGGTTATACAATTGTTTCCTGCTATCCTTGTCCAGATGGTTCGAGGGTTCGTCCAACAGTATATTTTCAGGAGAATGTATGTTGATGCCAGCCAAAAACGCTTTTGTTTTTTCGCCACCGCTCATGCTTTCCATTTTGCGGGATAGCTGTATGTGTGGCAATCCCCATTTGGCAAGGGCATTCAAGGCACGCTCTTCTATATCCCAGTCGTCATTGAGCACCGAAAAATTTTGTGGCGAAGCGTCCCCGCCCAATATAGCATGCAGCGCCTCTAGTTTTTGATCGATATGTAATGCCTGCGCTACGGTAGATTGGTCATATTGGCCGAAGTGCTGGGGAATGTAATACGGGTTATCCTGACAGATGATTTCTCCGGCTGAGGGTTGTAGCCCTCCTGCTATAATGCGCAGCAGGGTTGATTTACCCGAGCCGTTATTACCGATCAGGGATATTTTCTGCCCTTTAGATACGGAGAAACTGATATTTTCGAATAATGGTTCCCTGTCGGGATGCATATATGATATTTGCTTTACGATGATACTCATAAACCTTTGTTTTTTTAGAATGTAAATAATCAAATGATTGTGGTAGTGAGACACAAGTGAACGAGATACGGTATATAGCTTGTTAACTCGTTTACTTACCTGCTCTGCACAAAAGGATACTTGTGTGCAGGGTAATAAAAGTCCTGATTGGAACCTGTCGTTTTTTTGAAATAATTGATTACATAATATCTAAGTTTGGCCGGTAAAGAGTAGTCCGGCAGAATTGAACACTGATTAACCAAAATGTACCGGAAAATCCGGATTTGTCAAAATGGTTTTTCAACCATTGTTTACTTAGATATTCTCACTGGAGTGGTTTATAAGTTTATACTGCTGCAAATATAGGCTTTTTTTGTGAAATCAGCCACATAATTTGATAAAGTATTTTTATCTTCGTTGCTTAGAGTCTGTTTAAATTTTACTGTAGTATTCAGCAAAGTAGGGCCAATCCCTTGTGGTTGCCCGTAGCGCTATAAACGGGCGGGGACAAGCACTGCCCCTACATCCGATAATTAGGATAATGCTCTATGTAGAGGTTTATATATTTTGCCATATACTATGATCTTTTGCCTGAAAATTTATCTTATAGTATAGTTCTTTGATATTTTTAGGATAGAAATAGTAACAATAAAAAGTATATAAAAAGATGTCACTTTTGTCACTTTTTGATAAATAATGTGAATCAGTGCATAATCCGGAGCATCCCCACCCAGTAATCCGGTTCTAAATCCATTAGAAATCGGTTCTAAAAATCTGCCATTCCGGCAGATATCCACCCAAA
>NZ_QVMO01000145.1 GCF_010501055.1 Dysgonomonas sp. 521
CTGCCGCCTTCTTTCAGACGTCCGGCAATATTCCCTGCAGCAGCGCCCGCAGCCCCTGCGGCAATAGCACCACCTTTGGTCACCGTTTGGTTTACATTCTTACCAAAATTGCCCATACCTCCCGCTGAGATAATCCATCCTGCAACAGTCGGGATGGTAAAATATCCGACAATGCCGATAATCATAAACAGGATATAAACTACATCCGAATTATCCAGTGAGAAGTTGGGGTCTACCTCCATACGTTCGATATCGGCTTGCAACATCAGGGATTGAAGCCGAGCCAGGATCGTACTGAATAAATCGGATACAGGAAGCCACAGGTATACCGATATATACCGGGTAATCCATTGGGTCAGGGTAGATGAAAATCCGTCCCAGACTGAGATTCCGAAAGCAATAGGCCCCAGTATGGCCAATACAATCAGGAAGAATGTCCGTATTACATCTATTACCAGTGCTGCGGCTTTGAATATTATCTCCAGCAGTTCACGGAAAGTATTGCGTATCCATTTCTTGACGTCATAGAGTTCCCGTTCCAGGTACAGCCCTACTTTTGCCCCGACATCGGTAATACCCAATTCTTCCATCTTCGCATCGAATATCTCGTTATCGACCAGGTAGGCCGTTTCGGGATTACGTCGCATGGCTTCATATTCCATCCGGTCTTTCTGTTGGGCATACTTCTGCATATCGAAGGTTTCCGATTGCAGCATCCCGTGTGTTCCCTTTACTACAGGACTCATCACGCTATTGATTGTCCCCAGTACGATGGTTGGGAAAAACATAATGCACAGGCCGATAGCAAAAGGGCGCAGCAAGGGATAGACGTCAATCGGCTCTGCCCGCGCAAGGGATTGCCAGACGCGGTGGGCAACATAAAACAATGCCCCCAACCCGGCTATGCCTTTAGCTACCCCAACCATGTTGCTGCACAAAGGCATCATCTGCTCGTAGAGTGTTCTGAGTGTTTCGTGAAATTGATCAAAATCCATAGGTTTCTAATTTGTTAATGAGATAATATGCCAATGTGCCAATGAGGTGTCGCTTCGCGCCAATTTCCACATTTACTAATTGGCATATTATTACTGTTAACTGTTGACTGCTTACTGTTAACTGAAATTACCAGTATCGTGCATCCGGATTACCATACAAGGCATTGACCCGCGCCGTTTCGCCTTTCTTTTTAGCTCTTAAATAAGAAATACCGATGTTTTTGTTGGTATAGTATTTTACCAGGTTTCGGTATTCGAGCATACTATCGTAACAATGGTTGACCACATCCATCCGGTCTTTATCACTCAGGGACAAGGTGCTGATATTGACAACCCCTTTGAGCTCGTTTAACACATCATTACTATGTTCCAGCAGTTTCCCATATCCATCCGCAATGGCATTGAGTTCCTCAATGGAGAAATTGGGGTCGGACATCATCTTTTGGAAACTATTCACATAGATATCGGTTATATCGCCAACCATCAGGATGGTTTTCTGGACTTTTTTCGCGTCTTTCACTAAATTGTTGACTGCTTTGAGGGCATCATAATACTCCCGGCCCTGATTATAAACCTTTTGTACTTCTTTAAAATTTGAAATCATGGTTTGAGCCGTACTGGAAGTCTGTACAATCTGCTTGCTGGTATTGACGATACTTTGGGTAAAGTTACTCGGGTCCCAGACTGTCCACTGGGCTTTTACCTGTGTTGTGAACAGGCTCAGGCACATACATACGAATAGTATTCTCATTTTTGTTTTTATTGCTGTAATCATAATTGCGGGATTTTAAATTCATATTCTTTTTTTCTTGCGGGGAAACTTGGTTTCAGGTCGAGCGTCCTTTCCTTTTCGTTGTAGACAAGTTCATAATAGACACCGTCCATTTCGAAGTAGAACAGGTTTCTTGAGAACTGGCTTACAAAATGCTTTGCCATACCTTTGGTATTCCCTCTTTTGTGTTTCTGGAAAAAGGTGATAAAGCAGTATCCGTTCCCCGATGTGATTTTGAACTCGGTACCGTTTACGGTTACCCATTCCCCAGTTATATCACGGAATGTGGTTTCAGGTTTCTCTGTTGAATTATTATTCATAATTTCTGATTTGTTAATGAGTTATTTGCTAGCTGCTAACTGTTGACTGTTGACTGTTAACTGTTAACTGGATTTGCTAATTGCTTTATCGCCATCTCAATATCACCGCCCAGCTTTTCAGCTAATCGCATGACTTCCAGCTTTTCGGTTTCTTCGGTCGTATAAGCCAGATACTCAGCACGGCTTACTTCGGTGGCATAAACTGCCGACTGCATACCGCCCAGACCTATCCAGACTTCCTTGTATAACCGGTTCGGATTGTTGGCCATATTGATGGATAATATCTGAGAGCGTTCCTTATCAGTCAGCCCCAATAACGATTGTATGGCATCAAACTTGTTCATATATTTGCGCTGGTCGAGTAATATCTTACAGTCGGAGTTATTGATAATGGCATCCTTTACCACCGGGGACGAGATAATATCATCCACTTCCTGTGTTACAACTATAGCTTCTCCGAAGAATTTTCTGACGGTTTTATAGAGATACTTGAGATACGAAGCCATATTGGGGGAAGAAAGAGCCTTCCATGCTTCCTCACAAATAAATTGTTTGCGGATGCCTTTCAACCGACGCATTTTATTGATAAATGCTTCCATAATGATGATGGTGACTATCGGGAAAAGGTCGCGGTTCTCCTTAATCTGGTCTATCTCGAAGACAATGAAGCGTTTGTTCAGCAAATCCAGTTCCTTATCCGAGTTCAACAGGAAGTCGAAACGTCCGCCCCGGTAATACTGGCGCAGGGTAGTCAGGAAATTATTGATATTGAATTCTTCTTTCCCAACTTCAATCTCCCGGCTTTCCAGTTCCGCCTTGTATTCATCCCTCATGAATTCATAGAAGGTGTTGAAGCAGGGAACAATGCTCCTGTCCGTCTGAATCTTTGCGATGTACTCCTCGACTGCACTGCCCAGTTCTCCCGATTCGGTCTTGGTGATTTTATCATCTTCACTTTTCCAAAGGGTCAGCAGCAAGGTTTTCAGGCTGTCTTTCTTTTCTACATCGAATTGGTTATCATCGGTATAGAACGGATTGAAAGAAATCGGATTCTCTTCCGTATAGGTAAAGTACACCCCATCTTCACCTTTGGTCTTGCGGTTAATCAGCTCGCATAATCCCTGATAGGAATTACCCGTATCCACCAGCAACACATGGGCGCCCTGTTCATAATATTGGCGGACAAGGTGATTCATAAAGAAGGATTTTCCCGAGCCGCTTGGTCCCAATACAAACTTGTTACGGTTGGTGATAATACCTTTCTTCATCGGCAGGTCGGAGATGTCCAGATGAAGCGGTTTGCCTGTCAGGCGGTCTACCATCTTGATACCGAAAGGTGAAGGCGAACTGCGGTAGTTGGTTTCCCCGATAAAGAAGCAGAGCGCCTGTTCGATGAAAGTGTAGAAGCTTTCCTCACTCGGAAAATCCCCTGCATTGCCCGGGATACCCGCCCAAAAGAGGGTCGGGGTATCCACCGTATTGTGCCGGGGTTTGCACTCCATCAAAGCCAGTTGGCTGCCCACATCGTTCTTGACCCGTTTCAACTCTTCCCTGTCATCGCTCCATGCCATAACGTTCACATGACAGCGTACCGAGGTCAGCCCGAAGGAATGTGCCTCGTTCAGGTAATCCTCTATCCAGGCTTTGTTGATTTGGTTGGAACGGCTGTACCTTGATAACGAGTGCATATTCCTTGCCTGCTTCTCAAAACGGCTGAGATTCTCGGCATGGTTGTCAATAAAAATGTACTGATTCACGATATGGTTAGAGGATAAAAGGACACCCACCGGGGCGGCAAAAGACAAGCGGCAGTCGCTTCTGTCCGTGGACAAGCGTTCATAGCGGGTATCGGTATATACTTTTCCCGGCAGGTCTTCCGTATCGGAGAGGGTATGCAGACACAGGTATTTATCGCCAATCTTCATTTCACCTGCTCCGAGCGTTATATCCTGTAAGCAAGTGGTATCTTCCTGCGAGAGGGAGAAATACTTTTCGACAATGCCTGCGGCTCCCGCCCCTTCGGGGAGGGCTGGACAGGGGCCGCCGACAATCTCATCGGTGGTGATACGGGTCAGTTTGATAAAACCCGAATCGTTAAGAATTCGTTCGAACTGACCTACCACTTCCATAAACTTTTGTATCGCTTCCTTGTCCTGCATTTCCTTCGGGATAATAAAACCCCTTGTCAGGGCATTGAAGTTGCTCTGCTGGCGCGCCCTGTCTTTGGTCGTTTTGGTCAGGAACAGGTAGGACGTATGGTTCAGGTACGGGCGTTCGTTGAAGTGACGCTCGAAACTCCGGGACAGGAAGCTCATATCTTCCTTATCCAGTTCAGGTCTGTATTTTTCTTCTACGAACCAGTCCTGGCGATGTACAACCGAATAGTTGGGCAGCACCTTTATGGCCTTGAGCCAGGCCGAATGCATTGCTTCATATTCGGTAGAGGTTACGGTAAACAGTTCGGGCAGTTCTACCCGGTAGGCTACCGATAAATCTGCATCTTTACTCAGGATACAATCATGTTCGACAGTCAGTAGCGGGAACTTACTTTCCAGTGTGGCTGCTTTGGCAGTATTTCTCATTGGTAGGCTCCTTTCTTTTTTATCAGGAATAGCCGTTCTATCCTCCTGCGGTTGATGATATACCTGGGATGGTTGCGGATTGCCTGTAACTTCATCAAGCCGAACTCCCCGTATTTGTCATTCAGGAAGAAGGTCAGCCAAACCAGTGTCCCGGCTGTGGTAACGCCAAAGCCGATACAGATAGTCTGGCTGATGCCTGCCATATACATGATTACGAAAATCACGAATACCGACAGCAGCCCTCCTGCAAAAATGAACAGGTACTGGGATTTGAGCCCGCGAAACTCGGCAGGCCTGCCGATTCCTTTATTAATCGAGTATTCCATTCTTCTTGTGTTTAAAAAATCATTTAACTCATGTAGATTCCTTATTTTCCCTCTTGGGGGAATAAAAGGGGGCTTAGAGGAAGAAGGAACGGAGTATTGTCGCTGCCACAATCAAAAATATACAGGCCCCGAACCATGAAGCGGCAGTCTTGCTCGTATCGGGGTCTCCTGAACTGAATTTTCCGTATACTTTTATACCCCCGATTAATCCGACAACAGCTCCGATAGCGTAAATGAGTTTCGTGCCGGGGTCGAAATAACCAGTGACCATATTGGTGGCATCGGTGATGCCCTGCATACCGTTTCCCTGAGCAAAAAGGGAGGAAGCTATGGCTAAAATCATAGCCATAGAAAGAAGGGTTTTCTTTCTCATAAATGTTGATTTGTTTTTAATTGCCGTGGGGTTGGATAGTCCCCACGGCGGGTTAGACTTGGATAATTTTGGATAATTAGGAGGCGCAGCCTCTTTTGCTTTTACATAGTCTCCCACAACCGACAGACCGTTTTGTAAACTTGTCAACTCGTTTACTTGTTGACTGTTGACTGATTACTGTTGACTGATTTTTACATAGGCGTTTTGTTTTTAGTTTATTCATAACTTATAACTGCTGACTG
>NZ_QVMO01000146.1:0-5532 GCF_010501055.1 Dysgonomonas sp. 521
TTGTTTAATTTCGCAGTATATCTTTTTAAGACATCGCCACAGATATACCTATATTGGTCAAGTGCTGCTGATATATTCATTGTAACTCTTTGTGTAGATTACTTAAAGTTACTGAAAATCAGCCATTTGACCAATTCTTTTGTACTAACTTTTGTTAATATAACTCATTAATATCGAGATAGTTAATTAATTATTTACCGAAGTATTGATTTAGGCATTAAAGGTAAAATAAATTTCTTGCAACTTGCTCGTTTTTCTCGGTACTGTGAACAATATTTTAGAATAAATTTCGAGAATATATTCAATTTTCAGGATTTTAATTTTACGCTTATTTCCATGCAGAAGATAAAAGAATGTATTATCGCTTTTGATCCCAGCTATATTCCCAAGAGTGGAAAATCTACTTTTGGGACGGCTTATTTTTGGTCGGGTTGTGCCCAAAAAGCCAAGTGGGGATTAGATATTTGTGGTTTTGCCGCAGTAGATGTCTTTCGAAACACAGCTTTCCATTTGAATGCGATTCAAACCCCACCGCTGGAAAAACTAACCCTGCTGGATTATTATTGTAGCCTTCTGGTTGAAAATGTGATGTATTTCAAAGAACTGTCAACTTATCTGGTTGCCGATGCCTATTTCTCAAAGAAGAAAGTAGTGGACACGGTTCTCTCCTTAGGCATGCATTTTATCAGCCGATTGCGCGATGATGCAGATATGCGCTATATTTACAAGGGAAAACAATCAGGGAAAAAAGGAGCCAACAAGAAATATGATGGCAAGATTAATCCGTATTCCCCTGATATGAACCATTTTTGTGAAGTCTTTACTTCTTCCAAAGAAATCAAAATCTATTCAGCCATTGTATATCACAACACATTAAAATGTAACATTAAACTGGCTATGGCCATATTCTACAAGAACGGAAAAGAAGTAACCCGAAAACTTTACTTCTCAACAGACCTTACAATGGATGCCCTAAAAATTTCGATATGCTGATTGCTCAGGAACGTATCAAGCAAGCTGAAGCTTACTTAGGACAAGCTCGTGCTGCTTATTTTCCCGAACTGGCATTGAGTGCACAGGTTAACCAATCTCGGAATAGTTACGGACAGAACGGGAAGGATGTATTGGGATATCATACTGAAAATTATTCCTTAGGACTCGTCGCAAGCTGGGAGCTGGACATCTGGGGGAAAATGAACCGCCAATCCAGGGCAAGATACGCACAGATGCTCAATAGTTATGCTGGGCGGAACCTTATCCAGACTTCATTAATATCCAGTATGGCCAATACCTATTATTCATTGCTGGCTTTAGATGAACAATTGAAAGTTACCAAAGAAATGATTTCTCTAATGGAAGAAAGCCTTGTTACCACTCAGGCGCTTAAAGACGGCGGTATGGTAACGGGGGCTGCCGTAGAACAGACTAGAGCAACCTTAGCAAGCACTATAGCTACAATTCCTGATCTGGAAAGCAATATCAGACAACTTGAAAATGCAATTTGCATGATGATGGGACGTAAACCTGGTGCAATAGCCAGAACATCTATTTCCGAACAGAATGTAGCTTCGGAATTCTCTCATGGAATACCTGCCCAAATGCTTGCCCGCCGTCCTGATGTGAACCAGGCAGAACTGGAATTCCGTTCTGCTTTTGAATTGACGAATGCCGCTAAAGCAAGTTTTTATCCGTCCATCAACCTGACATCGGGAATGATCGGATATTCGACGGTGAACGGTTTGAGTAATTTCTTTAAGCCTGAAAATATTTTTGCCAGTATAGTCGGAGGTTTAACCCAGCCTATTTTTGCTCGTAAGCAGTTAATAACACAATATGAAGTGGCGAAGGCAGATCAGAAGATTGCTTTGATATCTTTTGAACGAGTTGTATTGTCTGCCGGACAGGAAGTTTCCGACATCCTCTACACATATGAATCATCTTTGAGGAAAAATAGTGACAGGGTGGTGCAGGTTGATTCCCAAACTAAAGCAGTATATTTCACTCGGGAATTACTAAAAGCCGGAGAAGCAAATTACCTTGAGGTTTTAACAGCTCAACAAGGATTATTGCAGGCACAATTAACCCAGATAAGAGATAAACTGGAGCAACTTCAGGCTGTTTCTAATCTATACAGAGCGTTGGGCGGGGGAGTAGAATAATAGTGAGGACATATGCTGAAAAAAATAATTAGTTCGGATTCTGTATTTATTCATCAATTGTTATCCTCAAATGGAGTATTGAAAATAGAACAGTTGATGGATATGACAGGTTATAGGGAAATGTACATCTATCTGGTTCTTGGATGGTTGTCAAAGGAAGATAATATTTGCTATCTGGAAAAAGAAGATGGTTTATATATAAAATTCAGATGAAGATAACTATCGGACTGAATTGTTTCATTAATATAAATAATTAAAATGGAGGCAGCAGATATAAATCCGCTGCCTCTTCTATAGTTTTAGTGAGCTACAAAAAAGAATACTGATGCACTCAAGGTATTAAATTGAAAGATAAAATATGAAAAGAATATTAGTCATAGGTGCTTCCTATTTTGTGGGAAGCTATTATTAAAGAGCTATTAGCCTGACACATTTTTGGTAGGAGTACCGGATGACTCCTAGACTTATGTATAGGCTTTTGATATGGGAGGCGATGAAATACTAACCATCCTGGATATGATAGATATTGTTGCAGGTCTTTAGACATTCTGGCAACCATTTCAGAGTTGCTGTCTACCCTACGGGTAATATCCTCAAACTTATAGATAGCCGAAGACTTGCTGCGGTTAAATGCCTGTTGTTCGCATTCCAATGAAGCTATTTTCTTTTCCAGCTTTGCTTCTTCCAACAGGTCGGTATTACCGGATAATATAGCTACATATTCCGAAAAATTCATATCCGAACCTTCATCCAGACTTCTTTCATCAATGGTACGATAGCCATATTGTTTTTCTTTAGCTGGTTGATAAATAGCTGTTTGTTTTGTAATAGGTTAAATTATAACAGTCTAATGATTATTTCAGGTACTCCAATCTGCGAAATTATATATAAGTCAGGATTTTCCTCAGTTTCTTATTTTACAAAATGTTTTTCCATAAACTTTAGCTGTTTTTATTGTTCTACAAAAATTGACGACTCCGGAGTTAATTTCCCCCGACTTTCAGAGGAGTGGGCAAGGTGTTTTAAGGCACTTAAAACGTTTTGAGTGTACTCAAAACATACCTTGCCATACACTGACATGCATCAAAATTCACATTGCAAAATTAGAATCTGAATATTGGATAATACTTAATCGGCAATTCAATATAAGCACTTAATCGCACAAAAATTGTTACCTTTCGGCAATTCAATACAGACATTTTTTGTTACCTTTCGGCAATTCAATATAAGCACTTTTGGTAACAAAATCACCAAAAAGTATTACTTTTGAAAAAAAATTAATATGAACCTGATATTTGCACTTTTATTGATATTCGGTGTTATCCTCTTTATACTAAAAAAAGTATCAAGAACAAATCAAACAGTAAAAAAACACAAGACAAAGAATCCAGGTATGTATTTCATGGAACTCTATGAAGAAACAGAACAAATAAGAAAGTCTTCAATAGAGAATATTGATAATCCTCATTATATACATCTATCCAACTGGTATCTTATCCTTGCTTATGCTTGTCAAGGTAGAATTTGCGATATAGATGATATGTATGATTATTACAAAGATGAGTTTTGTGAATTTAATGAAACCTATATAAGGCTATTGCAATCCGAAAAAAAGCAAATATATGCAATGGCACGTATTGCTAAAAGGATAGACGATAGCGATATGTCTGACATGAAAGATAATGAGTCAATCGGTGAATACACAGATAGGAAACTTCAGAAGAATAAAGCTTTTATGGAAAAATATAACTATTATCTAAATTACAACTTTATCATCTAATTATTTAAGATATCGTATTATAACGTATTGATACTTTTACTATAGCTAAAGCCTTTATGTGTGACTTGTGTTCTTCTTTTGGCTGATGATTTATATTTTGGCTAACTAACTTAAAATATTCATCGCTTATGTCTGATCTCTGTATATATTTAACGGTTAAATACCTATCACTGTTATCTTCTATATCCAAAACATACATCTCACCTGGCCTGATATCTTGAAACTCCTTTATTATTTTATAGCAAATAATGTCCCCTGCTTTCAAGATCGGATACATAGAATCACCCCTTATTGATAAAGCTCCATCACATTTAGGAGCATTTGGAATACTTATGTAATCAAGAGGAACCTGTGTATTCTGATTGTCGAATAATGTATTTAAACCTGCTGTAGCTTCTATCTCGTAATAAGGTATCAACTGTTTATCAATCCCAAAATAATCAGTTTTAAGCTTGTACATTGTCATTTTCGGCTCTAAAACCTTGTTGAAATCTTCCGATTTCCAATCATAGCCTTTTGGGGTATCATTGCTTTTTAGCATTGAGCCTTTGCCTGTAATAAGCCATTCCAAATTCAAATCTTGATATTGATAGCTTATTTTCTCGCATATATCGCTACCAATGTTACCTTCCTTGTCAAGATAGCCATTAGACAAGGCGATATCCTTGTAAAATCTATACTTGCTAATACCTTTACTCTCAATATATTTCAGTATTCTTTTTCTTGCAGTCATATTTTAATAGAAAATAAGCTATCAATTTCTTTGCTATGAGAAATTAAGCTATTATATTTGTACCATTATTAATACAAAGTTATCAAAAATATGGAACTATCAAATCTTTTGAAATTCAAACAACACGGTGATGCAGTACGCATTGCATCCATTGTAAACAAAAGCAGGCGTAAGCGCGGCCAAAAAGCCTATTCGGCCGAGGCCATACGTAAAATGCTGAATGGAACACGCACAATGAACGATGAAGTAGCCGAAATAGCTACACGCTACTATCAGGCGCAAAGCGCGATAATGAACTAAACCTATTACCAACCTCCTAAAAAGCAAAGCAAGATGGACAAAAAAATGAAACAGCCAGTAGTAATTAATATCCAGAATCTGATTGGCACCCTGATCATCGTAGACAGCAACGCATCTGCAGATGTAGAAAAACAAATAACAGAGGCGTTGGCTAAGGCTATGAAAGCGATTCCGTTGGCTGATATCTGATACTGAAACGGATAATATTCTAAGAGAGGCGAAACACCAGTATTAACAATAACATAATCCAATCAACCAATTATGAACCAATTAACCAACATCCAAACAATGAGCAGCCGCGAGATTGCGGACTTGGCAAACAAAAACCACAGAGATATAATGAGAGCCATCCGCACGATGGAACCGGCATGGGTAAGAGTTACTGGGCGCAAATTTGCGCTCAGTGCATACAAAGACGCTACAGGCCGCACATTGCCTATGTACCAGCTATCTAAAACCGAGTGCCTGTATATCGCTACCAAGTTCAACGACGAGGCGCGTGCTCGCCTGGTGATACGCTGGGAGGAACTGGAGCAGGCAGCACAACGTACCACCCTGCT
>NZ_QVMO01000146.1:5567-5803 GCF_010501055.1 Dysgonomonas sp. 521
ATGTACAAAGAGCTGGTGCGCATACCCAACCAGCGCACCCGCGTGCGCATGGCAGGCCTGATAGAATACTACACAGCCATGATAACCGCTAAACCGTTGAAGCCATGAAAGCTAAATTATCTATCATTCTATTCCTGCTGTCGCTGGCGCTGATGGCAACCAACAATATCGTACAGGGCCTGATATCCGTAACCCTGTTGGGCATATCCACACACCTGATGAATACAGGCAAAAAG
>NZ_QVMO01000147.1 GCF_010501055.1 Dysgonomonas sp. 521
AGTCGCCCTGACTTTGATCCGGTGATTTTCCTATCATTTTTTGCAAGCTTTTAGGACTTCAAGATACGAAATTCTGCAATATTAAGCAAATAATTGAAGGTATAATTTATTGGTAAATAGCTTATTATGTGCTTTTTAAGGAGCGACTAATTAATAGATAAAAATAAGATAACCTTTTTACTTAAGCTTTCAGAAGGAGTGCAAGAGGATTATAAATGCATTCCCATATTAAATAACGATACTTTAAATAATGAAGAAGGAATAATTTATCTTACTCAAGGTATACAAATAGATGAAAAATGGGGGAGTTACACTATGTATTATACAGAACCAGTAGATAGTATAAAATTATATATATTAAAAAATCCATTTATTAGCCGTCCTAAAGAACCTTTAATGTCTGAAACTATATATTTTGATAAAGTAATAGAAAAAGATATTACTTTGAATATAACCATCAATGATTCTTTATTCGGCTATAGGGTTTTTGATAATACTATGTTAGAGCAATACTTCGGTAAATAATTAATTAACTATCTCGATATTAATGAGTTATATTAACAAAAGTTAGCACAAAAGAATTGACCAAATGACTGATTTTCAGTAACTTTAAGTAATCCACACAAAGAGTTACAATGAATATATCAGCAGCACTTGACCAATATAGGTATATCTGTGGCGATGTCTTAAAAAGATATACTGCGAAATTAAACAAAAGTTTTAAAACCGTCTTTATCGAGACATTACTTTTATACATGGTGATACCAAGAAAAATCAATTTCACCCAGCTTGGGCGCTACGGAACGCACTGTGAGCAATGTTTCCGGCAAAACTTCACCAAGGAGTTCGATTGGTTTTCGTACAACCTGCTTATCTCTGAGAGGATATTTGACAAGCAGGATCGCAAGGCTATCGCCATTGACCCAAGCTATATCTCCAAATCAGGCAAACGCACTCCCTGGATTGGCTATTTCTGGTCGGGCTGTGCCGGGGCGGTTAAAAGAGGACTTGAGATTATGGGTATCGGATTGCTCAATATTGATAAACATGACTGCATGATGCTTAGGGCTGTGCAATCTCCCGATAGGGTAATGCCTGTGACAATAAACAATGAAATAACATATGGTGAATGGCAGGAAGGTAGTTTCTGGAATGTATGGTTATCTTTTGATAAAAGAGATGGACGTGAAACAGTAAAGCAATCTATTGATTTTTATCTTCAGGAGCAGAAAGAGTATATATTTTCGAAAGAAGATGGAACAGCAAGCCTTTTTCAGTTTGAAACAAATTATTATAATTCCACTATCAGCCTTCTAAAAAACACGATAAACCTTGTAATAAACTGCTTGTTATATCTTTCTCTTCCAACTGAAAAGATTGATATTGAAAAGAAATATCCTGAAAATTTACCGCATAATTTCAACAAAAAGCTGAAATTTTCCAAAAATCCAAAAGAGCAAGAAAAGATTTCTAAAAAAATAGATCAGTTAGGATTTTCTAAGATCAATTACATTGGACAGTCTTATAAAAGAGATTATCCAAGTATATTCTCCAACATGATTCAACAACCTCATTAGCGTCGTGGTCATTGGCGCAATCAGAGGTTTGGAGAAAAATTAATCGATAAAAAACTAATCTGGATTCAACCTACTATTGTTGGCAAAAACACTGATCTATCTTTGCACGGACATGTTTTTTTATAAAAAATAGTAATAAATAGCCTCTTGAAAATCAAGGAAATAAAGATAGATTTCCCCAAATATCATCCATCTTATATTTTAACTCCTCATAAACACTGTCATATTCATCTTCTTGAAGTAAGCTGTATTTATGTTTCAACTCAATTATTTTACACTCAAAATCTACTCCATACGTTTCAGCTACACCTAAAATCATTTGAGTATTTTGGGGTTGATTATTGTGAATGAAATTCATTATCTTGTCAATATGCTCAATATCTTGGTCTTGTTGATTCGGAGAATCAACTATTAAGGGGAAATATGTACAGGACGAATATTGTTGCATCAAATGGAAAAAAGTAAAATAATATGCGATCAGAGCTCTGGGGCTTGAACTACCTGTTTCAAGAGATTCTATTTTTGTTGTGATCCTTTTATATTCATCTTCATTTAGTGAATAAATATCCAGCTTTTTGAGAAATGACGTTAATTTAGTTCTATAATAAGTGTTAATTTCATCCCATCTCTTCTTACTCTCTAAACCTCTCAATTTCTTTTCAAGTCGTACTTTCTCTAATTGATTCTCAACTATATTTTTCTGCAACTTCGAATATCTTTCTTCAAAAATTGTTTTAACTTGATTTTTCCCTGAACTCTCAATAATATCTCTAAATTTGAGGTCGCCCTTTCTTTCCTCAAGTAATTCATCAATTCTGCTAACCTCAACAGTAGTAGCACTTAATTTCGAGTTTTCTTTTTCAATTTTTTCATCTATTTCTTTTGCTTCTCGCTTTATCTCTAACAATAAATCACGACTTTTTTGTTCATCAAGAGCAATTTCAAATCTTTCAGAAAATGAATTATCATATTCTGCGCCGCAAGTTGGGCAAGAAACAAGAGAAGGTAATTCTTCAAGGGCAAATTGCAAATCTTTGTGACTCTCTAATATTGCCTGCTCTACAATATTGATTTGGACATCATAACTAGCCTTTATATGATAAAGTTCATGAAGGTTATTTTTTATTTCCTCTTCCTTTATTTTAAGCTTTTCGAGCTCCTTTAATAATTCAGTAATTTCTTTTTAAATTGGTCGATATCAATATTAAATTGTACTTGGCTTAGCTTTTCTTTAACATCATCCAAAATTTTCCCAGTAATCTTTTTCTCTTTTTCAATTTCTTCGATAGCTTTTTAAAGTCTCCTGATTTTTTAGTATTTTTCATACAAAACCTTAATAATTAAACATCTAATGAAATATTTATCATAAAACGAAGAATAAGAAATAAGATTTGATTCACAATATTCTATTATACTAATTAGAGTATCATTATCATTAATACATCCCTCTGCCTCTCCGGTTGAAAGAAGTCCATTGATCTTATTTTTAAGTTCTATCAATGGAATTTTATTAACGTCATTTATAAGCTTTATTGAAACATCTCTAAACGATTTTTGATATTTCAGAAGTTCAATTATGCCAATTCCGTTAGATTGTAAATGCATTTTAATATCATTCCATTCATCTTCCACGCTCTTGTATAAACCCGCTTTATTAAAAAAATCTTCAAATATATTTTTACTTATTCCCTTAATTTCAATCAGTTCCTCTATACTGTTAATATTTTTATCGGAAGTCACAGCATTTGTTTTCCTTAAAATCTCTCCTTTTATTTGATTGTAGGCTAACTGGGGATTAATCTTATTATTGGGATTTAACTTGTATATTAATTTGGATAATTCGCCCAGACAATGTGTAGAACTATCCTGATTACTTAGTTTTGTAACTTCAAATTGAGTTATATCATCAAAATCCACTAATTCCGCAATAGAATGTTCTTCTTTTATTTTATTTATACATAAATTTAAGCAATTATTATCCAGATCAGAGGCTCTAATTATAGTCTTCTTTGTTGAGTCTTCCTTACTTTTCAGATGTTTAATACTGAAAGGTGCATTACTTATAAAAATCAAAGAGTTTGTATTATCTGGAAAATTGAGTTTATTAAGATACATTTTCCCAATAATAGATAACTTATCTTCTTTCGTCTTCTTATCTTTTTCTGATTTTAGGAGTTCATTAAGAGTCCAATTTCCTTTATCCTTCGATTTAATCTGATAGAAATCTATTTTTTGCGGATTTGTGCAGGAATCTAATATCATTAGATCATCGTGAAAATCAAACAGATAAACATAGTCCTCAGCTTTTTCGGGTCATTCCGAAAACCCTGTTGCAAACGCCTCAACTCTCCTGCTCAATTATTACCTTTGCAGGCATGAAACAATATCAGATATTACGA
Source organism: Dysgonomonas sp. 521 (assembly GCF_010501055.1). Taxonomy (GTDB): domain Bacteria; phylum Bacteroidota; class Bacteroidia; order Bacteroidales; family Dysgonomonadaceae; genus Dysgonomonas. Next base: position 3,977 of record NZ_QVMO01000147.1, read on the forward strand.
AGTATTTTCCCCGGAGTAATCACCGACAATTTTAATTTTGTAGATTATCGTGAGAGTGACTCCACTTTAGACTATTGGTTGGATGAGCGTGAGTATATGTCCCGTGAGGACTATAAGAAAGGAACTGTTGGTCCTTATGGTTTTACCGAACCTAAAACGATACAAGACTTTCCGATTCGCGGTCGGAGTGTCTATCTTCACATTCGTCGCCGTAAATGGGTTGATCGTTCTACGGGTGAAATATTTACTTATAACTTCGATGACTTGACTGAAGCTGGCTCTAAATTATCCCCTGAGTTCGTTGCTTTTTTAAAAGAAGAGGATTGAGAGTACTGCCGAAAGCATCAAAGGTATCGCCGAACATTATGGTGTCAATGGTAAGTTACTCGGCAGTCAATACAAAGAATACTTCAGTGATTATCGACAATGGAATCAATTGTCACATGCCTCTGAATATCTGCTATTTCCTGAAAATATCGGCCCCAATTTAAGTTTGGACGAGACCTGTCTGAGTAGTGGCGAGGTCTATACTTTTCTGACTAATAAAGATGGCCATGGCGGTCCTGGTACTCTTGTGGCCGCTGTCCACGGCACAAAAGCAGAAACGGTAATCAGAGTACTTGAGAAGATTGAACGAAACAAACGCCTGCTGGTGGAAGAGATAACCCTGGATCTTTCCTCTGCTATGATGCTCATAGCCCGTTCGGTGTTCCCTAAGGCACGCATTACTAACGACCGTTTTCATGTACAAAAGCTTTATTACGATGCCCTGGATGACTTGCGCATAACTTACCGTTGGATGGCCAGGGATTTGGAGAATGCAGAAATAAAGAAGTGTAGAGAAGAGAAAAAACAATATATTCCTTTCCGGTATGCTAATGGAGATACACGTAAACAACTCTTAGCACGGGCAAAGTTCATTCTAACCAGGCATGAAACAAAATGGACACCCTCACAGAGATGGAGGGCTGATATCATCTTTGAATTTTATCCAGAATTGAAACAGGCATATGATGTAGCCATGGAACTGACCAATATTTACAATAAGAAAAGTAGTAAGAATGCAGCAAGACTGAATTTGGCTAGATGGTTTGACAAGGTAAGTAGGTTGGTAGGAAATGCTTTCCAGACTGTTATTGACACCTTCACTAATCATTATGACACCATATTAAACTTCTTTGTGAGTAGGCAAACAAACGCCTCAGCGGAATCATTTAATGCAAAGGTCAAAGCTTTTAGAAGTCAATTCAGAGGAGTAGCAGACATACCATTCTTCCTATTTAGACTTACTAAATTATGTGCTTAGAGTTGAGTAGTTGCAGCTGGCTTTTCAGACTGACCCCATTTAAAGATGTATCAGAGTATATATTTTGTGTAATCTGTAATTTTTTATCTTATTCAAGGAAGGCATAACAGTCATTCTCGGTATAAACGCAAAAAGTCCCCATAGACTTACCTATGAGGACTTCTCTTTTAAAACGGCGGTAACCTACTCTCCCACATACTTGCAGTACCATCGGCACGACCGGGCTTAACTTCTCTGTTCG
>NZ_QVMO01000148.1 GCF_010501055.1 Dysgonomonas sp. 521
TATTATGTTATTATAATCAAACTCAAATATAATAATACTCGTGGGCTTATGCATATTTGCTATCGCCGTAATTCAAATACAAACATAGGAACTAATTCAATATTCATTCTTATATTCTATACTGTAGGGGTAAACCTATGTGTTTACCCATTTTCTTATAGCAGACACATAGCTCTGCCCCTACAAAGAATAATAACTATTCATTTCATCAGCACGCAAAAGAATCTACAGTAATAGAAACCAGTTTCACCAACCCATCTCCTTCGGCATAAGACGAGAGCAACAACAGCATACGATAATCTTCATACCAGTCGGGAGAACTTACAATAAAGTCTGGCTTGCCATCGCCATCCAGGTCGCCTATCCAGAGCAATTCGGTCATAGTATTATTGAACTTTTTCATTTCCACTATGCACTGAGTTTTATCCCCCGATGTAAGATAAAGCTTATAATCCTTTATATCTTCATAATACATTTCTGTACCTTCATTCCCTTTATGCAGAACTATACCTTCCGCCCGCAGCTGATAAGAAACATCGTTAAATACAAAATCTTTCCGCTGCCCTGTCCAAAGTTTCAGGCCTGCCGGTATAGTATCTATAACCGGGCTGTGGTTATAATGTTTTAGCCCCCTGAAAAGAAATAATGGATTTTCTTTCGTATTCAATGTAGGTTCTATCAGGTCATAGCCTCCACACGGATTCTCAAATACATTTACCTTCTCTATCCAACACTTTTTCAGGCTGTAACTGTTCCCTGTTTTGAACAGGCCCAGAATCGTATCCATTATGTGAAACCACTTTCTGGAATCCTCCAGATCACTATACGTGGTATTCTGAAAAAGTTTTATACTATCGTATGAAAAGTTTTTAAAATACTTTTCATAAAAAGCGGCATATTCTTCATCAGATTCTCCTTCATCCGGCGTAACTTGCACTATCGTATCAGAAATAATCGGAATATTATCCGCTTCCTTTTTCTGCCCGCTGGTATTGCATGCAACAAATATGAAAGAAGAGGTAAGTATATAAAAAACGTATTTGACAATCAAATTGAACTTATTAAACATTATATATATTATTTATTTTTAATTTAAACTTAACAAAAACTCATGATGATTGTGATAGGCTGTTAATTGTGTTTATTCTTTTTCGATAGAAAACTTGGAAATATGGATATTAAAAGTTTGTTCAAGTATAATTATGAGTTATTAAACGGAGTAAAATTAGACAAATTATTTATATAAAGAGCATTATAAACTTTATTAAAACAATGTTAATAACCTTTGATGTTGATAATTTTCTTATCCGGTAATTCCCGGAAGGTGTTAATAAGCCTTTGATAGTTTAATTATAACAAGCTGTGATTTTTAATTGTTATTTGCGACTTATTTTATATATGTTCTTTTAATTCGATAAACGGACTTTTTTATTTGAAAAATATATTGACAGTTTTCAACAGTTTTTCAACAGGTATTAAAGTTAACTACGAAATAAATATATAATTTTGTAGCAAAGAGTATTATATTTGAATGATAATGAGTGGGTATCTGCTCTAAATTTTTTAATTATGGATGCAATAACATTATATAAAGATAGAGAACGAATTATTCGTACCATATTGGATGCAGATGAAGATACGATTGCCAAAGTTGTAGAAGTATTGAAAAATGCAGTCCAGAAAAAGAAGCCTGCAGTAATGACTGTAGATGAACTGAAAACGGAAGTAATGCAGTCTGTGGACGATGCGAAAAACGGCTTGGGAATTACGCAAGATGAATTTTTTAAAGAAATGGACGAATGGTAAAAATAGTTTGGTTACCTAAGGCGAGAAAAAGAGTAAAAGAAATTCATTCTTATTATAAAGGGAAAAGCAAATCAGCAGCCAATAAACTAAAAAAAGATATAAAGTCATGCACTGCTCCCTTATGTGATTTTCCGCAAATGGGAACTTTGGAACCAAATTTGGCAGATTTACATATAAGTTTTCGTTTCTTAGTAGTAAGAAATAACTATAAAATAATTTATTATATTGATAGTGAGACTGTCTATATAGCTACTGTATGGGACTGCCGCCAAGATAATAAAAAACTGAAAAGTGAATTAATCTGATTATTATAAATAGAATTCATTAAAATAAAGTCAAAAACAATGAAAGGTTTTCTTAAAAGTTTATTAGCCTCTATGCTAGGATGTTTCATAGTAATAGGCGTTTTTATGTTTATCTTTTTTATTTCATTGGCAGCCATGTCGTTTAGTTCTTCAGATAAATATAAATTGAAGGATAATACAGTGCTTACACTGAAACTTGAAGGTACGCTCTCCGAAAGAGTACAGCCAAACTCTTTTATGGATATGCTGGGTCAGAATGCAGATACCGAATTGGGTCTGGATGATATTCTTTCTTCTATAAAGAAGGCAAAAGAGAATGAAAAGATAAAAGGGATCTACATCAACGCAGGCGCCTTTATGGCTGCTCCGGCTTCCCTGAAAGAAATACGTGACCAGCTGGCCGATTTCAAGGAAAGCGGTAAATTCATTATAGCTTATGCCGATGTTTATACACAGGGATGCTATTACTTATCATCCGTTGCAGACAAGGTAATAATGAACCCTCAGGGAAACCTCGATTTGCACGGGATTGCCGCTTCGCCTACTTTCTACAAAGGCCTACTGGAAAAAATAGGCGTGGAAATGCAGATATTCAAAGTAGGTACTTTCAAGTCGGCGGTAGAACCTTTCATGCTGGATAAGATGAGCGACGCCAATAAAGAGCAGGTTACGGCCTATATAGGCGATATATGGTCTACTATCACATCCGAGATTTCTTCTTCAAGGAAAATATCCGTAGAAAAGATAAATCAGCTTGCCGATTCTTTACAGACTTTCAAGGAAGCAAAATATGCCGTGCAAGACGGGCTTGTGGATACACTGATGTACGAAACCGGCGTAAAGGAATATTTGCAGGGATTGCTCGAAGTGGAAAAGAAAGAAGATGTACGATTGGCTTCCATCAAGAATATGACCTCCGTTCCGTTCGAAAATAAAAGCAAATCCAAGGATATTATCGCTGTACTGTATGCCGAAGGTTCTATCAACAACGGTTCGGGCAAGGATGGCATAACCGACAAGAGATTTGTAAAAGAAATAGAAAAACTGAAAGACAACGAAAAAGTAAAAGCCGTTGTTTTCCGTGTCAACTCTCCCGGAGGAAGCGCCTATGCATCCGAACAGATATGGAAAGCCGTCACCGACCTCAAAGAAAAGAAACCTGTGGTAGTATCTATGGGAGACTACGCGGCATCGGGCGGATATTATATCTCTTGTAATGCTTCAAAGATCATTGCGCAGCCAAATACGTTGACCGGATCGATAGGTATTTTCGGGATGTTCCCTAATGTAGAAGGGCTGACAAAAAAAGTAGGCCTTTCATTCGACAACGTAAAAACAAATACATACGCAGACTTCGGCGAATTGACACGTCCGATGCGCGCCGACGAAAAAGCGATACTGCAACAATACATCGAGCATGGATACGACTTGTTCCTTACACGTTGTTCCGAAGGGCGCAACATACCGAAAGATTCTTTAGATCATATCGCGCAGGGTCGTGTATGGACAGGCAACCAGGCATTGAAAATCGGACTTGTAGATGGTCTTGGCGATTTGGATACAGCTATAGAAGAAGCTGCTAAACTGGCCGAATTGTCGGATTATTCCCTAAAGGATTATCCTAAAAAAGTAGATTTATTCGAAAGCTTTTTCTCTAACCAGAAAGAAGAACTGACTACCCGCGCCATGAAAGAATATCTGGGTAGCGATTACGAATTGTTTAAAACAATAAAAGAAATAAAAGAACAGGATTTTGTACAGGCACGTATGCCTTACGACATAAGCGTCAGGTGAGAAACTGTTTAAATTTTATTCGTTCAAATTTTTAGAGATGTTTTAGAGATGTTTTTTTCTTTCTTGAAACGATAATAGCGGGCTATTTGAGTTGAGAGAAAGGAAAAAACAGCCGAAAACAGACTAAAAATGAACGAAGAAAAAGATATAATAAAATATTCGTATAAAATTTAAACAGTTTCTGAGCCCCACCCCAACCCTGCCCGAAGGGAGGGAGAAAGGAGCGAAGCCACGAAAAGAAAAATGAAAATAATTATTAATAATATTCTCTTTGTAACCTCCCCTTGGGGAGGTTGGAGGGGTTAAATACCCTCTCTGTAAGTCCCCCTATGGGGGATTGAGGGGGCTGGCTAAATGATAGAACGTCAACCCGTACATATCAATAAGTGGTTACTGCCATTGTCATGGTTGTACGGGTTGATTGTATATTTCAGAAATAAATTTTTCAAATGGGGAATATTCAAACAAGAAGAGTTTGACATCCCCATTATTTGTATAGGCAACATCACAGTAGGCGGAACAGGCAAGACCCCGCATACCGAATATATTATCCGCCTCTTGCACGGCAAATACAGGGTAGCAGTGCTCAGCAGAGGCTATAAGCGCAAAACCAAAGGCTTTATACTTGCCGCAAAGGAAACTACCAGTAAAGAGATAGGAGACGAATCTTTCCAGATAAAAAATAAATTTCCGGATATCCTTGTCGCGGTCGATGCCGACAGGAGGAGAGGTATAAGGAATCTGCTGTCTATGGAAAATCCGCCGCAGGTAATACTGCTTGACGATGCTTTCCAGCATCGCTACGTGAAGCCGTCCTTTACCATCATTCTGTCCGATTTCAACCGTCCGGTATACGAAGATGCGCTGCTTCCGGCAGGACGTTTAAGAGAACCATGTTCTTATATCGATGAGGCGAATATGATTATTGTGACCAAGTGCCCGCAGGACTTGCAACCTATCGATTACCGTATCATTTCGCACGATATCAATCCCTTCCCTTATCAGGATCTGTATTTTACTTCACTCGGCTATCAGGAACTGAAACCTGTATTTTCGGGAGATAATAAACCGCTATCCGTGTTGAAGGACAAGCATATTCTTTTGGCTACCGGAATCGCTTCCCCGAACATGATTATCAAAAAACTATCCGAATACACAGATAAGGTAGACACGATTACTTATCCCGACCACTACGCTTTCAAAAGCAAGGATATAAAATACATTACGGATAAGTTCAAAAAAATAAACTCCGATAATAAGATTATCTTAGTGACCGAGAAAGACGCCGCGCGACTGGTTACCCGAAAAGATATAGATAAAGAAATAAAGAAATACATGTACTATCTTCCTATCGAAATCCTGTTTGCGGATAATGAGAACGCTTTCAGGGATAAGATATTAAAACATATCAATAGCAAGAAGTACAAATATTGATTTCTCCACCCCTAAATGTTAAATTATCCAACTCCACCTCCAAATACCAATACTTTTACTTACATTTGCCTCTAGTATAATAACTGAAAAAAAGTCTGTCACTATATAAGCGACAGACTTTTGTTTT
>NZ_QVMO01000014.1:0-1341 GCF_010501055.1 Dysgonomonas sp. 521
AAACTGATGGCTCCTTAATTTATCGTTAACTCTCTCCTATGCAAAGGTAAAAACTATATAAATCTTGTAAAAGATGACCGAGACCGAAGGATTACGTTGCAAAAAAGTGACAATTGAAAATCGACGGAGCGAAGCGTAGTCAAATGTGACACTTTTTTCATTACTTTTCTCTGTTACCTTTTTTCCTCCGATTATATCAAAGAGCTCTTTATATAAGACAATTTTCCCCGAAAAAACAACAGGCCGTACTATAAAAAGTGACAGCCTGTTGTTTTGTAGGATTACAAATCCTGATAGTAAGAAATTCGGGGTTGCAAACCCCGAAGGACGAGAGAAGTTCTTAGTCTGAAATGCATCTAACAGGTATGCCATAAACTCTAGTTGTGGAAGTTCCATATATGTAGGTGTTAGATAAAGAATAATGCATCGAACTTTCATACCCACCAGCAGTTGCAGTCGAGGTCCAGTATAGACCTAAAATACCGATCATTCGTGTTTTACCATCACCATCACTTCGAAGACCTGCCGCTGGCAAATAGAGTGCGTCTGACAGTTTATGTCCGCTAACACTGTTCTCCTCAAATGTACCCATAGGAGTCCATTTATTTGCCGTAGCATCAATTGGATGTCCGCCAATTGTTCCCCCTTGATAGATAGCGCCCCACTGTTTGTAGCTCGGTACTTTCCAGCCATCCGGACAAGGATCATTCGCCACAACTTTAAGCATTGTGTAATTTTGGCTGCCATCACCCCAAAGGGTAGAAATGTTAGAAGATAACCAATTGGACGCAGCTAGAATAAAGTTACCGTGTCCCGGAGGGGCTACCGTAGATTGTACATTGGTAGTACCACTTAGAGGCGTGCGGCTCTGGTGACCATCCTTAGGCCTTCCCCACTGGTAGAGGTCACCCAGCATTTCGCATGGGTCGAGTTCATATTCCGCGCCCAGATTTACATGGGCATAGGTGGTTCTTACTAAACCTGTAGTTTTATCTGTAAAGTCGTTAGCGTTGGTTGCCGCCTCGCTCCATGCATTCACATATATCGGCGACAATTTCCCCAGGGTAGCCAGTACCACCGTTACCTCGTATTCATTGCTGGTTACCGTACCGCAGGCATTGCTTATATCGCATTTAATCTTCGGGGTCTTTTTCATATTGCCCAGTGCGTCGGCTGTCAGGCCTGTAGTGCCGGGGCTGTAATAGAAGTCCGGGTTTGTCTCTCCCGGTGCGGCTACGCCATCTATATACCACTGGTAACCTGTGGCCGGGCTCCCATCTGCCTGCACGGCTGTCAGTTTCATCGTTTGGTAAGTAAACATATAGGGCAGGCAGCTCGACA
>NZ_QVMO01000014.1:1383-3625 GCF_010501055.1 Dysgonomonas sp. 521
CAAACAGTGGCTTTGATGTTTACAGTCACTGTCTGTGTAGGGCAGTTGTTAACTGTAATGGTATAGTTGTTGTCGCCCACCTTACCGGGGGTAACAGTTATTTTATCTCCTTTGATGCGGGTTTTACTGCCATCGAGGCTTACATTGTTTACCGGATTGGTGCCTGTTGTAGTCACAGTAATGGTTACCGGAGTGCCTACCACCACACTCGTTGCCGGGTCGCGGGTAAAGCTCAGAGGGGTTACCGCCGGGTTGCAGGGGTCGTCGTCATCGGGGTCATTACCTCCGCAACTCTTAGCCAGAAAGCCGTCTCCATCGCAGTCGCAGGGTTCGAGGCAGGGATCGGCCTGCGGGTCATCGCACTGCGACACCCATTTTGTCTTGTTCCAGTATTCCACGCAATTGATGTCGGTGTTGTAGATGGTCAGCCCCCGGCCTTTGTCTNACCGCCGGGTTGCAGGGGTCGTCGTCATCGGGGTCGTTACCTCCGCAACTCTTAGCCAGAAAGCCGTCTCCATCGCAGTCGCAGGGTTCGAGGCAGGGATCGGCCTGTGGGTCATCGCACTGCGACACCCATTTTGTCTTGTTCCAGTATTCCACGCAATTGATGTCGGTGTTGTAGATGGTCAGCCCCCGGCCTTTGTCTATTATCTCATCTATAAAGGCCTGGCTTTGGGTCAGCGCCTTACGCTGTTTGTTATTCAGGTGGGGCAGGCGCAATCCGCCCGTGCCGTTGGATATAATTTCCAAGACGGAATAGTCTTCGGGAATCTTATCGCTGCCAACGGTCACCTGAGCCTGCAACGACCCCAACGAGAGGGAAAACAGGCAGAATAGTATAAGTGTTAGGTTTCTCATATTTTTATTTTGTTTGAAGATGTTTATTGTCGTATCCTTTGTCTAAGCCTTCCGCCCTCTCTGGAGCCGGAAGTACCCGAAGGGGGGCAGGGTTTGCCTGCCCTTATATGGGTAATATCTATACCGGGCGGACGAACCCCACCCCTACGAATACCACATTTATAATTAGAGCCTGCGCCAAACAGGAGGGTTATTCTGCTATGCAGCGTACGGAGTTCCCATACTCACGATCGAGATTGCCTTGATTTACTCTAGAATTATTCATTATGACAGCATAACTTATCTTTGTGAATCCTGTAAATATTGTGCTCGTCCAATAGACACCAGTTGAACCAACTTGGATAAGCTCATAATTCAATGTAAACCACTTCATTCCAGCAGCAGGAAAATAAAGTATATTTGAGACTACATAACCTCTCTTCCACGACCATACATTAGCCAAACCGTCACCACTTTCCAAGTCAGAATTTGAAACAGCCAAATTATTCCCTCCGGCCATCATAGCGCTCCACTGTTTCTGGCTCGGTACCTTCCAACCGGTAGGACAGGGATTGTTAGCAGGATGTCTCCATGTAGGATTGTAAGGTTGTTCGAGGTAAGGAAAGGACACGCCATCGCCCCAAAGATCATCTTTGTATGTAGCATTACTACGCCAATCATGATTAGCACTACTATTTGTTATAAATAGGCCGTAAGCGCCATGACCTGACACGACTTGCCCGTTGACATCAGTTACACCACCCAGATCATCAGCATCTACCGGACCTGTATAAACGGTTGTTTTATAACGTTCCTGATGTCCGTCTTTCTTCCTTCCCCACTGGTAGAGGTCACCCAGCATTTCGCATGGGTCGAGTTCATATTCCGCGCCCAGATTTACATGGGCATAGGTGGTTCTTACTAAACCTGTAGTTTTATCTGTAAAGTCGTTAGCGTTGGTTGCCGCCTCGCTCCATGCATTCACATATATCGGCGACAATTGTCCCAGAGTGGCCAGTACCACCGTTACCTCGTATTCATTGCTGGTTACCGTACCGCAGGCATTGCTTATATCGCATTTTATCTTCGGGGTCTTTTTCATATTGCCTAGTGCGTCGGCTGTCAGGCCTGTAGTGCCGGGGCTGTAATAGAAGTCCGCGTTTGTCTCTCCCGGTAGGGCTATGCCGTCTACATACCACTGATAACCTGTGGCCGGGCTTCCGCCTGTTTTCACGGCTGTCAGTTTCATCGTCTGGTAAGTAAACATATAGGGCAGGCAGCTCGACACTGTAGCCGAGGTAATCTTGGTACAAACAGTGGCTTTGATGTTTACAGTCACTGTCTGTGTAGGGCAGTTGTTAACTGTAATGGTATAGTTGTTGTCGCCCACCTTACCGGGGGTAAC
>NZ_QVMO01000014.1:3816-4111 GCF_010501055.1 Dysgonomonas sp. 521
CGACCCAGATCGGCCTTTACCCCGGTGAATCCGGTATGTTTTGTAATGGCGTTGCGCTGAATGGTAGTCAGGTGAGGCAGGCGCATACCGCCTTTACCATTGGGGGAGATTATTTCAAGGATAGAGAAATCCTGAGGTTCGTTACTTGCTCCTACAGTTACCTGGGCATATATGCCTGTGGAAAATGCTAGGAAGGCGAAAACGGCAATTGCCTGTTTCCACCGGTTTTTTGTTCGTGTTTCAGTTGTTTTCATAAAAGCAGTTTATAAGCCACCCCCTCCCGGCCTCCCCCAAA
>NZ_QVMO01000014.1:4218-72390 GCF_010501055.1 Dysgonomonas sp. 521
CAAGCGGTAAAAGACCGATTGAAGACAAATAAGATAACGTTGAAGACAAACAAGACAATACGGATGTTCCCTCCCCGAATGTTAGATTTTTAATTATATTTGTTATTTCTTTTATTACTTTTGTAAAAGTAAAAAGGCAAATACCCATTCCCGGACATATACCGGATGGGCACGATATATGACCTCTGTGTATATAGCGATATACTATATTCCTATAGAAATGTAGTTGTGAATACATTTGTTATTTGCTTCGTTTCTACCGTCTTTATATGCCTTCTTGCCAAAAAACAAGAAGTGTCTCCTGATAGGTTTTCGAGTCTGTCTCTTTATAAGTGACAGACAGCGGAAAATGCGTTTTGCAAACCGCTGTATGGCAATGAATTACAAGGCTGAAAAATGAAACGAAAACGCTTTGTGCAACATTTGTCAAACAAAAAAGTAGTGATTTGCCGCCACCTCAACCGAATAACAATCTGTATATCAATAAAATATAAGCAGATTTGAAGAGAAAAATCCGACTTTCCGTTAAGCCATTTGTAAAACATTTGTAAAACACCTGTAAATAAGCACCTTACAAGGAAAAAGTTGCGAGAAAAATGAGTGTTTGCAGATACTAAAAAAATCTTAAAAAACGGGCATTTAGGCGTATTTGGACAATAATTGTGCGGAAATAAGCAATAAATTAAAGGGTGAGATGCCCTATATTTGCAGTCATAAGTTCAACAGGTTGTCCGTCACTTATAAAGAGACGGACTCTTTTTTTTGCTTTAACAAGTAGCAAATGTAAGCAAAAATCCATGCATCAACTATTCCCCCTAAATAACCACAGGTAGATCTGCCATTTTAAACATCGCTGATACGCTTTAACAATATTTACACAAAACAAACGAAAAAAGCGTATCCGAAGTAGAATAATGCGTATCTTGTCTAACCCCTCCGCTTCGCTCGTCCCCTTTATCAAAAGGGGACAATCGCTGGCTTTCCATCGTTTGTTCGGAATTTTAGCTAAGGATGAAAAACCAGAACTCTCCCCTCGCAGAAGGGGAGTACCACCGGAGGTGGGGAGGGGTTAGGCATTAAGACGGATATTCATTAAAAATAATTATTTAAGAATATTGCAAGTTAGCGACGGGATTGCACAGCGGTGCAGTCCCGTTCGGTTTTTAGGGATACACACAAACTACCTGAGAGAGTTATCACCGTAATAAAAAAGAACTTAACCGCTCATTCCATGTTAAAATTTTTTCTAAAATAAATTTTAATATATATTTTTACAAGTAAATATTACACACTATGAAATTGTATACAAAGATTTTGTTCACTGTTTGCTTTCTTACTTTTGCATCGATACTACACGCAGAAGTAAAATTGCCTCACATTTTTTCTGATAATATGGTACTCCAGCGCGACAAGCCGGTAAAGATATGGGGCTGGGCCGATAAAAACGAAACCGTAGAAGTACGCTTCCACGATCAGGTAAAAAAAATAAAGTCCGACAAAGACGGAAACTGGACTGTAACGCTTGACCCTGTTGCATACGGAGGACCTTACACAATGGTTGTGAAAGGGAAAAGCAATACTCTTTCATTCGATAACATCCTCGTGGGCGAAGTATGGTTATGCTCAGGGCAATCGAATATGGAAATGACAGTTCATGGCTGGGGATCGATAGACAACTACGAACAGGAGATAAGCAATGCTAACCATCCGCAGATAAGAGCTTTCAATGTGGTAAAGGATGTAAGCATGACTCCTAAAGATGATCTGGATGGGACATGGGATGTATGTTCTCCGCAAACGGTCGCTAACTTCTCCGCCGTAGCTTATTTCTTTGCACGTAAGCTGAATGAGGAACTCAATATACCTGTAGGTATTATCAACTCCTCGTGGGGCGGTACAGATATAGAAACGTGGACCAGTGCCGATGCATTCGGCAAGCTGCCACAGCAATTCAAAGACAGATACAAAAACTTCCAGATTCCAGACTTTGACCAGTTCAGGAAAAACAATGAGACCAACAAAGTGAAATACATGGAAGCGCTCAAAAACGATCCCGGCATAAATGAAAAATGGTATGAGCCTTCATTCAACACCTCCTCATGGAAGAAAATGTACATCCCGCAAATGTGGGAAAATGTATTAGGAGACGTTGACGGCATTATATGGTTTACATACAGCCTGAAATTATCAAAGGAGGATGAAGGAAAACCGGCCGTATTGCATCTGGGTACAATAGATGATGATGATGTGGTATGGATAAACGGGGTGAAAATAGGCGAAACGGTTGGTTATACAACAAATCGGATCTACGATGTTCCCGAAAACATTCTCAAGGCCGGAGATAATAAAATAGTGATAAAAATAACAGACGGTGTTGGCGGAGGCGGGATATACGGAAATCCTGAAAAGATATTTATCAAGACAAATACGAATCAATACCCACTGGCCGGAGACTGGCAGTACAAAGAGGCTGTGACAAGTACGATGTACAACTATATAGATGTCTCTCCCAACATGTATTATTCGCTATTGTACAATGCCATGATAAACCCGATAACGAAGCTTTCCATCAAAGGGGCTATCTGGTATCAGGGCGAGAATAACGCCTCGGAGGCATATAACTACCGTACCCTGTTCCCTACCATGATAAACAACTGGCGCAACAAATGGGGCTATGAGTTTCCATTCTACTGGGTACAGCTTGCCAACTACATGGCAAAAGACAATACGCCTGTAGACAGCGAATGGGCCGAGCTGCGTGAAGCGCAAACAATGACATTGTCATTGCCGCATACAGGACAAGCGGTAATCACGGATATAGGCGACGGGGATGACATACACCCGCGCAACAAACAGGATGTGGGGCTACGGCTCGCACTGATAGCATTGAACAAGGATTATGGGAAAACAGACATCATATATTCCGGTCCTACATTCAAAGCGATGGATATTGAAGGCAATAAGGCAATAATATCGTATACCAACACGGGTAAGGGCTTATATGTAAACAATAAATACGGTTACGTGGAAGGCTTTGCCATCGCAGGCCCTGATAAGAAATTTGAATGGGCAAAAGCATACATTGATGAAGACAAGGTAATTATCTATTCGGATAAGGTTGCCAATCCTGTGGCTGTGCGCTACTCCTGGTCAAACAATCCGGATGTGAATCTGTTCAACAGAGCAGGTCTCCCTGCTGTACCTTTCAGGACAGACAGTTGGAAAGGAATTACACAACACAATTAGTGTTAGAGGTAATTAAACTAATTGTGAAGACAAATGCAAGAGGCGACCGTCCCGATGGTAAATCGGGGCGGTTTATTCATTAAGCTAAGGTTATCTCTTATTGCGGGGATGATGTTCGATAATCTCCTGGCGGAGGTATTCCCTGTCCATGTGTGTATAAATCTCCGTTGTGGTAATCTTTTCGTGCCCAAGCATCAACTGTATAGCCCTGATATTGGCGCCACCTTCAAGCAGATGAGTGGCAAAGGAATGGCGGAATGTATGCGGGCTGATAACCTTCTTTATCCCGGCCTGTACTGCATACTCCTTGATAAAATGGAAAACCATGATGCGGGAGATAGGAGTACCCCTGTTGCTCAGAAACAGGGAATCCTCGTGCCCCTTCTTTACATTTACTTCCGTGCGGTAATACATATATTTCTCTATCTCGTTGATAGCTATATGTGATATAGGTACAAGCCGCTGTTTACTGCCTTTCCCCTCTACCTTGATAAAGCCTTCATCGAAAAACAGGTCGGAGAATTTCAGCTTGGTCAGCTCCGATATTCGTAAGCCGCAGCTATAAAGGGTTTCAAGAATAGCCCTGTTGCGTTGTCCCTCCCTGGTAGATAAGTCGATCACAGACATCAGTTTCTCTATTTCTTCAAGGGATAGCACAGTCGGCAGTTTCAGCCCTATTTTAGGAGTCTCCAGCAACTCGGTCGGGTCATTTTGCATATAGCCGTCCAGTACAAGGAAATTATAGAACGACTTGATACCCGAAATAATACGCGCTACCGAACGGGCATTGATACCAATATCGTAAAGTTGGGCAACAAACTGCTGAAGGTGATCGAGGGTCACTTCTTCTGCTTTCAGCCCTTCGTTTTGGAGGAAACCGGAAAGCTTCGCAAGATCGGTCATATAGGCATCGATAGAGTTCGGCGATAGAGACTTTTCCAGGAGTAGGTAGTTTCCGTATTTTTTAGCTATGTTGTTTTCTTTTGCCATTTAACCATTCTGATAGATATTCTTATCCACAGTATAATTCGTTAAAGACTTTAAGCCTTTTAACCGACGTTCCAGATCATCCATATCAAATTTATAGAATTTCAGTTCAAGTTCAGTTAAATTCTGCAATGATTCTATTCCCTCCGTGTTATCCAGTGTTACGAATTTAGCACTCTCATAAGTTGAGCCCCATAAAGAAAGGTACTGCAAAGATGGAACATTTCCCAACCCCGAAAAGCTTTTCAGCGCTTTTGTAGATTCTATCCCCAAAGCGACCAAATCACTTTTTACATATCTTAGAAATTGTAAATTCTCTAATCTCGAAGGACTGAACAACCACAATACCTGCAAACGGCGAAGAGATTCCAGCTCTTTGAAAAAAGATTCATCTTTCCTGATATAAGAAATCTGCAAATGGGTCAGATTAGGAAATAGTTTTAACAAACTCAAGTCGTCCTGCTTGTTATTCCATATCTGTAAGTGTGTTACCTGCTTTAACAAATTCGCGTTTTGTTCCAGTATTTTATATTTTGCTCTGTCTATCTTATAGTTGTTGATTTCGATAATCTTTACATTTTTATAAAAGCGGATATTCGACAAATCTTTTGTACGTGGCAAAATCAATACTATATCTGAAGAAAGGTTTATCTCGCAAACCGTATTCTCTATATTTTCATCAGCAGGATCAAGGAAAATACCATTGGACTTCTCATAAAAAAGCCTACTGAATTCTTTTATTTTTTCTATTCCGCTCATTTATCTTTTAAGCTTATTTCATTTATTTATAATTACAAATATATATCTTTGTAGCATGAGTTTAATGAATTAACATTGGCTTAATCTTTTTCAAACTTATGAAAATTTTCAAATCTATATATAATTACCTGATTACCAGGTATACAAAAATACAATTGCTTATCATACTGGTAATCATTGTTTTTGCTTTTTTTATCACTGACAGCAATATCTTCGCACGGTTTAACTATGATGCGAAAATCATGGAGCTAAACGGCCAGATAGATTATTACCGCGAGAAAACGGAGGAAGATAAAGAAAAACTAAAACTGCTGGAATCGGATAAAGACCGCATCGAACAATTCGCCCGGGAAAACTATCTGATGAAGAAAGACAATGAAGATGTTTTCCTCGTAGAATAACCTATCATCAATCTGAAATGAAGCAAAATACGAAGCTCAAAAATATTATTTTCCAAATATCCGCGATACTTATCCTCCTTGCCGCCATTGTGTACTATTTTCGTCCCGATGTAGCCAAATACATCATCATAGCGGGAGTAATAGGATATACCGTCATTTCATTCACTACTCCTTATCCGGGGAAAAGCTTGAGGGGAAAACGGCTGTTCAACATCCAGATAATAGCCGTCTTGCTGATGTGCGTATCCGCATACCTTATGTTTGTAGATATTAGTGGCTGGGTGGTCACACTTCTGATAGCAGCCATACTTACACTGTACAGCACAGTCGCCATATCGATGGAGTATAAGAAAGAACAGGAACAGGAAGAAAACGGACAAAAATAAAAGGGATCGTCTCCAGCACAGACAATCCCTTTCTTTCAACCTCTATTCACAATATGCGCTTAATCACTAAGCGAAGAGATTTTATTTTTTAGTTGACAGTTGATAATTGACAGTTGATAATGAATTAATTTTCAATTGTCCACTGTCCGCTATCAATTATTACTACGGTTTCATTCCCATTGCAGAAATGTATCCCGCATTCTTTACACAGTTATTAAACTTCATGTTCTCAAGCAAATCAATCATTGCTTTTTTCACAATTTCCTGATTAGGCCTTGCTTCGCGTACTTTTGCAAAACTGCCTCTGTCTTTCTTTGTAAATTCAACTATCACATCCCAGTTTTCAGGTTTCGGTATTGTTACCATACAACTGTTGGGCACCATTTTCTTATATGGCCAGTAGTGCCATCCAATGTTGTTGCGTTCCATCAGGCGTGTCCATCCGGCAATCCACTGGTCGGTATTTTCCCCTGTTTCGCCCATATATATTGGCAGGTTTACGCTGTCCCTGAACTGTACGAAGTCCTGAATATTTGCCTGCAATGTATCGCACCAATAACGGTGGCAGGTGTACATCAGCTTATCATCGAACTTAGAATCTTTGAATACTTTAAAGTTTCCGTTCCACTGCGCCCCGGCAAGTAGTACTATATGATTTTTATCTACCAGGCGTATAGAATCTACACACCTCTTGTATAATGGCTCCAGAGAATCATTCAGATGGGCGTATTCTTCGAGGAAATAGTGAGCGATAGGTTCATTCAGCAGGTCGTAGCCAAGTATAATCGTATCGTTGGCATAATGTTCGGCTACTTCTTTCCAGATGCTGCAGAATAATTCCTTACTAGGCTCGCTTTCCATCAGCCAAGGGTAACCGTAACTGTCGTCGATATTATCGCCTGTCTGTCCTCCCGGAGCATCGTGCATATCCAGTATTACATACAGGTCTTGCTGGCGGCACCATTCCACCACCTGGTCGATAAGGCCGAAACCATTATGATCCGAATCCAGCCCCATATAGTCTTCATTGGTAAAGAGCTTATAATGGAACGGTATCCTGATGGAATTCATCCCTGTCTGCTTAATATACTTTATATCATCCTCGGTGACATAGTTCTTCTTAAATTCATTCCAGAACCAGTTGGTAAAATCTGGCCCAACCATTTCGCAAAATGCCTCATTGATAAGGCGGTACGAACTTGCGTCCTGAAAGAAAAACATATAACCTTCGGGATTGATCCAGTTTCCAAGATTAGTACCTTGTATCAAGAATTTATCGCCGTTAGGTTTAATCAGATTCGGCCCGTCGATACGAAGGAAACGGTCTGCTGACACTGTTTCGTCTTTCTTCGGTTCACAACTAAAGAGTAAAAACGGTAGTAAGAAAAGATAAAATAGTTTTTTCATGGTCTTTTGTTATAATAGCGTTAAAATCAAACAAATAGAAAAAGAAGGCATAAGAGCCATATAGATAGGATGACTCTTACACCTTTTCTGTACTTTATTCTGTCACAGAGAAAGTACCTTTCAGGGTAGCGTTACTATTGCCGCCAACCCAAACATTAAAATCACCTTTTTCAGCCTTTTTAACCAAGTTGCGACCATAAAAAGCAAGGTCGTCTGTCGTTAAACTAAATTCAATTGTTTTCGATTCGCCGGCTTTAAGGGCAACACGTTGAAAACCTTTCAGTTCCTTCACAGGACGTACTACCGAACCAACAATATCTTGTACATATAATTGTGCTACTTCTGTTCCATCTATATTGCCTGTGTTTTTAAGCGTAGCTTTCACGGTCAGTGTACCGTTCATCGGTACAGAAGCAGACGAGAGAGTTATATTTGAATATTCGAATGTAGTGTACGACAATCCATACCCGAATGGGAATAAAGGATCTTTTCCCGAATCGAGGTAGAATGATGTGTTACCAAGGGAAGTCTGCCCTGCTTCCAGTTCTATCTCGTCAAGAGTCATTACTTTTTCAGGAGCCGGACGGCCTGTATTGTTATGGTTGTAATACATTGGTATCTGTCCCACTTCGCGAACAAATGTGGCAGGCAGTTTCCCGCTAGGATTAGCTTTTCCGAATAACAAATCAAGGATAGCCGGGCCACCCATCGTTCCCGGATGGAAGTTGAATAATACGGCATCGGCATAAGGAAGATCGCGCTCTATAGTCAGCGGACGGCCTGCCATGATAACCAATACTACGGGTTTTCCCGCACTTTTTACAGCTTTCAGCAAATCGGACTGTACACCTATCAGGTTGATATTAGACAAGGAATGCGCTTCACCTGAAAGTATCGCCTCTTCTCCTAAGAATACTACTGCTACATCAGCAGACGCAGCCGCTTGTTTTGCCTTTTCGAAATTCGCAGTGCTCTTGTCGCGCGAATAGCCCAAAGCAGGCTCATACACATAATTGATATGCTTATATTCACCTTTGAGCGCTCCAACAGGAGTTGCTGTATAATTCTTGTCTCCATCGAAAACCCATGTTCCCATCTGATCGTGCGGAGCATCAGCCATAGGGCCTATTATTGCTATTTTCTTAGTTTCAGCCAAAGGCAATGTGCTGTTATCGTTCTTTAATAAAATAGCTGATTCAACGGCTGCTTTTCTCGCTGCATCCTTATGCTCTTGCGCATATAGTACAGAAGCTTTCTTTGTATCTACATACGGGTTTTCGAACAATCCCATACGGAACTTGATACGGAGTATATTGCGGACAGCATCGTCTACGGTCTGCATAGATACTTTACCTTCTTTTATCAATTCCGGAAGATACTTAATATAGGCACCGCTCACCATTTCCATATCCAGTCCTGCATTAGCAGATATTTCGGCCACTTCTTTATCATCCTTTGCAAATCCGTGAGGAATCATTTCGCCCATCGATGCCCAGTCTGATACTACGAAGCCATCGAATTTCCACTCATCACGCAAAATGTTTTTCAGTATATAACTGTTTCCTGACGCAGGTATACCGTCATTATCATTGAACGATGTCATCAGTGTAGCTGCACCTGCTTTTATAGCTTCGTGGAACGGAGCCAGATACACATTGCGCATCAATATAGGAGGGATATTCGTACTGTTATAATCGCGTCCGCCTTCTGCCGCGCCATAACCAATGAAATGTTTTACACAGGCAGCCATTGAGCCGGGATCGTTCAGATTTCCATTTCCCTGAAAACCTCTGACCATAGCAGCACCCAGTACACCACCCAGATAAGGGTCTTCGCCCAGACTTTCGGCGATACGTCCCCAGCGTGCATCGCGGGATATATCCAGCATAGGGGCAAATGTCCAGGTAACACCTGTCGAGCGTGCCTCTACTGCAGCTACGCGTGCGCCATCCTCAACCAGTTGAGGGTTGAAAGACGCAGCCTGCCCCAGCGGAATAGGGAATATTGTTTTAAATCCGTGGATAACGTCACGCCCGATAATCAAGGGTATACCCAGACGGCTGTTTTCTAAAGCAGCCTTCTGCATACGGTTTACCATTTCGGGGTCGGTAACATTCAGTAACGAACCTATTTTACCATCCCTTATGGGGCCTGTTATATTATTATCAAGCATCTTTTCAGCCTCTGCTTTTATCAGGACTATTTTTTCCTGCTTGGTCATTTCCGATGGTTTCTTTTGTCCCTGGCCTCCGGCAATACCCATCCTGACAAGGAATGTATCCATGTCATCGTCGCTATATTGGGCTATGGCCTTATCGTCAACGGCAAAAAAGCTAACTTGATTCATCTGCCCTATCTTCTCTTCAAGGGTCATTTTGGCGAGTAAGTCCTCAACCCGCTTCTCTATATCGCTTTGTGCATAGCCTGTCGAAAACAAGCCCGCCAAAAGGATAGTACCAAACAATCTTAATTTCCTTAACTTCATATATTTATTTTTTATCTTATATCTTAATTCGTTTTCCCATTACCATACAAATGTACCTACCGATCCCGAAGGCAACGTAGGGGAAACCATTTGTCCGTTAAAACGTATACTAAAAGTAGCTGCTAAATCCGATTTGTTCAACACTATCAGCACATGCTTCCCGTCAGGTGTCTGAAAGGCTACATTCGGCAGGTTGTTCATCTCCGATGACGCAATTCTTACAGAGCCCGGACGGACGAACTTGGCTGCATGGGCTATCACGTAATAGCTTTGGTTCCTTTGCGTAACACTGCCTCCATTGATAGTTACCGCACCCAGACAGTCTGAACATCCCCCCTCGGTATGCGGCTGCATATTAGGATCCGAAGCCAGATTCCATTCTATTATATTTTTGCTCCAATTGCGCATAGCGCCCACAATTAAATTTTCGATATGCCATTGCACATCCCCGCCAAAATCGCCTTTCGACGACGTGAACTGCTCGGTAAAGTATAAATTCTTCTCGGGGAATTTATCATGCACAGCCGACATCGTTTTAATATCGCCGGCATAGAGATGAAATGCGGATCCATCTACCACTTTGTAGGCTTCCGGATCATTCAATATAGCAATAGCATATTCAGGATGATCGAGATTATGATCGTATATGATTATTTTTGTTTTTATTCCATTTGCTTTAAATTGAGGAGCAAGATGATTTTTAACAAAATCGGCTTGTTCATCAGCTTCCATCAACATAGACGGATTATTCCAGGCATTCAACGGTTCGTTTTGTGGTGTTATAGCATCGATGGGAATGCCTGCTGCTTCCATCGTTTGAATATATTTTACAAAATAGCGGGCATAGACATCATAGCATTCAGGCTTTAACTTACCTGGTTGTGCTCCGCCCCCATAGAGCGTGTTATTGGTTTTCATCCAGGCAGGCGCGCTCCAGGGCGAGCCCATAATCTTGAGTGAAGGATTCAATGCCAGCATCTTTTGCAGGATAGGGATCAAATCTTTCTTTTCCATATCCATGTTGAAATGCTGCAGATCCATATCTCCCGGAGAATCATTGTATGTAAATGTAGAGAAACTCAAATCGGAAGCTCCGATACTTACCCGCAAATAGCTGACACCTATATGGGTAGAATCGGTTAACATCAGCTCTTTCAGCAAGTCATCCTTTGCTTGTGGCAAAAGCCCGTTGATAAGGGAGGCGCTTCCTCCGGTAAGGGCATAGCCAAAACCATCAACGGTTTGGTATTTTTGAGTAGCATCCACATCTATTGTGGGATAAATATCAGTAGCCTGTCCAAAATTCAGACTGACATTCTGCTGTTTAAAGAGAGTGCTTCCATCCAGATTAGTCATCCAGAGAGCGACATCGCTCTTAGCCAAAGCACACCAGACCTGTACAAAGATTGTAGTATCTGTTACCGCATCGCCATTGTAAGCAAAGACTGCTATCGGGTAGGTAGTAACAGTACCCGGAGCCGATGTGAACGAATAATTTACTGTTCCACCCGGCTCATCCAATGAGAGCATCTTGTTGTTTTCTGTTGGCAGTACAATCTGGTAAGAAGTAGCATTTGTGGCAGAAAGAGTTAAATGAACCGCACCACTACCATCTCCATATTTGTTACTATCGGAAGCTCCAACTACTTCTACCTTAATTTTCAGGTTGGTTGGGGCTACAGATAACTGGCTATCATCCGATCCATCATTACTACTACAAGCAATGAATAAAAAAAGCGATAACAGATAATACATCTTCATTACATTTTTCATTTTGTTTTTTGATAAACTCTTACATAGTCTATTTCGTAAGTTGCCGGCAGCGCACTTTCATCCACTCCCAAAGCTCCTCCCCAGTCTCCTCCCCATGCCAGGTTCAGCTTGAGATAGAATGGTGCATCAAAAGGCCATGTATTTTTATTTCCTGTCTTATCATTTACGAAGTTAAACAACTGCTTACCATCTACATAGGTACGTATATAATCTTCTGTCCACTCCAGTGCATAAACATGAAATTCGGTTTGTGCTCCGGCAAGGTATTTTTCTGCTGTCTTTTGTGTACCTATCGAGTGATAATAAGCCTTACAGTGTATGGACGAACTTACATAGTTAGGGTTATAACCTACTTCTTCCATAATATCTATTTCGCCGTCATCGGGCCATGCCGCAAAGTTTTTAGGCATCATCCAGAATGCAGGCCATGTACCTTTACCCTTAGGTAATTTCAAGCGGGCTTCAAAATAACCGTATGTCCAGCTTTCACTTGTATTTATACGAGCCGATAATATTTCTTTACCAACCTTTTTAGCGATTATCTTCAATGTCCCGTCATATATCACAGCACATGTATCCGTACCTTTGTTTCCTGCGATATAGGTCTGCAATTCATTGTTTACCCAACCCGGGCCGGCAGTTTCATAATACCATCTATCCGTATTAGGGAGTGCCGCTTTTCCATTAGCATTTCTCGAATCGTCAAATTCGTCCTGCCAAACAAGCGAGTAGCCTTGTGGAACAAAACTTTCTATTTTAGTAGGCTCCTGGCTTACGATGCATTTTTTTTCAACCGTACCCGCAGTGAAAGTCAATTCAGCCTTACGTACAGATTCAGTAGAATTCGGTAAAGCCGATACTAAAACATTGTGACTTCCGGTACCGCCCGACTTTTGTGAATAACTACACCAGTCTGCATTAGATGAAACTGTCCAGTCCGTATTGGATGTTACAGCTACATTTACTCCCTTGCCTTCCGGCAGTATGGAAATGTCATTTGGGCTGACAGAGAGGTAAGTTTCCGCTGGGGAAGGAGGTAGCTCCTGACCGTTGGCTGAATCGCCGCCACAACAAACTAATGAAAATAAAAGTGCGAATAAGGATAACATATATATGTTTTTTTTCATCTTTTAGTAAAATATGAAATATGGGTGTGGACAAGCCACACCCATTCATCCTATTTAGTCAATAACTTCTTGTAATGTAATATTCTTAATTACAACATCAGTATTAGCAGGGTTGCCTCCAAAGTCAAAGATCAATTTACCTTTGCTTATATCTACACCCGGCAAGTCGGTTTGTTCAAAGACTACATCTTCACCTGCAGGAAGATCAACTCTGCTATCGAGAAGAACCGGAGTGTCACCATCTACATTCTCACACAATTTCACAGTTACACCTCCGATAGCATTCGATGCATTCAGTGTTACAGAGAAATTATAATTCTTATCAGCTGATGTAGCCAGACCTTCTGTATTGAACGCTACTTGATTTTGCCATTGGTCACTAGTCGCATCTGGGAATTTAAGAGTGTATTTTGTACCATCGGTAGTTAATTCCGGATCTGGAAGCTTGTTCCAACCAGGAGCATAGTAGAAACTATTGGTAAAGCTTACATCAGCCCATAAATTCACAGCTACAGGCCCGGATACCAGTTCGAAACACCACTGAGGATCGTCCGCTTTAGACAGTCGGACACTTGTAGGAGAATAGCTTATTACTTCATACGCAGTTTCGTCCAAGTCTCCAGGAGAAGTAACATAGCCAACAAATCCTTTCGTAATAGTCAGAATAGTTTTACCTCCATCTTGAGTAACTTTCCAGGTAGCACCACTTGGAGCAGTGTAAACTGTGGTTACGAATGATCCTTTCGGGTCACCGTCAGAGAAAGAATCGGCTGCCGATTCATTAACAAAGGTATCGCCATTGTTTTCATATTTGTATCCTCCATTTGGATTAATACCATCCGGTGTAAAGGTCATTTTATCGTTCATCATAGAAGGTTCAGGACCATTATAATTCCACCAAACAGTCTCACGATCATTCGGGTCGCGCATAGCAGACCATTCCCCTATATACCATGTCTTACCGGCTGTGTTAGCTTTACCTCCGGTGAGGGCATATTGCAGGCTGGTTACATTGTCTGTATAGATGCCCGGATTGTCATTATTTATAGTAATGGTTACCTCCTTTACGATCATATTGCCATCCGGTGTATAGATAACACATTGAGCCGTATAAGTTCCTTTTGCTACCACATACTCGTGAGATCCTGTCAGATTCTTAGTTGTTGCACCATCTCCGAAATTGACTTCACAAGAGTGAGGAGTAGAAACGTCCTTACTATACGAAACGGCATAGTTATATGTCCATTCATTGCTTCCGGATGTTACTTCAAATGAAATCTGATTCGCATCAATACTGTAAGCTCCCAGGTTGTGGTCATCATCCGGCGAACATGCCGTTAACGCCAATGAGGCGACAAACACTATATATATGAATTTTATTATTGTTTTCATACGTACTTATTTTATATTTTAATGTCAAGTATTAATATCCCGGATTTTGAACCAATGGGAATTCCGAGCCTTCAGTCTTGTCAATTTCAGACTGGCTAATAGGTAAGAATTTTCTTGTATCGTCCCATACGCGGCTTATAGGAATATCCATATCCGTTACAGAGAGTACGTCTTTAATAGCCTTGCCGTTTTCATCGCTACCCCAACGTACCAAATCCCAGAAACGTAAGCCTTCGCCATAAAATTCACGGTGACGTTCACGTTTAATGTTGTTTAGGGTCGCATTTATACGGTGCTTGGCATCACCAAAAGCGCGGTCGCGTATCGCATCCAGATATGGCTGTGCGGCACCTTGTCCGCCTCCTACCGCGAACTCCAGTTCGGCAGCATTCAGGTATGCCTCAGCGATGCGATAGATACGACGGTTGTTTTCATAGTTCAAATCGCGGTCTCCCTGATTACCTTCGTTATAGCCATCACGGGCAATATACTTTTTGAGAAACAAGCCTGTATTCTGATAAGTGGAACTTGTCGCAAATGCAATAGCAGTAGCGTCTTTCCTATAGTCGCCGGCCTCGTTGAACAGAGCGTTAAACGTAACCGCATTTACCGGGCAAAAACCCCATCCGGCTACAAAAGGCTTTATATCTATATCACGGGCGCCTGTAAATCGCGGCGAATAATTACCATAACCTGCCCAGGCATTTCCCCATGATTTGGCCTCAGGGATACAATTGACTTCAAAAATACTTTCGCTGCAAAATTCGCCGTCACGCAGGAATATCCATTCTATCGGATTGTCAGTAGAAGGCGATCCTTCGCCAGTATAGTTAGGTTGCGCAGCTGTTGTTACCAGACTGAAAGCTCCGTTATTGATAATAGTTTTCATGTCTGCCAGTACTTCAGCATATTTCGACTGGTCTTTGTAATACATTACCACGCGGGCTTTTGTCATCATAGCCATAGACTTGGTAACACGTCCCGTATTGTCACTCATCGGCAATTCTGGTTCAGCGATAGCGGCATCCAGATCTGCAATAATAATCGGGTACATTTCGTCAAATGTATGCTGTCTGGCTATAAAAGGTTCAGATGTCCATGCCTTATCGAAGTAAGGGATATTTCCGTACGCTTTCCACAGCCAATGTACATAATAAGCACGTAAAGCCAGAGTTTCGGCACGCAATCTCGCCAAAGTCCTCGGATCGGGGTCTCCCGCTGCATTATCTATTGCGTCTAGTGCGCCGTTGCAACGTTTCAACCCTGCATAAAAGATACTCCACCAGCCGTCAGGAGAATTTGACGGAGTTGAATTAAAACTCGCGAAAAGTTGTAAGAATGGCTGGTCACCTGCATCTGATCCACCTGCATAAATGTCGTCGGTAGCTACATCGTAAAACATATTGACAGGCATCCACTTGCTATTGGCATAATCGTCAAAATTCATGATGGAATATGCACCCGTCACATTCTTTTCAATCACATCTATTGTGGCCGGCGCGCCTGCTACCACATCTGTGCTAGGATAAGACGTCAGATAGTCATCGCCGCAGGATGTCAGCAGCCCTGCCAGTACAACTATAAATAATACGATTTTATTTTTTTTCATGATTCTTTTATTTTTAAGATTTAGAAAGTAACGCCCAAACCGAAATTGAAAGTGCGGGCCACCGGATAGTTCCCCATAATAGATACACCGCTCTGCCTGTCAGCAATTTCTGGGTCGAATCCATTATATTTGGTAAATGTGAAAAGGTTTTCGGCTCCTACCCATAAGCGTAGGCGTTCGATAGTAGCTTTGCGTGTGATTGCCACTGGCAATGTGTAGCCAATCTGAATGTTTTTCACGCGGGTAAACGCACCGTTGTGAACATATAAGTCGGATATACGCCAGTTTTGATTCAAATCTGCACCGGTTGAAGCCAATCGCGGATATTTGTTGGATGTTCCTTCTCCTGTCCAGCGATCCATAAACCAAGCCGGAAGATTAGATTTGGAAATGTCGGTACGCCTTGAGATATCAAATACATCGTTTCCTGTTACACCCTGTATGAATACATAGAGGTCGAATCCTTTATAATCGGCTGTCAGTGTAAATCCATATGTCCAATCCGGTACTGGTTTACCAATCATTTTCTTATCATGAGAGTCAATAACGCCATCCGGCACTCCGTCAGGACCTGATATATCTTTGAAGCGAACGTCTCCCGGTACAGCTTTCGGCTGAAGCAAGTTTGTCGCGCCAGTTTCAGGATTAGTCCATGCATAGTTGTTAACCTCATCCTTGTTTTGGAAAATACCGTCTGTTACATAACCGTAGAAGAAAGGGCTTGGATAACCATTGCGCTGATAGATAAAATTATCAAGACCTGCAGCTCCGATCGCTCCCCAACCGTTTTCACCTGAAGCGTTACCATAGTCCACTATTTTGTTTTTCACATACGACAGATTGCCTTTAAGTCCAATATTCAGATCTTTAACCGGTGAAAAACGATATGCGATATCAAATTCCACACCCTGATTGTCTACAATACCTGCATTTTCGTATGGAGGTGACTGCCCTACATATCCCGGAACACCGGCAGATTCGCGCAACATGTCTTTGGTACGTTTCTTATACCAGTCGAATGTGAAGGTAAGCGCGCTGTTGAGGAATACCATATCCACACCTATATCAGTCTGTGTACTTTTTTCCCAGTGAATATTCGGATTTGGCAGACGGCCTGCACTGATACCATAATTCATCTGATCTCCAAAATAATAATTCAGTCCACTCTCCATCAAACTCATATAAGAATAAGCATTGATACGGTCGCTACCGTTCATACCCCATGAACCGCGCAACTTGAGGGCGTCCCACCATGTAGGTTTGACGTTTTGGAATGTAGGTTCGTTCCATACATTCCAACCCACAGAGAAGGAAGGGAAGGTACCCCATTTATTATTTGCTCCAAATTTGTAAGAGCCGTCACGGCGTACTGTTGCCTGAAGCATATACCTTTCATCAAAGTTATAGCTAACACGTCCATAATAAGATGCCAATTTAGATTCAGTAGTCTTACCGCCACTGGTTCTTCCTCCTTTGGCTATATCCATTTGCGCATTGTCAATGATAGCCATATTCGGGTCGTAAGCTTTCAGGTCATAGCCTTTGCCTGTCAGTACACGGCTGTGCATATCACGAGCCGATTGACCTGCCATCAAAGAGAAAGAATGTTGTCCAAGCCTGAAATCATAAGTCAATGTATTTTCAATCTGACGTGTAAAACCACGGTTCATTTCGGCTGCTGCAAAAGACTTTGTAGGATCTTCATCATTTGCCCCTGTTGTGTTATAAGATTGGAAATAAGGGAACCTATAGCTGTTATTTCCCCAGAACGCCAGGTCGAAGCCATAGCTGGAACGGAATTTCATGCCGGGCAATACATCGAGTTCACCCCAGAAACTACCAATGAATTTATCTTCTTCATTGAAAGTCTTGTCGGGGCGGGTATAAATAGCTAACGGGTTACGGAACTCCTGAAAATCTACAGGTGAAGGTGTAAGTACACGCCCGTTAAGAGTCAGTGCTGTAGGGTGTTCAGCTAATAAGGCCGCACCGTCTTCTTCACTAAGATAAGGAGTCATCATAGGCTGTAAACCCATGGCGCTGGAAAGAACTGTACCAAATACATCATTGTTATACAACCCGGTAGAATTTCCGCGTGCATAAGAAACATTGACACCTACTTTCAGCTTATTCAAGAATTTACGATCCCTAGCTGTATAAATTTCATAATCACTATTGAGTCGAACCGACCATCTGTCGTAATTAGACGCGCCATAATTACCACCCAATATACCATCCTGTACAAAGCGTCCTAAAGAAAGGAAGTAAGAGCCTTTCTCGTTTCCACCCTGAATGCTGATTTCATGGTTTTGCACCGGTGCGTTATCATTAAAGGCTACATCCTGCCAGTTCGTGCTTGGAATAATCCCATTACGAGCATCGGCAATATTCTGAGCCGAATAAGCAAGTCCCATATTAGAGCTCAGATTATACTCGTTCATCAGAGTCATATATTGCTCTGAGTTGAGCATCGGCACTTTTCTCCAAGCACTCTGCCAGCCAAGAGTCATTTCATACGAAATTCTTGGTTTGCCTTCTTTTCCACGTTTGGTAGTGATCAGTATAACCCCGTTACCACCTCGTGTACCATACACTGCAGCCGAAGCCGCATCTTTCAGAATTTCCACCGATTCGATATCGGAAGGATTCAGGTTTTTGATACCACCGTCTACAGCCATACCGTCTACAATATAGAGAGGGCTGTTGTCGCCTGTGGTCCCTACTCCGCGAATACGAATATTGACATCGCTACCCGGTTGTCCCGAATTGGTTGTTATGGAAACACCGGACACTTGGCCATTCAGTACGTTTTCTATGCGTGAAGGGGTTGCTTTTGCAATATCCGAAGCCTTTACGCTACTGATAGCTGCCGTTACAACGCTTTTTTTCTGTACGCCGTAACCAATAACAATTACTTCATCCAATAAACTTTGTGCAGACTTTAATTTCACATCCAGCTTACTGCCTGTAACGGGATGCTCCTGGCTATCATAGCCTACATAAGTAAATGCCAGAGTAGCACCGGCAGGCACATTAATAGTATACTGACCATCCACATCGGTCATTGTTCCATTAGTTGTACCCTTTTGGGCTACAGATACGCCAATTAAGGTTTCTCCTGTTTCTGCATCGGTAACAACTCCCGTTATCTCGGTAGTTTGCCCCAAAACAGTCATAGAAGTAAAAAGAAAAAACGGAAGGATAACAAGTAACTTCCAAAGAAAGGATTTTCTCTTCATAATTGAAAATTTAAGGTTGATTAATTAATAGTTTTAGATTCTTGTTAGTGAGTCTGATGCAAACATAGAACATTACTTTCTTTTTTTTTATATTTTTTAATACTTCAAAAACTCAAAAAACTTTCTTTTTGAATACTACAATACTACTACAACACTTTTAATGAAGACTGACAACCAGATTATTATGTTAATTACTATTTGCAATTTCTGTTTTTAGTAATTATATTAGTATATTTGATATTGCTAGTATGCTTTTAATAATTATTAATGTATAACATCAATCAAAATATTACAGTATATCCAGTCATTTTTCCCTTTGAAAATTTGACAGTTAACTATTTATTACCAAGAGAGATAAATGCAAAATTTCATATTACTTAAGAAACTGTTTAAATTTTATACGAATTTTTTATTATGTCTTTTTATTTGGGCAAAGTACTTTATACATAACCATAACATCCATGAAACATATTCTCAGAATTATATCTTATATACTATTCTTACTAGTACCCGTATTTATATATCCGGATACTATCTGGCAGCGAAAAATAATAAACTATGAACGTAATCAGTACAAAGCCGGCTTTCAGAATTGGATGATAGCCCAATCCGAGAATGGATGGATATATTGTGCCAATTCGAATGGGTTATTGGAATTTGATGGCGTCAACTGGACTTCATATCCTATCCGCAACAATGTAATGCGTTCGCTAAAAATCATTGATAAGAGAGTATATATCGGTGGCAGTACCGAATTTGGGTATTTTGAGCCCAATCAGATCGGACTCCTTACCTACCACTCTCTGTCGGAAAAGACAAAAGACTGGGGCGGAGAAGTCTGGAATATAATCGACAATGATAATGTAATTTATTTCCTAAGCGAAAGGTATATCCATACATATAATAAGAAAGCAAATGGAGTTACCTCCGTCAATACCAATATCAAGATAGACTGTTCCACCCTATACAAAGGGAAATTATATATAGGCACTACCGACGGAATATTTTATCTGGACGACAACAATAAGATTATGCTCTTAGAGTCGTCTAAGCCATTGACCGGACGCAAGTTGGTAAGCCTGTTGCCATATAAAAACGATATACTGGTAACATCAGCCCAAGCCGGCTTATACCTGTTAAACACAAATGATATACAAAAGATACAATCGATAGCAGACAGCTTTATCAGTAAGAATCAGTTGTTCAGTACAACTATATCGGGGTCGAAAATAGCATTGGGTTCAGTTCAAAACGGCGTTCTTATCTTCGATTTCGATAAACCTGCTTACAAAGAAGAATTCAATCTCAACAACGGGTTAAGGAACAACACTGTATTAAGCTGCTTTTTTGATAAAGAACAAAACCTATGGCTGGGACTTGACAAGGGGATTAGCTATATAAATCTAAACTCTCCTATCAGGCCTCTGTTTGCTACAGCTTCCCCTCTAGGCACCGGCTACTGGAGTACAGTATATAATGATGAATTATATTTCGGAACAAATCAGGCACTTTACAAACTCGACAAAGAAGGGAACTACAAGCTCATAAAAGATTCGGAAGGACAGATCTGGTCTATAAATATCATCGAAAACTCTCTCTTCAGTTCGGGAGATAATGGCATCATCGTTATAACTGCTACCGAAACCTATAAAATAAATCTGCAGGGAGCATGGGAAACACACGCCCTGGCTGCCGATAGAGAGCGGCTGATAGTAGCCACATATTCAGGATTCCACATACTTAAACGCGAAAACGGACGTTGGGCCTATTCACACAAAGTACCTGATTTTTTTGATTCGTGCCGGGGATCCATAGAAGATAATGAGCCTTATACTTTCTGGATAGCAAATGCCAGCGGTTACATACAACGGATTACATTCGACCCGGGATTCACCAAAATAGTGAAACAAAAAGCTTATCCGTTCAATAATGAGACTTTCGATGCGAATATCATTTTCAGGAAGATAGATAATAACCTTGTTATTTGCACCGACAACGGGATTCTTTACTACAGCCGCATTAGCGATTCCTTCGACCATTATACACAGTTGGAGTCAATGCTTGAAGGTCCTAAATATTATGAATTCTTATTCGTAGATAAGCTAAAGAATATTTGGTTTGTCGCTGACAATAACCTGAAGATGCTATCTTACACCGATGGAAAATACCAAGGGAATATACACAACTGGGGATTATCCAACGAACTGATAGACAGCTACGAAAACATCTATTTAACAGATTCCGCAACAGCTATTGTATCTGTAGACAATGCTTTCATGAAAATAGACCTGTCAAAGAAAAGGAACAGTCCCCTCCCAACAAATACATATATAAGGAAAATAACAAACAGCCGGAACGACAGTATTTTAAGCTATGGAGGCAAAGGGAAGTCAATATCCTTGCCTTATTCCTTAAATTCGATCAGGATTCATTTTGCCGCTACCTCCTATGAGCATTCATCAGACATTTTATATATGTACCGCCTCAAAGGCCTGGATGAAAACTGGAGTATCCCTTCTACAAACACATTGAAAGAATATACCAACCTTGATGAAGGGAAATATACATTCGAAGTGAAAGCCTTCATCGACGGAAACCCTGATTCTACGAATGTTACATCTGTAATGTTCATCGTACAGCCTCCGTGGTACAGGTCGCTTCTGGCCTATCTGCTTTATTCTCTTGCCGCTGCAATACTAATACTTATCTTATACAAAAAGACAATAAGCAAACAAAAACGGATTATCCATCAGAAAGGAGAAGAACTGATAGCACAGACCAAACGCCATGAAGAAGAAACCAAACTGAAAGATCAGGAAATTTATGAATTGCAGAACGAAAACCTGAAAAGTGAACTAAAATACAAAACGCAGGAGCTTAACGGATACATACTGAATGTCATTCGTAAAAACGAAATGTTTGAAGATATAAAGAAAAACGCCTTGAACATATCCAAAGCTATTGATGAAGAAAAACAGATGAGCACGATCAAGCAAAAGGTGATGCGCCTGATTAGCCAGATCAACAGCAATATTGAGCACGACACTGATTTCAAGGTGTTTGAATCAAATTTTGACCTTATACATCAGGACTTCTTCAAACTTCTTGATGAACGATTCCCGGGACTTAGCCGTAACGAAAAGATATTGTGTGCATATCTGAATATGAACCTTTCTACAAAAGAAATAGCTCCTTTATTGAATATATCGGTACGTGGAGTGGAAGTCAACAGGTACAGGCTCAGAAAAAAAATGAATCTGGACAGAGATGTAAACCTTTCGGAATTTTTGCATAACCTGAAATGATATTTTCTTTACAATTTGACACTAAAACAGAGTACTAACAACAGATTATTAATCCATCAACAGTCTGTTAATACATAAAAGAGGATAAAATATTATATTTTGTCCAGAAAGATGCTTATAAATATTCTCAATATTTTTTGGGATAAAAATATAAATCTTATCTTCGAAAAATGTAACCAAGAACCAAGCATCATGGAAATCAGACTTAATAATACATTGCCGGAATATCCTTCTTTCGTAGAAGGAATACGCCGTGCACCAGATAGAGGATATAGCCTCACCCCTGCTCAGACAGAAACTGCACTAAAAAATGCGTTGCGTTATATTCCTAACGAATTACACGAAATTCTGGCTCCTGAATTTCTGGAGGAATTAAAGACCCGCGGGCGTATATATGGCTACCGCTATCGTCCTCAGGGAGATATTTATCCCAAATCCATTGATGAATATACAGGAAACTGCATCGAGGGGAAAGCCTTCCAGGTAATGATAGACAACAACCTGTGCTTCGACATTGCCTTGTATCCATACGAACTGGTGACTTATGGCGAAACCGGTCAGGTGTGCCAGAACTGGATGCAATATTGTTTGATAAAGAAATATCTCGAAATACTCACCAGTGAGCAAACATTAGTAATAGAATCGGGTCACCCGCTTGGACTATTCAAGTCGAAGCCCGATGCCCCGCGTGTTATTATCACCAACTCTATGATGGTAGGTATGTTCGACAATCAGGCTGACTGGGAAATAGCAGCACAGATGGGTGTTGCCAACTACGGACAAATGACCGCAGGAGGCTGGATGTATATTGGCCCGCAAGGAATCGTGCATGGCACATTCAATACTTTACTGAATGCCGGACGCCTGAAATTAGGCATTCCGCAGGATAAAAACCTTGCAGGTTACCTCTTTATATCTTCCGGACTGGGAGGCATGAGCGGAGCACAGCCTAAGGCCGCGGATATAGCAGGAGCAGTATCCATCGTTGCCGAAGTGGATTATTCACGTATAGTGACCCGCCACAGTCAGGGATGGGTGCATCATATAATTGCCGATGCGGGTGAGGCTTTTGATATAGCGCAACAGGCACAGAAAGAGAAGAAAGCCTGTTCGATAGCTTTTCATGGAAATATAATCGACCTGCTTGAGTATGCCGAAAACAACGGAATACATATTGATTTACTTTCCGACCAGACTTCCTGTCATGCCGCTTATGAAGGCGGATACTGCCCTGCAGGTGTCTCTTTTGAAGAAAGAACAAAACTGCTGAAAGAAGACCGTGGAACATTCCATACATTAGTAGATAAAAGCCTGAAACGTCATTTCGAGGTTATCCGCAAACTGGTAGCAAAAGGTACATACTTTTTCGATTACGGAAACTCGTTTATGAAAGCTATGTATGATGCCGGAGTAAAAGAAATATCCAAAAACGGCGTTGATGAGAAAGACGGATTTATCTGGCCTTCGTACGTAGAAGATATTATGGGGCCCGAACTTTTCGACTATGGCTATGGCCCTTTCCGATGGGTTTGCCTCAGTGGGAAACATGAAGACCTGATTAAGACCGACCATGCGGCAATGGAATGTATCGACCCTGCACGAAGAGGTCAGGATAAAGATAATTACGACTGGATTCGCGACGCCGAGAAAAATCAACTGGTGGTCGGCACACAGGCACGTATACTTTATCAGGATGCTTTGGGACGTATGAATATCGCTTTGCGATTCAATAAGTTGGTACATGATGGTGAGGTAGGCCCGATTATGCTGGGGCGCGACCATCATGATGTAAGCGGTACGGACTCCCCTTTCCGCGAAACGGCCAATATAAAAGACGGCAGCAATGTAATGGCAGATATGGCTGTACAGTGCTTTGCCGGAAATGCGGCCAGAGGAATGAGCTTGATAGCTCTCCACAACGGCGGAGGCGTTGGTATCGGGAAATCTATAAACGGCGGCTTTGGACTGGTATGTGACGGCAGCGAACGAATCGACGAAATTATACGTTCATCTATGATATGGGACGTAATGGGCGGAGTAGCCCGCCGTTCGTGGGCACGGAACGAACATGCGGTGGAAACTTGCAATTCATTTAACCGGACGCATCAGGATGGGTATCATATTACCATGCCGTATATAGCTGATGATGAATATATAAAGAATTTATGTAAATAAGATGAAATTATTACCAACAATCATACTCACTCTTTTTTCGCTAACTACTTTCTCTCAGGAAATCAACCTGAAAAAGAAAGCACAGGAGATTACCGAAGAAGGAAAATCCCTCTACAGGCTTGAACTCGCGGCCTGGCACGGCTCTGATATTTTTATGGAAAGTTATAAAGGAGAAGAGCGTGTGGGAGGTTATTTTTCCTATATAGATAACGGTACCCCTAAATGCCTGTTTTTCTCAAGGGGAGAGAATCCAAAGGTAATCGGCGTGGTATCCTTTGGCGATATAAAGATAGTGGAAACAGCTACGATAGACTTTAAGCAGCGGGATTTTAAGGAAAATGAAAAACATCTGTATGCTATCCGGAGAAAGGCTCTCACAGAAATACAACAGGACACTGTTTTGTTCAAAACCTATACAAATACCAGCCTCAACTTAATCCCTATGATAAAGAACGGAGAAAAAAAGGTATATGTACTTACAGCGCCTAAAGTAGCAGGCATCGTTCTCTTTGGAAATGATTACCTGATGACTTTTGACGAGCAGGATAACCTGAAAGATAAGATAGAGATACACCGGAATCTTATCCCAATCGAATTTGAAAAAGGACAGAACGCTGTAGGAGCAATGCACTCTCACCTTACTGAGACAGGTGATTTTATTACGCCTACCGATATATGTACACTTATGTTGTATGCAAAGTTTGCTGAGTGGAAACTGCATATCGTTATGTCTCAGAAGTATGTAAGCATCTGGAACTGCGATACGGAAACTCTTACTCTGATGACAAAGGACGATTATAACAGATTGGAAGAGGAAAGCAAGAGATGACATATAAGGAAAAAGAATTATATGATGCTATTGATGAAATACTCTGGAAAGACTGGAACCCTATCAACATAAATGATAATGAAAATATAAGGGATGAATATCAATCATATACCCCTCATGTTTTCAAGTTAAAAATACAAGGTGCTGATATAGTCAAAATAGCGCGGCATCTTTATAATGTAGAAACCATCAATATAGGATTAGCTGGAAATCCAGAACATTGTAAAATAATAGCTAAAAAGATATACGAATTATGAAATCTGAAATAAAATATATTGAATTAAAATCCGGTTATTCGGACGATGGGCCAGCCTGGATTGGAATGGTTGATTTTTCAAAAACAGGGAAAACAATATATTTTAATGGGCAAGCATTCAAAGGTAATGGACATGGATATGCCAGAGACATTCAAAATGGTGATTTATACTGGATTTCCGGAGTTAAGAAAAATGGATTAGACAGGCATTGGGCTGGGGGAGGTAAGATATTTATTGATAAAAATATAGTACAGGAATATTTAGAATTAACTGGCATTATACAGCTTGACTTAAAGAAATATGAGTTGGTTGAGATTACTGAAACAGACAAACGGCTATTTAATGAGTTAGAAAATCAAAATGCAAATTCATCAATGAATTCAGAGACCGACAATTTATCAATGACGGAATTAGAGAAGACTTTAACTGAATTGAAAAGAGAGGAAAAATACTCTGATTCAAAAGATGGAAAAAAGTTTCTGAAAATAAGAATTTCTGAAATCGAAGAATTAATAGAACAAAAACCAATAATACCATGAGCTCAAACAAAATCATCGAATGCGTACCTAACTTTAGCGAAGGACGCAATTTGGAAAAAGTGGAAAAGATAGTCAATGCTTTTCGTGCAAAAGAAGGAGTTAAATTGCTGGACTATAGTACCGACAAAGACCACAACCGCATGGTAGTCACTGTAGTTGGTGAACCCGAAGCCCTGAAAAAAGCAGTGATAGAAGCTATTGGTACAGCTGTGGAAGTCATTGACCTCACTCAGCATAAGGGGCAGCATCCGCGTATGGGAGCTGTGGATGTAGTGCCGTTTATACCAATCCGCAACGTCTCGATGGAGGAAGCAATCGCCTTGTCGAAAGAGGTTGGAAAAGGAGTAGCCGACCGTTACGGACTTCCTGTATTCCTGTACGAGAAGGCTGCATCAGCCCCTCATCGTGAAAATCTGGCAGCAATTCGCAAAGGAGAGTTTGAAGGATTGAAAGAGAAAATGACAAAGCCCGAATGGAAAGCAGATTTTGGTCCCGAACAGCCACATCCTACAGCCGGCGGCGTAGTTATAGGTGCGCGTATGCCGCTTGTGGCTTACAATGTAAACCTGAATACGAATAAACTCGAAATAGCAGATGCCATAGCAAAAAAAGTGCGATTTCTGGGTGGCGGACTACGTTTCTGTAAAGCAATGGGCGTTGAGCTAACCGAAAGGGGAATTGTACAGGTATCCATGAACCTGACGGATTTTACCAAAACAGCGATTTACCGTGCCCACGAACTGGTACGTATAGAAGCAAACCGTTATGGTGTTTCCGTTGTAGGTGCTGAAATTATAGGTCTTGTCCCTATGGATGCCCTGATAGATACGGCAGCTTATTATCTGGGACTGGAAGATTTCTCTACAAAGCAGGTATTGGAAACACATTTGATGGAGTAAGATTCTATAACCACGGAGTAAAAGGAGTATCACGGAGTTCTAATTATAAGCTCATATCTTTTTATTTAAAACTCCGTGATACTCTGTGTAACTCTGTGGTTAAACAAAAGTATTTATGAAACAAGGTAACATCATCATAAAAAACGCTACCCAATTAGTCACCTGCTCCGGCTTTTCGGCTAAAAAGGGAAAAGATATGGCTGACCTATCCATTATAGAGAACGGGGCAGTCATTATAACCAATGGAATAATTACCTATGTAGGCAAAGATGCTAACTGCCCTCCCCTGTCTGATTTTCCTGAGCATACTGTTGTAGATGCAACAGGAAAAGCTGTGCTTCCGGGATTTATAGACTCGCATACCCATTTTATCTTTGGTGGTTACCGTGAAGAAGAGTTCTCGTGGCGTATGCGTGGCGACAGCTATATGTCCATCATGGAACGTGGTGGAGGCATTCACAACACCATGACGGCTACCCGCAACGCATCTTTTGACGAACTAAAAGAAGCTGGGCGAAGACGTCTCGATAAAATGCTGGCGATGGGTGTTACTACCGTTGAAGGAAAAAGTGGCTATGGCATGGATAAAGCCACAGAGTTGAAGCAGTTGGAAGTAATGAAAGCCCTGAACGAAGAGCACCCTGTGGATATTGTCAGTACCTTTATGGGAGCACATGCCACCCCAAAAGAATATAAGGGCAGGGAGGATGATTTCCTCGATTACCTCATCAGTGAAGTAATGCCGGAAGTAAGAAAACAGGGATTAGCCGAATGCTGCGACATATTCTGTGAAAAGAATGTATTTGATATAGAGCAATCCCGAAGATACCTAACAGCCGCCAAAAAGCTTGGCTTCAAATTGAAAATCCATGCTGACGAAATAGTTACACTCGGCGGAGCGGAACTTGCCACTGAACTAGGAGCCTTATCTGCCGACCATTTGTTACAGGCTTCGGATAAAGGCATTGAAGATTTAGCAAACAGTAATACGGTTGCTACCTTACTGCCCTGCACTGCATTCTCTCTGAAAGAACATTATGCACGGGGACGGTATATGATAGACGCAGGCTGTGCCGTGGCATTGGCTTCCGACCTCAATCCAGGAAGCAGTTTTACTAACTCTATTCCCCTATTGTTTGCTTTGGCATGCATTTATATGCAGCTATCACCCGAAGAGGCTGTTACGGCACTGACCATAAACAGCGCGGCAGCAGTAGGCAAAGCAGATACAACAGGAAGCATAGATGTAGGTAAGCAGGGAGATATTATTATATTGGAGTATCCATCTTATAAGTTTCTGCCTTATCATATAGGGATGAATATTGTAAAAAAGACAATAAAGAACGGGGTTCTATATTGATTTAAAGATTTAATAATTTAATAATTCAAAGATTACTTAAAAAATGGGGCGAATAGATAAATTCGAAGATTTGGAAGTTTGGAAATTAGCCAGAGAGTTTGCTAAAGATATTTATTTATTGACTAATCAAGGTGATTTTTCGAAAGATTTTAGATTAAGAGACCAAATAAGAGCATCATCCGGTTCTATTATGGATAATATAGCAGAAGGATTTGAAAGAAATGGAAATAAAGAATTCATTCAATTTTTATATATTGCAAAAGGTTCCTGTGGTGAGGCTCGTAGTCAGCTTTATAGAGCTTTGGATATAGACTATATTAACAGAGAAAGTTTTGAAAAGAGTTCTCAAAAAGCAACTATAATATCTCAATCATTATCCAATTTTATTGGATATTTAAGAAAATCAGAATTAGATGGCATTAAATATAGAAAATAGAATCTTTAAATATTTGAACTTTAAATCTTTAAATTAAAAATCATGTTAGTAAACCTATCAGTAAAAGAATTCCTAGCCAAGACAGCGGGGAGCGATCCTGTACCCGGCGGAGGTAGTATTGCAGCGCTGAATGCAGCGATAGCATCAGCATTGACAGAAATGGTAGCCAATCTTACCATTGGTAAAAAGAAATACGAGGATAAAGAAGAAATGATGAAAAAGATTGCCGGGATAGCCACAAACTATCAGGCAAGCTTTATTAAAGATATAGATGCCGACTCGGATGCCTACAACAAGGTGTTCGACGCCTTCAAATTACCAAAGGAAACGGACGAAGAAAAAGCCGAACGCAGTAACCAGATACAGGCGGCAACAAAAATAGCAGCCGAGGTACCGATGGAGGTTGCCCGAAAAGCTGTAGATATTATGGATATTATAGCACAGGTAGCCGAAAACGGGAATCAAAACGCCGTCACGGATGCCTGTGTGGCTATGATGACAGCCCGCACGGCGGCATTGGCGGCAATACTGAATGTGAAAATCAACTTATCGTCAATCAAAGATATAGAATATGTGGCGCTAATGACACAGGAAGCGAACTATCTGGAAAGTGAAGCCATGCTGAAAGAACAGGAACTATTAAGCAAAGTCAATAAAATACTATAAATGAAATTCAAAGATTTAAAGATTTAAAAAATCAAGAAGAATTTCTAATCACCAGATACTCATCTTTAAATCTTTAAATACTAAATCTTTAAATACTACCAAGTTTATGAAGAATGTCTATTATGTCGGTTCCGGGGAACTGGATTTTGATATCATCGAAAAGATTATCAACAAGAATCTCAAGCTCGAACTAGCTTCTGAGGCCAAAGAACGTATACAAAAGTGCAGGGATTACCTCGACCAGAAAATAGAATCTCAGAAGACACCGATGTATGGCATTACTACGGGTTTCGGCTCGCTTTGTAACAAGAATATCTCTCCTGATGAACTGACCCGTCTACAAGAAAACCTTGTTAAGTCGCACGCCTGTAGTGTCGGCGAGGAAATTCCCCATGTGGTGGTCAAACTGATGATGCTACTGAAAGCGCATGCACTCTCCCTCGGATATAGCGGGGTACAGGTTATTACTGTTCAGCGGATTATCGACTTTTTCAACAATGATATTATCCCTATCGTCTGCGACAGGGGTTCACTTGGAGCGTCCGGTGATTTAGCTCCTCTGGCTAATCTCTTTCTGCCCCTCATCGGAGTAGGCGATGTTTACTATCAGGGTAAAAAGCGTGAGGCAATGAGTGTGCTTGACGAGTTCGGTTGGAAACCAATCCGGCTGATGAGCAAGGAAGGGTTAGCCTTGCTGAATGGTACACAGTTTATGAGTGCCAATGGTGTGTTTGCTATGCTTAGAGCATTCAAACTATCAAAAAAAGCAGACCTGATAGCCGCCCTTTCGCTAGAGGCATTTGATGGATGTCTCGACCCGTTTCTGGATTGCCTGCACCAGATGAGACCACACAAAGGACAGATAGAAACCGCATCTAATTTCCGCAAACTACTCGAAGGCAGCGAACTGATTTCACGCAAGAAAGAACATGTACAAGACCCCTATTCATTCCGTTGTATTCCACAAGTTCACGGGGCAACAAAGGATGCAATACGGTATGTAGCCTCAGTATTACTCACCGAGATAAATTCGGTAACAGACAATCCAACCATCTTTCCGGATGAAGATAAGATAATATCGGGTGGTAACTTCCACGGGCAGCCATTGGCTATCTCTTATGACTTTCTGGCAATAGCCTTAGCCGAATTAGGGAATATATCCGAAAGGCGTGTAGCTCAATTGATTATGGGGCTACGCGGCTTACCTGAATTCTTGGTGGCCAACCCCGGTGTAAACTCAGGGTTTATGATTCCGCAATATACTTCAGCATCGATGGTTAGCCAAAATAAGATGTACTGCTATGCTGCATCGAGCGATTCCATTGTTTCATCCAACGGACAGGAAGACCATGTGAGCATGGGAGCAAATGCTGCTGTCAAGCTATTTAAGGTAATGGACAACCTGAACCATATACTGGCTATAGAGCTGATGAATGCGGCACAGGGTATCGATTTCCGGCGTCCGGCAAAGACCTCCCCTATCCTCGAAAACTTCCTGAAAGAGTACCGCAAAGAAGTACCTTTTGTGAACGATGATATTGTAATGTATAAAGAAATTCATAAAACGGTAGCATTCCTTAACAGGAATTCACTGGAATTTATGGATTAAAGAAATATCCTCCTGATTTTGAATTAATTAAATATCAGGAGGATACCTGTTCTAAATCATACTATTACTTTTCAGCCAATAAATCATCTACCACCTTATTAAAGTCCTGCTTGAATTCTTCGTAAAACAATCCTGTCGCAGGGCCGTTGAATCCGGTATGAATCTTTCTTACCACACCTTTCTTATCGATGAAGATAGTAGTAGGGTATCCCATAATCTTACTTACCTGCGGAAGGGCTTTTGCTGTGGCATCATCCCCCAGCTTTCCTGCGAATAATATCTCATAAGTAGTATTATAACGCTTAGCCAAACGTGAAAGAACTGTCTTCACATATTCAGGATCATCCTTACGTTCAAAGGCTAATCCTATAATTTCCACTCCCCGCTTATTGTTCTCCTTATACCACGGAGAAAGGTATTCCATTTCATCCAGGCAGTTGGGGCACCAGCTCCCAAGTATAGACACTATCACAACTTTATCTTTATAACGAGGGTCGGATAAAGAGACTTTTTGCCCTTCTATATTGGGAAAAGTGAAATCGAGGCGGTCATATCCTTTCTTCATATAAGCCAGACTGTAAGGGTCGGCAAGAGCAGCATCTGCATTACGTTTGCCAATAAGCTTAGTTACGCCTCTGGTAGTATAAAACTCCCCTGTAAAGCTGTCATTACCCTCAAACTTGCCTTTTATCAGATAGGGACTAAGACCTGCAAATGCAGAAAACCGGAATCCATCATTTGTCAAAGCCCCTTCCAGATAGCGAAGGTCGCCCGCATTGGTCAATATAGAGCCTGTGAGTATAGCTGCATCCTGATTAAATATACCTACATTGTGGGTCGTATCCCCATTTTGTCCGATAAAGTCAATATCCCATTTACCTGCAAGGGAAGTAGTTACAGGACTTGTTGCCACTTCAAAACGCGGAGCATCGCTTTTTACAGCAGTAAAAGGTACTCCTTCATCATTGTCAACAAACAGTTTCTTAAACTTTCCTTCAAATTTGCCGTCAGTCACCACGCCCGTTAATATAGCATCATATGCTTCAATTGGGATAGTCACGGTATCGCTAGAATAGGTTATTCCCTTCAAAGGAACCCTCTCTGCTCCATTTATCAGATAAACTGTAGCCGAATCGGTAGCCGCACCTTGTACTTCGAACAGAAATGGAAACTGCTGGTCTGAAACAGAGAACTCACCTCTCCATTTGCCATCTTCCAGTTTATGGTTCTGTGTCTTATTACATGCCATAGAAAATAGTGTTGCAATAGCTATTAATAAATACTTTTTCATTTTAGTATGTTTTTATCCACCTCCCCCAACCCCTCCAAAGGAGGGGAGACAGCGAAGCCATAAAATAACATCATTTCTTGTTGTGGCTTTGCGGCTCCTTCTCCCTTTGGAGAAGGCGGGGGATGAGGTGTTTAATTTGTCTATAAAATTACAAACTAGTTCTTAAATACCCACAGTTTAGTCTCTATTTTATCATTACCCTGTGCAGATAAAGCCTGCTGATAATTAGCCTGATTTACATTTTGTTCTTTAGTCGGATAATATAAGCGGCTTGGTATTCCTCCATCTCCAAACAGAGGTTCGAATCGGTAGGTCACTTCTTCGCCGTCAATAGTTCCCTGAAATACAATATCTCCTTCTTTTACCAGAAAATCGGGGTATCCGGTACGGCGATACTCGCTCCATGACTCAAGCCCCTGCATATAAAGGGCGATATATTTCTGAGTCAGCACATTTTTCTGGTTAGCAGCAGGAAGCGAAGCCAGATAAGCAGTTACATTGTCGGCAGATACACCCCATTTCTCCAATGAGGCACGGACACCCGATTCATAGTTGCTTTGCGACCATCCATTGTATTCGGAGATAAGGAATTCTACTTCTGCATACTCCATCAGTACTTCTGCATAATTGGCGGCATTGACTACCGACCCCGGCAAGCTGA
Organism: Dysgonomonas sp. 521; assembly: GCF_010501055.1. Classification (GTDB taxonomy): domain Bacteria; phylum Bacteroidota; class Bacteroidia; order Bacteroidales; family Dysgonomonadaceae; genus Dysgonomonas. Next base: position 37,057 of record NZ_QVMO01000014.1, read on the forward strand.
CACCTGTTGCAGCAAATTTACCTGCCTGATCATTTGCCAGTCCGTAAGGCAAACCAAAATAGGTACCTCTGGTAGCAGCAGGCAGTGCATATATCGGCAAGCGCGGATCAACCGCAGGTAATACCGCATTTTTACCCTGTAGTAAATCTGCAAATACATGGGATATGGCAAAGTCCTTCCGGTTGGCTGTAACGGTTGCCCTGTACAACGGAGCTTCGTTAGGAGAAGTCACTGAGTACTTAAATGCGGCATTGTCGCCATTACTTGTAAATACTCCTTTATTCTGTGCATCCTCGAAATGCTCTTTATATAAAGCCTGATTCTTATCTTTCAGGCGGGTAGAAAAACGTAAGCGTAATGAGTTGGCAAATTTAGCCCATTTCTGGTTGCTTCCGCCATAGATTATATCTGACTTTCCGAAGGTTGTTTCTGCCTGATATTTGATAAGTGTATCCCCCGCAGCTTTCAGTTCATTCAATATGTCTGTATATATCTTCTCCTGAGAAGCATATACAGGCGTAATATTCTCAGGCTCGTGTTGCAATGCCTGAAAATCCGTATCCTTATTTCCGTACGATTCGTAAGGAATATTCCCAAAGACATCAGTCAAAGCATAGAATGCATACGATTTCAATACACGGCTTATAGCTATCTGTGTAGCATTGCGTCCGGCTCCGTTTGCTGTTGCCACATCTTTTGTGACAGGGTCAGTATTCAGTTTAATAACCTCTTCCAGATTATTAAGGGTCTTGTATAATCCTTTCCAGTAATCATCGGAATAGCTGAACGGAATATCATACCTCGATTGAGTAGTGTATGTATTCTGTGCAAAATACTGAACAAATAACATAGAACCGCGTAATGACACTGACTCATTCCGCAGGTTATCAACCAGCGATTTTTCTGCTGATGTAATCAACGAAGTAGTCGGCACAGAAGTCGGTCGGTTGGGGTCTTCATTTATATTATCCACACAGGATGATAAAAGGATAGAAGCAAAGAGACCGAGTATATATAGTTTATTTATTTTCATAACATGAAATTTCTATTTTGTTAAAAAGTGACAAAGGTGACACCTTTTCGTATATTTTTGGTTGTTACTTTTCTTTTATGTATTTTCTATCGTAAGGGCGAACCTATGTGTTCGCCAGATTCATTTGGGCAGACACGCAGGTCTGCCCCTACTCTATATAATTAGATAATTTTCTTAGAATTTAAAACCAAGATTTAACCCATAAGTCACAGGAACAGGAATATTACCTCCTTCTATACCCTGAACATTACCACTACTATTTGTCAGTTCGGGGTCAATATCTTTGCTCTTGGTATAGATATTCCATAAGTTGCGGGCATAGGCTGTCACGCTTACACTTTCAATCTTCCATTTCGGCAATTTGAATGTATATCCCAAAGTCAGTTCGCGCAACTTGATAAACGTAGCATCGAAAACCGTATATGCAGTAGGCCCATTGTATTGGTTCTGCGCCCATGCCTGTGCAGTTACACGCTTGTCGTTTGTTGCCGTATTAGAAACTGTATATGTTCCATCAGCATTGAATACGACATCGCCTGTTACACCATCAAGAACAATGCCATCCTCACGAATATTATTTGCAGCTGTTGACTCCAATATACCAGAATACATCCCTACCTTATAGGTCTGAGAGAAGAATTTTCCTCCTATTCTTGAGTCAATCAGGAACCCGAAAGTAAAGTTCTTATATCTCAACTGGTTCTGAAAACTCCAGAGAAAATCCGGCAACACGCTTCCCAGCGATGCAAACTGGTCGGTACGCATATATACTCCATCGCTATTCACTACCTTTTGCCCGTCAGAAGCATATACAAAGTCATAACCCTTTATCTGCCCGTAACTTTCCCCTTCCTCTGCTACCAGGGAAACCAATGTATTACTCAATTGCAACGTATTCACTGCATCCGACAGTTTGATAATCTTATTGCTGTTCTTAGAGAAGTTGGCAATAGCTGTCCAGTCCCAATCCTTTTGGCGGATAGGGTTTACTGTCAGTGTAGCTTCAACACCTTTATTGTTTATCTTTCCTGCATTAATCAGCTTGTAACTATAACCGAAAGCATCGGAGGTTGGCAATGAAATAATCTGATTGCGTGTATTATTGTCATAATATGTGACATCCAATCCTATCAGATTATTGAGGAACTGCAATTGTAATCCGGCTTCCCACGAAGATGTAATCTCCGGTTTCAGTTCCGGGTTATTTAGTTTATCAGGCAAAGTATACGATATATTACCGTCAAAAGCAGTCTGTGCCTCGTATGTTTTGTACAACTGATAAGGATCGGTATCATTACCTACTTCTGCCCATCCTAAGCGTACCTTTCCGAATGATAACCAATTCTGATTTTTCAGTGCAGGAAGCTCCGTGAATACAAAAGAGCCGGTAACGGAAGGGTACAGGAATGAATTCTCATCCTTCGGTAATGTTGACGACCAGTCGTTACGGATAGTGCCGTCTACATACAGCATGCTTTTCCACCCGTACGATACACTTCCATATACTGACGAAATAGCCTTCTTGTAAATACCCGTTGTCGGATTTATTATAACAGATGAAGCATTATTCAGACTGTAATATTCAGGTATCCGAAGACCTCCCGAAGTTTGTATATCACTTACACGCCTGTTGCGTCTCATATAGTTGGCTCCAAGATTAGCGACTAAAGAATGATTACCCCAACGGTTATTGGATGTAGCGAGGAATTCATAGTTAAACTCATCAAATTTCTGGGAATATTCCTGATACATCGACTGCGAACGGGAGTAATATGCAATACGATCCTGCGAGTTATACTGGTATATATCTCCATTTATCCGTCCTGTCAGGCTTAACCATTTTGTAGGGGTAATCACCAATCCTACATTACCATACAACCTGTCTCTGTTTTCTTTCAGATAACTCTCATAGGCAGACCAATAGGGGTTATCTATATATTTTGTTTTTTCGGCTTCGGGCGTATTCTCCCAGCTGGTGCGGTTCCATGCGCGGGGAGTACCATCAGCACGTTTATATTCTTTCAGTTTACTGTAGTCTACCTGCACCTGTCCCCACTGGTAGGCTTCGAGCATAATATTACGGTTCGAAGCGCCTGTCCAAGGACGACCTGTAGATTTATTATTTATATAGTTTACGTTTCCGAAGAATGAAATCAGGTCTCCTTTTGTACTTCCCGATATATTCACTGCATTTCTGGTTAATGATGAATTAGGGACAGTACCTTTCACATTCTTATTCGTAAATGATACACGGAATGAACCTCTGGCCGTATTCTTCGAAAGGGCTATATTATTTGTATTGGATATACCTGTACGGAAAAAGTCTTTTACATCACTTTTAGGGTATGACCACGCTTGTGGATTCAGGTAATCACCAGGATACTCAGGGTCGAGATTGTACCAGTTCAGGACAGGTGTACCATCCAGTTTCGGCCCCCAGCTCTCGTCGGCAGCATAATCTACCACATTATATTCTTTCCCGTCTATAGTTCCTTTCTGAAAAGTAGTGCTATAGCCTCCACCATATAGCTTCTGGCGTTTTGGCAACCGGACTACATTCTCAAATTCAAGGCCTATATTCAGCTGAATGTCTATGCGGTCATCATTCCTGTCACCCTTCTTTGTGGTTATCAGTATTACCCCGTTTGCTGCGCGTGTACCGTAAAGGGCTGCTGCAGAAGGACCTTTCAACACTGTGATATCTGCAATATCATCCGGATTAATATCCTGAACAGTACTACCTACATCTTTACCGGCACTACCATTGATGGTAGAAGATGTATTCATATCGGTATTATCCAGTGGCACTCCATCTATGATATACAACGGTTGGTTGTTTCCTGTAATGGAATTGATACCACGCAATGTTACACGTGACGAACCACCCATATTTCCTCCGCCGGATATCACCTGAAGGCCGGATATCTTACCCGAAAGGGCGCTCAGGGCATTTGTAGGACGGGTTTCCAGAGCCTTGCCCGAAACATTTTGTACGGCATACCCCAATGCTTTTTTCTCGCGGGGAATGTTCAGGGAAGTCACCACAACCTCATTCAGTTCAGTACTGTTCTCTTTCAGCACAACATCTACCTGCCTGTTGGAGAGTATCTGAACCTGATGTGTCTCAAATCCGAGATAAGAGAATACCAGATAATCACTTCTTTCTACAGAGATGGAATAATATCCATCTACATCTGTAAGCGTCCCTGTCTGGGTATTACTTTTCACCTGTATAGTTACACCGGGCAGGCCCGAACCCGAAGCATCGGTCACCCGGCCTTTTATAACAAACACCTCATCATCGGCCTGAGCGAATGCCAGTAATACAAAGACATTCAATAACAACAGTAGTTTTAACTTTCTAATTTTCAACATAACCTTTTCCTAATTAACTTAACTCAAACAATCTTTACATAATAGATACCATAAATATCAATTCGTTAAAAACAGATAATATTTATTGCAAAAGTATAATGCGTTGGTCAGGTACGAAATCCCTTTGATGTGGTATTTTATATACCTCAAATATGGTATATGGGAGGATGTTTAATGATTATTAATCGACGAAAATAAGAGTCTTTGGTTAATAAAAATATTTAATAAATCATATCTATTTCCTAAATAAATCTGATTTCTGCGATGTGTTATATGATTAATATTTACCTTTGCCCCCATATAATATATAATGTATGGAATTGCTGGATAAAGCCTCAGGAAAAATCCGATTCGGTATAATTGGTACAAATTTTATAGTAGATAAAATTCTGGAAGCGGCCAAACTTGAGCCCCGCTTCGAACTGGCAGCCGTGTATTCCCGTACACAGGAACGGGCTGACGAATTTGCCGGCAAACATAATATCCCGCACACCTTTACCTCACTCGAAGCTATGGCATCCAGCGATATTATTGATGCCGTTTATATAGCTTCACCCAACTCGTTGCATGCTTCCCAGAGCATCTTGTTTATGCAGCACAATAAACATGTCTTGTGCGAAAAACCTTTCGCGTCCAATACCCGCGAAGCAAAAGCGATGATAGCGGCATCAGAGAAGTACGATGTAACATTAATGGAGGCGATGAAGCCCACTTTAACTCCAAACTTTTCAGCAATCTGCAATCACATCAAAGAAATCGGTACAGTCCGCCGGTATTTTTCCTGCTATTGCCAATACTCATCCCGCTACGACAAGCTGAAGGAAGGTATTGTCCTGAACGCTTTCGACCCTGCACTTTCCAATGGGGCTGTGATGGATTTAGGCATATACACCATCTATCCGATGGTAGTCCTGTTTGGACGCCCAAAAAGAATCAGTGCCACAGGGTATAAACTATTTACGGGAGCAGACGGACAGGGAAGTGTTAATTTCGAATATGACGGAATGGAAGCGACCGTACTTTATTCCAAGATTGCAGATTCGGATCTACCCACAGAGATACAAGGGGAAGAAGGTACAATCACTTCCGACCGGATAAATATTATCAGTGAAGTTAAACTAAAAAAGAGAGGGGGAACAGAATATGTAATCAGCGAACCTAATACCACACACGAATATTATTTTGAAGTGGCTGAGTTCATTAACCTGATACAAAAAGGAAAAAGAGAGTCGGAGGTAAACAGTCATAAAAACACGCTTATAACAATAGAAATAATTGATGAAATCAGAAAACAGCTGGGCGTAATTTACCCTGCTGATAGCATATAAATATTAAATTGTTACAAATACCCGATTTTTATATTGTATTATTTTGAATAATACGGAATTTTGCTCAACATTATTTCTGATGATTATACAATTTATTATGATTGCCAACTTTTTTTAACAATAACAAAGGTTTTATATATTTAAAATATTCCTAGCTTTATTCCGCATTATAATTAGGTTTTTCTAATTTATTAGACACCTTTAGAGTTGGAGCTTAAAGTGTTCAGAAACAAGCCCTTAAAGCTATTTGATTTGTATTCATGAAAAATGTACGAAAATAATAAGGCCCAAACTCCCGTTTTGACGGATATAAGAAGAAAAAACAATCTATATTATTTAATAGTCTTGTCATAAAGACAAATTTTTTATTACTTACTTAACCCATGAATGAACTAACATCCTATTCGCGCCCACAGACCTTCTGGCTGGTAATCCTGAGGCTACTCATCGGCTGGCATTTTCTGTACGAAGGTCTTGTGAAAATCTTTAACTCTGGCTGGACAGCCTACCCTTATCTCATGGATTCCCAGGGATTTTTATCCGACTTTTTCCACAGCCTTGCTGAGAATGAAGGATTTCTGGCCATATCCAATTACGTTAACATTTACGGATTAACCCTTATCGGACTGGGGCTGATACTTGGCTGCCTCTCACGTTACGCGTCCATAGGCGGTATTATTTTCCTCGCATTATATTTTTTATCCCATCCTCCTTATATCGGATCCGAATCCATGATGCCTACCGAAGGCTCTTACCTGTGGGTAGACAAAAACCTGATAGAAATAGGTGCTTTAATGGTGTTGTTATATTTCCCGACTTCGCACATAATAGGCCTGGACCGGTATATTTCAAAATTTTTTAAACGTAAAACAGCTTAACATATCATGACATCCGAAGATAAGAAAGTTACAGAACCAGATAAAGAAAACAACCAAAAACCACAATCCAATGGAAGCCCGCTGCCCGAATCGCAGGGACGGCGCGATGCATTAAAAGCGTTAGCTACTGTTCCTATCCTGGGGGCAATGGCTTATGGTGTTTATAAAAAACAGAAGTACGATAAGACGATGCACGATGTGAGCGACGTCTTTAGCCTGAGTAAAGAAACGGCCACAATACCCGATTTACAGCCTAACGGGAAACAAATCCGGCTGGGAATCATCGGATGTGGTATCAGAGGAAAACAACTATTGAGAGCGGCAGGATTTGCAACTCCCCAGTCTTTGCAAGACCTCATAGATGAATCGAAAAAAGATAAAAAAGATACGCGCTACCAGCTATTCAAAGAACAGGAAGACCTCAACGTCGTCCTAACCGGCGTATGTGATATTTTTGATACATTTGCCGAACAGGGAGTAGCTGCCGGAGCAAATATAAACAGGGAAGGACTGGGTGGAAAACTGGGGCCTGAACCTAAACGTTACCGCCACTATCAGGAAATGCTGGCTGCGGACGATATAGACGCCGTAATTATAGCAACACCCGACCACTGGCACAGCACAATGGCTATGGATGCCGCCAAAGCGGGAAAACATGTGTATGTAGAAAAACCTCTCTCGTGGACTGTACCCGAAACATATATGGTAAGGGATGTCATCAAACAGACAGGTGTGGTTTTCCAGTTGGGACATCAGGGACGGCAGGTAGATAGCTACCATAAAGCAAAGGAAATCATAGACAAAGGCCTGCTCGGGCCAATCTCCCTGATAGAAGTATGCACAAACAGAAATGACCCGAACGGAGCTTGGGTATATGACATTGACCCTACTGCCAATCCGAAAACCATCGACTGGAAACAGTTTGAAGGAGACGAAGAAAGGGTTAAAGAATATATGGACTACATGACCAAATATAAATTGGAAAAATATGTAGGCCCGGACGAAAGGGGCAAATTCAGCCTCGAACGCTTCTTCCGCTGGCGTTGCTGGTGGGATTACAGTACAGGGCTGAGCGGAGACTTGCTAACACACGAATATGATGCCATCAACCAGCTGATGGGTGTCGGCATACCGCACTCCGCCACATCTTCGGGAGGAGTTTACTTCTTCAAGGACGGCAGAACCGTGCCGGATGTACTGCAAACCACGTTCGAATTTCCAGACAAAGACATGACCATGCTATATAGCGCCACTCTTGCCAGCAACCGCAACAGAGGGAAAGTAATCATGGGGCACGATGCGTCGATGGAAGTGGGAGACACACTAACAGTGAAAGTAGACAGTGCGTCTACCAGATATAAAGATAAGATCGACAATGGTATTATCAAACCGGATGTACCATTCTATACATACGTTCCGGGCAAAAGTAATGTAGACGCGGTAACCTCCGCCACCGAACTCTATTTCGCCCAGCGCGGACTATTATATTCTTATCTGGGAGGTAAGCGCTATGATACTACATTCCTGCACATAAGAGAGTGGCTCGAAGCTATCCGCGATACCAATAAGAAAATCTCTTGTGGTATCGATGCAGCCTTTGAAGAGGCTATCACGGCACACATGGGAACACGCGCATATCTGGAAGGCCGTACCATGTACTGGGATAAGGATAAGGAAGAAATAGTAAGAAGTTAATTGACAGTAGACAGTGGACAATAGATCGTTAATTGCTAATTTTTCGTTGTCAATTGTCAACTATCAACTGAAAAAGAATTACCATTAAATCTAAAAACAATATTAACCTAAAAAAACAGAGAAATTATGGCATCAGACATTTCGAGAAGAAAGTTCCTTTCTACGGGAGCTAAAGCCGCCATCGGACTGACGATTATCCCAAGTTCGGTGTTAGGTCAAAACTTCGGGCATATAGCTCCGAGCGACAAATTAAACATCGCAGCCGTTGGTGTTGGAGGTATGGGACATGCTAACATTAAAGCTGTGGAAGCTACAGAAAATATCGTTGGTTTATGCGATGTGGACTGGAAATATGCTAAAGGCGTATTCGACAGATTCCCAAAAGCCCAAAAATTCTGGGATTTCCGTGAAATGTACGACAAAATGGGTAAAGACATTGACGCGGTAATAGTAGCGACAGCCGACCACACACATGCTATCGTATCTGCCGATGCTATGACAATGGGCAAACATGTATTTTGTCAAAAACCACTTACCCACACAGTATATGAATCCCGCTTGCTGACCAAGCTGGCTAAAAAACATAAAGTCGCTACCCAAATGGGTAATCAGGGTGCATCAGGAGAAGGCGTTAACCTCGTTTGCGAATGGATTGCCAATGGAGAGATAGGGGAAGTTACGAAAGTAGAATGTGCTACAGACCGTCCTATTTGGCCACAGGGATTGAATGCCCCGGAAAAAGTGGATAAAATACCAAGCACCTTGAATTGGGACTTGTTTACAGGCCCTGCAAAAATGAAACCGTTCAACTCTATATATACTCCTTGGAACTGGCGTGGCTGGTGGGATTATGGTACAGGCGCATTAGGCGATATGGCTTGCCACATCATGCATCCGGTATTCAAAGGTTTGAATCTGGGTTACCCTACCAAAGTACAAGGTTCATCTACCCTGCTGTTGCAAGATTGCGCACCACAGGCACAGCATGTTAAATTAACATTCCCTGCCCGCGACAATATGCCTAAAGTAGGTATGCCAGAAGTGGAAGTGCATTGGTATGATGGCGGTATGATGCCCGATCGTCCTAAAGGCTTCCCTCAGGGAAAAGAATTAATGGGCGAAGGCGGTGGATTGGTTATCTTCCACGGCACAAAAGATACACTGATTTGCGGATGTTACGGTGTAAACCCTTGGTTGTTGTCGGGCCGCGTTCCGAATGCGCCTAAGACACAACGCCGTGTAGACACATCGCACGAAATGGATTGGGTACGGGCTTGTAAAGAAGATGCTTCCAGCCGCGTAATGACTAAATCAGATTTCAGCGAAGCAGGTCCTTTCAACGAAATGGTAGTGATGGGAGTTTTGGCTATTCGTTTGCAAACCTTGAATAAGGAATTGTTGTGGGACGGCGAAAACATGAAATTCACAAACATCGCTCCGAACGAAGAAATCAAGATATTAATTAAGGACGATTTCAAGATTGTAGACGGAGACCCTAAATTCAATAAGATATGGACCGATCCGATCAATGCTCAACTCTTTGCCGAAGAATTGATTAAGCATAAGTACAGAGATGGTTGGAAATTGCCGGCTATGCCTTAATGGTCACAGACCTATCTATTATTCAACAAATTATTATTTAACTAAAACCAAAATAAAAATGAAAAAGATTATTTACAGCCTGGCTTGCTGTATGGTTGCAGGAGCATTTGTCGCTTGCGGAGGCGGTGCGAAGAATACAGATAACAACAGTACGGGTTCGGATTCAGCGGCAGCAAAAACAGCCGAAGCTGCTAAACCGGAATACACAGTATTAGATAAACCACAAGTTGACCTTTCTAAATTTAAGAAAGACAAAGACGGTTATATAACTATTTTCGATGGTAAAACATTCGAAGGATGGCGTGGCTATGGTAAAGATAATGTTCCCGGAAAATGGACTATCGATCAGGGCGCTATCAAGTTTAACGGTACAGGTGGCGGAGAAGCTCAGGAAAAAGACGGCGGAGATATCATTTTTGCTCACAAGTTCAAAAACTTCGAAATGGAGTTGGAATGGAAAGTTGCGAAAGGTGCTAACTCAGGTATCTTCTATCTGGCTCAGGAAATCCAGACAAAAGATCCTAAAACAGGAGAATTGAGAATGGAACCTATTTATATTTCTTCTCCCGAAGCTCAGGTATTGGACAACGAAAACCATCCGGATGCAAAACTGGGTAAGGACAACAACCGCCAGTCAATGTCATTATACGACATGATCCCAGCCAAACCACAGAACGCTAAACCATTTGGAGAATGGAACAAAGCGAAGATTATGGTTTACAAAGGAACTGTAGTTCACGGACAAAACGGCCAAAACGTAGTTGAATACCATTTGTGGACACCACAATGGACAGAAATGCTTCAGGCAAGCAAATTCAGCGAAGAAGCATGGCCTTTGGCATTCGAATTGCTGAACAACTGCGGTGGACCTGACAGACAGGGTTATATCGGCCTACAGGATCATGGCGACGATGTTTGGTTCCGCAACATCAGAATTAAGATCCTTGACTAATTACACTATTTTTTATTCATAATATTTATCAAATCCTTGAAGGAGCAATCCTTCTTGGATTTGACTTTTAAATAATCTTATATTTTTATCATGAAAATATCAATTATCCTAGCCTCAGCTATATTTATGCTGGCATCATGCACTCCTAAAGCTGATACCCAGAATGCAGCACCTGTAAAAAAAGATATCGCCCTGCAATTATACTCGTTAAGAGATGATATAGGCAATGGCGACAATGGTTATAAAGGCTATGACGATGCTATAAAGAAAGCCGGAGAGATGGGCTATACTGCCGTAGAAGCCGCCAACTACGGCGATGGTAAATTCTACGGAAAGACACCTGAAGAATTTAAAGCCAGTATAGAAGCCGCCGGCATGACCGTACTTTCTTCTCACACAGGTAGAGGATTGAACGAAAAAGAACTTGCTTCCAAAGATTTTACAGAAGGTCTGAAATGGTGGGATCAGTGTATTGCTGCGCACAAGGCTGCGGGAATGAAATACATCGTTACTCCGTGGATGGATACACCTAAGACGCTTAAAGATTTGCAGACATACTGTGAATACTATAACGAAATAGGAAAGAAATGTAAAGAAAACGGCATGTTGTTCGGCTATCACAACCATGACTTCGAACTTAAAAACAAGATTGAAGACAAAGTGATGTATGACTACATGATAGAAAATACAAACCCCGAATATGTATTCTTCCAAATGGACGTGTACTGGATAGTAAGAGGCGGACAAAGCCCTGTAGACTACTTCAACAAGTACAAAAACCGTTTTACCCTGCTTCACATCAAGGATAATAAAGAACTTGGACAAAGTGGCATGGTAGGATTCGACGCTATCTTCAACAACACAGATGCTGCAGGTGTGAAACATCTGGTAGTGGAAGTAGAGCATTATAACTTTACTCCGGCCGAAAGTGTGAAGAAAAGCTTGGAATATCTGATAAATTGCCCACTGGTAAAAGAAAGTTACGATAAATAGTGATTTAGCTGTTAGCCGTTAGCTTATAGTTTTGTCGCTTTGCGGCATTAACAGCTAACGGCTATTAGCTAACAGCTAATAAATATACAGATGAACGCAGTAATGGCCGATAACGGCTCCTTCTACTACAATATACGGGGGACAGCGGAGGGAACCAGTTATAACATCATATATCAGGATAATAAGGACAGGGATTTTCAGCCGGAAATAGATACCCTGTTGGCCGGATTCGAAAAATCATTATCCGTATATGACCGGGATTCCATTATCTCACGTATCAACAGGAATGAAGACGTAGAAGTAGATGACTATTTTTATACAGTCTTTACCAAAGCAAAAGAAATAAGTACCCAAACAGAAGGTTCGTTCGATATATCCGCTGAACCGCTATTCAGAGCCTGGGGATTCAGCTCTCAGGGAAAAAACCCGCCCGATAAAGCCCAAATAGAGAAACTGAAACAATATATCGGAATGGATAAGGTGAAGATAGAAAACAGACGGATCGTTAAAAGCCACCCCGACATTGTATTGAATGTAAATGCCATTGCAAAAGGATATTCGGCAGATATTGTAGCAACCTTTCTCGATGAACACAACTGCCAAAATTATCTGGTAGAAATAGGAGGAGAAATCCGCCTCAAAGGGGAGAACCTACAGGGAGAAGCATGGCGCATCGGGATAGATCGCCCATCGGAAAACAATCCCATCCCCGGACAGGATCTGCAAGCTGTGTTGCAGATAACCGACAGAGCAATAGCTACATCCGGAAACTATCGACAATTTTATATCCAAGACGGACAAAAGATAAGCCATACGATCAATCCGGCAACAGGCTATCCGTCAAAACACAACCTGCTATCGGTAACAGTAGTTGCGGACGAAGCCCTCGCAGCCGATGCCTATGCTACAGCCTTCCTTGTGTCAGGAATCGAAAAATCACTGGAATGGCTCAACAAATACACCGGACTGGACGCCATATTTATATGCGACGAAGAAGGAGAATATAAAATGTACTGCACCCCTGCACTCGAAGGCAAGATTATGCAGGAGTACGGATAAAGAGCCCGCTGTATTGTGTTAAAAAGAAATAAATATTAAATTATATCCGCTTTTTAGATATTATTTATCTTATTTTGTTAACCGAAAACAATCTTAAAGAAATTAATATCATCAAAGCACTAAAAATCAAAATTCATGAATACATTATTATTTTTAGGAAATCTGGGAACAGGTGAAATTATCATTATAGCCATTGTTGTTTTACTCCTGTTTGGCGGTAAAAAAATCCCTGAACTGATGAAAGGTCTTGGCAAAGGCATCAAAAACTTCAAAGAAGGAGTGAAAGGCATCGAAGACGATATAGAGGGAAACAACGACGAAACAACAACTAAGAAAGATTGAGATAGCACGCTTCTATGGGAGAAAGTAATGAGGGAATGACCTTTTGGGATCATTTAGAAGAACTACGCTGGACATTAGTCAGGTCTATCATCGCCTTATTTGTATTTGCTATCATCGCCTTTGCGCTGATGCCTTATATATACGACAGCTGGATAATGGGAGCTACACGCGCCGATTTCGTACTGTACAAGTACTTGTGTTACGCTACATCAGCCATACCTTTCCTGCCCGACTTCTGTGACGATACATTCCATATCAAGATCATAAATTATAACCTCACATCACAGTTTTTCAGGCACATGACCACCTCTTTCTGGCTGGCGCTGATACTTACATTCCCATACCTTGTATTCGAGATATGGCGTTTTGTAAGCCCGGCACTGTATGCCAGCGAAAGAAAAAGCATCAGATGGGTAGCCCTGTTCGGTACAGGCATGTTCTTTGTAGGATGTGCAGTAGGATATTTCCTGGTATTCCCGATGACGTTCCGGTTTCTGGCTACTTATCAGCTGAGTGAAATGATAGAGAATACCATTTCGCTCGATTCGTATATGGATAACTTCCTGATACTGATATTCATTATGGGTATTGTATTCGAATTGCCATTGGTATCATGGCTTTTATCCCAGTTAGGCCTGTTAAACAGGTCATTCTTCAAGAAATTCAGAAGGCACGCTATTGTCGGACTGCTTGTTTTATCCGCATTTATCACACCATCGAGCGATCCGTTTACGCTGTCCGTGGTATTCATTCCGCTATACTTGCTGTTCGAGTTAAGCCGCTTTATGGTAAAACCCGCGCCTAAGGAGACAGACGAAGATGAGGAGGATGAAGAAGAGGAAGAACTCGATGAAGATACTCCTGATATACAAATAGAATCTAAATAGAGATTAATATAAAACAAAAAAAATCCCGACCGGAATAACCAGTCGGGATTTTTTCATCCTTATATCTAATGTTTACTCGATTACGATTCTGCAGGAGGATTATTATTGTCTCCGTTTGCTTTCTGAACTGGTCTTTCAGGCCTTGGAGGACGAGGAAGAAGTACCTTGCGTGATAGTTTGAATTTACCTGTCTTAGGGTCGATATCAATCAGTTTCACTTCTATCTTATCTCCTTCTTTCAATCCTGCTTTCTCCATATCTTCGATACGATCCCAAGATATCTCAGAGATATGAAGCAATCCGTCTTTACCCGGAAGGAATTCGCAGAATGCACCGTAAGGCATCACCGAGCGTACTTTTGCTTCATACACCTCTCCTACCTCAGGTACTGCTACAATACCTTTTATCTTGGCCATAGCGGCTTCGATAGATGTCTTGTTGGTAGCAGAAACTTCCACACGTCCGTATCCGTCGATTTCCTCGATAGTAACTGTCGCTCCTGTTTCTTCCTGTATACCTTGTATAATTTTTCCACCAGGTCCTATCACAGCACCGATGAATTCTTTATTGATAATCATTACCTCAATGCGTGGAGCATTTTCCTTGAAGTCGGCACGTGGTTCCGACAATGTTTCAAGGATTTTGCCCATAATATGAAGGCGGCCTTCACGAGCCTGGTTCAATGCTTTTTCAAGAATCTCGTAAGACAGTCCGTCTACTTTTATATCCATCTGTGTAGCAGTGATACCGTCTTTAGTTCCACAAACTTTAAAGTCCATGTCTCCCAGGTGGTCTTCATCTCCAAGAATATCGGAAAGGACAGCAAAGTTAGTACCCTTATTTTCAGAGATAAGTCCCATTGCTATACCTGTAACCGGTTTTTCAATTTTTACCCCTGCATCCATCAATGCCAGTGTACCGGCGCAAACAGTTGCCATAGAAGACGAACCATTCGATTCCAATATATCGGAAACTACACGGATTACATAAGGATAATTAGCTGGGATCATTGGTTTCAATGCACGGTGTGCAAGGTTTCCGTGTCCTATCTCACGGCGACCTACACCACGTTGTGGCCTTGCATCTCCGGTAGAGAACGGAGGGAAGTTATAATGTAAAAGGAATCTTTCTTTTCCGTTATTCAGTACATCGTCTATTATCTTTTCATCCAGCTTCGTTCCTAGTGTTACCGTTGTCAGCGACTGGGTTTCACCTCGTGTAAAGACTGCAGAACCGTGGGCCCCCGGCAGATAATCTACTTCGCTCCATATAGGGCGTATTTCGGTAGTGCTACGGCCATCGAGGCGTTTGCCTTCGTCAAGGATAGAACGGCGCATCGCTTCTTTTTCCACATCATGGTAATAACGGGAGATCAAAGCGCTTTTCTCCTCCAGTTCTTCCTCTGTAAGGTTGGCTTTATATTCTTCTTCTATAGCTTTGAAGTTGTCTACACGCTCGTGTTTGTTTGTATTACCCGAAGCAGCTACGGCATAAGCTTTGTCATAGCATTTTGCCCAAACATCTTTGCGTAGTTCTTCATCGTTTGTTTCGTGGCTGTACTCACGTTTTGTAGTTGTACCAACAGCTTCCATCAGTTCTATCTGAGCCTGGCACTGCACTTTGATAGCTTCGTGAGCGAACTTGATAGCTTCCAGCATTTCTGCTTCCGAAACTTCTTTCATCTCACCTTCTACCATCATAATGTTGTCGATAGTGGCACCTACCATAATATCCATATCAGCCTGCGCCAACTGGGTAAATGTAGGATTCAGTACAAACTGACCGTCAACACGCGCGACCCTTACTTCCGAGATAGGGCCGTTGAACGGGATATCTGAAACAGCCAGGGCGGCTGATGCGGCAAGTCCGGCTAATGCGTCAGGCATATCTTCGCCATCGGACGAGAACAAGGTAACATTCACAAATACCTCAGCATGGTAATCGTCCGGAAACAGTGGACGAAGCGCACGGTCTACTAACCGGCAAACCAATATTTCATAATCTGACGCGCGTCCCTCCCTACGTTGGAAACCTCCGGGGAAACGGCCGAACGCGGCAAATTTTTCTTTATACTCTACCTGTAAAGGCATAAAATCAACACCCGGATTTGCATCTTTGGCCGCGCAAACTGTTGCCAACAACATGGTATTACCCATGCGCAACATAACTGATCCGTCAGCTTGTTTTGCCAATTTTCCGGTCTCAATAGTGATAGTCCTTCCATCACCTAAATCGATACTCTTTGTAATCGGATTCATCATAAATATTTTTTTTACTTCTTAAAATCGAACAAAGGTAAGTAAAGTTTTTGAAAATTAAGAGGATGCAATTCAGAAAACAAGGCAACCGTACTAAAATCGGATAAGTTTTTTATATATTCCATCACGGTACATGACAAAAATAGAATATTAAGGTTCAACCCCTCTCCCTGTGGGCACTCCCGGCCCTCCCCAAAAGGAGGGGGAGAAGCGAGAGGAGAGTCGCAAAGCGAAGACAGATGCCGTTTGATCCGTCAGGCACTCTTCCCTTTTGATAAAGGGAACGTTTTAAGTAGCGAGAGCAGAACTAAAATTTATTTTATGTTATGCCGAGTCACGACAAACAACGTTCACAGGAGCGAAGCGTATGTAAAACGACTAATGTAATTGAAGTCCCCGAAGGGGGAAGGGTTAGAATGATAGTATCTATTTTTTATCATGTATTAGAGTTTATATTCAATAAGATTATATATGGTTTATTCTCTGTGATTTAATTGCCTCCTGCTTTAGCTGGAGGATAATAGTCTAATCAGATAATGGCTTTAGCCAAAATGTTTTGACTAAAGTCGTTTTCTATCTGTATTATTATCCACGACTTGAAAGTCGTGGCAACTAAAACTCCTAAAAATATGCTTCTTACTCTTTTATTGAATATAAACTCTATTATGTATCTTTGATTTATAAACACTATAATGATATGCAAAAACTTCGAAAAGCTACAGATGAATTTATAAGGGTTATATCCCTGCCGTCTTCTACGAAAGACGAACTGAACAAGGCGTTGCAGGAATGCTACAAATGCTTTGACGACAGTACAGATGAGGAAATACTTGTCTTTATGAAGAGGGTGTTCGGCCTGCATAACCTGCCGGATATGGAACGGGCGTCCACGGCTACCATTATTTGTGGCTATCTGGTAGAGAGGGGATTTTCAAGTGATTCCATCCTGCATCCCCTGATCGACTTATACGATAATCTTCTCGACTGTTCGCGTACCTTTTATGAATTATTATTTACTGAAATAGAGAATGTAAAGGAAGAAGATGACGAGAAAAGGGATGAAATAATAAATAAGGTTTTTGCAGATTTGGTCTCCGACAGAAGCCGGATAAGTCAGGCTACTTACAATGCTGTAGTTGGCCTTGATAAATTTTATGCCTGCGCCGTTTCCGTATTTTCTATTAGTAAAAGCAATTTCTTTGCCGCAAAAACACGTTTAGCGGATAAAATAGCGTTTGCAGGACAATATAATCAGGGTTGTTACTGGCTGAACGAACTCTTTGGCGTACTGTTTGACGAACCTGTGACAGTGATAGACATCGACAGGAATATAGGCTTTACAGGAAAAATTAGCGGGATAGTGGATAATACGCAGCTTCAATATCTGTTGATGGGAATTCCTTTTATGAATGACGGGAAGTCTGCCGTTTCGGAAGAAATCCATAGCGTTTTTGATGGTACGGGGCCTCAACAGCTTGAAAAAGTTTCCGCACAAAGCAAATGGAATATGTACAATCTGGAATTGTGCAGACAACCGGACTGGGAACAGCTGATTAACAATGAAAAGAACCAGTCTGTAGCCAGAAGTTTTACTGATTGCTGGATATGGGGCGAAGGTATTCCGAGTGATATAAGTATTCACAACGGCCGCAGGGTAATATTATTGGGACTGCCGTCATACAGCCGTTCATCAACTATCCAGCGTACTTTCAGAAATCTGAAAGCAGGCATTGAGATAGAAAAGGAGTTGACAGAGGAAGAAATAAAAGATTGGCTTTATTACACAATTTAGAAAAGCGTTCAGGCAGGCACAGTTATACAAAAATGGGAATAATCCACTACCTTTATGCCGCATTATGATTGAATAACAGATGGAAAAAACAATATTCTATACACCCGATATACTCAGCAATCCTGAACTGCCGCTCGAAGAAGCGCAGCATTGCATAAAAGTATTGCGAAAAAAAGAGGGGGACGAAATTCTTCTGACAGACGGAAAAGGCTTTTTCTACGATGCGAAGATTATACAGGCTAACCCAAAGCACTGCCTTGTAAATATACTGAATACAACGGAGCAGCCTGCAAACTGGAATTGTACGATCCGGATTGCTTTCGCACCGACAAAAAATATGGATCGTATAGAGTGGTTTGCCGAGAAAGCTACAGAAATAGGGATTGACCGGTTTTCGCCGATTCTCTGCCGCCACTCCGAGCGTAAAGATATAAAGCTGCAACGTATTGAAAAGATACTTGTTTCGGCAATGAAGCAGTCACAAAAGGCCATTCTTCCACAACTGGATGAAATGCTGCCCTTTTCCAAATTTTTGGAACAGGATTTTAAAGGACAGAAGTTTATCGCACACTGCTATCCTCACGAAAAGAAAACATTAAAGGATGCTTATACAAAAGGGGAGGATGTCCTTATACTGATTGGCCCCGAAGGGGATTTCTCCGAACAGGAGGTAGAGCAAGCTATAAAAAAAGGCTTTCAACCCGTTTCATTAGGAGAAAGCCGTTTGCGGACCGAAACAGCAGCATTGGCAGCATGTCATGCTATCCATGTGCTGAACTGGTGATATCTTATTCTACACTTATCGTTATAACAGCAGGTTGCCCTTCATCGTTTATTATCTTCACCACTCCCTGTCCTATCACTTCTTTCGAAGTATCTACTTGCACAGAAGCACATTCAGTATCAGTCGCGTTATGCATATAGACTCCATCGAAGAGTGCATTGGTGAAATCAACCAGTTTCCAGCCGTTGCCATACAACAGCTTAATGGATATAATCTGGTCTCTTTTCGCAGATATGCTCATACTTTCCGAGTCCAGTTCGTATGTGGCAATAACTATAACATCATAGGTAGCGGTGGTTCCCCTTCTATCCGTAATTTTAAAATATGAGTTGCCGAATTCAATCCCTTCAACAACTATTTCATCATTTTCATTCACTGTTGCCTTAGCGCTTGTCCCGCTGATTGTCTCTATTGTGTAGCCTCCTGCACCAAAAGATACATATTTATCTATATATGTTTTTCCCAGTTCGGTGAATAATGTATGTCCGGGAGAAACAAGGGACTTGGCATAAGATACCATTGACAAGGATTTCTGCTGGCTTTTCTTGTCGGTAACCGTAATAGTTACATCTGTATGATAACTGATAAAATCGACATAGACTTTCGTCCCTTCTAACCTGACCTTTGCCGCGTTTTCATCCGAAGAGGTTACGGTATAATCTCCATTACCATCCAGTATCTCAAACTCTGTTTCTATTCCGTCAAACGACAATGTACGATTCCCGTTATCAACAGATAATAATAACTCTTTTACCGGTTCGTTGTCCTCATCATCTCCCCGATCAATTACGCTATCAGAGCCGCAACTTACGAAAAAGCAAATGGTGGAAAAAAGGAATAAGTTACGTAAAGTTTTCATCGTTGCTAGTTTTTGTATTTAACAGACCAAATATAGTCATATTTATCAAAATACATCATCATCTCAGCATAACCGCATCGATATCGGATCCATTTTTTATATATTCCTTATAACACATTCTATACAAACCACGTATAATGTGGCATGATTTACTCCGAATAGAATTTTACCCAATCCCGCTCCTCTCTTGTCAGGGCAGGAACATTCCCTTTAAAGCCGGGGTCGGGGGTGTACCATGACTGTCCCAGATAGAACTCTTTTAGTTCAGGGGAAGTAAAAATATATCCCTTGCGTGCAAACGGAAGATTTTTCAAGATTCTTTTCGACACTTCATTTGCCGTTTCTATTTCATATTCCACACCTGTATCTTCTATCAGCACCCATGACAGGTAAGGTCTCTCCTTATAGTCGAAAGGCTGTGCCATATAGGCTACAGGGCGATAGGCATATATCTTCAATTCAGCCTGGGGCTTGAAGTTAGCTGCTTTATAAATAACTTCTCCTTTTCTGATATGAAAATCGGTACGGATACTTTTCTTTTCGCGATTATCTGTATAATCGGTATATTCGATACCTTTTATAATAGAGCCTTTTCCTTTTAAAGTCCATTCCGGGTCTTTCCCAAAAGGCGAATCATCTATATAGAAATCCTGAAACTCGCCCATATTTACAATCAGGGTAAAATCATCGATCTGCTTATTTGCCCAGCGGTTGGCAGCCGTAAGTACATAATCGAACCGGTAGATATAATCCACACTTTTTGATAAGTCGCATACATAGGTATGCCTGATATGGTTTATCCCTTTCTTGAACTTCGCGGTAAAATAGTATACATAATAGTATTCGGGGTACTCAGTAGTCGCTTCTATCACTTCTTCGGGGCTTAACGCTACAAATTCGCCATGATGATAGTACGCACTGTCGTTTACAATCGCTACTTTATAGGGCAGAACAACGTGGTTCATCTGTATACTGAAATCTGAAATATTCGGATGTTTCCCTTTCTTGGGACTCGTGTCTGTGTCGCCTCGCGGAGCTGAAGCCTCGAAGCCCACTACAATAGATTTGGTGTTTCCCGGGTTGTAAAACTCATAAGAGACGGTTACCTCTACCTGTTGCTTGTTTTTTCTTTTTATGGTAAGAATCTCTTTTTTTACGGATATGTCGGTTTCCTCAACGGGTATCAGTTGATTTCCGCTAACGTAATATGCTCCATCGTTTGCAAAAGATGTAAGGTAGGATGAAGCAAATAGAAGGAATGGTATCAGATAGGTTAAAACTTTTTTCATTGCTACTCAGGTTTAAACGACAATTTATCCCAGATATACTTTTTAGGGTTTTCTATAAGAAAGGGTTCAATCATTTTATAATCATCACTTGTCAGATAGCTTTCTATATCGTAGCTTGCCTCTATAGATGTATCATCGGCTGACAACTCTATTGTAATGGGATTCATATCCAGCGCAGCGTAAGCATTACGGAACTCCTGGCTGTTTCGGTCTGTATCTGCTATTATAAATGTATCTTTATTGATTTTTGGGAATAAGTCGCCTTGGAGGATAGGTATCCATTTGGTCGTATAAAACTGTATCTGGCTATCGCAGGCTTTTCCGCAAACGGTTTTTACTACGCAGATAATTTGAGAATCATTGATCAAAGGCAACAGCTTTATTTGTATCATCCCCGATTCGGAAGTCTGGAGGGAGATGTAATCGTGAGATATGCCAACTCTTGTTACCTCGCCGAAAGCCTCCATACCGCTTCTGTTGACAGATACTCCGGCAGTGTCTCCGGGGTTAGATAGCAATTTGTCCTTGCCGGCAGCATCGAGGCCGAAAACCAAATTTTCGGGCATGGTAAGGAATACGGTGCTTATATCTTGAGCCGAAGCAGTGATGATAGTGCTGAACAGGAGAGTGATTGCGAGTATGATTTTTTTCATTTTATGCTTAATTAAAATATTATGGATTATGAAAGGTCTGCGGCCTTATTTTGTACCCAAATATAGGAAAAACATCGCTACTATTATTAAAACGAGGTCAATAGCTTTTCCTTTTAAGTTTTTTTCATGGAAGAAAAGTACTCCTCCGGCAAAGGAGACGAGTACGCTGCTCCGCCTTACCATAGATACAATCGATATCATGGCATCGGGATCGGTCAAAGCATAGAAATAGACAAAGTCGGCTATGGTGAGAAAGACGGATACAAGTATAATACTCCACCGCCATTGGAAAGGTGTGTTATTCTTCCGTTTAGGATACCACAGTATGAGAACTACTGCCAGCATGAGCAGGCACTGGTACGAGTTGAACCAGAATTGCACGGCAGTAGAACTGAATTTCTGCATCAGGAATTTGTCATATAATCCGCTTGCCGCACCCGCCACGGAGGCCAATATTATAAAGAATATCCATTTGTTTTTATGAAAACTGATGCCTTCTTTTTTACCGGAAAGGGAAAGCAGGAAAAACGATATGATGGTAATAATTACGCCTATCCATTGATAGAGGTTCAGCCTTTCGCCGAAGATAAGGAGCGCGCCCACCAGCGTCATCACAGGGCGTGTGGCATTGATAGGGCCTGTAATGGTCAGGGGAAGATGTTTGATGGCGAAGTAGCCGAATATCCACGATGTGAGCACGATGATGGATTTGATAAAGATATACCCGTGTGTTTCCGGCGATACCGAGGGCACATATCCGATTGTTCCGTATAGCGTATCCGGAGCCAGTTTGGATATGATAACAAGGGGGGATAGGAGCAACGAACAGAATAAAGTGTTAAGAAAAAGGACAGGGATTACAGCATTCTCATTAACCGATTTCTTTTTACAAATATCATAGCATCCCAGAAAGAATGCCGAAACAAAAGCAAGTACTAACCACATTTTATACGTAGTGTATCAAAAAAAATTAAGTGTGCAAAGGTAGCAACAATTTGTTTAGTACATGACAAAAATAATGCTCTACATGAAAATTATTAATAATGCGAATCAAGGGTTGAAAGCAGCTCAACTCCTGCCTGAAAGGCAGAATCTTCATAACCGTATGCAAGCGCAGCGTAGCTTACGCAGCAAGTGGCAATTACACTCCCCCCGGCCCGAAGCGGCAGGGCACACAGTATGTCCTGTCTTTCAGACAGCTGCTATTGCTCATCCTTTTTCCGCAGGTCGATGACCCGCGGTTATGAAGATTTGGCTTTTCAAGCCAGTTGCAATATTCTTTGTTATGTCCTAAAAAAATTGACGGGATAATAAATAATCTAATATTTTACATCATTGATTCATGTAATTTTACTATTTTGGCATACTATAAACTATTTCAAACTATGAAAAAGGAAATAATAAAAAAATTAAAAGACTTCTTCTCCAGCGAGGATAATCAGATACTTGCCGGAAAACCTGCAACAGATGAACAAATCAGAAATGCCGAAGAATTGCTTGGGGTAAAATTCAGCGAGGATTATATTGAGTTTATCAAATTGTTCGGCGGAGCCTATGCCGGTCTGGATATCCATGCATTTGAGAATGGTAAGGCTCTGGGCAAAGAAACGGTCATTGAGTTAACCGGCAATATGAGAATTTCTCACCCGGAGGTAAAAGATACGTATGTGATAAGTGATGATGGGGCAGGAAATCCGATAATGATAAATAGTAAGGGAGAAGTAGAGATATTTTACCATGATTCGGGGGAAGTGGAAACACTGGCTGCTTCGTTAAGTGAATTTATAGAGGAGAATTTTGAGCCTTGGTGATTTTATAAATCAACCTTCTGTTTTTACAGTCAGGCTTCTAAGTCCGCGAAGCGGGCTAATATGGATAACCACGCGTAAGCCCAGTCATGTTCGGAAGATTTTTAACATAATAAAAATCTTGTCTGTAAGGGCTGAAAGCCCGTTTTAATTCAGCCCAAGGTGAAGCCTTGGGCTGAATTAACCAGCCACTTCATGGCGAAAAAATCTTCCGAACATGACTAGGTAAAGCCCCTACCGTCAGGATTTGTAATCCGACAAAAACAAAAACAGGCTGTCACTTTTTATAGTACAGCCTGTTGTTTTTTTCGTAGAAAATTGTCTTATATAAAGCGTTCTTTGATATAATCGGAGGGAAAAAGGTAACAGGGAAAAGTAATGAAAAAAGTCACCTTTGTCACTTTTTATAGTACAGCCCGATTTTGACTCCGTCGATTTTCAATTCAGTTGTCACTTTTTTGCAGTAGCCTGCTATTTCTGTTTTACAGTTACCTTCTAAGTCCGCGAAGCGGGCTAATATGGATAACCACGGGTAAAGCCCGTGGCAAAAGCAGAAAGGAATAGACCGTCTCCGTAGGAGGCGAACGGGATTGGTTTTCGCTATTTGCCTCCTACGGAGACATTGTCTTTCAGTCAGTTCCTGCCACGGGTTTTTACCCGTGGTTATCTATGTTCAGTCCCTTCGGGACATAATGCGTTCTTTGATATAATCGGAGGAAAAAGGTAACAGGTAATAGGAATGAAAAAAGTGTCACATTTGACTACGCTTCGCTCCGTCGATTTTCAATTGTCACTTTTTTGCAGCAGCCTGCTATTCCTGCTTTTACAGTCACGCTTCTAAGTCCGCGAAGCGGGCTAATACGGATAACCACGGGTAAAGCCCGTGGCAAAAGCAGGTAGGAATAGACCGTCTCCGTAGGAGGCGAATGGGACTGTTTTTCGCTATTTGCCTCCTACGGAGACATGTTTTTTGGCCTGTCCTGCCACGGGTTTTACCCGTGGTTATCTATGTTCAGTCCCTTCGGGACATAATGCGTTCTTTGATATAATCGGAGGAAAAAAGGTAACAGGGAAAAGGAATGAAAAAAGTGTCACTATTGTCACTTTTTTGCAGTAGCCTGCTATTCCTGTTTTTACTGTCAGACTTCTAAGTCCGCGAAGTGGGCTAATACGGATAACCACGGGTAAAGCCCGTGGCAAAAGTAGATAGGAATAGACCGTCTCCGTAGGAGGCGAATGGGATTGATTTTCGCTATTTGCCTCCTACGGAGACATATAACCAACTGTGAATCAAATAATATTGTTATACTCTGTGCGACTTTGTGGTTAAAAGTCAAGATGACTTCATGAAATTTAAACAGGCTCTAAACATTTTTCGCCTTCTCTTTCTTCATCATAAAATTGAGCCACGTATACCCGATGATACCTGAGGTCAGAGAAGCCAGCAGGATCATCAATTTCGATTCGTTGATATGATGCGCGTCATCAAAGGCAAGCAGGGTAATAAAGATAGACATGGTAAAACCGATACCTCCCAGCATACCCGCACCCAACAGGCCTTTCCAGTGGATACCCCGTGGCAGGGCACATAGTCCTGACTTTACGGAGATAAAACTGAATAAAGTGATTCCGATAGGTTTGCCAACAATTAATCCCAGCAAAATACCCAGAGCAAAAGGTTCGCCTATCGACTGGTCCCAGTTTCCTTCTATTACCATCGCCGTATTGGCTAAGGCGAATACAGGCAATACAAAGAATGCTACAGGATAGTGCAGGTAATGTTGCCAGCGGTTCGACATACACTTCTCATCTTTTTTCCTGAACGGAATTGTGATAGCAAGCAATACACCTGCAATGGTGGCGTGTACCCCCGAGTTGAGCATAAAGTACCACATGATAATACCTCCGATGATATAGGGGATCATGTTATTCACATGGAATTTCTTATTCAGCAGGAGCAGCAGCACAAACATGCCTAAGGCAATGCCAAGGCTTATCCACGAAAGCGAAGTAGTATAAAATATAGCGATAACGATAATAGCCCCGAGGTCGTCTATGACGGCGAGGGCTGTCAGAAAAACTTTAAGCGAAGTAGGGACACGGTTGCCCAGCAGGGACAAAATACCCAGAGCGAAAGCTATATCCGTAGCCATAGGGATACCAAAACCCGATTGGGTAGGAGTACCATAGTTGAGTGCCAGATATATCCCCGCCGGGATCAGCATTCCTCCCAGCGCTCCGGATATGGGAAGCATAGCCCGTTTGACATTAGACAGTTCTCCCTCATATATTTCCTGAATAAGTTCAAGCCCTACCAACAGGAAAAATATCGCCATCAACCCGTCGTTTATCCATTCGGCAATGGTGTGGCTTCCGGCATGGAATTCCCAGATACCGCGGTACTGCTCTCCTATGAAACCCGAATTGGCCAAAAGGATTGATATAATTGTACAGATAATAAGCACAAGCCCACCCGACTTTTCGCTCTCCATAAAACCCTTTAATGTTCTTCCGCTTAAAATGTTGATTTTCATTGAATAAAAATTTCGTTGTTATATTCTATTTCTTCCAAAAATAAGGCATGTCCGGGTACCGATGTACCTGCCGCGCCCCTGTCTTTGGCTTCTATAATTGTTCTGAAATCATCCGGCGCGATTTTTCCTCTTCCGGCTTCGAGTAATGTACCTACTATCGAACGTACCATATTGCGCAAGAAGCGGTTTGCCTTTATTGTAAATATATAGTTATTCCCTTCTTTTACCCATTGGGCAAACATGATCGTACAGTTGTTCGTTTTCACATCTGTATGCAACTTGCTGAAACTTGTAAAATCTTCGTATTCGAATAATACATTCGCGCATTCGTTCATCCTGTCCATATCAGGTTCCCCATGTACTTTATATTTCAGCTGATGGAGGAAAGGGTCTTTTTCGGTCGTTATATAATACCTGTACAGACGGCTTATAGCATCGAACCGTGCGTGGGCATCCGTCTTTACCTCTACTATTTTATAAACGGTTATATCCTTTGGCAGGATACTGTTCAGTTTTTTTGTCAGTAATGGTAAATCGAGACTTCCGGCTTCACTGTCAAAGTGCGCTGTCATCATCCGCGCATGTACGCCCGCATCGGTACGTCCCGCGCCTACAATCGGCGTAGGGGTGCGCAAGAGGGTAGCAAGAGCCTTCTCTATAGTCTCCTGTACCGAGATTCCATTGGGCTGCACCTGCCAGCCGCAGTAGTTAGCGCCGTTGTATGCCAGATATATAAAGTAACGTTTCATAGACGCCCTATCCCCCAAAGGGGAATGTTTAGTAACTGTTTAAATTTTATACGAATATTTTATTATACCTTTTTCTTCGTTCATTTTTAGGCTGTTTTCGGCTGTTTTTTCCTTTCTTTCAACTCAATTGTTAAATCGGCGGAGCCAAATAGCCCGCTATTATCGTTTCGAGGAAGAAAAAAACATCGCTAAAACATCTCTAAAAATTTGAACGAATAAAATTTAAACAGTTACTTAATTAACAAAATCTATTTTTCTATCCACACACCTCCCCTTGGGGAGGACGGGAGGGGCTTTTATCTTACCGTTATATGAAAACAAGCCTGTTTCCGTTCATGTTTGATATAGCACCTGTCGCGTTGGCGCAGGTCGTGCAGTACTTGCCCCAGAACGGCTTTCAGCCTGCCATCGTCCAGTGTGCGTTCATCTGTCGGGTTCACTTTGTCGAAGCGAGTCCATGCTATATCTATGGTTGTCCCGTAGCGGTGGACTGAATTTTCACTTGCGTTCCGGTTTCTTTTCGAAAGCCCTTTTACATCATCATTTGTACGCGTGATACTGGTGATTATCGGTTTATAAACCGGCATTTTCTTACTTATCAGCGAATCTCTGAAGTTGATGCAGATATCTGACAGCAGGGTTGCGGCCTTAGGCACAAGAAACGGCATCGAGTGCGTCAGTTTATCCACACGGTAAATATCCAGTTCCAAAGGAATGCGTTCCAGCCTGTCCTCATATATGGCTGTATCACTCCTGCATTCAAGGGGACCAACTCCGTTTGCCTCGGCTGCTTCTATATGCAATTCGGGCAAATCGTTAAATGTTGTACTATATTTCCCGTTGAAGCGGGTATATTTTTTCGGCTCTGTGGGGTTGTTCTTTTCTTTACCTTTCGAACTACAGCTTATCAATGATAGAATACCTATTACAAGTACCCACGTATATTTCATACTATAATTTTGCTTTTATCTTTTCACTTTAATTGTTACCGGTTTGTCACAACAGTCATATCTGAGGTAGATTGTCGAGGGCGTGACTTTTGTGATTGTATAACATGTCCAGAAGCCCATTTCTCCGAAACAGGGATTATAGGGCGTATTAAACCTTATCTTCTTCTTTTTCCGGACATCATATATAATAACTCCCGAATCAATCTCTTTCATTCCTTCTTTATCTTCCCAGTCTGCCTCCTCATCCAGATAAAGAATGAGTCCGTTCTCAATATCATAAGTCCCGGAATGGGCACAGATAAGCTGTTTCCCGGTTTTCTTTTCAAATAATTCTATATATAAGGCGAAGTTTCCTCCTCCGCTATATTGTATGGCAAAGCTGTCTTCAAAATCGATACTTTCGTATATCAGCCAATATTTAGAAGGCTCTGTTCCGAACGAACAGGTAATAACGGAATCAATGCCATCGCCTACCAGCCTTGCATAATGCCCGTAATGAATCCGGTGATTTCCTGTATAACCATCCGGTGACGGGAAAAGAATCAACTGATAGTTGTTTTTCAACTGAAATGTATCGGCAAACAGTGTATCATATTCTGAAAAAGCTACATAATCAAGCGGTTCGTCCCATTTTACAGAATCGTATGGAACCATTACACTATCCGGCGTCATCACAAATGCCGGAATACTGTCCCCTTCATGTTCTATTTTCTCCTGACTTACAGGCTTTCCGGCATTCTGTTTGCAGGAAACAGTGAACAGACCCGAGGTAAGTACGCTTGACAAAATTATATGAATCAGGGGTTTTAGCATTTTAGCTATTTATTTTCGCGCACAAAGGTACTAAATTACATGCTTTTATGTGTAATTAATATCTATTTTTGCATTTTGATAACAATTGCGAGGTATGGAAAAAATAACGAGTCTGCAAAATCCGAGGATAAAGAATATCGTAAAACTTTCGAAAGGGAAGGAGCGCAGGATACAAAACCTGTTTATAATAGAAGGTGCCCGCGAACTCACTCTGGCGCTTGCCGCCGGATATGGGATCGATTCTGTCTTTGTTTGCCCCGAACTGTTTATCAAAACGGATTACCCGATGGTATTGAAATCTATTCCCGAAGACAGGCTGTTTGAAGTTTCAGAGGCTGTTTTTGAAAAAATGGCTTACCGTGAGGGTTCAGACGGATTATTAACTTTGGCAAAGCCGAAAAGCCATACATTAGCTGATCTGAAATTAACGGACAATCCATTCCTTATCGTATTAGAATCGGTAGAGAAACCCGGAAACCTTGGGGCGGTTCTCCGTACGATAGACGCAGCACATGCCGATGCCGTTATTGTATGCGACCCGGCAACGGATGTATACAACCCGAATGCCATACGTTCCAGTGTGGGCTGCATCTTTACAGTGCAAACGGCTGTTTGCTCGTCTCAGGAAGCTTTGGATTTCCTGCATAAGAAAGGGGTAAAATCTTTTGCTGCCGAACTGAACGCTTTGCAATGGTATCAGGATACCGATTTTACGCAACCTTCGGCTATTATTATGGGAACAGAGGCGGACGGGCTGACAGGCTTTTGGCTCGATAATGCCGATTACCGTATAAAAATCCCGATGCGCGGGAAAATAGATTCTCTGAATGTGTCAGTGTCTACTGCTATCCTTACTTTCGAGGCGATGAGGCAAAGGGGATTTTAACTGTTATCCGATGTAAGTACTTTTTTTAGTTGCCTCCACTTTTAAGGGATGAATATCTGGAAACAAATGACTTTAGTCAAACAAAACAAGTTAAAGCGACTATTCGGCTAAAGCCATATTATTTTTACAATCTTTATCCGGCTTAAAAAACCGCGGCAACATATTAAATAATCTTCCGACCACTTCTGCCCCCACGAGGGCTTAATGGATATACTACAAAAAGAACCTAAGCAAAACCTTATAAAACCAAAATTAATCTTGGGGTTGCCCTATATGTGACTGTTACCTTATGATAATAGATTTTATTTTTCAGATTCCAGAATAAAAGAGAACTACTGAATAAAACGTTTTTAGTTAACAGATTCATTAAGATATTCTGTTTCATAACTGTAAAAAATAATGTAGTTTTGTATCTGTCTAATTTTTCGAAAATAATTTATAACCAAAAATAGTTAACCCGTGAATACAGAAAATGAAGAAAAAGTAAGCGGATTACCCGAAAACGCTTTTCATGAACTCAAAGAGGGAGAAGAATACAAACCCATAATGGCGCCTAACAGGCAATATAGGGAAGTTACCCCGTGGTCGGTAATGTGGGGCTTGGTCATGGCTGTTATTTTCAGCGCGGCTGCGGCCTATCTGGGATTGAAGGTCGGACAGGTGTTCGAAGCCGCTATTCCTATTGCCATTATCGCCGTAGGACTATCCAGTGCGACCAAGCGGAAAAACGCGTTGGGAGAGAATGTTATCATACAGTCTATCGGCGCCAGTAGCGGTGTTATTGTAGCAGGAGCTATATTTACCCTTCCGGCGTTGTATATCCTGCAAGCTAAATACCCTGATATTTCAGTCGA
This sequence comes from Dysgonomonas sp. 521, assembly GCF_010501055.1. Taxonomy (GTDB): domain Bacteria; phylum Bacteroidota; class Bacteroidia; order Bacteroidales; family Dysgonomonadaceae; genus Dysgonomonas. The sequence continues at coordinate 67,430 of NZ_QVMO01000014.1, forward strand.
TTTCTTTCAGGTGTTCCTTAGCTCGCTGCTAGGAGGTATATTAGGAATACTGTTCCTCATCCCTTTCCGCAAATACTTTGTTTCCGATATGCACGGAAAATACCCTTTCCCTGAAGCTACTGCAACCACTCAGGTGCTTGTATCGGGCGAAAAGGGAGGAGACCAGGCAAAGCCGCTTATTATGGCAGGTCTTATCGGCGGACTTTACGATTTTGTAATTGCTACATTCGGCGCATGGAGCGAAAATTTCACATCGCGAGTTATACCATTTGGAGAAACGCTGGCAAATAAGTTTAAAGTATTATTCAGTGTGAATGTAGGAGCAGCAGTACTTGGCTTGGGTTATATTATCGGGCTCAGGTATGCAGCTATTATCTGCGCCGGTTCGGCTTTGGTTTGGTTTGTCATTGTGCCTCTGCTACCTCTGTTGGGCGACACCACACTACAATCTCTGAATCCTGCCCCTTATTTGCCCGACGGCGCCCTTATAGGAGGAGTCGCCAATGCCAGCCCTGAGGTTATCTTCTCATCTATGGCACGCCATATAGGCATCGGAGGTATCGCTATGGCCGGTATAATCGGTATTGTGAAATCATGGCCAATTATCAAGAGCGCGGTAGGGCTTGCATCCAAGGAATTTAAAGGAGGAAGTAAGGACGCCGTACAAATAGATAAGCGTACACAGCGCGACCTGCCGATGAAGATTATATCTATCGGAGTCATCCTTGCCTTGCTCGCTACATTTATCTTCTTCTATCTGGGAGTTATGCACAACCTGTTTTATGCAGTTGTGGCAATCCTTGTTGTAGCTATTATAGCCTTCCTCTTTACCACCGTGGCTGCCAATGCTATCGCCATTGTGGGTACAAATCCGGTTTCGGGTATGACACTGATGACACTTATCCTTGCCTCGGTTATCATGGTAGCTGTAGGATTGAAAGGCACATCGGGAATGGTGGCCGCGCTGATTATGGGAGGTGTGGTATGTACAGCCCTGTCTATGGCGGGAGGATTTATTACCGACCTCAAAATCGGTTACTGGCTGGGGACTACTCCGGCAAAACAGCAATCATGGAAATTCCTCGGCACGCTGGTTTCGGCAGCCACTGTCGGCGGGGTAATGATCATATTGAACGATACTTACGGCTTTACAGGAGATGGGGCATTGGTTGCGCCTCAGGCTAACGCGATGGCTGCCGTTATCGACCCGCTGATGTCGGGTACGGGAGCGCCGTGGGTATTGTATGGGATAGGAGCATTGATAGCCTTGCTGCTTACATTCTGTAAAGTGCCGGCTCTTGCTTTTGCTTTGGGTATGTTTATTCCATTGCAGCTGAATGTACCTCTTTTGATTGGTGGTGCCGTTAACTGGTATGTAGGAAGCCGCAGTAAAGATAAAGCCTTGAATACCGCCCGTTTAGACAAGGGTACTTTACTCGCATCCGGATTTATTGCCGGTGGTGCGCTGATGGGTGTCGTAAGTGCAACCTTACGCTTTGCAGGAGTTAACCTCGAAGCCGAAGAGTGGCTGAGAACAGACTGGTCGCAATGGCTGGCATTGGTGATGTATGCTGTTATTATTCTTTATCTGGCTTATTCTTCGCTAAATGCTAAGAAAGATGGTTTGAAGTAAACAAAAGGTAATAATTATGTGGATACATTTTTCAAAAAGTAGTTTCGGAATTTATGGAGGAGGATTGAAAGAGCCTTTTCGATATTTTGGTAGGATAATTTCCGACAAATTTAAGAAGGAGAATATTGAACTTCCTTTTGAAGAAATAGAAATACAACTCGCACTTTTTTCGCCCAAAGCAAAAAAAGATGAAACTTATACTGAATGGTATAAAAAGTTGCCTTATTATTACAGAGGCAAGAAAATGACGCGAGTAATTCTTCCCGTGGAAAAACAAAAAGATAATTTAGAGGATGTTTTTCTCTTTATCAATAAAGCATTTGAGATTATTACCTCAAAGAAAAAGAAAGATGATAACTATAGTTCGGACAAACTCAAATCAACATTACTTCAATTAGAAGAAGAATTGAAAATTGTTGATTTATGGGAACTGGATAGCAGATACGAAAATTTATTACGACAAGAAATAATAGAAAAAAATCGGCAAGAGAGAATAATTCGAGAGCAAACCGATAGCGAAAAAAAGAGATTGATATACGACTTACGTCTCTATAATGCAATTCCCAACACAGAAGAACGTTATTTCTTTCCTTATAACAGTCAAATTTGCGAAATAGTATATGATGAACTTCGCAAAAAGAAATTTCGACTTCCAGATTACACACATATATTGATTAATGTATCAGACACTTTCGAAAATGCATTGCACAACGCCACAAGAATCTATAATTGGCAGGGGTTTGGGGTTGCGGTTTATAAAGATTATAAAGACTTCCCTAAAAAGACTGAAACTGAGAAACGACGAATAGTTTTCGACTTGATAAAACAAGGATTGAACGATATTGCGGAAGTTGATAAACTAGACAAAAAAACGCTCAATAAAGTTTTAGAAGAGGTTGAAAAGCTTACTTTTGCCTAAACTTGATTTCACTATCTATGGTTGGCACACTCGTAAATACTGCAGCTGTTATAGCAGGAGGCGCTGTGGGTTTATTGATCCATTCGCGCCTGTCTGCCAGGATGACCAATATCGTTTTTCAGGGTATCGGTCTGGTTACTTTAGCTATTGGTATATCAATGTCGCTGCATATACAGAGTATGATTCTGGTTGTTGTCAGTATTGTACTGGGAGCCATTACCGGGCAGGCTATCGATATTGACAAATATCTGCGTCGCTTTTCAGACTCCCTCCAGAAGAAGGGTAGACGGAAAGTGAAACCGGGAGATGAAGAATCTGCCGCCTCAAACCGTTTTTCAGAAGGATTTATTACAGCGTCCATGCTTTTTTGCATAGGTTCTATGGCTATTCTGGGCGCTATTGAGGACGGCATGGGTAAGACTCCGAATTTGCTCTACACCAAGTCCATTATGGATGGCATTTCGGCTATTGCACTGGCATCCTCATTCGGGGTGTGTATCCTCCTTTCCTCTATTCCCGTATTGATTTATCAGGGAAGCCTGACGCTTTTCGCTGCTTTCATTATGCGTTACATGAGTGAAAGTATGACTGAAAATATGACGGGTGTAGGCGGTATTCTGTTGATAGGACTGGCAATCAATATTCTTAAGATAAAAGATATTAATGTGACCAATATGCTTCCGGCTCTGGTAATTGTTGTACTCCTCTCCTACTTCTTCTAGTCTGCTTCTGCCAGCCTGTTTAGTATTTCAATGGCCTTCTTTAATGTTTTCTTTTCTTTATCTGTCAGGTTTTTATCTATATTTTTTGTCAACCAGTTATCCCGTTCATATCGTGTTCTTTCCACAACTTTTTTACCAGTATTAGTAAGAGAAATATAGGTCTTGCGTTTATCTTCTTTCGATGGAATTCTTCGGATGTATTTTTGTTTTTCAAATTTATCTAATATTGACGACATCGACTGCGGTTTCACTTTCGTGAGCCCGGCTAATTCGGATGGGAGCAGATTCCCGTTTCGAAGCAAATAACTCAACGTCTCTATTTCTGTTATCGAATAGCTATCTGTTGAATAATCCTGCTTTCTTAACCGTTTATTCAATGTAGAAACTGCCGTTCGCAGCGAAGTAGATAAATTGGTTATATTCATAAGTAAGTTAAACTTATAAGTTTACTTTACAAAAGTATAATTTTTTATATTTAAATCAATGTGTAACAATATATAAAATAGTTAAACAATATCAGCCTCCTACTTGTTTTTATTAAAATATATTCAGATATTAGAGGTTATGACAAACAGTTACTTAACTAAATATAGATATTATGAAGTTTTTTATCGACACAGCTAATCTGGATCAGATCCGTGAAGCAAACGATTTAGGAGTATTGGACGGGGTAACTACAAATCCGTCGCTCATGGCAAAAGAGGGAATCAAAGGAGTAGAAAACCAACGGAAGCATTATCTGGCTATTTGCAATATCGTAGACGGGGACGTTAGTGCCGAGGTTATTGCTACCGACTATGAAGGGATGATCCGTGAAGGGGAAGAACTGGCTGCTTTACACAAAAACATTGTCGTAAAAGTTCCATGCATCGAAGACGGCATCAAAGCGATCAAATATTTCAGCAAAAAAGGGATCCGCACCAATTGTACGCTTATTTTCTCCGTAGGGCAGGCCTTACTGGCCGCAAAGGCAGGAGCTACTTACGTTTCCCCTTTCGTTGGCCGTCTCGACGATATTTCCAGTGACGGTATCGAGTTGGTCGGAAAAATAGTGGATATGTATGCCACTTACGACATGGCGACTCAGGTATTAGCCGCATCGATTCGCAGTACACAACATATTATCCAGTGTATCGAGGCAGGAGCAGATGTGGCGACCTGCCCTCTGCCTGCAATCAAGGGACTGTTGAAACATCCTCTGACCGATAGCGGGTTGGCAACTTTCCTTGCCGATTATAAAAAAGTGAACGGATAAATATATTCCTTACCGGGAAATGACTATGGGGCTGTGTCAAAAGTGTAGCTACACTTTTGACACAGCCCCTTTATTATTTTACACCTCTCTTAACAATATAAGAAACTGTTTAAATTTTATACGAATATTTTATTATACCTTTTCTTCGTTCATTTTTAGTCTGTTTTCGGCTGTTTTTTCCTTTCTCTCAACTCAAATAGCCCGCTATTATCGTTTCAAGAAAGAAAAAAACATCTCTAAAACATCTCTAAAAATTGGAACGAATAAAATTTAAACAGTTTCTTCTATGTTGTAATCCAAATATTCGGAGTATTATTTTTCGTTTTTATTTTTTTGCCATAAAAACAACTACATTTGTATCAGGAAGTTGAAGAGGAAACAGGCTCTGCTGGGGAGCAACTTGTCAGCAATACACTTCCTGCGTTACGCAGT
>NZ_QVMO01000149.1 GCF_010501055.1 Dysgonomonas sp. 521
TAAGGAACCGCCACGTGCCGAACGGCATGCGTGGTGGTGTGAGAGGTCGGAAAATGAAATAGGAGGAAACTATTTCATTTTCCTCCTACTCGATTGGAAAGGAAAGTGCTATTTTTGAATTAAATTCTTGTAAGCATGAAACATCAACCGATACTTTTCCCAAAGAAAATACTATTTGTAGAGTTCCTTGTACGTGATTACCGTTTTAATGGAAAAGGGACTGTGCGGACGACATTGCCTCACGATGCATTTTTTTATACAGGCCCGTCAAAGGCAGGATATAGTACATCATCGTCTATCGGTTTCGATTCCGGGAAAGTTTTTGTCTCAGACGAGTTGCCGGATGCTATTATCAGTAAAGTCTTTAAGGAAAACACCAATATTGTTTGTTCCATTGCTGATGAGGCTTTACACAATGATAATACATGGACTAGGCATCCCAATCGGCTTTCGAGCAATAAGACCGGGTTTAATGGCAATCAAGGGCAACTGCCTTATGCAAACTTTAAGAGCATTGCTCCATATGGCTTTAATATTACTGATATTGATGAAAACGGTACGCTTATAACCGATTTTCCCCGCGCTAATATATATCATAGTATAGAAACAAACCAGACATTATGCTTCCTGTGCAGGAGGGAAGAGCGGGGCGATATGGATTGGTATACGCCGAATGTTAATCTTGTACTCTTTGTTAAGAATCATGGTCTGCACGATCGTGTTGATTTCTTACCACAGCAGGATATTGACAGGATTGTCAACAATAATCAGTTAAGTTCGGGTAAATGGAGTTTGCGTGATTTCCGGAAATCCTGCCTCAATTTTGAACTGGGTTGATTACTTTGTCCTTTTTTTATATATTTGCTTGCGAAAAACAAACTATGATAAATGAAGCACCGCTTTAAAGGAAGCCATATCCTGGCCGAATTTTATGGTATATCTAACACAAACGACGACAAGGACAGCCTGAAGCTGTGCCTCGAAAACTGCTGTGAACAAGCCCGTCTGACCTTGATGAAGTTTGACCATGTTGTTTTTCCCAACGGAGGGTATACCGCTTTTGCTTTGCTCGCGGAGTCACATATATCCATCCATACATATCCCGAATACCGGTCTATATTTCTTGATGTCTTTACCTGTGGAGATGCAGATACGATGAAGATCATCGATTTGCTCTCTGATTATTATCAGCCGGAGGAAAAGCAGATAAAGGTTATAGAACGGGGAAATGATAACCTTAACATGCAATAAACGTGGAAAGAATATACCAACTCAAAAGAAACGACAGCCTCGAAATCAATGGCCGCTCATTCCTCATACAGGGAGTGATGGAACTCAAGCAGGGTGCATACCAGTGGAAAGAATTCCTGCTGACAGATACATCCAACGGTGAAGAGTTCTGGTTCAATATAGAATTATCCTCACCGGATGAACTTATTCTCTACAAAGTAGGTGATTCCGCGTTATATCCTAAACCGCATGATGAAGGCTCGTCCATCCTTGAAGAAGGAGACGCCACTGTTGTCAGCAAAAGCGGCATAAGTGATGTCACAATGGGGAACGAAGTGCACTTTATCGACTACGAATCGGTGCACGACAACCAGCACGTTTTCAGCAGTGAGACGTGGGGGAGATACAGTGAGTTTTATGTAGGCGAAAGGGTTTTGTTCGAAAATATAAAATCCCAATCATTATCCGTTCTGCCATCGCTTCCACCAGAAAAAAAGCACGAGTGGGACAAACTGCCTGTTGGACAGCAACTGAAAATAAAAGGTAAAAGCTATACCGTTGTCGGTTTGGTGAAGCACAGGCATAAAAACGCTGCGTGGACAGAATATAAACTGGATAGCAGCAGGAAAGAATACTGGCTTTCGGTAGAAAAAATCAGTAAGGAGAAGTATGAGATTGGCCTGTCTCATTCTGTTCCAATCAATAGTATCAGATTCTCCGATTCGGACAAAAAAGCGGAGTGCAATAACATTATCTTCAATTTTGTAGAAAAAGGACAAGCTCGGGTTGCCGACTGTAAAGGGGATGTCGATTTCGATTACAACGAATCTTTTTCATACAAAGAATATCGCTCTACGAGTGGCGAACAGCTCTCCATCGAAATATGGGAAGACGAAACCGAAGCCTCACTGGGGGAAGAAATCAGTGAAGCCGATATAGAGGTGTTGGGCATTCGGCATATTAGCAACTGGAGTAGAAACAGTAGCAGTACCGGCGGAGGTAAAAACATCAAAGTGTATGTCTGGACAGCGATTGCGGCAATAATTGCTTTTATCATATTCTGGCCCTCATGCAGTTCCAAACGCCCTATCCGCGATGGACTGAAGTCGAACGCGATGTTTGCTTACGAAACCTCGGTGACATCAAACAATAAGTCCAATACCAAAAGTGATATCTACAGGTCTGATTATACGCCGGATGCCGTATGCAAAGCCATAATAGATATGGACTCTGAGAATGTAAAATCGGTTGTTACCTCGAATGACTCTATCGGAGAAGACCAGATAATGATACAAACCGATAAGGAAACAGCTCTTATCTATTTGGGCGAAGGAGGCAATACGCTGGTGCAGGTAAGTAAAAAAGGAGAGGAGCCACAGGATGAATACAGGCCCTATAGGGCATATCGCGGACATCGCCTGTATTGGTTTTTCAGATCCGTTTCCAGAAACAAGTATCTCGATCCCACAACAGTAAATAAGACTAAATATGATAATTATATATCCAGTGCCCGTCAGGCCAGTGTATACAGCCGCAGTTCGCGGGGTGGGGGTACAAGTTTTGGTAAGTAACTAATAATATAATATATACATATGTCACAAATATTAAATTCGATAGGATACGGAGCCTTAGGTATCGTACTGCTTATCATAGGTGCCGTAATTATGGATTTGCTTATTCCATACAAATTTACGCGCGAAATATTCGAAGAGAAAAGTAATGCTACAGGATTTCTTGTAGCCGGTATTTTCATAGGGCTTGCTATTATTATCAGGTCTGTAATTGTAGGAGGATAAAGGAATGAGTATATCTGGAATAGTATCTACAATAGAATATTGGGCTATCGGCATCGCCCTGTTTGCCATCGGCTATTATGCAATGGTATTGCTTTGCAAACTGGGAAAAATAGACCTAAACAAAGCCATCGACGACCACAACTCGGCTGCGGGTATCGCTATGGCCGGATTTATTATTGCCATCGGCATTATTATTAGCGGGGCAATACAATAGGGATGGGACAAAAGCAGTTCAATGCAGTCCCGCTTCTGTTTACAACACTTCTGATTTCCATCTGTTCTATTATTTATGAACTGATTATAGGAAGTCTGAGTTCTTATTTGTTGGGAAACAGCATTACTCAATTTTCTATTACCATAGGGCTCTACCTGTTTGCTATGGGTATCGGTTCCTATGTTTCAAAATATGTGAACCGCAACCTGTTCGATGCGTTTACGCTGGTAGAGATCACAGTGGGCTTGCTGGGTAGTTTCTCAAGCATCTTGCTGTTTGTTTGCCATATCTATACCAGCATCTACCCTTTGGTGATGTATCTGCTCACCTTATCCATTGGTCTGCTTGTCGGAATCGAAATCCCAATGCTGGTGCGCATCATCGAGAGGCACCAGCAAAATATAAAATCCAATATCGCCAACCTTTTCACCTTCGATTATCTTGGCGGTCTGATAGGTTCCATTGCTTTCCCTTTGCTGCTTTTGCCTCAGTTGGGATATGTGACTACAAGCTTTGTGGTGGGGCTTATCAACCTGATTGCTGCCGCTATTATTGTTGTGCGATACAGGGAACATCTCCGATATAGGAAGTTCTTTCAGGGCATACTGATTGTTTGCTTTATCACTGTACTGGGATTTACCGTTAGTGGCGACTATATCACTTATACCCTCGAAGAAGGCTTGTACCGCGACCGGATTGTATATTCCAAGCAAAGCCTTTATCAGAAAATAATTCTTACCAAGCATAAAAACGATCTGCGACTTTTCCTCGATGGCAATGTGCAATTTTCATCCACAGACGAATACCGGTATCACGAACCGTTGGTACATGTTCCGATGGCGGCATGTCCGCATGCGAAGGATATTTTGCTATTGGGAGCGGGAGACGGGCTTGCCGCAAAGCAGTTGCTGAAATATCCCGGTATAGAAACTATTACGCTGGTGGATTTGGACGATGCTGTCGTAAATCTGGCAAAAGAATATCCCGAAATATGCCGGTTAAACGACAGTGCATTCTTTAATCCGAAAGTAAGTGTAGTAATAGAAGATGCTTTCACCTATCTGCAACATCCGCAAAAGTTGTATGATGTTATCATTGTCGATTTACCCGACCCGAACAATGACGCCTTAAATAAGCTGTATACCACAGCCTTTTACCGTCTGATAAAAAATAACCTGATGCCGGGCGGGGTGATGGTCACACAGTCAAACAGCCCTTATTATACAAAAAATGCTTTTTGGTGTATCAATAAGACACTGAAAGAAGAATTTCCCTGTGTAGTGCCTTACCATGTGAATGTACCCTCATTCGGCGACTGGGGTTTTAATATGGCTTCGGAACAGCATATAGTTCCTGATAACTTGAAGCTACCGCCCAATATTACTTACCAGTATCTGAATGAAAGTAATTATCCGTCTTTATTCCTTTTTGCGAATGATGAAAAAGCAGATATGGACAAACTGGAGATAAATACGCTTTTCAAGCCAGTGCTGATAGGTTATTATGAAAAGGATATAGCAAGAATGTAATTCCGGTCAGAGCTGAACCTCGTAAATAAAACAGTTTCCGGTTATCGTATCCCTGAAATATCTCGATCCCTGATCGAAATCCTTATCAACTCTATAGCGGATATAAGTTTCTGTAGGATTGAACCATTCCGGTTTGTTATCGGGAAGGGTATATATTATCGTATCAGCTTTTAAATTATTAAACTGAGTAAATTCATTCCACCATTCTGTCGTAGGCTGAAATTCCAGATACATGATATACTCTTTTGTCCAGTGAGGCGATTGCCAGTATTGTCCGTTCTTTAAATTCAAATTATCTGTAGGCTTTGTTCCCGACCAGTATCTGTAAACTTCTATAGGATCAGTACTTTCAATCTCGCTACAACTTGTCAATATAAATAGAATTGAGAGAAATAATGTAAGCTTAAGTTTCATTGTAGTGTTTTATAATTTATCACTAGTGTCCGGTTTAGAAAATATTGACATCGTTAAAACCCTTATGGATAAAGGGGAGTGAGCACGTTCTTTGATTTTTCGATTTGAATTTTC
>NZ_QVMO01000150.1 GCF_010501055.1 Dysgonomonas sp. 521
TTCTCTATTCCCTGAAATACAGGGGGCTTACTTTTGATTATGCGAAAAACAAACACTGATATACAAGAGGATATGTCTAAAATAGGCAAGCTTTCGGCTTTTAGCGGACAACAATGATAAATATTATAATATGGATGAAATTATTCAAGAGGCAATTATATTATACAATAATGTTAAACACTTTAATCCTTGAATGAGTTTCATTAATGAAAAGCAAACTATAACTTTTTACCTTGATAGCTCTCCTTGAAATTTTATAAACGTATTTGATAGGATAATAGGATATGTTTTCTTTCGAGAGTTAAGCGTTTAAATGATTCTGAATATAGAATAATATGCGACTGGGAGTTGAGTAATAGACTGAAAATGAAAGGAGGTGAACTGGGAAAAAAGGATTATTTAAAACAGTTTTATTTTATTAATTTTCTAAAAACAAAACACATGAAACAATTAAAAAAAATTTCATTGGATGGTTTTGACGAACTATCCACACAAGAAGCTGCGCAGCTTCTTGGCGGCCAAGATCCTGTACGTAGTGATTCTACTTATGTAGCTAGAACGGATTCCACTAAAACATCGGGATCAAAAATCATTCATAAAATTACGGGGTCGTCAGTTTACAACACCCAGAATGGTTCTTCCTCACATTCAGTCGGTTATTCCGGGAGTTATGGTAATTTTAATTTGGGAGTAAATTATAATTATAATACTATGAGTGGAAGTAGTATCCAATTTACAGGTTCTTATACTTTTGGTAAAAAATAATGATTAATTAGTATAAGAAGAAAGAACACAGAATGACACAGGTCAGATAAATAACAGAACGATTTGTGTTATCTGTGTTCCGAAATCAGATTTTTATAATTGAGAAAAACTATTAATAACTTAAATAGGATTTTAAAACTAACAACCAATGAAGCACAGATTGTATTTTTCATGCCTTTTTATCTGCTCTTGCACGTGGCTCTTTGCACAGAAGAATATCAACCAGAAAATGGTAGATAAACTCGAGGGCGGTAATTATTGGGAAGCGAAGAAGTTTTATTCCTATCTGAAAACATGGGGATATGCCTTGGAACCTTCCATAGAAAGTTTCTACAAATATTCAATGGCTGATTTTCAGAGCAAACCCGATAGCGCGGTTGTTTATCTGGAAGATGTATTAAGAGAGTACAGACCTTTTGGCCTGATGAATATTGAATTCTATTTCCGGTTGTGGAGACTCTACACCGAAACATTACAGGACTATGAGAAAGCACTGTCTACCTGTAGCCTTATAAGGTCTTATATCGAAGAAAATCCCGACGGAGGAGATAATGGCGCACTCTCGGAATGGGACAGGTGCGTTTCCGATTGGGAAAGACAAACCCTGCGTAGAATGCAGGAACCGCCCATCAGAATTTCGCGGGATGATTCGAAAAACACAACAGCTATAGTAAGTGATAGCATTATCAATGATTTATTGTTTTTTGAAGCCATATATAATGAGGAGAATAAGATAAAAACCGTTTTTGATACCGGTGTAACAGAGTACTTCTCTATAGATAGTAATATTGCTAAAAAGATAGGTGTAAGAAGATATCCTATTTATGATAATGATACGATAGGAACACTTAACGGAAGAGAAGTACAAGGCTATTCAGGTATTCTTGACTCGGTGCGTATAGCAAATATTACACTATATAATATCCCGGTCTTTATTTGGGATAGAAAGTCTTTGGTTAATGTCTCCGACTCTGTGTGGCTCGATTCTTTGAAAAAAGAAGAGTTGAATAACTTCTATCATTCTTTTGATGTTGTTGTGGGATTAAAAGCAATGAGCCTGATAGGGAAAATTAAGCTAAATTGGACAGACAAAGTATTGTGCTTTCCTACACCGGAAGAGGAAATATTCTCAGGAAAAGATCCGAACATTTTCATCTTCACAAAAAAACTGTTCACACAAATAAAAATCAACAACCTTTCATTAACTGCTTTTGTAGATACTGGAGATAATGAATATGTAACCATAGATTCCTGGTTTTATGAAAAACATAAAAAAGATATACCGATTGATACACTAACAGAAAAAGACTCTTTGAATAGAGCAATGTTTCACGATATTCGCCAGAATATACCTCATGAGATTGCAGACAATCCGTCTATCACATTTAATGGCAAGGTGTTAAATATAGAAAAAAACAATAAGGTATATATCTCCTCATTGAAGGATTGGAATACACCAGATGCAACACCTGCAAATAGCACATACCTGGATATTACAGAGGGAGTAGTAGGATATGACTTTTTTAAACATCTGGGAGAAGAAATCTTATTCGATTTTCGTAACATGCGAATAGATATTCTTGAACAGAAAAAATAAACAGTCCTAGTATTGTTGCAGGTAAGCACAACAAGATAGCAAAAACTATAACTAAAAACAAAAATAAATTTGTGAAAAAGAGCTTCCCTTTATATACTCAACTGGATTTGATGGATTGTGGGCCAACCTGCCTACGAATGATCGCTAAGTATTATGGACGAAATTACACTTTGCAATTCCTACGGGAAAGAAGCTTTATAACCCGTCTGGGAGTATCTATGTTGGGAATAAGTGATGCAGCCGAGCATATTGGGTTCAGGACTATGAGTATTCGTTGCGATTTCGGGCAATTGGTCAAAGAAGTTCCGTTTCCTTGCATTTTGCATTGGAATCAGAATCATTTTGTTGTTTGCTATGGAGTTGTTAAAAAAAGAAGTTTACTGAGCAGGCATACACATTATTCTATAAAAATAGCAGATCCGGCAGGAGAGAAATTTACTATGGATAAAGAGGAATTTCTGAAATGCTGGGCGACTACAAAGTTGAAAGGAAAAGATGTTGGGATGGCTTTGCTATTAGCTCCTACTCCTGATTTTTATGAAAGGGAAGTTGAAAAAGATAAGAGAGCTAAGGGTTTAACTTTTTATTTGCAATATCTACGTCCTTATAAATCCCAGTTCATACAGTTGATAGGTGGTATGGTAGTAGGAAGCCTTATTGCGCTTATTGCACCATTTTTTGACTCAAGCTGTTGTCGATCAGGGTATTGGTAATAATAATCTGAATTTTATTACCCTGATACTTATTGCTCAATTGGTATTATTTATTACCCAATTATCAGTAGAATTTATACGTAACTGGATAACACTTCATGTTAATACCCGCATAAGCATATCCCTTATATCAGATTTTTTAGCCAAGCTTATGCGGCTACCAATTCGTTTCTTCGATACAAAAAATGTAGGAGATATAATGCAACGTATTGGAGATAACAATCGAATTGAATCGTTTTTAACTGGTTCTACATTAATGACCTTATTCTCTTTTGTGAATTTTATCATTTTCGCTATTATTTTCGCCTATTATAATCTAGTTATATTAACGATATTCTTATTGGGAAATATTCTGTATATTATTTGGATATTGTTATTCCTTCGTTATAGGCGTAAGTTGGATATGGCACGCTTCTCTCAGGCTTCTGCTGAGCAAAGTAACTTAGTACAGATTGTAACAGGCATGCAGGAAATAAAGCTGAATAACTGTGAGAAACAACAACGCTGGAAATGGGAACGCATACAAGTCAAACTATTTAAAATAAGTATTAGAGGGCTTGCATTAGGGCAATATCAGCAAATAGGTGCTGTTTTTTTACTCAAACAACCTCATTCATCGCTGCCCGTTCAGTTATTGAGGGAGAGATGACGTTGGGAATGATGATGGCTGTCAGCTATATTATTGGACAGTTATCAGGCCCTATAGGGCAGGTAATAGGATTTGTTCAGGCAGCTCAAGATGCAAAAATCAGCCTTGAACGCCTTAATGAAATCCATAATAAGGAGGATGAGGAACAAACAATAGAATCAAAGATTAATGAACTTCCTTCAAATAAGTCCATTCATATTGAAAATTTATATTTTAGTTATGATGGGGCAGATAGGAACTATGTTTTAGATGGTATCAATTTAACCATACCAGAAAACAAAGTTACAGCTATAGTTGGAGCCAGTGGTAGTGGAAAAACAACATTGATAAAGCTGTTATTAGCATTTTATGAACCTAACAAAGGAAATATAAAAATAAAGGATATACCTATTGATGATATTAACCCTCATTTATGGAGACAGAAATCTGGAGCTATAATGCAGGATGGTTTTATCTTTTCTGATACTATCGCTAATAATATTGCCGTTGGGGAAGACTATGTGGATAAACAACGTTTACTTCGTTCGGTAGAAGTTGCTAATATTAAAGAGTTTATTGAATTGTTACCTCTTAAATATAACACCAAAATAGGTATGGAAGGAAATGGAATCAGTCAAGGGCAACGTCAGCGCTTGCTAATTGCCCGTGCAGTTTATAAAAATCCTGAATTTCTATTTTTCGATGAAGCAACAAACGCATTGGATGCCAATAACGAAAAGATAATATTAGATAATCTGAATAACTTTTATAAAGGGAAAACCGTTATTATAGTCGCCCATCGCTTAAGTACGGTTCAAAGTGCAGATAACATCGTTGTTATGGATAAGGGTAAAATAATAGAAGAAGGTTCGCACAAAGAGTTGACTGATAAAAAAGGAGCCTACTATACTTTGGTAAAGAATCAACTGGAATTAGGGATGTAGACGATTCATATGGGTAAGATGGACAAGAAAATAGATGTTGACAAACAAATAGAACTTCGTAGCGAAGAATTTCAGGAAATAATGGGAAGCATCCCTTCGTGGATATTGCGAAGAGGTATTACAATTATAGCCCTAATTGTTCTCATTGTTCTTATAGGCAGTGCTATATTTAAGTATCCGGATATAATAACCACTTCAATGACACTTACCGGTTCTATGCCGGCTACAGCTTTAGTTTCCCGCACTTCTGGTAAAATTCAGGAGTTAAACATCATGGATACGCAAGAGGTAGAACAGGGAGACTTTTTGGCAGTAATAGAAAATTCTGCAAACACAAAGGATATACAAGTATTAAAACAATATATAGAACAACTGAACCAAAATATAGATACTATCATAAGTCTTCCTTCTAAAGA
Organism: Dysgonomonas sp. 521; assembly: GCF_010501055.1. Lineage (GTDB taxonomy): Bacteria > Bacteroidota > Bacteroidia > Bacteroidales > Dysgonomonadaceae > Dysgonomonas. The sequence continues at coordinate 5,064 of NZ_QVMO01000150.1, forward strand.
CTTAAAACTTGGGCCAATACAATCTTTATATTCCAGTTTTTATATTACTCTTTTTGATTATTACGAATTTAAACGATTGCAATATTATACCAAAAAGATTGATTTTATGAAAGAGAAGATTGCATATTCCGGCGATACCCACCCAGTGATTCCGGTGATACCCACCCACTCACTGTGCAAATTAGTCTGACAAAATTACCGTTTTTTTCTTAAGC
>NZ_QVMO01000151.1 GCF_010501055.1 Dysgonomonas sp. 521
TATAGATGAACTGTTTACAAAAAATAATTACAAATCAATAAGTCCTGGTGACGATAAACAGTTGAAACTGTTTGATTTATAACCGGACACTAGTGTAAACTTATAAAACATGAACATCATAAAACTATCAATCATTCGTCCGACTACCGTTGTCGTGATGTTTGTCATACTCGCTTTTTTCGGCGTTTATTCTTTGACACAGCTTAACAGGGAATTAATGCCCCGCATGGAGTTTGACGTTATTTCCGTCAGCACCCTATATCCGGGAGCAGGAGCCAGCGAAGTGGAAAATTCCGTAACCAAAAAGATAGAAGATGCCATCTCTTCTATCGAAGGAATTGAAGAGATTACCTCTACCTCAATAGAAAACTTCTCTTTGGTAACTATCCGGTTAAAAGCCGGAAGTGATTTGGATAAAGCCCTTCAAAATGCACAGCGAAAAGTAAATGCCATACGTTCCGACCTGCCGGAGAGCGTGAAAGAACCGTCTATCAACGATTTTAGCCTCGCCGATATTCCCATTATGACAATCGGAGCAGTGGCAAATATGGGCGAAACAGAATTTTATGACCTCATCGACCACGAAATAAAACCTGCTTTGGAGAGAATACCGGGAGTTGCACAAGTTACGCTCATCGGCGGAAATGAACGTGAAATACAGGTAAATATCAATGAAGAAAGAATGGCTGCATATGGGCTTTCCATTCTCGATATTAGTAATGTATTGATTACCTCTAACCTTGACTTCCCTACCGGAAAAATAAAAAGCGACAATAAACAAACGCAAATTCGTTTGCAGGGGAAATACAGCAGCCTTGCTGATATTGAGAATGTGGTATTGAAGTATATGCCCGATGGAACGGCCATAAAGGTAAAGAATATTGCGGATGTACACGATGGAAATAAGGAAGTAGAAACCCTTAGCCGGATAAATGGAATACCTTCTATTGGTATCACCCTGCAACGCTCTGCCGATGCCAATACCGTAGAAATATCCGAAATAACGCGGGGAATACTGAATGCCTTAGAATCAGAATACGAAACCTCCGGCTTACACTTTATGATAGCGGCTGACAATGCCGAATTTACATTGGAAGCCTCCAACTCCGTGATGATCGACCTTGTAATAGCTATCATTTTGGTAGCCTTTACAATGCTACTTTTTTTGTGCAGTGTACGAAATTCTATTATTGTTTCCATCGCCATTCCTCTATCACTCGTTTCCACGTTCATCGTCATGTATCTATTCGGTTTCAGCCTTAACCTGATGTCGTTGTTAGCTATAACACTTGTAGTCGGCATTTTGGTCGATGACGCCATCGTGGTGATCGAAAATATTCACCGCCACATGGAAATGGGGAAAAACAGGATGCAGGCGGCATACGATGGACTTCGTGAGATAGGTGGTACAATCGTTTCCATTACGCTGGTGCTGGTGGTAGTGTTCATTCCTATTTCTTTGACACAAGGGATTATCGCCAATGTATTTCGTCAATTTGCCGTTACTATCGCCATTGCGGTACTGTTCAGCCTGTTGGTTTCATTTACCGTAGTACCCTTGCTCTACTCCCAGTTTGGGAAAATAGATGAATTTAACCGTGAGGGCTTTATCGGAAAAGGTATTAAGACTTTTGAGAACCGGATAGAGGGTATTGCCAAATGGTTTTCAAGTCTTTTAGCTTGGTCTTTGTCGCATAAGTTGATTACGTTGGTAGTTACTCTTGTGGCTTTGATAGGCTCTATAAGCCTGATAGCGTTTGGTTTTATCGGAAGCAACTTTGCCCCGATGGGAGATCAGGGACAATTTGTTATGAAGCTGGAACTGCCCCGTGATGTTACCATCGAACAATCCAACCAAATCACTTACCAAGCGGAAAACATTTTGAGAAGCAACCCTTTAGTCGAAACCGTATTTACTACCGTAGGCGCAGAAGATAACGGACAACCACAAGCCCGTTTAGCCGATTTGCGTGTAAAGATGATTCCACATAACAGGCGTAACATTTCAACTTCCGATTTTTCACGGGAAGCAAAATTTTTTCTGCAACAGCATATACCCGGAGCGCAAATATGGGTGGCCACAACCGACCTGATGGGAAATATAGATGAAGCTCCGATACAGTATTACATTACCGGACATCATATTGATTCCGTGCGGACGGCTGCCAATCTTCTTCTCCATAGTATCAAATCCGTAAAAGGTATAGTTGATCCCAAGTTATCAGTCGAAGAAAGTAGTCCCGAAATCAGTATCATTCCCGACCGTGAAAAGATGGCAGCATTAGGAATCCCTTTTGAAATGTTGGGCAGGGCATTGGGCGACGCATTCAGCGGAAACAATGACGCAAAATTCAGGCAAAACGAATACGAATACGACATCAATATCCGTCTTGACAATTTCAACCGCAGGAGTACGATGGACGTTGAAAATCTTACACTCATAAATACCTCCGGTGAAGCTGTCAAACTGAAACAGTTTGCACGGATAGAAGAAACCGATGCGCCGGGCATTTTGGAACGCCGTAACCGTAGTTCCTGCATCACGCTAAATTGCCAGGTCGGCGGTCGTCCCATCGGCGACATCGGGCAGGATGTTAGCCAAATAATAAATTCCCTCGATTTGCCGGAAAACATCACGATAATTCCCGGTGGCGAACTTGAAATGCAGGACGAAAGTTTTGGAACAATGGGAATAGCACTCATCATCTCCATTCTGTTGGTTTACCTCATTATGGTATTGCTATACAATAACTACGTGTACCCCTTTGTCGTATTAATCTCTATTCCTCTTGCCATAATAGGTGCATTACTCGCTTTGGCTCTGACGATGGATACCCTTAACCTGTTTACCCTGCTTGGCTTACTTGCACTCATAGGGCTTGTCGCCAAAAATGCCATCATCTTAGTCGATTTCACTAATCAGTCGAAAGAAAAAGGCATGGAACTGAAAGTCGCATTGATTGAGGCAACCCGCCAGCGATTTCGCCCAATCCTGATGACAACAGCTGCAACAGTAATCGGCATGCTTCCCATCGCACTGGCAACCGGAGCGGGAGCCGAATGGAAAAACGGTCTGGCTTGGGTGATGATCGGAGGATTGATTAGTTCCATGTTTCTGACGCTTATTGTTGTTCCGGTGGTTTATTATCTAATGGACAAGATGTTGGTAAAATTGAAATTAGGTAAGAAAAAAGTTTTTGAAATAAAAGAATGATAATGAAACAAATTTTACAAATCATTGCATACAAAAGTCTATATGGGGTTGTCTATATCATAAGTCTGCTGCCGATGACGCTCCTGTATGCAATGGCATCCGTTACATTTTTCCTCTCTTATCATGTTATCGGATATAGGAAAGCAGTTGTGATTCAAAATATTTCACGTTCTTTTCCCGATATGAAATATGGAGAAATCCGCTGTGTGGTAAAGAAATTCTATGCCTGCTTTACCGACTACTTTGCCGAAATACTTAAAAGCATATCCGCTCCGGCAAAGGTACTTGATAAGAAAATAACGTTTGAAAATTTGGAACTTATAGACAGGCACATGAACGCCGGACGGAATGTTATTGTTTGTTTGGGACATTGCGGAAATTGGGAATTGCTGAACTTTATGCCCTATAAACTTCTCCACGATATGTATGCCGTTTATAAACCTCTGCGATCTGGCATAATAAACAGATTGATGATTAAACTCCGGTCGCGGTTCGGTATAAAACTGATACCCGACAAATCCGTTATACGTCATATTCTGACAAAGAAATCATCTGCTGTTTACTTATTTCTGGCCGATCAATGCCCCCGAATAAAAGAAGAAAAATATAAATTCGAGTTATTGAATCAGGAAACCTATCTCTTTTCGGGCATGGAGAAGCTGGCGCGTATAAGTCGGTCGGCAGTTATCTACCTGCATATAGCACAACTATCAAAAGGAAATTATAAAGTAACGTGTATCCCCATATGTTCCGAAGCTGAATCTACGAATGAAGGAGAAATAAGCCAGAAATATGTTGATTTACTGACTGAAAACATCAAAGAAGAGCCATACGGCTGGCTATGGACACATAAACGTTGGAAAAGATAAAACAATGTTCTGACAAATTTATAATCTCAGAAATATAATTATGGATAGTTCCTAAAAATTAAAACGAAATCCACTAAAAAAATCAATGATAGACCTTGTAATTGACTTATGATATCGTATAAACTTTCTTTTGATTAAATCTTAAAAAACAATTGCATATGAAAGAATTATTCGACACGAAGTTATTCAGTCTATTGTCTGAAGCTTCTTCAGTAACAAACCATGAAATACAGAATGCCTATGGGCACTTTATAGAACAAATAGAATCTATTGGTCAATTCGAAACTGATTTCTCGAAAATCTTTCGATTATTGACTTATTCTCGTATAGAGCTTAAAACATTACAAACACAAATTTTATACGAGCAGGGGAAAAAATGCGCTCAAAAATCTCTATATCCAAAAAGCAATATGGTTCCTTGAATCTGAAATTGAGTTACTAAAACTCAAAATTCACTCCCCTCAATCACTACAACAGTCAATTGAGCAAACATTCAAATCTACTTTATCACTCATACCTAAATTTCCGAATCTGGGAATAATGGGTATGACAGAATTGCTCACTTCTATAGAATTGTTGGGTAGTATTGATGAAGCAGGTAAAAATCCTTCGAAAATATCATTTGCCAATGTCTTTGAACAGAGTTTTGGATTCAGTTTCAATGATATTTATGATTGCCAAAGGGAGCTTTTCAAACGAAAGCCTTATAATTTAACTAAAACACTTGATGCTTTAAAAGCAGTCCTTGTCAAAGAATACAATAAACGAAAAGCCCAAAAAGATAAAGATAAAAAAAGATGATTCTGTAATCGACTGATATACTATTTCTTACAATTTAAAATAGAGGGTCTATTCCAGATACCTCTATTTTTATCACCTCATTCTAGCAAGCTTTGTCATACCAATGCATTGGAATTAATCGAATTATTAATTTCAAAAAAGTAAAATCATGTATATCAATAATGAAGATTTTGATAAATGGATGCAAAAGCTATCCAAGAAATTGAATGAAATCGGTCAGGACTTAAAATCCCTGATAAATAACAAAGATTATAGTTATGCGCCTTTCTTTTTTATGTCTAATTCAATAATTTATTGTACTTTAAATAATTCATCTAATAATATGGAGTTGTT
>NZ_QVMO01000152.1 GCF_010501055.1 Dysgonomonas sp. 521
ATAGATGAACTGTTTACAAAAAATAATTACAAATCAATAAGTCCTGGTGACGATAAACAGTTGAAACTGTTTGATTTATAACCGGACACTAGTGACTTTTTATAAAACAGAAACAACTAAATAAACTAACATATACTATGATTTGGAACAAAGCAAAAGAATGTATGAGCCTCGAAGACAAACGCCGGATGCAAGGCGAACGCCTCCGCAAGCTGGTCGAAAGGGTTTATCACAGTACGCCGTTCTATCGCCAGAAGATGCAGGAAATGGATATCACACCCGACGATATCCGTACGATAGACGATATTGTAAAACTACCCTTTACCACAAAGCAGGATTTACGTGATAATTACCCGTACGGGTTGTTTGCCGTACCCATGTCGGAGATTATCCGCCTGCATGCCTCATCCGGCACCACAGGGCTACCTACAGTGGTAGGCTATACCCGCCGCGACCTGTCCATCTGGTCGGAAATGATAGCCCGTTGCCTTACCGCATACGGAGCTACCAGCAATGACATATTCACGGTGGCTTATGGCTATGGTTTGTTCACAGGAGGATTGGGTGTTCATTACGGTGTAGAATATCTGGGAGGTACGGTTATCCCCATGTCGAGCGGAAATACGGCTAAGCAGATACAGCTGATGCACGATTTCGGGCCAACGGCCATTGCCTGCACACCGTCTTATGCCCTATACCTGGCAGAAGCTATGCAAAAAACAGGTATTCCCCGCGAAGAGTTTAAACTGAAAATAGGTGTTTTCGGAGCAGAACCCTGGACAGATAATATGCGCAGGGAGATAGAGGCTAAGATGGGCATCAACGCCTATAATATATACGGGCTGAGCGAAGTGATGGGGCCGGGCGTATCGCACGAATGCGAGTTTAAGGACGGTTCGCACATTATCGACGACCATTTCTATCCCGAAATCGTTTCGCCCGATACATTGCAGCAACTGCCCTATGGCGAGCAGGGCGAACTGGTATTCACCACACTGACCAAGGAAGGCTTGCCGCTTCTGCGCTACCGTACAAAAGACCTTTGCACCCTCACCGATGAGCCTTGCCGGTGCGGGCGTACCAATGTACGCATGAGCCGCATTGTGGGACGTAGCGACGATATGCTTATTATCCGTGGTGTAAACGTGTTCCCGTCGCAGATAGAGAGCGTGATACTGGAAATGGAAGAATTTGAACCTCATTACCTATTGGTAGTTGAGCGTATAAACAACCTTGATATACTCGAAGTACAGGTTGAAGTACGTGACGGATTCTATTCTGATGAAATAAATAAGATGATGGCACTCAAGAAGAAGATGGGGCAACGCCTGCAAAGCGTACTGGGCATCAGTGCCGATATTAAACTGGTGGAACCATTCAGTATCAAGCGCAGCGAAGGCAAAGCGCAGAGGGTGCTGGATAAGAGGGTTTTCAGTTAAACGACCCCTCCCAACCTCCCCCCAAAGGGAAGGGACTGGCAAAGCCCTGATGTATATAATAGTGATTATAATGAATAACTAACAACCCCCTTGTCGTAGCATTGCCAGCCTCCCCTATTGGGGGAGGTTGGGAGGGGGTGCATAAAATAAATAACATGATAATAAAGCAACTATCTGTTTTTATCGAAAACAAAACAGGCCGTATAAATGAAGTAACCCACATACTGGGTCAGAATGGAGTGAATATGACAGCCTTTAGCCTGGCTGAAAGTGCCGACTTCGGTATACTGCGCATGGTAGTATCGGATGTGGAACTGGCAAAAAGGGTACTCAAAGAAGCCCACTTCGGGGTTTCGGTTACCGATGTATTATGCTTTAGCTGTCCCAATACACCGGGTTCATTATCCACCGTACTTGAATATCTCGCCAAAGAAGATATTTTCATAGAGTACATGTATGCGTTTTCGAAAGGCGATACAGCTAATGTGGTTATTCGCCCGACAGATGTCAACCGTTGTGTTGAGATTCTAACATTTTATAACTGCGATTTGTTAAATAGTAACAATTTGGAACAACAGTGAAAAATGCGCCCAATGTGTTATTAGTATTCGGTAAGTTATTTATAATAAGATGCTAAAACATGTTGTTTAACATATAAAAAGTAGCGAGTGTCGAGGCTTGTTTGTGTTAATTTAACATTTAAGGTATGTTTACTGTTATTTTTACTTAAATACATTTTATAAGCGAAAGAAATCATATAAAAAAAGAGGTAAAGAGGATTAGATTTCGTAAATTCAAAACTGTTTTGATTAGGAGCGAAAATTGATGTGCAGGCATGTATTTCTGCTGTCGGTATAGTGGAGAGGTATGTCTGTAATTGTCTATCTAAATACTATTTACCATGAAAAATTTAAAAAGTGTTGGTCTACTGATTGGTCTGCTTCTAGGGTTTAATTTATCAACGTTTGCCAGTGAAGCCGATCTAGCGATTCCTGATCTGCATGAGGGTACATTCCATATATTTGGGAGTGCTATAACCTCATGGGATTTTTTATTTTACGGTGCTCTGATCATTGCCGGAACCCTTGGTTTCAGCTTATTACTCTTCCAGCAGGTTAAGAAATTGCCTGCTCACGAATCTATGCAAAAGGTTGCTGCAACTATCTATGCCACTTGCCGGACATACCTGGTTCAGCAGGGTAAATTCCTGATGATGTTGTTTGCTCTCATCGCTCTTGTGCTCTGTATCTACTTCTTTGGTTTGGTTGGTCAGACTTTCGGAGTGGTTATTCAGGTGCTGCTGTTCTCTATTGTGGGTATGGCAGGATCGTACATCGTTGCATGGTTTGGTATCCGTGTGAATACCTATGCCAATGCACGCACAGCATTTGCTTCTCTCAAAGGACGTCCGCTGGATGTTGTTAATATACCGATGAAAGCCGGTATGAGTGTCGGCTTGTTCCTCATCTCCCTTGAGCTGGTGCTCATGGTCTTTATTCTTCTGTTTGTTCCACGCGACATCGTAGGTATCTGTTTCCTCGGATTTGCTATCGGTGAATCCCTTGGTGCCAGTGCATTGCGTATTGCCGGAGGTATCTTTACCAAAATTGCCGATATTGGTTCCGACCTGATGAAGGTGGTTTTCAAAGTGAAAGAAGACGACCCTCGTAATCCGGGCGTTATCGCCGACTGTACAGGTGACAATGCCGGTGACAGTGTAGGCCCTACTGCCGATGGTTTCGAAACTTATGGTGTGACAGGAGTTGCCCTCATCACATTTATTACACTGGCGGTTGACGATCCTACTATACAGGCTAAACTGATTGTATGGATATTCGGTATGCGTTTCTTAATGGACTTCCTTTCCGGTTGTGCATTCTTTATCAACCAGGCTATTTCGAAGAAACTATACGGGGATAAGAAAGAATTTGACTTCGAATCTCCTCTAATGCGTCTGATAGTGATTGCTGCCGTGCTTTGCATCTCTGCCAGCTTCTTTATGAGTCACTTGTTGTTAGGCGATATGGCTGATACTACCCTTTGGTGGAAACTGGCTATCATAATAAGTTGTGGTACATTGGCTGCCGTGCTGATTCCTGAGTTTACCAAGTTCTTTACCAGCTCCAAGTCCAAGCATGTAAATGAGATAGTAACGGCTTCCCGCGAAGGAGGAGCCTCCCTGAATATCCTTTCAGGTATTGTTGCAGGTTATTTTGGCGCATTCTGGACAGGTTTGCTTATCGTAGCCCTGATGACAGGAGCATTCTTTACAGCCCAGATGGGATTAGAGAGTATATTGGGGCCTCACGCTTCCATATTTGCCTTTGGTCTTGTTGCCTTCGGATTCCTGTGTATGGGGCCTGTTACTATTGCAGTGGACAGCTATGGCCCTGTGACCGACAACGCACAGTCTGTGTTTGAATTATCGCAGATAGAAGAGATACCAGGTATAAGTGAATCTATAGAGAAAGAATATGGCTTCAAACCTAACTTTGAAACAGGTAAACATTATCTGGAAGCCAACGACTCTGCCGGAAATACCTTTAAGGCTACAGCCAAGCCTGTATTGATTGGTACAGCCGTAGTGGGTGCTACTACGATGATATTCTCCATCATCCTGCTATTAGAGAAAGTCGGATTGCTACAACTGTCGTTGACTGATGCTCCGGTTCTGCTTGGTTTAATTTGTGGTGGTGCTGTGATATTCTGGTTTAGTGGAGCATCTATACAGGCTGTTACCACAGGTGCTTACCGTGCTGTAGAGTTTATTAAGAAAACCTTTGATATAAATAAGAAAGAGGCGGATATTGAAGATTCTATTGCTGTGGTGAAAATCTGTACCCAGTATGCACAAAAAGGGATGTGGAATATCTTTATCGCCCTGATTTCGCTTACATTGGCATTTGCATTCCTCGACCCTAATTTCTTTGTGGCTTATCTGGTATCTATTGCCGTGTTCGGACTGTTCCAGGCTATATTTATGGCGAATGCAGGAGGTAGCTGGGATAATGCCAAGAAGGTAGTAGAGGTGGATTTGAAAGAAAAGAACACGCCTCTGCACGAAGCTGCCGTAATAGGTGATACAGTGGGTGACCCGTTCAAGGATACATCATCTGTATCGTTGAATCCTATTATCAAGTTCTCCACACTGTTTGGGTTGCTAGCAACAGAGATTTGTATAGAGATGCGTGCTAATCCGGATCATGACTATTCTATGTATATCGCCATTCCTTTCCTTATCTTAGGTCTGGTATTCGTTTGGCGCTCATTCTACAGGATGCGTATCCCTGAAAACGAAGGAGGTCTTCAAGGGGGAACTCCTGTAACAGAAGGGTCTGTAGTTGAGGTAGTCGAAGAAATTATAATAGAAGAAAGAAGGGATTAAGTAATTCATAATTAGTATATTGATAATAAGCGGATATCATTTGTTTGATATTCGCTTGTTTTTTCGCATCAAACATCGTTTAACCTTAAAAAAACTGTCATCAACTTTCTAAAAAATTATCTAATAGTAGGGCAACCGTACCAAATTAATTTTGTTTTTATAAGGTTTTGCTTGGGTTCTTTTTGTAGTAAGTAGTCGCTCCTTAAAAAGTATATAATAAGTTATTTGCCAGTAAATTACACCTTCAATTATTTGCTTAATATTGCAGAATTTCGTATCTTGAAGTCCTAAAAGCTTGCAAAAAATGATAGGAAAATCACCGGATCAAAGTCAGGGCGACTTGTTT
>NZ_QVMO01000153.1 GCF_010501055.1 Dysgonomonas sp. 521
TTTGGGTGGATATCTGCCGGAATGGCAGATTTTTAGAACCGATTTCTAATGGATTTAGAACCGGATTACTGGGTGGGGATGCTCCGGATTATGCATTTTAAATCTACTATTAGAGAATTTTTAGATAAAGATGATGAATTTGCTATTGAAATAGCTAAAGAAATTAGCATTAGAAAAAGTAAGAAAAAAGAGATTCCACCTACAGAAGAGTAATAGAGAATACTATATTATTTCAATATATATTACATCGAAGTTCTTGTTAATCTACCCAACCGTTCTTCATAACTACGGATATACATTCTTTTCAATTTATTATCCAGAAATGATTGTTCGGTCAATGAATAAACAAGAGGTTGGGAGGATGTAATTTGCTCTATGATCATTTTAATTTGAGGTTTAGACACATGAATCATTTCTCCAAATGCAATAAAATCATCCTTACAAGGGTGTCCTTTTTGCTTGTATATTTCCGAATAATGCTCCTTACTGAATAATCCACCTTCCAAAGCAAAATCTTCGTCTGATACATGCAGCGAACTATTCAATAAATCGTAGGCAGGACTTAAAACGTAATCACCATTGATTGTTTGTTGTAGTGAGAAATTTTTCAAATGAGCATCACCATTGGCAAATAAATAGTTAAATAGAACCAACTTGAAGAACTTGCTGATTTCTATTTGCCATGCAGCAACATATTTAGGAAATAGAAAACCCATGCTTGCATAATCTCCCGTATATTTAAAATGCTTTCCATGTGTTTCGCTCGTCTTTTGCAAAAGTGAAGCAAAGTCCTCTTGTTTTATTTTTTTGTTATCAGCATCAATATCAAAGCGTTTAGTAATATAAGCAGCTTCTCCATCTTGAAAAAACACCAAAGCATTTTCTGCTGTGGGGATATTATACACTTGACGGGCTATCTGCATAGTCAGATGTTCATTAGCCGGCATATATTGACGATATTGTATTCTCTTATAATCGGGAGCAGGTTTTATAATGTATCTACCTTGAACGCCTTCCGGAGTAAGTATAATCTGTTTATCCTTTATAATTGCTGAGAATTTCTCCTGTACACCCGAAATAGAGATTTTCCCGATATTATCATCTATCATCAAACGATTTGTTTCATCATTCGAGAAGTTCAGAAGATGATTGACCTTTTGATTTTCGAACACACGTTTTATTGCTGTTGTACTATAAGTGTTATAACCAACAGCAAGCGTTCCGGGACAATTATGTATTTCAAGCGATTTTTTCATCTTCTGCTGGTCTTATAGTTATAGCACCTATTGTATCTTCTCCTGCTGTTGCCAGCAGCAAACTGAAATAGTCATTCTCATCAATTTTGTATTTCTGTATTTGTACCTCTTTATTCACGCCTTCGGATAGCATATTGAAGAAAAACGAAAATAACGATTTCGCATGATATTCCTTTTGTGATTTAGGCAATGTCAGACTGATGGCTGACTTTGTGCTGTCATTGAAATACGAATCAGTATAAGAAAACACAAATGAGCCATCCGTATTTTCTGTCAATACTCCGGCTAAGTCATTATTCACATATACATTTGCAGTTCTCATACCTCATCTAACTTTTTAACGCTTATATCAATCGACATACCCAATACACTGACAACTTTATTCAATGTGCCAATTGCAGGATTTCCTTTACCATTCTCCATTTGTTTGATGGTACGCAAAGCAACTCCTGATATATCAGCTAAATCCTGCTGGGTTATACCCAGCAAAAGACGCCTGTCCTTTATCTTCTTGTAAATATCCAATTCAGGCATAATAATGCACTTTTAGGCAAAGATAGTATATTTTTTGATTCAAAGAATAAAAAAGGGCAACATGCTGCACTTTTTATCTGTTTTAATTGTGTAATTCAAAAACAAGAGCCATCTTTATGATTGAAAAACAGGCATGAAAGTGAGGGAAATGTGTGATCTTAGAAGATAATTTTTAAGACTAAATATTGTAATTATATGTCTGAATCCGATTTATTAAAGCGAATAGCCGAACTAGAATCTCAAAATATCGAATTACTTGCAGAAAATGGGAGACTGCGGGAAATGCTGGGTTTAACTCAAAAGGAGTCTAAACTCCAAGAAACAGCTCCTGTATCGGATATTTCAGAGGAGAATAATACAGAAACCTTTCCACCTTCAATCAACAAATACAGCTCGCCCGAAGAAAAAATAGAGTTGTTCCAATCATTATTCCAGGGACGGACAGATATATATGCCAAAAGATGTTATAGTAAAAAACATGGAAGCAATTATTACATTCCGGCATGTAAAAACGAATGGATAAAAGGCGTTTGCGACAGAAGCCGTGTCAAATGTAAAGACTGCCCAAATCGGGACTTATTGCCTTTAACAAAAGAAGTAATCAATAACCATTTGCGAAACAAGGATAAGCATGGTGCCGGCATTGTTGGTGTCTATCCGCTTTTACCGGATGACAACTGCCTATTTCTTGCCGTTGACTTTGATGAGGAGAAATGGAAAGAAGATATAGCCATATTCCGCTCTGTATGCAAAACCCACAATATCCCGGTTGCCATAGAACGATCCCGTTCAGGAAACGGAGCTCATGCATGGATGTTTTTTGAAGAGTCTATCTCAGCTGCGTCTGTTCGAAGACTTGGAAATGCGCTTTTGACAAAAGCCATGTCAGTTAGACATGAGATATGTTTCACTTCGTATGATAGAATGTTCCCAAATCAGGATTTTATGCCCAAAGGAGGTTTTGGAAACCTGATTGCTCTACCATTACAAGGAGGAGCACGTGAAAATGGGAACAGTGAATTTATAGATGAAAACTTTTTGAGTTATCCTGACCAATGGGCATATTTAGCTACTATCAGGAAAATGAGTTCAGACGAAATAGAGAATTTACTTACCACTCTGTGTGATGGGAATGGGTTAGGCAAACTTGGAGATCCAGAAAATGAAGAGACGAGTTTATTCAATCCCTGGGAAAATAAAAAAGTAGAAAATGTTCTCGAAAAGAAAGATTTTCCAAATACTTTGACTATTATCGAGGCAAACCGATTGTATATTTCCAAAAACAAAATAAGCCCACGAGCACTCAATCGCATTAAACGATTAGCTGCTTTTCAGAATCCCGTATTCTATAAAACACAAAAGATGCGGATGTCTACCTATGGTATTCCGAGGATTATCTATTCGTTAGATGAAACGGATAAATATATCGGCATTCCCCGAGGTTGTCATTCTTCTCTTATTCATTTGCTCGAAGAATCAGATGTAGCATATACCTTTGATGATAAACGAAATAAAGGAAGACGGATTAAGGTCAGTTTCAAAGGAATACTTCGGGAAGAACAACAATCTGCAGCGGATACCTTATTGCAATATGAAAATGGCATATTATCCGTCCCAACAGCTTTTGGAAAAACTGTTATCGGGGCTTCCCTGATTGCAAACAGGAAGTGCAATACGTTAATTTTAGTCCATCTACAAACTTTATACGACCAATGGAAAAAATCATTGGAACAGTTTCTCGAAATAAACGAAACCTTACCGGAACCGGAGAAGAAGCGCGGACGAAAGAAGGTTCGTTCCATTATTGGTCAAATAGGTTCTGGTAAAAACACTTCATCCGGAATTATAGATATTGCACTTGTACAGAGTTTAGTCCATGAAGGTGGAGTGGATGATATCGTAAAGAATTATGGTATGGTAATAGTAGATGAATGCCACCATGCCTCTTCGCTTAATTATGAAAAGGTTCTTAGCGAAACGAACGCTCAATATGTTTATGGATTAACTGCAACACCGAAACGACAGGACGGACAACATCCGGTTACTTTTATGCAATGCGGACCGATACGGTATAACGTTAGTGCAAAGGAACAAGCTGTCAAACGAAGCTTTGAGCATTATGTCATGCCATGCTTTACCGGATTTAGAAGACCTTTTACACAAACGGAATCCGATTGGCATATAACAAAAATATATACGGCTCTCGCAGAAAATGAATTTCGCAATCAGCAGATTGCAACCGATGTATGTGAAGCTGTAACAAATGGCAGAACACCTATCATACTTACTCAACGAAAAGAGCATGTTGTGAGGTTGGCAGCTATTCTTAAAGACCAAACCAATGCACATATTATAACTCTTGTAGGAGCCGATTCCGCAAAAATAAAAAACAAGATGATGGAATCATTAGCAGACATTCCACAAGAAGACAGACTCATTATAATTGCCACGGGAAAATATATTGGAGAAGGATTTGATTATCCGCGCTTGGATACTTTATTTCTTGCCTCTCCAATCGCATGGAAGGGAACATTAGCTCAATATGCCGGACGATTACACCGTGAATACCCCGGCAAGCAGGATGTGATTGTTTATGATTATATGGACATTCATATTCCGGTTTTGGAACGAATGTATCACAAACGGTTAACAGGCTACGCTCAAATCGGATACAAAGCTTTGTCTTCAAGGAATGAACCAGATAAAATCAGCATGATTTACGACTGTGAGACTTTTATGCCGAAAGTAAAAAATGATTTTGCTGAAGCGAAGCAGGAGATTCTGATAGTAAGCCCCTATATTCGGAAAAAGCAACTTAATACAGTGCTTGAATGGCTGAAAGTACCTCTAAACACAGATATTTCAATCACTGTCATTACCCGTCCAATAGAATCATACAAAGGACAAGAACAAATAAGAAAATGTATTGAAATACTTCAATCTAAATTAACAGTTGTGCAAGAGGCAGATACTTATCAAAAGTATATCATTATAGATAACCGGCTCGTTTGGTACGGAAGCATCAATCTCTTTGATTTTGGAAATTCGGAAGATACTATTATACGGCTGGAATCAAGAGATTTGGTTGCTGAACTGAAAAAATTCAGCAATGAATTAAAAGAATGATAACATCAGCTAACATTCTACATATTTAACAATTATAGATTTAAATATCTTCTTTGATTTTCAATCCATTTTATTACCCAATAGTTCGTTATAAATTTCTATAGTTTTTACGCTATTCATGCAGTTCTATAGGTTGCTATATCAATTAGTTCTTTGACAAGTTTGTCATTTATCTTTCTGTTGGGCTTAAACCCAGACAGCTCAAAAAATCGTTTGAGTAT
>NZ_QVMO01000154.1 GCF_010501055.1 Dysgonomonas sp. 521
GATAAGTCGGGTGATGATAGGTTATTTTTTCAAAGAACGCGAACCTAATAGCTTGCCAAAGCTATATTTATTATGTACCCTTACGGGCGCACCTGGAGCTGATCTTGTGCTCCACCTTCCCATGCATCCATAAAGGGAGAGAGATAATTTTCCAATTGAGAATAGGAAGTCAGTATCGGGAATATATCTGCATACTTTTTATTCAGGAACTCAATAGCATGAGGAAATGTACAATACTTTCCATTCTTATATATTTTGAGATACCAAATTATTGCAGCCAATAGAATAATCGGCGATTCCACGAAAAAATCCCCCTGCTTCTGAATCCATGTTTTATTTAGATTGAGCATTATTGTATAAGCTGATTCGTATGCATCACTGATATCCGTCATAAATTCGGGAGCAATAGGGTTGCATCGGTGGCTCTTTGCCGGGTTATCAAAATTAATTACATAGAATTTAGGTGTGATTTCATATTTGTCAAGATTTTTGAGCAACTCATTATAAGCGATAGTTGATAAATCATCGAACTTATAATCATATATATACATTGAGAAACCTTTTGCAATCTGTTGTTTGATATAGTTGTTTACTATTGCATAAGATTTACCACTCCCCGGAGTTCCTAACACAATAGATGCACGGAACGGATTGACAACGTTTATCCAGCCTTTGTTCCATTTTTTCTTATAATAGAAGCGGGTCGGCAGATTTATCGAATATTCGTTCTCAATGAGGCGAGTTTCCTGCATAAAGGATTCGTTCTCCAGATTGAAGACATCATCCATCAGGTTGTTCTTCAATAACCGGCTCATCCACAATCCTGCCATTAGTAATAGGATATAACCAGTCGTTATCGTAAATACATAGATAGCAGTATTGGCTATCAATGGAAGAGGTAAAGTCAGTATCCACCAATTTAGAAAAAAGAAGATAAAGCCAAAGAACAAAAATATGTATATCTTATTCCATGTGATTTTTTCTTCTTTTACTCCTTTTGTCCCCAAACAGGATAGACCAAGAAATACTACGGCAAATAGCTTTGTCCAAAGTATATTAGAAAACAACCCTGCTGTATTTTGAAAATTCAGCAGGATTTTATCTACAACTCCAATATTAATTCCCGTTTCTCGTATGGACTGATAACAGAACCAATAAATATGGATTACTACAAATAATATACTGATAGCCCTCATGAACTCCATGACTTTGGCTAACCCTCTTAAATCGTCTTCTTGTTGCATAATACTATTAGTTTTGAATTTGAGTCCAAAACTAATATCTATACAGTTCTAAAAATGAGACAATTTACCGTCAACATTCGGACATAAGATAATTCTATATAAATGAAAAATCCCCAAACAACTATCTGTTTGAGGATTCTTATTTTAGGTAGTTCGAGTTAAAGCATCATCACACCATCAATGGCTGCTACCTGCCTGTAATAAATTACAACATCATCAGCATCACTTACAGGAGCTTTAACCGTAATACTTGAATATTTACCGTTTTTACTATCCCTCATAGAGAAACTTGCATTTGCATTTTCAAAAATAGAATGCACTTTTGCTATATTGCTCTGTTCAGCAGATACAATAAACTTAAAAACATAGTCAGAAGGAAATGTGTGTATTTCCTCCAGTTTCTTTTTAAAAGTCAGATAAAAATCATCTATACGTTGATTCTTATCATTTTCCAAGATTTCTATTTTTCCATTCATGGTAAATCTATATCAAACATCGCACCAAGAATAACGTTAAGTCAATCTGTCATGAAGTCATGAAGTCATTAAGAATAATAATACCTTCTTTATTCAGAGAAAAACCTCCTCTATCTTCTAATGTTAAGGCTTGCCTTCTTTGGACAATAGGCTCTTTTCGTTGATACATAGTCATTCCAATGGATTTAAATCGGATTTCTCCTCCTACAATTAAATCAAAATACCAATCATATTCTAACGTGCCAGCCGGAAGATATTCTATATTTTTCGGAACTCTAGGATTCGATTTTATGATATCATCCATGATCAACTGGGTATTGGAATTAATATCCATCTCGATATCATATACGTTTTTAAATACTATGGTAACAGGACAAACTGAAAATCTCCATTTAGGTTTTTCCGTATGCCATTGTAGTATTAAGTCTATATCGAAAAGAAATTCATAATTGTCTGAATCGAAACCAAAGGAATACATATTACAATCATGAAAATTCAAATCATCAAGGGTCAATAATTCTTGTTCCATATTTTTCTCATAAAGATACAAATAGATATTTAGCATAATCACTAAGTGAAAATATTTTACAACCTAGGATTTCTACGTTTCTTCTTGCGTTTCATCCGATTCGTAAAGGCAATTTCTTCGTAATTATCTCCATGCTGTACCATATCCAGTAATCCACCTAAAGATTCCATTTCGCTGTTTTGTTCTTGTGAGTAATTATTATCATGTAATAAATAATTGGCTTCCGCTTTATGATTTTCATTAAACAAGCTATGAAACGCATTTGCTGAGAACTCTTTACCTAAGCGGGAACCATTAAATACAGCCTTTTCTTGATGGTCGATAAACGTTGCTCCGTAGATACGACCTTCATCATTCTCTCGGAATATTACAAAGATACCATTCTTAGCCAACTCTTTCTCAAAAGCCTTTCGGTTGGGCTTATTCGCCAGAAGTAGAGATATAATATTCCGACTCTTATTATATATAGCCTTATCCTTCATAGACTGTTTGAAAAAAGTAATCCGCTTTTGCAGAGCATCATAACCGACTGCTTTCCCAATCAATGATGCTTTGAACGGATTGCCGATTTTTTCTCCTTTCTTATCCAGAGCAGAATACACTAATCCATTATAGGTTTTACCTCTGATTTCTCCTTTTACTTCTTCCACTGTCACTCCATAGATTGAAAGTACAGCCTTATATTCGTTGAGGCTTTGGAAACGATAATCCTTCATCACGGATTTGGCTACACCGGAAACCTGTTTTTTTACATCGCCGCCTTTATAATCTACTCGTTTGAGAGGCAGATTATCCGATTGCTTTTGCCTTTCGGCCGGGAGTAGATTATACTCCTTTTCCAACGCCCGGGTAATCTTTTTCGATTTATAGAAATCATTGGAATTGCTGATTTTCTTACCTGTTTCATCTACATTGATGCTCACAATATGTAAGTGGTGCCGATCCAGATCCTCATGCTTATATATAAGATAAGGTTGGTCGCCATATCCCATGTGTTCCATATACTTCTGTCCGATCTCCAACAGTTGTGCATCTGTCAATTTATCATCGGGATGGGGGTTGATTGATATATGAAGTATAGGCTTTTCAGTTCTATTATTGGCATCCAAATAAGGTTTGAAAGATACCATCATATCGTGCATGGTATATCCGGAATCCATATTTTCAACAATACGGTTGCCGAAAAGGACCTTTGCTTCTCCCTGTTCAACCTTTTCGTGGTTATAAGATAATGCTCCGAACAATGAATTTCCTGCGCTAATTTTGGCTACCATCGTTACTGATTTTTTGTTTTAAATCGTTGGTTAGAGCCACAATCTTTTTCTGTAAATCCACCAAATCAATGGTCGCTTTCTCCAGTTTATAGAGAAATGCGAGTGCTTTTTTCTCCGAAAAATTGGAATTAAGAGCTTTCACAACCTGATTATAATTGACTCCGATTGCCCGGAATTGTCCGAAAAAAGTAGTTAGGCGCATATAATAATCATGTAGTCCTTTGTCTATTTTGACCACCTTTACAGGATTATGGAAAATGCAGGATGTGATGAAATGAGCCTTGTTCTTTGCTCCCGACAGTTCGAACAATGATAAGAACTGGGCTTCTTTTTCTTCGTTCAGGTAAAACACATGGCGATTTTTCGCCGGATCTCTTTTGGGGATTCGCCCACCTTTTCTTGATTCATTTCTTTTCATATTCATATGACATTTGGATAATTAGCTTTGTCGCCACAGGACGACCATTCATTAATACTGTTTTTTGAAAATCTTACGACTTCGGAGTAAGATTACCCCCGACTTTCAAAGGAGTGGGCAAGGTGTTTTAAGGCACTTAAAACGGTTTTGAGTGTACTCAAAACATACCTTGCTATTGTCTGACGACAATAAAAATCCACCTTGAAAGGGTGGATTAAGATTCCTGTGTTATTCGCCTATTGAAAGGTATCTGAACGTGGGAAGGGAATGGTATATTTATGAAGCGGATAAGTTGATAGGTGTAGGCGAAATATTAGAGTTTAATAAATAACAGAAGATATAACATGGAACTAAACAAAACATTGTGGAATAAATGGCAGTCAGACTGGTCATGGATAATGTCTATTGCAGAGACTAGAAACTGGGATTATAGTAAAATAGTTATTAAAGACCCTATCGCATTAGAAGAAATAAAAACTTTAGTAAGAAATCTGGATATAGAATTTCCATCCGATTTTAAACATGTATTATGTGAATATTCTTCCGGTATTGATTTAAACTGGCATATGGATGATGACGAGATCGAGTCATTCGAAGCTATCTTTTGTGGAGGCAGTGATGGAATTTTATGGGATTTCTCACAATTAGATAGAATGTACAAAAACTATCTGGACTGGGTTGCTAAATGTTTCCCCGATCCGAATAATGAGTATGACAAAATATGGCATAATAAAATCCCATTTCTGGAAGTCGGTAACGGTGACATGATCGTTTTTGATAGGGTAAGTACGGAAAACGGCTGCCCGGTTATATTTTTAAGCCATGATGGCAGCGATTTCCATGGAAGCCACCTTACCTTGCTCAACAACGAGTTGGTATGCCGTATGTCTCAATTTGGTATAATCGGGTTTTTCCACTTGCTCAAAATCACTCATAATCAATCCGTA
>NZ_QVMO01000155.1 GCF_010501055.1 Dysgonomonas sp. 521
GCTTAAGAAAAAAACGGTAATTTTGTCAGACTAATTTGCACAGTGAGTGGGTGGGTATCACCGGAATCACTGGGTGGGTATCGCCGGAATATGCATAATAAAAAAGCTGCAAATTGGAACAATGACTTTTTCCATTTGCCACTTTCATTAGTAATATACATATGGCTTTTCATTAATGATTGACCGTGCATAATCATTATATTGCTTATTCCTTTATTAACAGTCTCGCGGCAAAATCCGTCATTATCATATAGAATAACCATTTTTCGCGTTCTAAAGCCTTTAGGCGCAAAATAATCTTCCTCAAGGGAATACACTACTATTGCGCGATTGCATCCTTCTGTAAGTCCTTGAATATCCATTTCGGCGGCTTGTGTATTTCCTTTCATATCGATGGCATTCATAGTATCACCCCCTCTCCCGCTAATTTGCTGATAATACGCATCCTTAGTTCCTTATCTTCAATCTCGCAAATATCGGGAACTACCGCAAAAAAACGATTTACTAAAGTGCTCGATTGCTCTTCCATCTCTGCCGCTTTGCGCTGTGCCCGCCAATTGCCCTGTCTTGCCCATTCTGACATTGTATTTTCGGCAATTTGCAGCACGCTGGCAGCCTCCTTTTGCGTTTTGCCCTGCAACACCACCAACTCAAAGGCTTGTTTCTTTATATGCCTGTAATTCGGCTTTTCGTGTATCGCATTGCCGAACAGGTCGCGTTGCTCGTCAATCTTCAATATCAAATCTTCCGCCCAATCGCGAAAACGCTTTGCGCGTTCGGTTTTTGCGGTAAATCCAAGACGTATAACGCCCCGTTTTGTCCAAAATATTTGGTCGGGTTGGTTGGGGTCGTACATATTGTACGCCGCCCCTCTCAGGTAGTGTTTGCCCTCAATAAGTTCGTCTTTTTTTCTTTGTAAATGCTTTAGGATAGAACCGACATTCATGCCATATCCCTCAGCAACTTCTTTTGTAGTCATCACATAGTTATGTTGTGAATCGGGCACAACATTCACGGTTACACCATCGGTTACCGTTAGGCTAATAGCCTGTTTTTGTTTTTCTTTCATATCTGTTATATTTGGCGTTATAAGGCACAGAAAAAACGGCTGGCCTCTCCCCGTGTCGCCAAACATAACAGATATAACGAGCGTGACTCGAAAATAAATGTCCGGGGAAAAGCGCAACCGTTCTGTATTCTTTAAGTAAAGGCATAAAAAAAGCCTTACTGTAAGGTAGGCAAACGATATACACGTTTCACGCTACATTAAATCTATTATATTTGGCTAACACAAAGGTTAGGTATTTTTTTCACTTATGCAAGCAAAAGCCCGCATTTTTTCTAAACCTTATACTCATTTTTGATAATAAACTGTTTATTTTCTTATATTTGCTTTGATTTAAAGCCCGTAAGGACTGCGAATCTCCCAAAAGGGCAGTGACAATATTTGCCCTTTTGCCGCTAAAATAAGCCCTGCATAACGCAGGATAATGATAAAGACAGGCTTTCGGGTCGATCTTTGACAAAGCAAAGGCAGGACTTCTCACCCTGCCTTTTCTGATTTAGTATGAGGTAGGATTCTCTTTATTTTAAGGCAGATATAACTCGATAGGCTCATCGCTTACCGCATCAATCTGAAAGGGAATACAATCCCATTTACCTACAACGGGCTGAACCGAAAAACGCTCGATAACAATACTATAAATACCTTTTGTTCGGAACATTGCACTTAATACCCCTATCGAATCGCATATATTTGCCCATTTGGTAAGCGTTTCTATTTGTTCGTGCGCGCTCGCTCCTTTGCCATCGCGGCGGCTTAGGGCAATACCCCGTATCTGAATATCCCAGTCGCCTTTTCCGTATATTTCTTTCACGGTTCCCGTTGGCCTAACACCTCGGTTTTGGTTATATTGCTATCGCGCGAAAAGCTGGCAATACACGAATAGGGCAATGTATAATCGCCAAATCGCTCCTCGACAAGGCTACCATCACGTTCATACATATTATACCCGCCGCCCTCAAATTGTATTGCTCCATATACTTTAGTACCAAATTCCGTTGGGGGTATGTTCATATCTTCCATCAGTTCGGTATCAGGTCGCAAAAATTTGATATCATTATATTCGCCCGGCTCAAAGTCTTTATTTTCGCCGTATGGTATATACAGGGGGCTATTTATGCCGAATATTTGGCGTATGGCATCGGCCACAAATAAAAATTGGTTTCTTTCCTGTCCCGTCATTTTTTGATTTGCATTTAATCAGTGTTTAAACTTCATTTAAAACCACCTTTTCGCGCTCCCTGTCGGCAACTTCTTTCAGTCGGCGGCGTTCCTCAATCTCGGCAAGTTCTTTCTTCGCATTGCATCCTAAATACTTATAGAATGTGGCAATACTGATAAAATACTTAGGCGCAATAACATTATGATACATTTCTTTTTGACTTAGGCTTTTCTTTTGCCCTTTCAAAACAATATTCTGTATCTCAATGATTTTACGCAATAACATTTCCCTATTATAAGCCATATTATACAAAGTATATTTAGTTGTTTGTTAAATATTTATGCGTTTGTGCTCACTATCGCCCCGATACCTTTATTTCGGATCGGCAAAGCCACAAAACGTTTATCAAAGCCTACAATCGCCCCACGTTCTTTCGGGTCGTCTATCGTAGCATACATATGTACCTGTCCGTCAGCTTTCATTACTTCGCCTCTTTGGAAGGCTAAGGAGCAAAACGCATCACCATCCATTATGGCCGAACCAAATGCCTTTTTCTTCAAATCGCCGTCATAATAAGCCATTTGCGAAAATTGTAGCATGCCAAAGCCCGCAAGGCGATTAGGTTCGCCGTTCACAAAGTCGGTTATCGACTTGAATGCTTTTATATCGAATAAAATAAGGTCGGTAAGGTGCGAAGGGTGCAATACCATATAGCGCTCTTCGAGTGGCACATTCGCATTATCAAAACGTTCTTTCAGAAGCAAAATATCTTCTATGGTAAGGCGTTTACGCCCTTTATATGCGTCGCCTGTCGTTTGTATTACGGGCGTTTCGTCCGTATCTTCGTCCGGAGCATATGCGTGGGCGGCTTTTGCCCCCGTTGTGGCTTTCAGTACGTTTCTGTGCCCCATCAATACGCTTTCAAGCTGGTCGTATGCGTATTCGATAGCATCAGGGCGGCGCACAAGTGTATTTTCGGTTTCAAACAGATCGAGTTCTATTCGTATCGGCTTGTCATCACGTTTTACAACTGCTATCGGATAGGTCGTATTATTTACCAATACTTTCGGGTCTATGCCCGCCTCTGCAAGGTTTATCGCATCGTTATCTACTAACGGGCTGAAATCCTTTACATAATTGAGGAATGAACTCACCGGGTAAAATTTTTCCATCAGTTGCTTTACCCATACTTCTTTTCTTAATCCTGCCATTTTTGTAAATATTTGATTGTTAATTATTTGGTTTGTTCTTTTTCTAATAACCTTTCGTAAAGCTGTGGATTGGAGGCCAATGCTTTAGGGTCTTTCTTACGGTAGTCGTCAAGTGTCCAGTTTGCACGATTCTCGGGCTTTTTGCCGTCCTGTCTGCTTTCATGGTACACTATCTTTCCGATAGGCTCTATTTGATTGAGAACGGCGTTTGCCGTATCAAAATCCAAGTCGAACAACTTGCGCCAGTCATTCGCCGCCGTTGCCAAAATACGCTTGTCGAATATTGCGGTATTCACTTTATTATCAATTTTGGCCTGTACATCAGCACTCGCCTGTATTTTGCGTTTACGCATCAGCCCGGCAAATACTTTCGGATTGGTGCGGGCAATAGTCAGGAATTCGCTTTGTTCCGATACACCTATACATCCCATTTTTACGGCTGATTGTACTGCTTTTTCGGGCGTTTCCTCGCCTTTCAGTTTGGCAATAGCCTCTAATATTTGTTTCAGGGTCGCGTCTGATGGCAAGTCCAGAGCCTCGGCAATCTGCGAAAGGCTTTCGCCCTTGTTTTCGTTGTTTGTCGCTACTTTCTTTATTTTCGGGAACTTGCCACGGGGGCAACCGCAGGCCGATATAACGGCGGCCGTTCTTTCGTCTATTGTCGCCTGTCCTTTCACATCGGTAATAAATCCATTGTCTTTTGCTTCCTGTGCTGTTAGCCACCAATCGCCAGCATTCCATTGTTGCTCCAATAATTGGGGGTCGGTAGCCCTGTTTTTATACACGTTATAGTATTGATTTTCAATATCACGAAGCAACTTTGTGTATGATTCCAAATCTCTCACGTTGCCCTCTTTGCCGCCTGATGGCTTATGTATCATAAACATCCCATTTTCGGGCATGGTAAATGAGTTACAATGCAAGGCTATAAATGTCGCGGCACTTGCTACGATTGCGCCGCCCTCGCCTGTTATACGGCCGCTAAAACTCGATTGTATAATATTCACTATTTCGGCGGCATCGAAGCAAGACCCGCCCTCGCTATTGATGTAAAGATGTACATCGGTTACACCATCATTAACAAGGCTATCAACCTGAGAGCGAAACAAATCGGCGTTTGTGTCAAGCCCGATTGTGCCCGTTATACGGATAAGCCCCCGATTGCCTTGCTTTGATGCGCTAATATTAAAAGGGATTTTTGCCATAAAATATACTTTTGATTAATATTCTACAACAAAGATTGTAACGGTTCAGGGCAACCGCATCAAAATTTCATCATAATTTGTAGAAATGTTATCTTCGCTTCATGAATAGATTCATCTCTCCCTATTTTGCTGAAGTTACAG
>NZ_QVMO01000156.1 GCF_010501055.1 Dysgonomonas sp. 521
AAACTGATGGCTCCTTAATTTATCGTTAACTCTCTCCTATGCAAAGGTAAAAACTATATAAATCTTGTAAAAGATGACCGAGACCGAAGGATTACACAGGAGCGAAGCGTATGTAAATAGCCCGCTAATTAGCTCCGCTGACCGTTGGTTCTACTAGTAAAAATGATAAAATCCATCTAAAAATAGTTATAAAAAAGATTTGCTATAAAATTTAAACAGACTCTTAGAATAATCAGGTAAATCAAATTTTAGACTTGAAGCAAACCGGCTCCATTGATGTGATATCAAGGGAGCCGGTGTTATAATAGGGCGATTACTCTCCACCCACAGTCAGTTTACTCACCAAAATAGAAGGCAACCCCTGCCCTACAGGCACACCCTGTCCGTCTTTGCCGCATGTCCACGCGCCTTCGTCTATTTTCAGGTTGTTGCCTACCATCGTGATGTCGGCAAGAGCCTTAGGGCCGTTACCTATTATATTGATGTCTTTGATCGGTTGTGTCAGTTTTCCGTCCTCAATGAGGTAGCCTGTCTTTACAAAGAAGGTAAAATCTCCCGCGCCTATCTGCACCTGCCCGTTGGTAAAGTTATCCACATATACGCCTTGCTTTACCGAAGCTATAATATCCGCTTCGGGTGTTTCGCCCTGCTCCATATTAGTAACGCGCATACGCGGAAGGGGAGCGTAACGGAACGACTGCCGGCGCCCGTTACCTGTGGGCGCTACATTGTAATGCCTGGCACTGATACGGTCGTGGAGATAACTTTCAAGCACGCCGTCTTTCACAATGTATGTTTTCTGGCTTTCCACACCCTCATCGTCAAAATTGATCGCTCCACGCGCATTTTCGATAGTGCCGTCATCCACTACATTTATATTCGCTGCGCATATCTGTTTCCCCAACCGGTCAGAGAATATAGACACATTCTTACGGTTAAAGTCGGCCTCGAATGTATGTCCTATTGCCTCGTGCAAAAGGATACCCGAACTACCGGCGCCCATCACCACAGGCATTTCGCCACCTTTGGGCTTCACGGCTTCGAACATCAGCGAAGTCTGAGCCACCGATTCTTTTGCCAGAGTCTCTATCAGGTCATCGTTCAGAAATTCGAACCCCTTGCGGTAAGCCCGCGAAGCGGAACCGTTTTCCAGTTTGCCGTCCTGATCCATTGTGCACGAACCGTACATAATGCTCATCGGGCGGTAATCCCATGTAAGTATTCCTTCGGAATTAAAGAACAGGACATAGGATGTAGAATCATTCAGGCTGACAGATGCTTTTATAACCCGCGAGTCTAATTCGAAGATACGGTCATTCAGCCTCTGCACAAACGCCTTTTTGTCGGCTGCGGATATATCCAGCCACGGCTTTTCTATCTTATAGTAGTTTTTGAAACGGCTCTCTTTTATTTCTACCGGCGATGCGGCTTTTAGCGGTATGGAGGCTATACTGGCGGCTGTTTTGGCGGCTTTCAGCAATTCACTTATCCCGGTATTCTCCACATACGCGTAGCCTGTCTGGTCGCCCGACACAACTCTTACTCCTACCCCGAAATCGATATTGGAAGAAGCCCTGTTCACTTCCCCATCGCGCAACGAAATATTGTTGCTGAATGTATGTTCGAAAAAAATATCGGCATAGTCGCCACCTTTACTTAAAGCTTCGTTTATAACCTTGAGCAAGTCATTTTCCGTTACAGAAAAATGTTGAAGTATATTTTGTCTATTTAAACTGTCTATCATTTCTTAACTTGTATTTCTGAATATGTGACAAAAATAGAACATAAATCAATAATATTGCCCTTTGGCTCCGCCTATTTTGCCTCACCTTCGCTTCGGCGATTGCTAATTCTATTCAGGGCGTAATTTCGATAGGTGGATATACGAGGCAAGGCGCTGCCATTGGGGGCGTTGCCCATTTATATCCGGAATGTTTGCGAATTTTATAAGATTCTGTACAATAAATATTTACGTGCAATTTTCGTTTTTTGAAATTGCCTCCACTTTCAAGTGGAGGATAGAGTTATCAGAAGAAAAAGTGACTTTAGTCAAAAATAATGAGCAAAACCAGTTCGGCTAAAGCCTTTACCCTGCCATTATTCACAGCCCACGACTTAAAAGCCGTGGTAAAAAGCCGTGGCAATTGACTAAAATACAGTTATTTGAAATCTTCCGATCATGACTGGGCGTTGCCCATAACCGAACTATGCAGTCAGGGCTTAATGTATTTCAAACAAGCGGGTTCTGGCTAACAGGCACGCGCCGATTACCCCCGCCCTGTCTTTCAGTTTAGAAACAGTGATCGTGGAGTCTTTATTGACCAGATTGAGCGAGTATTTGCGTATGGCTGTTTTTACAGGTT
This sequence comes from Dysgonomonas sp. 521, assembly GCF_010501055.1. GTDB lineage: Bacteria > Bacteroidota > Bacteroidia > Bacteroidales > Dysgonomonadaceae > Dysgonomonas. The sequence goes on from NZ_QVMO01000156.1 coordinate 2,364, forward strand.
CCATAATGTAGTCTTCGGTCATAGATACCGTTCCGCCTATAATTACCATTTCGGGATTGAAGATATTGATAAGTCCCGCAATCTGTTCTCCCAGCTTCTGCCCTATTTCTTCAACAAGGTCTATACAAAGTACGTCTTCCTTGTTCACCGCCTCTATTATTTCGTCCAGTGTGACAACCTCTTCTTTTTTCACTTTTTTCGAAAGAAGGGACGATGCCCCGTTGTGGATCTGCTCAAACAGGCGGCGGTACATTGCCGAGCCCGACGCTTCGGTTTCCAGGCATCCCTTTTTACCGCAGTGACAGAGTATTTCGTTGTCGTATATTTTCATGTGCCCAAACTCGCCTGCAAAGCCGGATTTTCCGGTATATACCTTACCGTCTATAATAATTCCGATGGCGAGCCCCCAGCTTATATTTACAAAGATGATATTCTTCTCATTGTTTACACATCCCGACAGGTACTCGCCATATGTCATGGCGCGGGTATCATTGTCTATGGTTACCTTGTAGCCGTTCAGCTTTTCGCTGAGTATCTCCGCCAACGGCCTTTCTTCAAAATAGAAAATACTGTAACTATATCCTGCTTCAGGATTTACCCGCCCCGATATATTTACATTGATATTGAGTATCTTATCCTTATTCACGCTTTGTTTGTCTATAAAGGACAAGATCAGTTCGCACAGCCTGTTCATGGCTTCGGGCGTATTTTGCATTTTGTAAGGTATACCCATCTTGAGATCGACTATGTCGCCTTTGAAATTGATAAGCCCGATATTTATAGCAGACTGCTTGATGTCTACGCCTATAAAGTAACCGGATTCAGGGTTAAGCCCGTAAAGATTAGGGTAACGTCCTCCAGTAGTCTCCAGTTTTCCGTAGTCGTTTATATACCCGTCTTCGCACATTTCGCTGATAAACTTGGTGACGGTAGGAATACTCAGATCCAGTTTCTTAGAAAGCTCCGTAATGGTCGAACTCCCGCTTTGGATATAATAATTGATAATATTTTTTTTGATTAAAGCACTTTTCGTGCCCTTTTCTATTTCCTGAAGCAATTGGGTATTCATATTTTTCATTTTTGTGAATTCCTTTTCATATAAGATTTGATAGGAATCATAAATATAAACAAAAATATTATTAAATAAGCAATACTTTCTTCAATTCATTAATATCTGCAGGATAATTCATTCATAAATATAAGAAACTGTTTAAATTTTATTCGTTCAAATTTTTAGAGATGTTTTTTTCTTTCTTGAAACGATAATAGCGGGCTATTTACATACGCTTCGCTCCTGTGACCGCTGGTTGAGTTGAGCGAAAGGAAAAAACAACCTAAAACAGCCTAAAAATGAACGAAGAAAAAGGTATAATAAAATATTCGTATAAAATTTAAACAGTTACTTATATTATTAATGCCAATCAGGATTTGAGAAATGGCTTGAAAAGCCAAATCTTCATAACCGCGGGTCATCGACCTGCGGAAAAAGGATGAGTAATACCAGCTGTCTGAAAGACAGGACATACTGTGTGTCCTGCCGCTTTGGGCAGGGGGAGTGTAATTGTTCCTTGCTGCGTAAGCTACGCTGCGCTTGCATACGGTTATGAAGATTCTGCCTTTCAGGCAGGTGTTGAGCTGCTTTCAACCTCCGATTCGCATTAGTAGTATATAATGCGAATCAAGGGTTGCTTAGGGTTGCAGTATACTATTATAAATCAATCTTCTGTTTTGCAGTCAGAGTTCTAAGTCCACGAAGTGGGCTAATCATGGATAACTACGGGTAAAACCCGTGGAAAAATCGGATAGGGGGAGGCCGTCTCCGTAGGAGGCGAATGGCATTTGTTTTGCTATTTGCCTCCTACGGAGACATGTTTTCCAGCCAGTCCCTGCCACGGGTTTTGCCCGTGGTTATCCACCTTCAGTCCCTTCGGGACAATAAGTTACTGTGTTTTTTACCCTTGATTCGCATAAATATGTAAAGTGGTATTAATGATATAAATCGAGGCTATATTATGTAATAATCTGCGCAGAATTCTCGTCTATCTACACTTCGTTCCGATAGACTTCCACTTCTTTGCCTTACTTTTGGCCAAAGCTCCAAAAGTAAGCAAAAAAGCATTGCGCCCCACTTCGCCGTACGCTTGCTAACGGCGCTGGCTGACGCCTGACGAGCAGGATTTATACCAAGTAAATCTTATACCCTGTCATCCTGAACGATAGTGAAGGATCTCTTTTCTTAAAAGCAATTTGCCTACACGGGATGCTTCGTCCCTACCAATGACGTCATTTAAATTATATCCGTTTTGACAATCATAAAATTGTGTTTTTTAGCTAGTTTACCCATAAGTCTTATTTCGTTAGCATTGA
>NZ_QVMO01000157.1 GCF_010501055.1 Dysgonomonas sp. 521
TCAATGCTAACGAAATAAGACTTATGGGTAAACTAGCTAAAAAACACAATTTTATGATTGTCAAAACGGATATAATTTAAATGACGTCATTGGTAATGTTTGTTGACTTGAATAATGCAGGGAAACGAGAGGCAATATCCAACCCCATTCTGTATAAGTATCATCGAAGGGGATTGCAAAAATAGCTTCCGTAGACCCCTCATTCTTAGAGATGAAATTTTCCCTGTAAGTATTGGTTAATGAGAATTTACCCGAATTGATGATCTCATTACATACGTCCAGAGCCTTTTGCCACTGCGCAGTTCCTGTATATACTTCCGCGTTCAGGTATAACTTGGCCAGAATCGCTTTAGCTGTCCAGTAATCGGCGCGTGCGTAGGTCAGGCTTGTTTTATCCTTTGTAAGGTTGGCGATATTATCGTTTATCTCCTTTTCTATAAAATCGTAAACTTCTTTGCGCGTATTTGTAGAAGGCAGATAGTCGCTTGGAACATCGAATTTTTCAACGATAGGCACGTTTCCCCACATATCAATCAGCCACAAATACCAAAGGGCCCTTATTGTTTTTACCTCCGAAATATATGCTGTGTACTTCGTTGGGTCTATCTGTTCCAACTGGTAGATAAGACGGTTACATGTATTTATCTGGGCAAAAAAGGCTTCCCATGTTCCTCTGTAAAAACGGCTGTTTGCGATCCATTTATGATCTGTCATCTGCTGGTCTTGCCCGTCGCCTGCCCAGTCGCCTCCGGTTCTGCCGGGAACAGCTACTTCATCGGTAGTACAATAGATTGTCCACATGTGATCGTTTTTCTGGAATGTTCTTAATCCGCTGTATGCGGCTCCCAGAGCTGATGATATTTCTTCTTCCGTTTGCAGGAAGTTATCATTATCCAATTGGCTGTATAATTTTTCATCCAGATCGGTGCATGAGAAGTTGAAAAGAAGACAAACCGAACAAGCAGCTAAAACAACTTTTCTCATGAATGGATTGAGTGCTTTTATATATGTTTTCATAAGTTCGTTTTTTAAAATGTAAGATTAACGCCTAATGTAAATGTACGGGTAGTGACCCAACTGTTCAACGGCTCTATTCCGGGAGCCAGCACATTACCATCGTATGAATATCTTGGTTCGGGATCGACACCCGAATAGCCTGTGATATAAAACAGGTTTTGACCTGTAAGATAGACTCTTGCCACGGATATGAGAGAATTTGCAGGTAACTTGAAATTGTACCCTAACGAGATATTATCAAGTTTGATAAATGACGCGTTTTCTACATAGTGGCTGTTGTAAGCGACAGGCCCTTTGTATTCCGGTTGGAAATGTTTTGTCTTGATCAGGTTGTATGTACTGATACGGGATACCTGCTCGAACATTGTGCGGTGCAGGTTTACAAGATCATGTCCATATACGCCCCTGAAGAAGAAGCCAAAGTCGAAATTGCGATAAGTGAATGTGTTGCCAAAGCCAAACTCGCCTTTTGGCATACCACGCCCGATAACGTCTACGTCCTTTTCGTTGATCTCACCGTTACCATCCATATCCTTGAGGATATAATTACCATCGGCATCTACTCCCTGACATATCCAGCCTATCATTTGTCCAAGCGGCTTTCCTTCCTGTACCCTGACTACATTTCCGGTAAGTGGCGCAGGCAGTCCTCCCACTTCCCTTACTCCATACTGCAAATCGCCCATCGACAGGGAAATAATCTTCGAACTGTTTGTGGAATAGGTCAAACGGGTAGTCCATGAAAAATCTTTTGTTTTGACCGCTTCGAAATTTAATCCTATTTCAAATCCTCTGTTCCTTAATTTTCCCGCATTTAGTACGGATGTAGGATACAGGTTTGGCGGAACAGGTACGTTCAATGTGATCAAGGCGTCAGATGTTTTCCTGTTATAATAGTCGAGCGTACCGGTCAGCCTTGAGTTGAACATACTGAAGTCGATACCGAAGTCTATCTCCGTTTTTGTTTCCCACTTCAAATCCGGATTAGGATTACTTTGCGGGGAATATACAGGGGTAAACTTATCATTGTAGAGGTAATAATCAAGGCTCGATCCGGGGCCGTATATCTGCTTTGATAAATAACTTTGTGCAGGCAATGCTCCGGTAACACCATAGCTGCCTCTTAACTTCAACTGGTCGAAATGAGGAATTTCTATGATTCTGCTTAGGTCTACACCACCACTTAATCCGGTAAAATTACCCCACTTGTTGCCTTCCCCAAAGCGGGATGAACCCTCCCTGCGGAGCGATGCCATCAGGAAATATGTGTCGTCATAGCTTAAATTGACACGTCCGAAGAATGCGATCAGTTTATTCGACTCTTTGAAGCTTTCTGCTTTTGCTTTGCCATCGGCTAAATCTTTTGCGGCCGCCAGATTGTTATATGAAAACTCATCGGTCAGGAAGTTCCCGCCTTGAAAGTAATAATGTTCGGAGGTAAACTTCTGATATGAATATCCTGCCAGCGCGTTCAGGTTTAGTTTATCGAACGATTTCAAGTAATTACCTGTAAGCTCAAACAAGTCGCTCTTGTTATTGTATGTACTCCTCGACGCTAATCCGTTCCTGTCCATACCACTGCCGTAAAGGCTGTATTTACTTATATATTGCCCGTTAATGATATCCTCGTTGTTCTGCGCATAGCGTAGTGTTGCAGACAATCCGTCTATGATTTTCAGGTCGGCTTGGGCGTTGTACGTTACGCGGGTGGTTTTCTGGTCGTTTGTGTTCTGGTTGATTATAGCCATCGGGTTATACAATTCGTGGGCACGGTTTTGGAAATACCCTCCATATTGGTCGTATTCTTCGCCCGTACCATATACCGGGGCTGTTGGCGGCATAATGATGGCCGATCTGAAAACATCGTCAAATCCCATTTTTGACTTTTTATTGGCAAGGGCAAGATTGAGGCTAAGGGTTAACCTGTCGTCTAATATCTTCTGCGAAAGGTTTAAGCGTCCGCTCAACTGGTCATAGCCTGTGTTGTGTACAATCCCTTCCACATCGCGGTAGTTAAGTGATGCCATATAAGAGAATTTCTGCGTACCACCCGACAATGATACATTATGCACGTGGGAAAGGGCGGTGCGTGTGATTTCCTTCATCCAGTCAGTATTTCCGCCATAATCGGTTCCGCCATATTCCAGATATTCGCTACGGCTCATGATCGGTAATTTCCTGTCCATGTTTTCCATCGCTACATAACCATTATAACTGACGCTTGCCTGGTCTTTCAGTCCGGTTTTGGTAGTGATAATGATTACCCCGCTGGAACCCCGCGTACCATAAATAGCTGCCGCGCCACCATCCTTCAATATATCCATGCTGGCAATGTCATTCGGGTCTACACTGCTGAGGTCTGAACCGATGACACCATCAATAATAATCAATGGTTGTGTGCTTGCTCCGATAGTAGACAAGCCACGCAGGCGGATGTTGTAAGTCCCGTTCGGATTTCCCTGAGGGGTTACTATACTCAATCCGGCAACCTTGCCTTGTAAAAGCTGGGCGGGATTATTGATATTCCCTTTGTTGAAGTCCTCAGGTTTAATATTGGTAATAGCACTGGTAATCTTATTTTTTTCCATGCTTCCGTAACCGACTACAACGACTTCTTTTAGAATCTGGTTGTTCTCTTCCAGTATGATACTTATTGTAGACTTGGTTCCTACCTGTATTTCCTGGCTGATAAATCCGATAAATGAAAAAACAAGGGTGGAATTTGTGTCCACACCCGAAAGCGAGTAGTTTCCGTTTTCATCGGTGGCTGTTCCGGTGGTTGTACCTTTGATAACGATACTTACTCCGGCCAGAGGTTCGTTTCTTGTGTCTGTAACACTACCGTTTACAGACTTGCTTTGAGCAAAAGAGATTTGGCTTATGCCTGCTATCAGCAGGATTAACACAAATGCCCGAAGGTTTGGTTTTTGTTTGTAATTTTTCCAATTCATAATAACATAGATTTAGGTTTAATATCTCTTAAGTCTATATATAGTATCCAATAGGGTATGGATGTTATATTCTCCGGTTAGCAAGCAGATGTAACAGGTGTTCGCTGAAGTGTATGATAAAGGTATGGAATGCCTGTTTTCATTTTTTTTTCAATGAAGTAAAAAGTAAAATTATGAGAGATAAGTGGTTCTGTAAATATCTTATAACTAGAAAGATGCGTTTTTATGAAAAATAAAAAAAGTAAATGGATACTAAATGAAAAGTATCTGTTGAGGTATAGTTTTCGATAAGATTATTGTTAAAATATGGGCTGTGAAGAGTAGGGGATATTGGTAATAATAGGACACTACGCACCCTGGTAAAGAAAAGGATGATATATGTAGGGGCTGGGTTTGCCTGTCCGATATTAGCTGCTGAGGGTGTCTCAAAAGTATTTTTTCATATCTATTTACATACGCTCCGCTCCTGTAACCGTTGGTTGTCATGTTGAGTGCTCATTATTTACCAATAAACCAAACGATAATGACGATAAAAATCTTTTCTTTGAAAAAAACTCATGGCAGTGTAGCACCAGTTCAACTAATGTTAATATACTTGCTGTTGAGTCTTGCTTCAAAGAAAGGTAGACCAAATATTGGTGATTCTCTTGATAAAAAGAATAATTCCCGGATGGTAGCATACTTGCATTTTATGCCTGTTTACTTCTTTGAGCCATGAGTTT
>NZ_QVMO01000158.1 GCF_010501055.1 Dysgonomonas sp. 521
ACAGGCAAACAAAAGCGCAAATAGAGAGAAAAATACACTAAAGACTACTCGTTTTCAAATTATATGCGACCTAAATTCAATCAAATCCATGAACCAAGCAAAATGGGCAGCGTAAAAAAGAAAGAAGATAAATCCCACAAAAAGAAAGAGGATGCGTCAATTTCTTAGTTTTGACACACCCTCTTTGTATTTTCTGCATCATCAAAAATTACTTCTTTATCCTTTTCTGGGAATAACATTTTGTTCCGTCTGGTGAAAGGAAAAAATCGAATGTTTCTGTTACCCTCTTATTTGTTATCGGTTCATCGACGGAATAAGTACAGCGAAAAACAATCGTCAAAATACCGCTTGCATCCCTGTTCTCGTATTTTGCAAGCTCTTTTGGGACACTTTCTCTAAGTGCATTAATCCGTTCATTTGTTTTGTCGATGTTGGACTGATAAGAGTCAATCATTACTTGGGACGGTCTGTTGGCTACTTTCGCTTTTTCTAAGTTTTCAGTAAATAGTCTGACTGTTTTTTCAAGCGAGGTCATCAGCTTATCCCTTTCAATATTGAAACCATCCGTGATTATTTTAATACTATCAGCAACAGTAACATGACGTACTTCCTCCAACTTCTCCACATTGAAATTCATATCTAATTTTGTTCCCTTACTATCGGTTTGCACGAAATCGGCAATCGCTTTTTCATATTTACCCATTGTGTCTCCACAGGAGAACAAAAGGGGAATCAATGATAACAAAATAATTCGTTTCATACTCTTATATTTTTAAGTTCGTTGTTATTCTTTCTTGTCTTTACCCTTATCTTTATCTTTTCCTCCTGGTTTAGTATTATCCATTCGTTTGCGTATTTCTTCTCGCAAACGGTCAAGGAAAGGTGTAGGTTGATTGCGAATACGCATGTCGTAAAAATTACGGGCGATGTTGTTACCCAGGTTTATATTGAATATACTCTCGAAATAGGCAGCAATCTGTATCAAGGGCACTTTCCCTTCATTAAAACAGCCTTCGGTATCAAGTGAATAAATCAGTTCGATAAGATCGGTTTTGCTTCCTGTCCAAGTCAGTTTCACTTTAGGAAATGATGTGTTGCTGGTATTTAGCGTATTGTTGTCCAACGCATCCAGTTCTGAAAGAAGATATGCTTGTAACATATCATTTGCCATAATCTTAGCAACCTTAAAATCTGCATTGGTTGAAAATTGCGGATCACGCTCGTAGTAAAACGTTTCGAGATATTGTTCTATGTCAGGTTGACCGCGAACGAAATATGCGGCATCGAGAAATGTTGCACCTGAACGATAATACCGATAGAAGTCCAATATTTTATCATTGAAACTCTGAATCACATCCAGCTTCTTTTTTAGGTATTCCTTTTGTGCCTCCATACTGGCAACTGGGCGGTGCATTTCAATATTATAGACTTTTCTATAGTAGATTAGATGACAGAATATTCGAGGTTTTACCTCTTTGAAAAAGAGTATTTCCTCGTCCTCATCCTGAAACCGGTAAGTTATGATAAATTCCTTTAACCGGTCAAAAGCATTCCCCAAGACGTGAGAAGCATCGAGAGACTTTTTTAGAATATTTTTATCCTCGGCCTCAATCTGTTGGATCTCCTGTCTGATTTCTTTCTGTAGTTTTTCGACAAAACTTATCATAATAATGAATTTAGTTTCTCAATATTTTTATGGGCGGTAATACTTAACAGTTCTAATGCCGCCAGCAATGATAGGACAATAACAACAAGAATATACTTCTTCATATACATATGTTTTTTTGTCTAAAAATGTCTAATTGACTCCTCCTCCGAGAGCTTTATAAAGATTGATAGTTCCTTGAATATACTCAAACCAATCTGATACTTGTGACAAGCGAGATTGCAATAATGAGTTTTGGGCAACTAAAACTTCTAAATAAGTATTGGAGCTATTCTTCATTAATTCTGTACTATTTTCAACCGCATCTTCATTGGCTTTCACTTGTAGTTCCCGAAGTGATAATTTCTCTTTGCTATTTTGGCATTGCGTCAAGGCATCGTTTACTTCTACACCTGCATTAAGCAATGCCTGATGAAAAGAGAGGAGAGATTTCTCGTAATTTATCTTAGCAATATTTAGATTAGCCCGATTCACTCCTTTATTAAATAAAGGTTGTGTAAGAGAGCCTAATACTGACAATAATAGCTTGCCTGGATTTACAATCACTCCGCCCGCACTGTTTGTCCATCCGGCGCTACCACTCAAATTTAAAGAGGGATATAACGCCGCTCTGGCAACATTAACACTATAGAAATTTTGTTTCAGGTTATATTCTGCATTCCTAACATCCGGTCTATTGGAAAGAGCCTCGATAGAAATGCTCTCATTTAAATCAAGTCCAAAGGTTTGTTCTTCCACAAATGAACTTCTTTCGATAGTCTGCGGCGGCTCATTTATTAAGAGAACAAGGCTGTTTTCTGTGTTGCGAATCTGTTTTTCCAAATTCTTTTTGGACACCTGAATCTCATAATAGTTTGCGGTTGCCTGATTTACTGCCGTTTCCGTTTGCATTCCCGCTTCTTTGAGAGCAATGATTACATCCAGATTTGTTCTCAGGTTTTCGACACAATCATTTGTTATTTTCAGCTGCTCGTCCAACATAATAAGTGTATAGTAACCATTGGCAACAGAAGCGACAAGTTGGGTTTGTACCATCAATGCGTATTCCTGACTTTGCTCTACTGCTGCTTGTGATTGGTGTTTACTATTACGCAGTTTGCCAAAAATATCAAGTTCCCATTGTGTTGTAAGTGGGAGATTGTAAGTATAAGATGCTTTTGAATTATCAAAGCTGCTTACACCACCCGTAGGTTCAATCGTCAATGACGGCAAAAACGCCATTTTAGAGGTTTTAAGTACCTCTTCTGCCTGCTCAATATTCAACCGTGCTATTTCAAGATTTATATTTGAATTTATGGCTTTTTGAATGAGAGACTGTAGTTGATCGTCAAGAAACATCGCTTGCCATGCAGGAGCATTTTTAACCGAATCTGTTAAAGTGACAATATCCCCATATAAGTTTCCGAGTTCAACATCCGGACTTTTAAATGATTTATAAGTAGAGCAACCACACAAAGCATATAATAGGGTTGATATGAATATTATTTTTTTCATATGTTTTCTTTTTTCTTTTTTGAATATTCCTCGACTAATTCCATCTCTTTTATGATTAAAGGATCCGTCGGAGCAACAAACTCAACAGGTTTAAATTTTTCTTGCAGTGTTTGGAAGATTATGAAGAGTGCAGGAACGAGAAACAACAGTGCCAATGTCCCAATCAACATCCCTCCAAGGGTTCCTGTACCGATAGTCCGGCTACCGTTTGCTCCAACACCCGAAGCAAACATCAAGGGCAACATCCCGAAAATCATTGTCAGCGAAGTCATCATAATAGGACGCAGACGAACCTTTGCTGCAAAGAAGGCGGATTGCTTTAATGACATTCCGCTTTGACGGCATTGCGTTGCAAATTCGGTCAGCAGGATGGCGGTTTTAGCCAGCAAACCGATCAACATAATTAATCCAACCTGCAAATAGATATTATTTTCCAATCCCATCATCTTGGCAAACAGAAAACTACCTAATAATCCGAATGGAACAGACAAATATCACGGCTAATGGGATGAATAAACTTTCGTAAAGCCCGACCATGACCAGATAGACGAAAATGATACATATTACAAAAATTACGACTGTATTATTACCGCCTTTCGCTTCTTCACGAGTAATACCACTGAAATCCACATCATAGCCCTGTGGTAATTCCGTTTTTGCCACCTCTTTAATGGCTTTGATAGCATCTCCGGTACTATATCCGGGTGCATAGTTGCCATTCACAGAGATACCTCCGTACATATTAAACCGGTTTTGCACCAACGGCCCATATACTTTGGTTAAGGTCACAAACTGGCTTACAGGAGCCATCTCGTCACCAATTCTTACAAAAATATTATTCAACGACTTCTCATCTCTCCGGCTTTCAGGAACGGCTTGTATCATTACACGATAAACTTTTGAAAATTTATTGAAGTTTGACACATAAGCGCCACCGTAATAAGCTCCGAGTTCGGAGAGTACCGTTGCGGGTGATATCCCCATTTTTTTACATTTTGCAGCATCAACATCTACTACATATTGCGGATAGTTTATATTAAATGCAGAGTAAGCACTTGAAATCTCTGGGCGTTCACGCAACTTGGCCAGGAAGTTTTGTGTAACATTGAAAAATGTTTCTATATCGCCACCTTTTTTATCTTGCGTATAAAACTCAAATCCTCCTCCGGTTCCATATCCGGGAATCATCCCCGGTGCCATAGCATATACAGTTGCAGTGGAAACATCAGCCGTTCGTTGGTATATAAGGTCAATGACAGAATTAACAGAGTTTTTACTGCCGGGTCTTTCATCCCATTTTTTTAGTTGAATAATGAATGACCCCATATTCACACCTATTCCTGAAATCATTCCATAACCCGATACTTTTGATATAGTTTCAATTTGTGGTAAATCGGATATTCGATTTAACAATAGTTCGTTATAAAAACAGCTTTTTTAAGCGGCAATAGTCCCATATTGTTTTAGTTCATTAATTATCCGCTTATTTTTTTTAGAGTTTGGGT
>NZ_QVMO01000015.1 GCF_010501055.1 Dysgonomonas sp. 521
CCCCCTCCCGGCCTCCCCCAAAAAGGGGAGGAGGCTGGAGAGATGGAAAGATGAATAATACACCTCACCCCAACCCTCTCCACAGGAGAGGGGGAAGCAGAGGCTCTGTTTATTATATTTAAATTTGAGTTGCTTTGACCGCCTCGCGCTCTTCCCTTTTGATAAAGGGAAGTACCCGAAGGGGGAAGGGTTAGACAGATAGATAGAATATGTTGACCGCTTGCAGGGGCTAGGATGCTTTAACCGCCTCGCGCTACCTCCCCTATCGGGGGAGGCAGGAAGGGGTGTATTACGGGGAGGCTCCGCCCTACTACTTTCGCAAGCGGCGGGCAGAATAAGTGAAGACAAATAAGACAACATTGTTGAAGACAACAAGACGGTAATATCGCCTCCCCGGATGTTAAAAAAATTCATGTATCTTTGTTTCTGATGTAGTTGTGAATACATTATAGTTACTTTACCCTGTTTAATCTTTCCGGTCTGTCACTATATAAGTGACAGACAGCAGAAAAGGTGTTTTGTAACTCCTTTATAATAAGGTCGGTAAGTGAGAAAATAAAAAAATGAAAACACGTGTCAAACAATTTGTTAAACACGGAAGCCCGGCAGAGGGTATCTGCCGAGGGTTAAGTCATTGTATTATAAGGATATATTAATTCCTGAGAATCTCTCCCCGAAATTGATTTGTCAAACAATTGTCAAACATTTTATAAGTAATTGATAAACAACGATATAAAAGAGGGTCGGAAGATTGCTGTTTTTTTCGGAATAAAGGCATAAACAACTATATACCAGAAGTATAGGAGTATTGCAAAACAAAAAGTCTGTCGCTTATATAGTGACAGACTTTTTCTCAGTTATTATACTAGAGGCAAATGTAAGTAAAAGTATTGGTATTTGGAGGTGGAGTTGGATAATTTAACATTTAGGGGTGGAGAAATCAATGTGCTGTACAAGTTAATTCGTGTTCTATCCTTATCCGTTTCTGGCTATCGGGAGTAGAAGCTCTGAAGAATAAATAACATCAAAGCTTCTCTTTCAGGAACTTACCTGTATATGATTTTTTGCATTTTACTATGTCTTCCGGCTTACCTTCACACACTACGTAGCCTCCCTCTTTGCCACCTTCGGGGCCTATGTCGATAATATGATCGGCACATTTGATTACATCCATGTTATGCTCTATAATTACGATTGTATGCCCTCTTTTAATCAAAGAATCGAAGGCTTTCAGGAGCGTTTTTATATCATGGAAGTGCAATCCCGTGGTAGGCTCGTCGAATATAAAGAATGTGGGCTCCGGCTTTTCATCCGCAAGGTGGAATGCCAGCTTTACACGCTGGTTTTCACCCCCCGACAGAGATGAGGAGGACTGCCCCAGTTTTACATATCCCAGACCTACATCCTGCAAAGGTTTCAACCGCTTCACTATTTTCTTCTCCGTACTGCCTTTTCCTCCTTCGAAGAATTCTATCGCCTGATCGATTGTCATTTCCAGTACATCGTAGATATTTACCCCCCTGTACAATACATCCAGTATATCTTGTTTGAACCGCCTTCCCTTGCAAACTTCGCATTCGAGCAACACATCCGCCATGAACTGCATTTCAACAAGGATTTTCCCTTCTCCGGCGCATTCTTCGCAACGCCCGCCTTCCACATTGAAGGAAAAATAAGCGGGAGTAAAGTGCATCTGCTTCGCTAACGGCTGGTCGGCAAACAGTTTGCGTATTTCATCATAAGCCTTTATATAGGTTACGGGGTTGGAGCGGGATGAACGGCCAATCGGGTTCTGGTCGACCATTTCGATGTCTTTTATCAGGTTAAGGTCGCCCGTGAGGTCGTTATACTGTACTATCTGTTCGCCTTTTCCCTTATAATGCCGTTCCAAGGCAGTGTAAAGCACATCGGTAACCAAGGAAGATTTACCCGATCCGCTGACGCCTGTCACTACGGTCATTACATTCAGCGGGAACTTTACATTTATATTTTTCAGGTTATTCTGTCTCGCACCTTTCACTTCAATATAGTTGTTCCATTTACGCCGCGCCTTGGGCTCTTCGATCTTCTCTTCGCCGTTCAGGTAACGTACCGTATAACTTTCGGTATGCCTCTGCAATCCGTTCACGTCTCCCTGATAGACGACCTCCCCGCCTAAACGTCCTGCTTTAGGGCCTATATCTATTATATAATCGGCAGCTCTGATTATCTCCTCGTCATGTTCTACTACTATAACCGTATTCCCGATCGATTTCAGCTCCTGCAATACATTTATCAATAAGTCCGTATCCCTGGAATGAAGCCCTATGCTTGGTTCGTCTAATATATAGAGCGAACCTACAAGGCTGCTGCCTAACGAAGTAGCCAGATTGATCCGCTGGCTTTCCCCGCCTGACAGGGTGTTTGATAAGCGGTTCAGCGTAAGATAGCCCAATCCTACATTTACAAGATATTGTATACGTATATCTATGTCTGTGAGAAGGCGTTTAGCTATTGCAGCATCGGTTTCATTCAACTCAAGGCCTTTAAAGAATTCCTGTAATTCCGTAATAGGCATCAGTACCAAATCGGCAATTGTCTTACCTCCTACTTTTACATAAAGCGCCTGCGGTTTCAGGCGTGCCCCTTTGCAGGCAGGGCAGGTGGTCTTACCGCGGTAACGGGCTAACATTACGCGATACTGGATTTTATACTGATTTTCTTCTACCATTTTGAAGAAATCATCGATGCCATGCAATCCGCGTGCGCCATGCCATAGCAGATCCTGCTCTTTTTCGGTCAATTCAAAATATGGTCGATGGATTGGAAACTTGTGCCGGCCGGCAGAGTGAATAAATTCATTTTTCCATTCGCTCATTTTATCTCCTCTCCAACAAACGACAGCATCCTCGTATACAGACAGGCTCTTGTTGGGAATAACCAGATTTTCGTCTATACCCATTACCCTTCCGAATCCTTCGCAAACAGGGCAAGCCCCAACGGGACTATTGAAACTGAACATCAGGTCGGATGGTTCTTCAAACCGGATACCATCTGCCTCAAAATGCCTCGAATAGTCAAATGACTCTACCTTATCGCCCACATAGAAGCGGACAATACAGTCGTCGCTGCCTTCGAAAAACGCGGTCTCAATAGATTCAGAGAAACGGCTGATATTCGCTGCATCCTTATCACATGTAAGGCGGTCTATCAGCAAGAGTAAATCGCCGGCATCCAATTGGCTACCGGATGCGAGGATATCCTCTATCCTTTCAAATTTTCCTGAAACTTCAACACGGGAGAAACCCTCTTTGGATAGTATTTCCAATTGTTCGCTCAGTGAGCGGTCATCCCTGAGTATGACCTTTGTCAGGATAACCAAGCGTGTATCTTCGGGATAAGAGAGCATTTTATCTACAACATCACTTACCTGATGCTTTTTTACCTCCTGCCCCGAAACCGGAGAAATCGTTTTTCCTACACGGGCAAACAAAAGCCTGAGGTATTCGTATACTTCTGTGGAAGTCCCTACCGTAGAGCGCGGATTGCGTGCGCTTACCCTTTGTTCGATAGCGATTGCCGGGGGGATACCCTTTATATAATCACTTTCGGGCTTGTTCATCCTGCCCAGAAACTGACGGGCATATGAGGACAGGCTTTCTACATATCTTCGCTGGCCTTCGGCATAAAGCGTATCGAAAGCCAGAGAAGATTTACCCGAACCGGATAAACCTGTAATAACCACAAACTTATTGCGTGGAATCTCAACATCTATATTTTTCAGGTTATTAACCCTAGCCCCTTTTATAAAAATATTTTTTCCTTCTGACATAGTTTTAAAAAATGGATACAAAAATACGAAAAAATAAGCGCATATTTATACTCATTACAAACTTTGATATTACCTTCATCGTCTGCCAATGTCAGTTTAGCATACTTTAGCTTACATGTTCCTTCCGGATTCAGTATGACCGTCCTTTTTTTCGAAGTAATTCGTCCCTTAAAAGTGAAGCCAGTTCGTAATCCTCACCGTCAATGGCATCCTTAAGGAGGCTTTCCAGTTCTTCCTTATTCAGCAATGAGTAGTCTAAGGCCAGATTATCCCTTTCATCCTCCAGGCTGTTTTCGCTTGCAGTACTTTCATCGAAAACAACGGCCTGATCTTGCATGATAGCCTCTGTGGTGAATACCGGAGACTTGGTTCTCAGGGCAATGGCAATCGCGTCGGATGTACGGGATTCTATTTCGATAATCTCGCTTCCCTGACGAAATATCATTTTGGAAAAAAATACGCCATTCTCATATTTGTAAATATTCACTTCGAGCAGAAGAATCGCGAATTGGGAGAGCAGCATCTGAAACAAGTCGTGTGTTAAGGGTCTTGGAGGAATAGATCCTTGCAGCTTGAAGGCAATCGACTGGGCTTCCGGTGTTCCTATAACAACCATAAGACGCCGCAAGCCATCTTCTTCAGCCAGTACCAGCCCGTATGTCCCGGATTGGGTCTGATTAAAAGAAAAACCTAATACTGATAATTTGATCCTATCTTCCATATACATCAAAAGTATATATTTATTTTATTATCTCTATCAAAATATCCGTTGTTTTAAAACACTTTGCTTCAATTTGAGTTCTGTTTTTATATTTTTTCCATTTTTTCTCCATTTTTTGAGCCTGTTTAGAACCTGTTGAAATTTTATCAAAATATTTTATTATAAGCCCTTTGAGGTTACTCTTATTTTGACCGCCACACAATGTATGAGGTATTCTCCGGTAATTCTTCCTGCTCCACGCCAAATTCGGTCTTATTATGTCCTTTATCGTAATACCAGCCGAAAGTAATACCCGAACCGACAAGATATATGGCGTCACTTACTCCTATATCGATAAGCGCCTGGGCAAAATCGTGGAATGATTCGGAACTGCGGCTTTCTACCATAACAACCTTTCCTGACCTCATGGCCAGAGCCCGGCGTATAGATTTATTCTTAGGGTTATTTTCGACCAGGACTCCATCGTCTACCAGCGGATATTGCCTGAAAAAATACCCTCCTTTATCAATCGCCTTTTGTAGAAGCGGGGTTTCGTCACTGACACCAATTGAAATCTTCCCGTCGATAATGGCGCAGAATCCCGTTTTTGCCACACCTCTGGACAATTGTTGCCCTTTGAGGACAAAGTCGCCGACAATCTCTAGATTATCCCCTCTGATATCGGCGGCCTGAGTGATAAATACGATCTGTGGGTCGGTCTTATCCGGACGGCCTACCGATAAAGACATCTCAGCCTGATGGGGTACATAGACAAACAATGGGACATCGTTCACGGTTTCTTCCAGTACTTCGATATAGCCTTTTATTGTATCTTTTCTTAGCGGTTCAAGCTTTGAAGGCGTTTCGATTGCAACCAATTTAGTCATCTCAGGTTCAAAATAATAATCCGGCTCTTCTTTGCCTAAGCCGAATATCAAGGCAAGAGTAACTACTATAGCAACAAGGCAGCAGGCAAGTATAATCCATATCCTTTTAGAATCGGGTTTCTTCTCGTCCCCTTCTTTTGCCCCAAGAAAGTAGACATCGTCATCAGCTTTTATATTTTTTTTGCTCATCTTTCTACCCTCCTGTTCTTTAAACTTTCTTCTAATACATTTTTTAAAGCCCTCAGTGCCTCTTTTGAGGCTGAAAGCACAAATATATGTATCAAATATAGTTTCTACTGTACGAATTGACTACTTATAAAGATATTATTACAGGATAGTAGTTAACCATAGTATATGACGGAAAATAAGATATAGTCTTATATTGCCCTTACAGGGC
Source organism: Dysgonomonas sp. 521 (assembly GCF_010501055.1). Lineage (GTDB taxonomy): Bacteria > Bacteroidota > Bacteroidia > Bacteroidales > Dysgonomonadaceae > Dysgonomonas. The sequence goes on from NZ_QVMO01000015.1 coordinate 5,796, forward strand.
GCGACTTAAAAGGGTATATTTATTTTACCCAAGGCGTTGCCATTGGGCTATATTATGTAGCCCCTTCAGGGCATTGGAAAGAAAACAGGCTGAAGGCCTGATATATTCCAGCCCGGGGCAACGCCCCGGGTAGTGATAAACTCAAGGAACTGCGCCCTGTAAGGGCAACATAATAAGCCTTTAACATATAAATATTTTTCGTCATGTACAGTGAGTTGATCCTGCTATTTCCTGAACGGGTCGCCCTTCTTATCCTGACTTACCACCCATCTGAATGCATTGACAAACAACAGCTTTTGGGCGGCATCTGTAAATTCGTCGTCGCCATGCCCCATATTCAGATAAATCATCCTGTATTTCTTGTTTGCCCATACAATGGGAAAATCCCCGAAGTTGACTACATCCTTGATGCCCAGTGGATAATTATCTGGCGACAACGAGACTAATACATCTACATCCTTATTTTCCCTTGGACTGGGATTCCACTGATACCATTCGCTTTCGGGTGCGATGAACGATGTCGGCAGGTTCTTGGTAACAGGATGATTAGCATTATCTATATCAAGCTTTACAGGCTGGGGAGGCCAGTTGTTACAATAGAAAACACCACCGCCGAGGAAATCAACAAACCACGGCCAGTTGGTATTCTTGTCATTATAGGCTGCTGCGTGGAAACCCATCCATCCGCCGCCGTTCTCCATGTACTTTTGGAAGGTTTCGCGCTCTTCCTTCGATGAAGGGGAGGTGTTGAGCATGACCACAATGTCGTATTCTTTCAGTTTTTCGTAAGGGTACTCGGAGAAGTCTGTTGTCACATCCAGATAAAAGCCGTCTCCATAGTTTAACCTTCTGAAAAACTCGACCCCCTGTTTACCAAATTCCACATGTGCTTCTTCGGCATGTATGGTATAATACACTAAGGCTTTGAAGCGTGGAGCGCTGGCATAATTTGCCGGATATTCTTTTTCCTGACCTTGAGCGAAAACGATTATGCCAAATAAGAATAGTAGGATTGTGTTTAATTTTTTCATATTTCTATTGCTTTATATTATACAGATAATGAGAGTTTTAATTATTTGTTCATATTGAAAAAGTGACAAAAGTGACACCTTTTAGTTTGTTTTTTTATGTTACCTTTTTATCTTTTCAGCGGATTTACAATCCGCTGTTTTGTTGTAGGGGGCTGTGTCAAAATCCACTTTCTATGATGACTATTATTGGGCGAACCCCACCCTTACAACAGTACCATTCATCGCTTTCTACTTCCTATAACAAGATAAATTTTCCGCAAGAAAATACAAAATATCCCTATCTGTCGGCTGCCCATAAGATAGCATTTGCAAACATTTTCTTAAAATCTTCCGAAGCATAGAGCGTATTCTCATGCCCCATCAGGAAGTATACATTGCGTGCTTTTACTTTCTGGTTTGTCCAGACGGCCGGATGGTCACCCATTTTTATATCCGTTTCCGGCTGGTAACTCGCTTCGTCTACACGGGCTAATACATGCACATTCGGTCTTGGACTTTTGTCGAATGTGTACCACTCGTCATTCGGTACGAGGAACGAGTCGTGAACGCCTTTCATCACCGGGTGCTCAGCATCCTCTACATACACGGTTGCCGTAGCTTTTTCGGCAATATAGCCTTTGAAGCGGATACCGCCCATAAAGTCGGAGAACCACTGCCACATCGGGTAGCCGTCAAATTCTCCTAACAGGGTTGCATGGTGGAAGCCTACCCATCCGCCTTTACCTTCTTCTATATATTTGATAAAGGCTGCTTCCGCCTCCTTCGTCCATGTGTAAGGTGGAAAATCGAGCTGTATTATCACCTGATATTGCGACAGGAATTCTTCATTGATTTTATCGGTATTGTTTATCTCCGTATATTCAAAGCTATTCTCTTTAGAAAATGTGTCCAGCCATTTGAACGAGGCATCGGTAAAACTGCCGTGCTGTCCACCCCTTTCGGTGAGGACAAGGGCTTTGAACGGATTTGTATTTTTACTGTCATCTGTCTTAGCAGAAGATTCGTTTTGGTTCTTACCTGTACTGTTGCAACTGATAAGTGCGATAGCTAAAGTTACTATAATATATATTTTTTTCATATTTATTATTATTAATCTAAATACCACAATACATGACAAAAGTTATTCAAACACGATTTGGAGACGATGTAGGGGCAGTGGCTTGTCCCTGCCCGCTTGTCATCGTTTACGGGCACCCACAAGGGGATGCCCCTACAGCAGGATATAAAATTTTGTCATATACTTAGATCTAAAAGCTTTATTATGTTGCCCTTTGGAGAGGGTTGGGGTGAGGTGCCTAGTATTCCGAAACCAATGTAATCCATTTGCCCGCAGAAGTCACCCATACTTCTTTATAAGTCGCATTGTTGGTCTGTGGCCAGTAAGGAAAGTCTTCATCATCCAGCGCGCGGATACCCACGGGCATCTCGCCTGTCATTTCACCCGACGAAAACGTATCCATTTGCGGATAATTATCCCCTTCACCATATATGAGTGATTGCCCAAACGGATTTTTGCCTACAGTCCAATATAATTGCTCGCGTCCTATTTGAAGCAGTTGCTCATCATTCAGGAATTTCCCGCAAATAGCGGCAGCCTTGCCCATCGACAGATGTACGGCCGTATTCCCGTTGAAGATACCGAAAGATACAGGGAAGCGTTTCAGGTAATGTTCTTCATCCAGTTTTACAGCTTTTTTCAGTTGGACAGTAAACCGGTCTTTTTCAGTGCCATCTACAAATAGGTGCGAATGCTGAAAACTGACTTCGTCTTTTGCTTCATCAATATGGTAAACCCCGCTCGAAATCATGCCATAAGGGGCAGTATACTGCATCAGTCCTTTCAGATAATCGCCATACAGCCGGATTGACTCCGCCCATCTGCTATAATCCGCATGCTGTGGCTGTGTTTCGCAAAGCAGGGTCATGGCCTGCATATATACCTGTTCGCGCGACTGGTGGTTGTAGTGTACAATCACTTTCTTCGATTTATCGCGATAGAAGAAGCCTTTGGTCTTATCCTTATCATTCAATGGCTCTTTGCGCTGGCAGTCGAGTGCATAATTGATATATTCAACAGCCTTTTTGGCATAATATTCACTTGTCGTCAATTTATACAACATACTTGCCGCCCACGATATGGTCGCCATATACTGGCTCTCGGATGTATTGTAACTATGTTCATAGAAATGGATAAATTCTCCATAACCAACCTCTGCATGTCTTTTCAAAGCAAATTCGAAATCTTCCATTGCTACATTCATCAGATGCTCGTAAAGCATCGGGTCATGGTCAGCTACAGACATGGCTGCAAACGCCTCGTAAGCTGAGAACAGGAAATTGTCGAAAGCAGAATTATGCACCCGTACACTTGTTATATCGTCCTGTGTGCCAAATACGCCATCTGTCCAGATAAGCAGTCCTACGCTGCTGGCGCGGTATCCGTCGCCATAACGGTTGCGGAGCATAAACTCAATCCCCCATTCGGCTTCTTCGAGCATACGCCTTGCTAATATTTCATTTTTATCTTTCAGCTTATTATACGCTTCCAGAAGGGCATAGGTCACATCCCCCGTCTGAAGCACCTGTTGCGAGAGGTCGCCCGCATCGTGCCAGCCTCCGGCAAACGAAATCATCTTGCCATCATGCTTAGAGCAAAGGTCGATGTGGCATGTGCCATGTTTACCCGGAACAGGATATCCGCAACGCTGGCAGAAGATATAGTTCAGTACCCGCCAGAGGGAGTTATCCCAGATATTTGCTCCTATTACAAAAGGTTCGGTTGTAATATTCCCTACCTTCAACCTGAAAGTGCCGGATTGATTGAAATCAGAAAAATCAGCTACATCAAATTCACCGATAGTTGTTTGGGCTTTCTTTATCTGTCCATTAAATACAACTCCATTATTTTGAGCATCCATCAATTGGAACTGGTTATTGTGATTGGCTATATTTACAATGGCTGTTTTGTTATCATTCAGCATATAACCTGTGGTGGAATATACAATCTTGTTGTTGCCGGGTACCCATCCGCTTATTATTTCGGGGTCTTCTATCTGCTGGAGTTCAAAGTCTTTGAAAAAATAGCTGAACATATCCCCGTTTGTGCGGTCTTTCCCTTTGATGCTTACATTAAAGCTGATCCTCTGTACTTTGTCCCGCTGGTATTCCCCTAAGTCCAGATAATAAGAACCGTCTTTCCAATTGTTAAGATTGATCAGATGTGAACCTGATTGCCTGTTATAACCTTCTTTTTTAGGTGAGTCTCCATTCTCAATAATAAAGTTGATATTAACCACGCGTGCTCCGGGTGATACTGGATATATATCAAATTTTATCCGGTTATATTTTTCCCAGTTTTCCCCATTTATTTCAAGGGTCATTCCTGCATTGCCATATACGGCATAGTCGGGGTCGGAGGCTGAGCCTGTGGCTCTTTTTCCTGTGGATGCCGGGTAATGTAGGGCTAATATCTTTTTCCCGTCAAAAGTGTTCATGCTTGAGACTTTTCCGTATCCTGTAGCTTTCCAGTCGCTGTCAGAAGTCGATATTGGTTCAGAATAGAGGACTTTTTTCTGCAAACCCTTTGCTTCTGCCGACCTCGAAAAATCGAGAGGGAGAGGGCTGTGAATGATTCCCGACCGGATAATCTCTTTCTCCAGTTGTTTATCGGAAGCCAGTGATATCTGAGCCATGCCGTTGATAAAGCATGACATTGTGAGTAGGTATATTGATAATCTTTTCATAGAGTAATAGGTAATGTTAAAAAGTAACAGAAGTAACAGGTTTTGTATTGCTTTTTCATTGTTACCTTTTATAATCTATCCATTCATATTATCTTGTAATAGATAAAAATGAAATATAATGATATTAACGAGGGTGTGTCAAAAGTATTTTTTCATATCTATTTACATACGCTCCGCTCCTGTGACCGTTGGTTGTCATGTTGAACGGAGTGAAACATCTCGTATCTAGTAGGTCGAGATTCTTCGTTGCACTCAGAAACAACGTTCGCCGAAGCGAAGGCGAGGCAGTGACAAAGAGAGTAGCAATTTGATAGAGATGTTTTACTTTTGACACACCCTCATATTATTTATTTTTTGTCCACCTTCCTTTTGGGGAGGACGGGAGGGGTGTTATTCTGCCGACTGGCGTACACGCGAACCTAACAGCGCATAATATAACATGTATACTTCGCCGAAAATAACAATCAGCCATGTCCATCTCCAGCCACCCATTGCATCTGCAAGCATACCTTGCAAGAGCGGAAGAATAGCACCACCCACAACTCCAATCATAAATACGCCGGAGGCAACAGATGTATATTTTCCAAGTTTGGCAACGGAAAGAGTAAATATGGCTCCCCACATTATGGAATGGAATAAACCTACAGCAACGAGTAACCACGGGCTATTCATTGCAATAGCCAGAATAGTTAGTGTAGTAGCAGAAACGGTCGTTACCACCAACTGTACCCGTGGCGGAACTTTACTCAGTGAACTTCCTACCAGACGGCCAATCAGCATACCGCCCCAATAGAGGGTAGCCATCAGTGCCGGAATGGCAAAGTTGATACCGAAGATGGTAAGCGAACTACTGCCGAAGAATGAGAATGGCCCGTTTAAGGCTTCCTGTTCGATGGCATATAGATTAATATTTGCACCGATGGCAACTTCAACTCCCACATAGAAAAAAATAGCGATAACGCCTAATGTAAGGTGGGTAAAAGACCAGACGCTTTTTTCCAGTTTTTCACCTGCTTCTGCTTTTGTTCCTTCGATGTCAGGCAGGGACAGTTTCATTACTACCAAAGCTACAATAAACATTACCACAACCAATGCGATAAAAGGAGTCATCAGCTGGCTTACCTGTACTTGTTCCATCGACAAACCGCCAAAGACAATACCTGTAACAAAGAATGGCGCAATGGTAGTACCTATCGAATTGGACGAACCTCCGATAGCCAGTCGTTGGATAGGCTGTGTTCCTTTTACGGTACAGGCTACCAGATACGGATTAATAACCACTTGCAGGATAGTCGCAGATGCACCTACCACAAACGAACCTATAAGGAAAATAAAGAATCCCGAAGGCACGGTCGCTGACGCTATCTGTACACTAGAGTCTGGGAACTTTACAGTAAACCAGGAAGAAAGGAAGAAGATAAACAGCCCGACAATCATAATGAACAATCCACGGACTAATGTCCCTTTATAACCGTATTTGGTTACCCATGATGAGCCTATACCGCCTGTAAGCGGATAAGCCAGGAACCACGAAAAGGTAATGAGTGTGGCAAATGTGTTTTTCAGGTCGCCCGCATTTTGCAGGAAAGCCGCTTTCAATGGGCCTTGAAACTGGCCGTTTGCTGTTGTTAAAAATCCTACAACAAAGAATAGGAACACCAATGTAATAAATGGGCCTACATAGTTAATTTGTTTTTGTGTCATAAAAATATGATTTAAGATTAATAATTTCAAATATTTAATGCCGTAGGGGCGAACCTGTGTGTCCGCCCGTTTTATCCGGGCAGACACATAGGTCTGCCCCTACATATTATCCTATCATATAATATATTTAGCCGATGCCGTATCCAACAGAAACTCACAATTAGGATGCAATTGCAGGATAGATGCCGGAATATCCGTTGAAATCGGCCCTTCGAGCATTTGTTTTACAATTTCAGCTTTGCTGTCGCCCTTTGCTACTAGCAGTATTTTGCGAGAGTGCATAATGTTTTTTATACCTAAGGTAAGTCCCCCAAGTTCTTTGTCTGTAATACCCGTTTCCTTACGGACACGTACTTCAAGCACTTCGTCCATTTTGGATACCCATGTTTCCTGCTCGAAAGGCGTATCCGGCTGATTGAATCCCAAATGCCCGTTTGTTCCAAGTCCCAAGACTTGCAAATCGACACCTCCGCGGTCTTCCAGTGCTTTCTGAAACAGATAGCATTCTTTCTCAAAATCATCCGAATAAGTAGGCGGCATAATGAAGTTTTCTTCTTTGATGCCAAGTGCATCGGCTATCTGTGTTTTTATCATGGTATAGCACGCTCCATCATATTCGCGGGGAACATTGGTGATTTCATCCAGCCCGAAAAGTGTAATATCCGAAACATCGAATGGATGAGATTGATAGATTTCGCTGACAAGAGCATGCATATTCTTAGTCGTTTGTCCGGTGGAAAGGCCTATAACTGCTTTTGCGTTATTTAGCATTTCCCCGATAATCCGCCATGCGGCTATGCGGTCAAACTCTTTTTCGTCTTTGGCAATTGTAATTTTTAGATTCATATGTTTATTATTTAAAAATTCAAGATTTAATAGAGTTTATATTCAATAAGATTATATATGGTTTATTCTCTGTGATTTAATTGCCTCCTGCTTTAGCTGGAGGATAATAGTCTAATCAGATAATGGCTTTAGCCAAAATGTTTTGACTAAAGTCGTTTTCTATCTGTATTATTATCCACGACTTGAAAGTCGTGGCAACTAAAACTCCTAAAAATATGCTTCTTACTCTTTTATTGAATATAAACTCTAATAATTTAAAAATTTTAAGACTGAAAAGAATCTTTAATTCTTTAAACTTTAAATCTTTAAATTATTTATTCATTGCTACGGCTGCCGCCCCAATTAATCCGATATAAGCAGGGTCAAGTTTAGTCAGTACCACGCCATTGGATACAAAACGGATGGTGGTTTTATTCAGTTTGTCTAAAACCTTCGGGTAAATAAATCCGCTGGAAACGATTCCTCCACCTAAAACAACTGTATCGGGGTCGCTTACCCGCACCAGATTCATTATAAGCCCGGCTATACCTTCAGCCGCATTGTCTACTAAATGGACACAAAGTTCATCGCCTTTTTCGTATAAGGAGTATACTTCCCTTACATCCACCTTGATGTTTTCATCTTCAGATATAGTAAGTTGGGTTGTATATTTATCCTTCAATAAGCGGGCAGAACGGTCGAACCCTACACCTGCGGCGATCAGTTCCACGCAGTTATCGCGTCCGCATCCGCACTTTATGCCGATGTTTACGCCTACATTTGTATGCCCTACCTCTCCGGCATTGAAGTGGCTACCTCTTACCAGATTTCCGTTTATAATAAATCCGGCGGCAATGCCTGTACCTATATTGATGTAGATAAAATCTTTGGATTGCTTGCCGTAGCCCCATTCCTTTTCGGCGCGGGTGGCGCTTTTCACATCATTGTCTATATAGCAGGGTATGCCATAGGCTCCGGATAATTCTTTTGCCAAAGGTGTCGGCTGATTCCGTTTCGGGTCCATTTGCAGCCAGATGCCACTGGCATTATCAACGCGACCGATGAGCCCGACCCCCATACTGGCCGGTTTTTCTCCGGTAGCCCAGCCTACAGTGCTGATGTAATCATCGAGGGATGTTTTGATGATAGAAAAAGCGGTGATCTGGTCGATATATCCTGTTTCATACCTTTTATGATTCAGAATTTTGCCTTGTTCGTCTACTTCTCCTATCAGGAGTTTTGTTCCTCCTAAGTCGAGTGCAAGATAAGTTTGTTTCATATAAGTTAAGTTTCATGGTTTTATATTTCAGGATTAGCGGCATCAAAAGTGTACCCATGTTATCTGAACATGTGATTGTACAAGGGTTCTGCTGCAAAAAAGCTACAGGAAAAACAAAAAATAGGATAAAACACAATAGATGTTTTATGAATGAATGTTCTCATGATTTGCGCCGTTGCGAGTGTATGTTCTTAATTTTAGAGTCTGTTTAAATTTTATAGCAAATCTTTTTTATAGCTATTTTTAGATGGATTTTATCATTTTTGCTAGCCGAACCAACGGTCAGCGGAGCTAATTAGCGGGCTAAACCAAGAGTAAAAAGGGTAAAAGACGGTAAAAAGAGCATAAAAAAATTGCTAAGAACTATTGACCTGAACCTGTAATAAAAATTTTCGCTAAAATTTAAACAGGCTCTTGTTATTCAGATATAAGGTTCCGGCAGGAATGTAATTCCTTTTCCGGGTTTTGTAGATATAATCATTTCATCTAATAAGAACATATTTATGCGAATCAAGGGTTAACTGTGCTATTTTTTGTCCCTTTAGGGACTGAATGTTGGTAGAAAGAAGCTTTAACCGGTTAATTGCGTGCCGTCAGGTACGCAATATCTACAGAACAATTCACATTTTGTACCTGACGGCACAAAAAACGAATTTCATTCATGTTTCTACCAATATGATGTGCCTAACGGCACATTTAACCCTTGATTCGCATTATTTACATTTTACTGAAATATTTTAGGATATATTCTTTTTCGTCCGGATTCTTATATTTTCAAGATTTAGAAACTGTTTAAATTTTATTCGTTCAAATTTTTAGAGCTGTTTTAGAGATGCTTTTTTTCTTTCTCGAAACGATAATAGCGGGCTATTTGAGTTGAGAAAAAGGAAAAAACAGCCGAAAACAGACTAAAAATGAACGAAGAAAAAGGTATAATAAAATATTCGTATAAAATTTAAACAGTTACTTACCTTTTCACCCATTAAATTCTTTATTAAAACGGGGAAAAAGGAAAAGGAGATGAAGAATCCCGGTTTAAGAGTCAGGATTCTTCATCTTTATTGGAAACAACGTTAGATAAAACGCTGTATATTACAGTCGAATAGATTATTTCAGTTTAAATCCTACCTTCGATTTTATATCTGTAGCTGAGGCACCGATTATCGCTTCAAAGTCTCCGCTTTCGGCTACCCAGTCATGTTTCTTATCATCGAAGTAGCTCAAAGCAGTCTTGTCGACAGTGAACGTTACTGTTTTTTCTTCTCCCGCTTTCAGGGTTACTTTTTCAAAACCTTTCAGTTCTTTTACAGGACGTGGCAGTGAAGATTTCAGGTCGCTGATATATAACTGTACAACCTCTGCGCCATCCCTGTTTCCGGTATTCTTTACATTTACGGTAAATGAGATTTTGCCATCGGCTGTCATTTCTTTTTTATCGGCAGCAACCTTTCCATACTCGAAAGTGGTGTAGCTAAGCCCGTGTCCGAATGGGAACAACGGTTTAACATTTTCCTTATCTGCCCAGCGGTAGCCTACAAAGAGGCCTTCCTTATATGTTTCCTCTTTATCTACTCCCGGATAGTCGCCTAGCTTATGCGCTCCGTTATCATCCAGTTTCACAGGGAAGGTAAACGGCAGCTTGCCCGATGGGTTAGCATCCCCCATCAAGATGGAAGCCAGAGCTGTACCCGATTCTGTTCCGTTATACCATGTCTGAACGATGGATGGCACTTCGTTGATCCACGGCATTGCTATCGCGTTACCCGAAATATTAACTACTACAAGGTTTTTGTTTGCTTTTGCCAGTTCAGCGATTACATTGTCCTGTCCATACGAAAGGTTCAGCTCTTTACGGTCGTTTCCTTCGCTGTCCTGTCCATCACTTTTATTCAATCCACCGATAAAAATTACAATATCAGCGTCTTTTGCCAGACGGGTAGCTTCTTCAATCAGTTCCGCGGCAGAACGGGAGTCATGGAGGTCTCTTTTCAATTTTACTCCGTTATACTCGCTGGTAGGATCGCCTACATAACCACGGGCATAAATGACGTCCGCTTGTTTGCCTACGCGGTTCATTATTCCATCCAGCGGAGCTATTTCATTTTTTGCTTTCAGGGAAGAGCTACCTCCTCCTACTGTCATCGGCTTGATGGCATTTTCGCCTACAACAAGTATTTTCTTTGTCTTATTCAGGTCGACAGGCAAAACACCGTTGTTTTTCAATAAAACGATGCCCTCTTCGGCTATCTTACGTCCTGCGGCAGCATGTTCGGGAGTACCGAACGAACCCCAAGGACGTTTTGTATTCATCGTAGTGCGGAATGCCAGACGGAGGATATTGCGTACTTTCTTGTCCACCTCTTCTACTTTTACTTCTCCCGAATACAAAAGCTTGAGGAATGGATTAGCCAGATAGTAGTTGTCATAAGCGTTACTTGCGCCTTCACTCAGTCCGTCTGTCCACGAACCAAACTCCATGTCCAGTCCGTTGTATATCGCCTGCATCGTGTTATTCACACCACCCCAGTCGGAAACAACAACACCGTCGAATCCCCATTCGTCACGGAGAATATCATTCAACAGGTATTGATTGTGGCAAGCCCATTGGCCTTTATATCTGTTGTACGCGCCCATTATAGCCCATGCGTTACCCTCTTGTACCGCGGCTTTGAACGCAGGCAGATAGATTTCATATAAGGTGCGGTCGTCTACGTTTACATTCACTGTATGGCGGTCGATCTCCTGATTGTTCAACGCATAATGCTTCACACAGGCGGCAACTCCGTTGGCCTGTACTCCCTGAATATAAGGAACGACCATTTTTGAAGCCAGAAACGGGTCTTCGCCCATATACTCAAAGTTACGTCCGTTTAGTGGTGTACGGTATATATTCACTCCGGGGCCCAACAATATATTCTTGTTGCGGTAACGTGCTTCTTCGCCTATCGATTTTCCATAAAGGGCCGACATGTCTTTATTCCATGTGGCGGCAAGGCATGTAAGCGCAGGAAAAGCAACACAGGAGTCATTTGTCCAGCCTGCCTGATCCCATTCGTCCCACAATACTTCGGGGCGGATACCATGAGGGCCGTCTGTAGCCCAGTTTTCAGGGATACCCAGACGAGGCACGCCTGCCGAACTGAATTTGGATTGGGCATGGCACATTGCAACTTTTTCTTCGAGAGTCATACGGGAGAGGGCATCTTCTACCCGTTCTTCGATAGGTTTGTTTTCGTTCAGATAGACAGGCAGATTACTCTGACCTGCCAGATTGACACTTATAGCTCCCGCTAACAGGATGCTAAACAGCGTTTTAACTGGTTTCAGCATAATTTATTAATTGATAAAAGTTAATATTGTAGTTGTGCTGGAACTATTCACTAGCAAAGATAACACTCTTTTTGTTGTTGAAGCTCAGAGCCTGTTTAATTTTTATTCTTTCAAATTTTTTTAAGCTATTTTGGTAAAAATTAAACAGGCTCTCCGTGTAGGGAAGGATCATTCCCAAATACAGGATATTACCGAACTTGCCGGAACATCGTAGCTAAATGATTTCTCGCCCTGCTGTACCGTTACTGTACGTTGCATAGGCGTATCATTCTGCAATACTATTGTAAGCAGCGCCGTGGAATCTTTTTCCATTGCCTTTGTTTGTCTGGTTGTTGTCGTTGAATCCTTTACCTGTTTTATTGAATTATTTTCAGTTTCTTGTTTTTTATGAATGATATTTTTCCTTTTTTTGCTAACCAAAAGACTTTTCATGAAAAATAAAAATGAACGAAAAAAGAATCAATAATAAAATATTTTGGTAAAATTTAAACAGACTTTAAATTAAAATTCAAATATGAACAGAAGAAATTTCCTGAATACCGGAATCGCGTTATCACTGGCTTCATTAATTCCTGCAAAAATGACGGCAAAAAACAATAGGGCAGAGGAAATGAACAAAAGAACAATAAAGCCTGCCAGACTACGGCCAGGCGATAAAATCGGAATGACAGCTCCCGGATTTTTGTTAAGTGAAAAAGCGTTGCAATCGTCTATCGAAAACCTGACGCAGTTAGGTTTTGAGCCTGTTTATTCTGATAAAATTATGGGCAGGCACGGATATTTCAGCGGCACGGATCAAGAACGGGCTGATGACTTCAACAATATGATAAAGAATCCCGAAATAAAAGGGATTATTTTTGCCGCCGGGGGATATGGTTGCACACGGATTCTTGATATGATTGATTATAAAGCTATTAAGAAGAACCCTAAAGTCATTATGGGATTCAGTGACGATACCGCCCCTATCAATGCCATATACAGAAAGACGGGGCTGATAACATTTCACGGGCCAGTTGCCAAAATATTTGAGAGTGAATACAGCCGGAAACAGTTTATGGATGTAGTAATGTATCCGACTGATAACTACACAATCGAGAATTCTGCCGAAGATTTACTGAAAGCAGTTGACGAAAAGATATATGAACGGTATACCATAACCCCCGGCAAAGTGCGGGGAGAACTGGCAGGCGGCAATCTCTCGTTAATCTCGGCTATGACAGGCACGCCTCATCAGATCAGTTTTAAGAACAAAATTGCAATGATAGAGGATGTCGGGGAAGAGCCTTACCGGATGGACAGGATGCTGACACAACTGATAGCCTCCGGCGAACTGGCAAAAGCCAGAGGTATCGTATTCGGAGTAAATAATGACTGTGATATATCGGAAAAGACCAGGACAGCAAACTCTTTTACCCTCAGGGAAGTGATAGAAGACAGGATCAAGCCGTTGAATATTCCGGCAGTACATGGTTTATCATTCGGGCATATTGGTAATAACTTTACATTCCCGATAGGGATAGAAGCGGAACTGGATACGGTGAGTATGACCATAAAGCTGTTGGAAAAGGCGGTAAGATAATATAGTCTATATGCGTTTAATGATTTTTGAATTCGTAGGTGCAGTGGCTTGTCCCTGCCCACTTTCTGCGTTTTCGCATCATTCTTTCGGGTTCGCAAATTGAATATTTTCAATTGCCTGACAGTAAGATTATGCAATATTGTTAAAATATACTCTATTATAAAAACGCTATTATGCACAACTCTAATGTTGATTTTACAGCTTGTGAAATTTAATATTTATAATTAAATGAAAATACATTATCCGATTCTTATATTATGTATGTTGTTGAAGTGTAGTTATTGTAGCGGGCAAAGCATACCATACAGCGTGGAGGGTATAGGTGATATTAATATAATAGTTCCCATATACATGAAAAATGGTATGCCTATGACTCCTGTTGCTGAAATACTTGATAAAGCTATCTTTGGAGCAGATATCTCGAAATTTAAGTTTTGCGGCAATGAGGTTACCTACAATAATGACCGTTATACATTATGCGAACCTGTAGATACAATAGATAATCAAGTCTTTGTTTCGGTAGATTTTTATCTGCGAATTTTTAATAATTTAGTAAGCATTACGGGTACAAAAATAAAGTTGCATGACTCTTTCGATCCTCCATATCTAACGGAGAAATCCTCTTTATTTATAAAAAAAGGAGAATACTTTAGTATTGAAGTATTAAATTCGATAAAAAAATCCATGACGATTCCTCCGGAGATTGGATTAATGGGAGAATCCCCTATTGTTCTTTCAGCTCTTCGTAAGGTATGGGTCATTGAGCCTGATGGCATGGGAGGGCAAAATCGTTATGAGAAGGATACTTATGGTCCGCCAAAAACAATTATGAGTTTCAAAAGTAAAGAAACAGGCAGATATATGATTGATAATTTTACAATAATTGTTGTTGATTAATTGGCTGTTGACTGCTAACTGTAGACCGATATTTCGTATCTTTAAGGCTCAATTTAAAAACACTAAAAATGAAAGGTAAAATTCTTGTCACAGGTGGTGCCGGATATATCGGTTCCCACACTGTAGTAGAATTACAGAATGCCGGCTATTCTGTAGTTATCATCGATGACTTGTCTAACTCCACAGCCGACTCTATAGACGGTATAGAGCGCATCACAGGTATTCGCCCTGTTTTTGAAAAACTGGATTGTAACGACCTTGAAGGATTGAGAAAACTATTTACTACTCATCCCGATATTAAGGGAATTATCCACTTCGCGGCGAGTAAGGCTGTAGGCGAATCGGTGCAAAAGCCGCTGTTGTATTACAGGAACAACCTGAACTCGCTGATGAATCTGCTCGACCTGATGCCCCAATTCGGCGTAAAAAATATTGTATTCTCTTCATCATGCACCGTTTACGGAGAGCCGGACAAAAATCCGATTGACGAAACAGCACCTATCAAACCGGCTGAATCGCCTTATGGTAATACAAAACAAATCAATGAAGAAATCATAAAAGACGTGGTTCGTTCGGGAGCCGATGTGAAAAGCATCATCCTGCGCTACTTCAACCCGATAGGCGCGCATCCGACTGCCGAGATAGGCGAACTGCCTAACGGTGTACCTCAGAACCTTGTACCGTACATCACACAGACAGCTATCGGTGTACGCGAGCAACTGAGTGTATTCGGTGATGACTACGATACACCTGACGGGTCGTGTATCCGCGACTTTATCAATGTGGTAGACCTTGCCAAGGCGCACGTGGTAGCTATCGACCGTATGGTAGAGAACAAATCACCTGAAAAGGTAGAAATATTCAACCTGGGTACAGGACGTGGTGTTTCGGTGCTTGAACTAATCAAAGTATTCGAGAAAGTTTCGGGTACAAAACTAAACTACAAGATAGTTGGCCGCCGCGAAGGAGATATAGAAAAGATTTGGGCTGAGCCTAAACATGCCAATACCGTACTGGGATGGACAGCTAAGGAAAATATCGAAGATACAATGGCATCGGCATGGAAATGGCAGTTGAAACTGAGAGAAAAGGGAATTATGTGATTTATCTATGCGATTCTATGATCTGCCAGTAAGGGAATGGCTGAGAAAACGTTTCCTATAAATAAGTATTGATGATTGGTACAACAATAGCCCGCCGGGAAGCAGAAAAGGTGAGATTTTGAAAGTGAGATCAGCCTTTGATTACGCGCCTGTAGAATAATTCTACAAGGAAGCGGGAATTATTCTAGTGCAGGAGCATAGTGCATCGCTGATTAAGGGGAAAAACACAGTCCCAAAATATGAGGCTTTATGGTTATTCATAGAGCCTCACTTTTTATTACCAAAATCCTACCTATAAATAATATTATAGCTTATCTTCATTAATATCATTTATATTCACATCGTCACGAAATGCATGTAAATGCTCCGATTCAGCTTTCTTCATGTCACTGCTCAACCCGTCAACTTTCTTCATGGGTGTACCCAGCCTGTTATCCAGTACAGAATCATGTTCCTTGTTATTTTTATCATCCATAGCAGTACTTTTTTAGGGGTTACAATACTCTATCTTATTGATAAACAATATTTAATACCAAAATGTTCCGGGTCGGTCATTTTATCAGGCCACAATGGCAAGCCAATACGTTTTTCCGGTCTTCCGTCCAGTAATGCAAACCGTTACCCTTACAGTATTTATATTCTTTGCACAATGCGCATTGCCCTGTTTTTGTCCAGTTGCGGTTGCGATAGAGTTGGTATCGGTTGTTCCACACATCCATAAAGTTGTCTTTATAGATATTTCCCTGTACAAAGCTACGGTTGATATTCGGGCATGCCCCTATGCTGCCGTCTATCAGTACCGAAGCCACATTTATCCCTGCACGGCAAAAGAAGTATTCTTCGCGTACCTCTCCTTCATAACGGCCTACATAGCCCTCACAACTGAATTTCAGATTGAGCGTTCCTGATTTCCGTTTCTCTTTGATAAACTCCATCAGATAAGTAAACTCATCGGCATCCAGCAGCATATCTTCATTCTCTTTGGCACGCCCTATCGGGGTAATCGTAAATATCCGCCATGCTTTGCCTCCGTTTTCCTTTATCAGCCTGTATATATCTTCCAACTGTGAAATGTTCTGCTTATTCACACAGGTAACCACATCGGAAGTAAGCCGCGCGGAAGAAGATATAAGCTGCAAGGCATTCAGCGTTCTTTCAAAACTTTTTGGGCTGTTTCGCAACCAGTTGTGGGTATCTCCCAGCCCGTCAAGACTAAGGGTCACGGAGCCCATACCGGCATTCAACAACGAAATATGCCTTTCGCGGGTATAAGCATATCCGTTCGTTACAATTCCCCACCGCATATCTCGTTTACGAATCTCAAATCCACATTCTTCGAGGTCTTTCCGCAGGAGAGGTTCTCCTCCTGTGATAATGACCGTGATATGGTCGCGAGGATGTTGATTGACATTATCGAGTACTCGCAGGAAATCTTCTTTCGGCATATCCCTGTATCGGGAATCGGAAACGCAGTCGCTGCCACAATGCAGGCATGAGAGGTTACAGCGTTGTGTACACTCCCAAAAAAGATAAAAAAGATTGTGCTGCTTATGTTCGACCTCTTTCGCCTTTATATGAATAGATTGCCTGATACGGTTTAAGAACATATTATTTCTTATCCAGATTCATCGTTAAGAAAATGCCGCCGCGACGTCCGGTCAGCGTTGTATCCTTATTCTGAATATTACCGTTTTTATCGCTAAAAGAAAGCTTGTATTCATCTCTTCTTTCGGTATATAAACGGAATCGTCCTTCATCGTCTGACAGTGTGCCTTGTATCGAGTCTGAGCTAACCTCTACCGAAACAAAAATGTCTTTTAAAGGTTCTCCTTCGGCATTTGTAACAACACCCTCAATGTATTGATCCATACCAAAATCGCGAGGGGCTCCGTAACATGCCTGAAAGGCGATAGCTACCGTGGCCAGTGAGGCTCCCTTAAATATACGGCTGAACCATTTTCTTGGTAAAGTTGTATCCATTGTAATTTAGTTTTGTATGGTTTATTGGTATAAAATGATATTTTTTGCAAGATAGGAAGAAAATGATTTATTTAACTAAGTAACTAGGGTTTATATTCCATAAGATTATATATATATTATTTTCTGTGTTTTAATTGCCTCCAGCTTTAGCTGGGGGATCAATGAATAAGATAATAAAAGGCTTTAGCCAAAACAGTTTCGACTAAAGTCGATTCCTTTTCCAATATTATCCACGACTTGAAAGTCGTGGCAATTAAAACCCCTGAAAACATGTATCTTATTCTTTTATTGAATATAAACTCTACTGTTTAAATTTTATTCGTTCCAATTTTTAGAGATGCTTATTTACATACGCTTCGCTCCTGTGACCGTTGGTTGAGTTGAGAGAAAGGAAAAAACAGACTAAAAATGGACGAAGAAAAAGGTATAATAAAATATTCGTATAAAATTTAAACAGTTACCACAGGTAAAAAAACGCACTTATACTCTTTCAGTTCCATCGGGACAATGAACTACTGTCTTTTTCAACCCTTGATCAGCGTAATTCATATTCAATAATCGCATCACTTATTTCAAAATGAAATAAAAAGAATGAATATTGGATAAAAATTGTCGTAATATGAACTGTTTTGCTTGCTTATTGAATAATTATTTATAAATTGCGCATCTTAATTTAACATTATTATAAACTAATATCATGTCAGAGAATTCTTCAAAGATTAAGTTTTACAGTGGGGAGGATATTCCACTGGAATTACACAAAGTGCGTGTTGTGCAAAAACTCCATTTAGTACCGATCGAACGTCGATTAGAAGCTCTTTACGAAGCCGGATTCAATACATTCAGACTGGATACAAAAGATGTATTCCTGGATATGCTTACCGATAGCGGGACGAATGCCTTAAGCGACAGGCAACTTGGAGCGATGATGATAGCAGATGACGCTTATGCGGGTTCGCAGAGCTTTGTACGCTACCAGAAAGCCGTAGAAGAGGTTCTGGGTAAGAAATACCTGCTTCCGGTACATCAGGGGCGCGCCGCCGAAAACATTATATCCAATGCCTATATTCGTAAAGGAAGTATTGTGCCGATGAACTACCATTTCACTACGGCAATGGCGCATATCACACAATACGGAGGTAAAATAGAAGAATTACTGTATGACGAGGCTTATGTAATCAATAGCAAGCATCCGTTCAAAGGAAATATGAACCTCGAAAAACTGGAAAAGTGCATCAATAAGCATGGTGCGGCCAATATTCCGTATATCCGTATGGAGGCTTCTACCAACCTTATAGGTGGGCAGCCTTTCTCAATGGAAAACCTGAGAGAGGTACGTGCTATTGCCAATAAATATAAAATCCGCCTTGTGCTCGATGCCAGTTTGCTGGGCGAAAATGCCTGGCTGATTAAGCAACGTGAGGAGGAGTTCAAGAACAGTACAATGGCAGAGATTATCCTTACTATGACAGGTCTTGCCGACTTGGTCTACTTCTCTGCGCGTAAGTTAAGTTCATCCCGTGGCGGCGGTATCTGTACCAACGACTACGCCATTATGAAAGAACTGGAACCGCTTGTTCCTCTTTTCGAAGGATTCCTTACCTACGGGGGGATGTCGGTACGCGAAATAGAAGCTATAGCTGTAGGGTTGTACGAAACACTGGATGAAAGCATGATTTGCCAAAGCCCTCAGTTTATTGAATATCTGGTAAACTCCCTTGATAAGAAAGGAGTCCCGATGGTAACACCTCCGGGGGTATTGGGTGCGCATGTCAATGCGATGGAAATCTGTTCTCATATCCCTCAAACGGAATATCCGGCAGGGTCGCTGGCTGCGGCATTCTTCCTGATCTCGGGTGTACGTGGTATGGAAAGAGGTTCGGTGTCTAATCAGCGCGACGAGTACGGAAACGAAACATACGCCGACATGGAACTTCTTCGTCTGGCTATTCCACGCCGTGTGTTTACCCTTTCGCAGATTAAATATGTAGAAGACCGTATGACGTGGCTATATGAGAACCGTCATCTGATAGGCGGGCTTAAATTTGTTTACGAACCGCCTGTGCTCCGCTTCTTTATGGGCGGGCTTGAACCTGTCAACGACTGGCCACAGCGGTTGATGGAAAAATTCCGTGAAGATTTCGGAGATAGTTTGTAAAACAACACCAAATGATAATATGACGGCATGGGCTTTGGCTTGTGCCGTTTTTATATTGAGAAACTGTTTAAATTTTATTCGTTCAAATTTTTAGAGATGTTTTAGAGATGTTTTTTTCTTTCTTGAAACGATAATAGCGGGCTATTTACATACGCTTCGCTCCTGTGACCGCTGGTTGAGTTGAGAGAAAGGAAAAAACAGCCAAAAACAGCCTAAAAATGAACGAAGAAAAAGGTATAATAAAATATTCGTATAAAATTTAAACAGTTTCTGAACTCATCTTTATCTTTACCTCGGAGTATGCAGTGAATATACAAGTATATTTATAAAAAGAAACTCCGTGTTACTCCTTTTACTCCGTGGTAAAATAAAAAGTCGAACTACTTCTGCTCTAAATCCCATGCTAAATTCTTAATCTACATTTATTTTCTTAGTTTTGTACTTTATCTAATAAACTATAAACCATGAAAAACAATCTTTTTAAGTGTGCTATTCTATGTATAGCGATTTTAGGCATGGCATCGTGCAAACAAGCCAAGAAAACGGAGGAGGCGCCGAAACCTGTTATTATAGCTTATGTAGGAGGCTATAATGGTTTGGTCGATGTAAATAAAATATCGCCGGACAAAATTACCCATATCAACTATGCTTTCGTTGATGTAAAGGACGGAAAAGCCTTTCTGACAAATGAGGCTACAGATACTACCAACTTCAGAAAGCTAAATGAACTAAAGCAAAAAAATCCTGATCTCAAAATCCTGATTTCGATAGGAGGCTGGACATGGAGCCGCAACTTCTCAGACGCGGTTCTTACCTCCGAAGGGCAAAAAGCATTTGCTAAATCTGCCGTTGAAATCATGAAAAACAATAATCTGGATGGAGTGGATATAGACTGGGAATATCCTGCCATACCCGGGGATAAGGGAAATGTATACCGTCCCGAAGATAAGCAGAACTATACATTGATGTTCGAAGCCATCAGGGCCGAACTGGATGTGCTTGGAAACGAAACAGGCAAAAAATATCTGTTGACTACCGCGGTTGGGGGCTTCCAGAAATTTATTGATAACACCGAAATGGCTAAAGCCCAACAGTATCTGGACTATGTGAATATAATGACGTATGATTATCATCCCGAAAAACAAGCAGTACACCATACCAACCTGTATGCTTCCGGCAAATATGAGTTGAAGCAAAGCGCCGATATAGCGGTAAAAGCTTATATAGCAGCCGGAGTTCCCGCCGAAAAACTAGTGATGGGCATCGCTTTTTACGGAAGGGCATATACATTGAAAAAAAGTTCTTCGAAAGGAATTGGAGATCCTGTTGTAGAGCAAATCCGTGGTGCCGGATATACATATATAAAAGACAGCCTGGTCAATAAAAATGAAAATTACAGGTATTGGGACGAGACTGCCCGTGCGCCATATCTGTTCAATTTCTACAAAGGGCTGTTCCTGACTTACGATGATGAGGAATCCGTAAAAGAAAAATGCCAGTATGTACTGGAAAATAAGATGGCGGGAGTAATGTTTTGGGAATATAGCTCCGACCCGAAAGAATACCTGCTAAATGAAATAAACAAGAATCTGAAATAGGGTCACACAGTCCTGTTTGTTTTGCTTAATGTATTTTAACAGGAACGAATTCTTAGATTGACCATCTGTTTGTACTTTTGATTTCAGGCTAAAGTGCAAAACAAAATAACAAGCCACTTTATTGCAAGATAATGTGGCTTGTTTTACAATAAACTATACATGAAGAAAAAACGGATACTTTGGGCAGATGATGAAATAGATATGTTGCGTTCGCATATTCTCTTTCTCGAAGAAAAAGGATATGAGGTTACCCCTGTGAACAGCGGACAGGATGCTATTGACAGCATCAGGGAAGATTCGTTCGATATTGTTTTTCTGGATGAGAATATGCCGGGATTGTCCGGTATAGATACGCTGGGGCAGATAAAGGACCTTAACCCGAATATACCGGTAATTATGATTACCAAAAGCGAGGACGAAGGGATTATGACACATGCCATAGGAAAGAAAATAGCCGATTACCTGATAAAACCTGTCAACCCGAACCAGATACTGCTCTCTATTAAGAAGAACCTGCACAAAGACGATATCGTTTCGGAAATGACGCTTGAAAGTTACCGCGAAGAATTTGGTAAGATCAGCGCACGTATAAACGATTCCCTCACTTACACCGATTGGGTGGACATTTATAAACGGCTGGTTTACTGGGAACTTGAACTTACGGCATCGGGCAGCCCTTTGATTGACCTGCTCAAGATTCAGAAGAATGAGGCAAATGACAGTTTTTGCAAATATGTCAAACGGAATTACGAGTCGTGGATACAGAATCCGGACAATCGCCCCTTAATCAGTCCCGAACTATTTTCCAGAAAGGTTTTCCCTTTGCTCGAAAAGGAAGAAAAAGTATTCTTTGTCCTTATCGATAACTTTCGTCTCGACCAGTGGTGGGATGTAAAAGACCTTTTGGCGAATGATTTTTCCTTTTCGGAAGATGAATACTTTAGCATACTGCCCACAGTTACACAATATGCCCGCAATGCGATCTTTGCAGGGCTGATGCCGGCACAGATAGTGAAGTTATACCCCGGGCTCTGGGTGGAGGAAGAAGAGGACGAGAGCAAGAATATGAATGAGGAAGCCTTGTTGCAAACACAAATAGAGCGTTTCAGGCGCAAATATACTTTCTCGTACAATAAAATACTGTCTTCATCCTCAGGCGAAAAACTGGTGCAGAATATGAGCGCGCTGGCTAATAAGCAACTGAATGTGGTGGTTATCAACTTTGTGGATATGCTTTCCCATGCCCGCACCGAATCGAAGATGATACGCGAACTTGCCTCCGATGAGGCGGCTTACCGTTCCCTGACCCGTTCGTGGTTTAAGCATTCAAGCACAATGGATATCCTGCGCAAGGCTAAGGACATGGGGTACAAGATTATACTGACTACCGATCATGGTACTGTACGGGTGAAAAATCCGCAAAAGGTAATAGGGGATAAAACCGTCAACTCGAATATACGCTACAAGGTAGGGCGTAATCTGGACTATGACCGGAAGAAAGTTTATGATATACATTCGCCCGATAAAGTGGGGCTGCCAACTCCGCATATCAGCACGAAATACATCTTCGCCACAGGCGATGACTTTTTTGTGTACCCCAACAATTACAACTACTATGTATCTTATTATGCCGATACATTCCAGCATGGCGGCATCTCGATGGAAGAGATGATCGTGCCTTTTATTACGCTGACGGGGAAGTAAACCAATATGCCGATAAGTCAATGTGCCAATATTAAATATATCTTTGCATGTCAATTATCCAAGATTTCAAGTAAACATATAAATTAAAAACCGGATGAACATTAAAATACAATCATTAGATAACATAGACGAAGCCGCTATAGAGTTTATAAAGGCTATGGGCGACAATACCGTTTTTGCCTTTCATGGAGAAATGGGAGCCGGAAAGACGACTTTTATAAAAGCTATATGTGAAAATCTGGGCGTTTCGGATACTATCAACAGTCCTACTTTTGCCATTATAAACGAATACCGTTCCGATAGCGGGGAACTTATCTATCACTTCGATTTCTACCGTATAAATAAGATAGAGGAAGCTTTCGATTTCGGGTATGAAGATTATTTTTACAGTGGCAGCCTTTGCTTCATCGAATGGCCAGAGAAGGTTGAAAGCCTGTTGCCGAATGATACGGTAAATGTTAGTATCAAGGTGCAGGAAGATGGGAGCAGGGATGTGGAGGTAGATTTTTGATACTCAAAAAAGATCAGAATTCCCCATCATAGTCATCATCCTGACCACCGCCTTTTTTACTCTTTATAATATTAAATTTGTAAGAGAAGCTAAGCATAAAATACCGGCTTATACTATTCGAACGCGAGTCGGACATATAGTTGCCGCTTACATAACGGACGATATTGTTGCGGTCGTTGAGTATATCGAACAACTGGAGTTTGACCGTGCCCTTTTTCTTTTTCAGGAACAACTTTGATATGGACGCGTTCCAAAGAATTTCTTTTTTCTTGAAGTCATCCCCATAACCCGCATAGTAGGTCATATTCAGGTCGTTTTGTACCGAAAAATCGTAAGGTAATTTCCACAGAAAGGAGTGTTGGACGGTGTATGTCGATGTATTCCTGTCTTGCGCACTGGAGAGGTTATTTCGTGTGATATTATATGTCATACCCAGTTGAAGGTGTGTTTCAAATTTGTCAACCTTGAATTTTCCCGACACTTTTTCGCCTATCACTATATTGTGGGTTATCGCCTTTTCCGCGTTCGTATATCCGATGTTTTTGTAATAATTGGTGTACGTGCTGTTGTCGATAGTAAATTTCTTGTTCCGTAGCGGAGTATTGAACATGAAGTTGATATTAGCCCCCATGTTGCCGCTCATGTTCCTGTAGGTATTGACACTGTTTCCCAAATCGTCAATTGTAGTATAATCGATTATGTTATTGAATATGTAATTAAATCCTCCTGATAGCATAAGGAAACGATTCGTCTCATAATCCGACTTCCGGTAATATACGCTGAAATTGTTGCTATAGCTTGGTTTCAGGTCAGGGTTACCATAGTATTTAGACAAAGCGCTTGTGATAACCGTATCTGCCGACAACTGGGTTATTCCCGGCTGGCTTGTAGAGCCGGAATAACTGAGGTCCAGACTGGTCTGTTCGTTCGGTTGGTACGAAAAATTGAGGCTGGGAGAGAAGTTGACTACACTCTGTTTCACATTTTCGATAATAGAGTCGCCGATACTTACTTTACTGCGTGAATATGACGGGTCTATGCTGAATCCGATGGTATAATTGTATTTTTCTTTTGTAGTCTGAAAATTGAGGCTGATATTCTGGTTGATATATTTGTTATTCGTATTGCGGGCATACGCACTGTCCAAAATCGTATATTCCCCTGCGTCATCCTTTTTGCGGACATCGCGTATGCGCTTCGAATCATTTAACCCGTAAGAATAGGACAATTGCAGCCTGTGATCTTTTCCCAGAGGCTCAACGTAAGACATGGAAAGGTTGTAACTGTTCGTCCGGTTATCCGTTTTGTTGCGCTGGTCTATAATTTTGTCCTCCGTATCGTCTGTGTAGGTAGTGTATGAGTAATTTGTCCCTTTGTTATTGTCTTTCCGTATCGAATTGTTGAGGGTCAGGCTGATCGTACGGCCTTTGTTATTCAGCTTACGCCCGATGGTTATAAAATTGTTTATGCTGTAACCATCTCCTTTGGTCTGGCTGTTCGAATATCCTGAAGTCGTGTCTTTCTCGGCTACATAAGAGAGATTTGTCGAATTTTGCCGGTTATTAGTATTACTAAAGCTGATATATGAACGTGCGAAGATAGTGGTCAGTGTGTCGGGCTTCCATTGCATATTCATCCCGAAGTTCATATTTTCCCTTTTGCTACGATATGAGGCTTCCTGTTTGGAAAAACGGTCGCCTGACGAAAGGAAGGTCTGGGTATTGGTTTTAGTCTCCATCAGGTTATCGTTGCCTGAATACCTGACATTTCCTCCTATCCTGAATTTGTCGGATGATTGGATATAGGCATTAGCTCCAAGGTTTTTGTTTTTATCAATACCATTGTTCATATCCAGCGTGTAGCCACCGCCATCGTTGATGTTGTTTAAATCCGCTACTACCGACATTTGGTTGTCGTTTCGCATATAGTTTACCAGTACCTTATTGGCATACTTGTCGTCACTCCCATATCCGGCTTTTACCTCCCCGAATATGCTCTGTTTCAGCTCTTCCTTCACTACCAGATTAAGTACCTGGTCGGGGTCTTTATCTTTGAAGCCTGTTACCTGGGCTGTCTCCGATTCTTCTTTATAGAGTTGTAGTTTCTTTATCATATTGGCAGGCAGGTTTGCAAGCGCCATTGGTATGTCGTTGCCGAAAAACTCCTTGCCGTCTACCAGTATCTTTTTCACAGGTTTGCCGTTTGCCGTGATATTCCCGTCAGCATCTACTTCTACACCGGGTATATTCTTCATCATATCCTGTAGCATATCGCTTTCCTGCGAACTGTACGAGTTGGCGTTATATTCTATCGTATCCCCTTTTACCAATATATCCGGCACCTTTGCCTCTACTACTGCTTCTTTGAGCTGTACTACGTCTTCTGCCAGATAAATATCCCCGAATGAATAATCCGGATTTTTAGGAAAAGTTTCAAATTCTTTCAGAAATTTCTTATACCCGATGAAGGATACATCCAGTATATATTTCCCTGCGGGAGCTGCCAGCCTGAAGCTTCCTTTTTCATCAGTGGCTATACCTTTTATGTAAGCGCTATCGGTCTGATTCAGTAGCTTTATGGTCACGTATGGGATAGGCTCTTTTGTTGTAGAATCGGATACAACACCTTGTATATAGCCGTTCTTTTGCTGTGCTTGTAGGGTAGCAAAAGGGAGTACAGAAAGCAATAAGATGATATACAGGTGTTTCATTAGGGATTTGGATATATTCGGTTGCAAAGGTAAGTGCTTTTTGGTTATCCGGCGGATATTTAATCATTCCCCTTCATAAAATATATTAATCTCATGCTGATAAAAAGGTTTATAGTATGGGTTAGGACAATTATTAGTTTTTCGGTTCGGTTTATTCTATAGATGCCGGAAATAATAAAATTCCATAACTATTTAGAGTCTGTTTAAATTTTATAGCAAATCTTTTTTATAGCTGTTTTTAGATGGATTTTATCATTTTTGCTAGCCGGTTTAGCGGGCTAAACCAAGAGTAAAAAGGGTAAAATACGGCAAAAAGAGCATAAAAAAATTGCTAAGAACTATTGACCTGAACCTGTAATAAAAATTTTCGCTAAAATTTAAAACAGGCTCTTAACGGAATGAGTGACAGGAAAGATGTTAATGCATCGAAACAAAACTAAATATACACAAAATGATGAATATTTGAATCATAATATCTTCAATATGGAGAGCATCGGTTTACTTCTATATCAAAAAAAAATGCTTACTTTGTGCAGTTTATTTAGTTACATATAAAAGAAAACGTAAAAAAGAGTCAAAGGTATATGTCAGAAGATGTTTTTAAGAAGATAGTTTCGCATTGTAAAGAGTATGGTTTTGTTTTCCAATCCAGCGAAATCTATGACGGATTGAGTGCCGTGTACGACTACGGGCAAATGGGTGTGGAATTGAAAAACAACATCAAAAAATACTGGTGGGACAGTATGGTGCTATTGAACGAAAATGTTGTAGGTATCGATTCAGCTATATTTATGCACCCTACCATCTGGAAAGCATCAGGACACGTTGATGCCTTCAACGACCCTTTGATTGACAATAAAGACAGCAAGAAACGTTACCGTGCCGATGTCCTCATCGAAGACTATCTGGCAAAGATTGACGATAAGATAAACAAAGAAGTGGAAAAAGCGGCGAAACGCTTCGGGGAGAGTTTCGATGAGGCTATGTACCGCCAGACTAATCCGCGTGTACTGGAAAACCAGAAAAAACGCGACGAGGTACATGCCCGTTTCGCAAAAGCGTTGAATGACACGAATCTGGAAGAACTTCGCCAGATAATACTCGATTGCGAAATTGCGGATCCGATAAGCGGAACGCGTAACTGGACGGAAGTACGCCAGTTTAACCTGATGTTCGCTACCGAGATGGGGTCTACTGCCGATGGAGCTATGAAAGTATACCTTCGTCCCGAGACGGCACAGGGTATCTTTGTAAATTTCCTGAATGTGCAGAAAACAGGACGTATGAAAATACCTTTTGGTATAGCCCAGATAGGTAAGGCTTTCCGTAACGAGATCGTTGCCCGTCAGTTTATCTTCCGTATGCGTGAGTTCGAACAGATGGAGATGCAGTTCTTCGTTCGTCCGGGAGAAGAATTAGACTGGTTCGCCAAATGGAAAGAAGTACGTATGAAATGGCATCAGGCTCTTGGATTCGGCAGCCAAAAATACCGTTTTCACGATCATGACAAGCTGGCGCATTACGCGAACGCGGCTACAGATATCGAATTTGAAATGCCGTTCGGGTTTAAAGAAGTGGAAGGAATCCATTCCCGTACCGACTTCGACCTGAGCAGCCACGAAAAATATTCCGGTAAAAAATTACAATATTTCGACCCTGAACTCAATAAATCGTATACTCCTTACGTTATTGAAACGTCTATCGGGGTAGACCGCATGTTTTTGTCGGTACTTTCTGCTGCATATGCGGAAGAAGTGCTGGAAGATGGCGAAACACGCGTTGTGTTGAGATTACCTTCGGCTCTGGCTCCTATCAAACTGGGAGTATTACCATTGGTAAAGAAAGACGGGCTGCCTGAAAAGGCTCGTGAAATTATTGACGCATTGAAATTTGACTTCAAATGCCAGTATGATGAGAAAGACAGTATAGGTAAACGTTACCGCCGTCAGGATGCAATCGGTACTCCGTATTGTGTGACTGTAGACCACCAGTCGCTGGAAGATAATACCGTGACTATCCGTTACCGCGACTCGATGGAGCAGGAACGTGTAGCTATAGATAAGCTTTCGGATATTATCTCCGATAAGGTAAGCATGAAAAATTTATTGAAGACAATTGGGTCGTAATATTTAAAAATTTAAAGTTTAAAGATTCAAAGATTTAGGGGTAAGCATTAAAAAACAGCAATTTTTAAATTTTTGAATCATTAAATCTTTGAACTCCATATAATAGAAAATATGAATAAAAAACTATTAGCATTAGCTGTTTTCCTTTGCACTATAATGTCTTTCACTGCGTGTATGAATGACAAGGACGATGATGATAATGTAAGTGATGAATGGAAAACATATAATAATAAGCTGGTAAATGAAGTAGCTTCCAATTCGGTATACTCAGCCCGTGCTTCGATGAGCGGCAACGGGAGTGTGTACTGGAAATCGGTGGATGACTTTATACAAGATGAAACATCAACAGCATCCCCCTCTACTAAAATTACCGAAAGCGGGACGCCTTACATGACAGACAGCGTAGCTATCAGGTATGAGGGATGGTTCTACCTGCTGGATGGGACAAAATATACGTTTGATTCTACAGAAGGAGATAAGAATGGTATTCCATTCCGCACCAGAGTGAATAGCGGGTTAGTTGATGGTTTTGTCACAATGTTGCAGTACATGAGAAAGGGAGATCAGGTTGAGGTTTGTATTCCTTACCTGCTCGGTTACGGTACTTCAGGTTTCTATAATAGTGGCGTACAGGTTATCCCCGGTTATACGACTTTGTGGTTCAGGATGAAATTGATGGATATTTATCCTAATAATCCGGATGAATGGAATAAGTAAGTATTTGTATCGATATAATGAAAGAGGGAAGTAATTTACTTCCCTCTTTTGTTTTATTAATTACTAATCAAATATTTATGCGAATCAAGGGTTAAATGTGCTGTTTTTTGTCCCTTTAGGGACTGAATTGTTGGTAGAAAGAAGCTTTAACCGGTTAATTGCGTGCCGTCAGGTACGCAATATCTACAGAACAATTCACATTTTGTACCTGACGGCACAAAAAAACGAATTTCATTCATGCTTCTACCAATATGATGTGCCTAACGGCACATTTAACCCTTGATTGGCATTATTTATTGATATATTTCAGGCAGTTTTCGGGCAGACACATAGGCCTGCCACTACATCTGTAACGAAAAGCGCGGCATTAATTGTTATTTCCCGCTGAATAGTAATTCCATAAACTCTTTTCCCCTGATAAGTCCGTAAGCTCCCTTCGGAGATTCGAATTCATCATATACCTGTACATTATCCGCGTCTCCGTTCGGACGGTAGATAAGGAAAGGAACAGGCTTGTTTGTATGCGTTTTTATGGCGCATGGAGTAGGGTGGTCGGGTAAAATGGCTATTGTGACAGGCTCATCCCAGTCTTTAGTAGCCTCATATATTGTCCTTACCACACGGTGGTCTAGATACTCGATTGTCCGTGTTTTTAGTTCGTAATCCCCTTCATGTCCGGCCTCATCACTTGCCTCGATGTGCAGATATACGAAATCGTCGTTTTTAAGGGCGTCTATGGCTGCCTGCGCCTTCCCTTCATAATTTGTATCGTAAAGGCCTGTTGCTCCTTCCACATGGATTAGTTTAAGCCCTGCATACACGCCGATGCCCATGATTAAGTCTACAGCCGAAATTACAGAGCCGCTTTTGATACCGAACAATTCCTGCAGGGTTTGCATTTGAGGGCGGTATCCCGGCGACCAAGGCCAGATACTGTTTGCAGGGTCTTTTCCTGCCGCTATCCGTTTTTTGTTTATCGGATGGTCTTTCAGCAATTCCTGTGATTTCAGAATCAATTGGTTCAGATAGGCGGCAGTCTCCTGCGCGTCCGGTGTGTCAGCTTTTATCAGTACATCCCTGAATGGTGTACCTGTAACATCGTGCGGGGCTGTGCAGTCCAGATGTTTGTTTCCGCCTTTCAGTTTCAGCAGGTGGCGGTACGAAACTCCGGGGTAGAAACTTACTTTCCCGTCATTTAGCTCTTTGTCCAAAAACAGGATCAGTTCTTTGGCCTCTTCACTCGAGATGTGTCCGGCAGAATGGTTCTTTATCTTGCCATCCTCTATGCAGATGAGGTTGCAGCGCATGGCCATTTCTCCGGGAAGTATATCTATACCCATACTGGCAGCCTCCAGAGAGCCTCTTCCTTCGAATACTTTGGGCACATCATATCCCATAACCGAGAGGTTGGCAATCTCGCTTCCGGGCTTGAATCCGACCGGTATTGTGTCCAGTTCCCCGCTTTTTCCTTTAGCTGCCAACATATCTATATAAGGCTTTTTAGCAGCCTGCAACGGAGTCTTTCCTCCCAATGCGGCAATAGGCTCATCAGCTGCTCCGTCCGCTAAAATTATAATAGTTTTCATATTTATGTTTCTAATTCATTTTGAAGTACAAAATTCGTTATAATTTATTTGAAAAGCAATTTTTATTCATTTTTGATGCTTTGTGGTGTACAAATTGTTATTTTATCTCTACTAATATAAATGACCATTATGGGCAGTACATGACAAAAAAAGGTCACAGGAGCGAAGCGTATGCTAAAGTCATAAGTGAAATCTGTTTTGTTCTTTTTCCTGTGTAACTTTTCTTCTTGTAACGTTGATTAATTTCATTTAATCACGGAGGTGCTCCGTGTTGTTTTTACAGAGTACACCGGGTTATCTCAGCGTTCCATTAATTCATAACTAATTACCTCTCTATAACAGATAAATATATAGAAATAAAATGACAGTTATATTCAGAATTCTCTCAATCCTGATACTTTAAAACGGCTCAATGTTTCCACTTTTACATCTTTTCCGGCTGCTATACCGTTTGCCGACAGGGCTTGCTCTACTGCTTTGAAAGCTATTTCGGGATGGTTGTTATCCTGGCTGAGATGGCAAAGCCAGATGTTTTGCATATTTTCGTTGTAGATACTGGCTATAAATTCGGCGGACAGGCGGTTGCTGAGATGCCCCATACCATTACCGATGCGTTGTTTCAGGTAATAAGGATATTTGCCCGCCTGAAGCATATATTCATCATAATTGGCTTCTATTACCAGATGATTGGCTTTGCTGGCATATTCGCGAATCTTGTCTGTAATACATCCTGCATCAGTTACAAGTACAAATGTTTGTCCGTCAAATTGGATATGATAACCGACATTGTCGATGCTGTCGTGTGGCACTTCAAATGCCGTTATCTGAAATTCGCGGATGGAGAAGGGTTGTTCTTTTTCGATAACCCGGCGCGACTGTGTCAGGCTGGCACGCACGGCCCTGTTGCGCAGTATACCGCTATGAACAGTTTCTGTAGCATATACCGGGATGTTGTATTTGTCGCCAAGGCACCCGACAGTTTTTATATGGTCTGCATGGTCGTGGGTAACCAATACGGCTATAATTTTATCAAAAGAGACTCCATATTCGCGCAAGGCCTTTTGTATAGCGCGAATACCCACACCCGCATCAATAAGAATACCATATTCATTGGTTCCCAGATAGTAGCAATTACCACTGCTGCCGCTACCAAGACTAAAAAATTTGTATTTATATTGAGTGAATAAACTATATTGCATAATGGGTGCAAAGGTATGTAGTCTGCGAAGAAAAAAGAGTTTTATTGAGTTAAAATAATTTACTTAATGCTGAAAAGCGATGAGCGATACATAAACTTCCCTGCAATCATTTACTAATTCCCCCAAACTATCTTCATCCATCATATCGGCCAGTTCAAAATTTGCAGGATTACTGATAAACTTATCCAACCCGTCAGCTAATAATTTTATATCCTCCTTCCGGCAATCAATGGTAATTGTTTGCGAATATTTGGAGGAAGAATCCAAATCTTTGATTGCTACTTTCCCGCTCTGTAAACACTCCAGAACAATAGCGGACAAGTCTGTCAGAACATCGACAGCTATATCAAAGTGCGGGACATATCCTTCATCTATTTTAAACGATAAGTCTCCGTTCTCCAGGCCTCCGTTTTTGAGTAGCGAAGCAAGGCCTGTATCTTCTAAAATTGTACACAGTTCAAAATCTGAGGTTTTCCGAGTGCCAAAATAGTCTAATAATAAAAAGGAATCATCAGAGCTTCCAATGTAATTTCCCCACCATTTATCTATAAACATAAGCTATACTTTATTTTTCATTATTTCAGGTATCTCCCATTTATTTTTAGCCTTGACAACCTTTACCTCTTTGTCCTTTTTGGGGTTGTAGGCAATCACTTCAGGATATTGGTCATTCTGAATTTTGGTTATAATTTCCTGTTGCAAAAGGTCACTGGCTGCGAATATATTGGCATAGGCATTTAGCCGCCAGAATATCATCAAGGCAATACCTTTGTCACACATCGGATGTTTCAGTATATGTTCAGCCGCTTCGGGCTTCGTTATATGACAGGCTATGCCATATAACTCCATTGCCGAATGGCAACGCTCGATGCGCGTTTCCAGATATTCTCCAAACCATGACAAGACTTCCAGTGATTCGTAGAGGCTGTAAGGTTCTTCTCCCGATACTGCCTGAAACATAATATCAGGGATAAGTTCAGGCTCTCCCATATCGTCTTGTGGACTGTAATGAATATCTGATTCCGAATAAAAACCTTTTTCGTAGTTTGTAATAATTGTTTTTATCAGGTCAAAAACATCCTGATCAGATTTTGCATTTGCATCCCATTTATAACGCTGGTATTCCTGAGGGTATGCCCGCCAGAATATCATCAAGGCTGTAGCCTTACTACATAATGGCTGCTCTGTAATCCATTGCAGGTGTGGAACCTGAATATCCCAATTAACAATGTCCGCCAGATAATGCAGGTCGTAAGTATCCAGTTTTGACAATGCCCCTATATCAAGGTTTGGGTCTTCTCTGAAAGTCTGTTCTATATAAAGTCCGCGTTGCTCGTCCATTGGCAGGGACTTCTATTTTTTGAGGAAGCAGGTTTTCAGTACTATACTTGAGCCGTCAATTTTACAATCCACTTCGGTCGGTTCTTCCGTAAGGCGGATACTTCTCACTTTTGTCCCTCTCTTTATTACCATTGAGGAACCTTTTACTTTCAGGTCTTTGATTACCGTAACGGCGTCGCCATCCATCAGCTCTGCGCCATTACTGTCTCTGGGTGTTGTATCTTCTGTTTCTTCGGATGCATGGCCTGTCCATTCATGAAAACAATCCGGACAAATAAAGGCAGTCCCGTCAAAATATGTATTTTCCATACCACATACAGGACAATTTGGAGTATCTCCCATTTCGCGTCAAATTTTTTATTAGTGTTAATTGCAAAGATAAGGCAAATAGAAGGGGTATGCAAATCGCATTAGTAGCAAAGCTAGCGCAAACGCACAAATTATTTAACCCCTATCGAAGGCATGTAGGACAAAAATCATTTCATAAAAAACGTCTTTCTACGTAAAATATAATATGAGAGACTCTGTTACAATAAAAAACCGCTTATTTACCCTTTCGGATATATTGAATTGTAAACAAGGCGCTTATAAGTGTGAATGGCCGGACAATCTTTTCTGTTAGCCCCCCTTCTCCTATGCTGATTGTGAAAATCAGCATAGGAGAAGGACAATGCTAATACTATTCACTACCAACACGACATTACGGGCTGTAGAATAGGCCTTTTTACTTCCGTAGGCAACACTTTGCTTACCTAAGGTTATGAAGATGTGGTTTTTCACCCCCCCCCTGATTCGTATCATTAAATGAAAAATTTCGATATGTCTCAAATATATTAATCATAACGTATTTCTTTAATTATAATAGCGAATGTTATATATTTTAATCATAATATATTCATTCGTACAATATAAACTTTCAAAAACAAGTGAAACCTCTGTTAAATATATGGAGATTGAATACTCTACTACAAACGGAAGTATATATCTTGTTCAAAAAAATAAAACAGCCGAAAACAGACTAAAAATGAACGAAGAAAAAGTATAATAAAATATTCGTATAAAATTTAAACAGTTACTTAGTAAGATCAAAAAATGATGTATCTTTGTGCGCATTAAATAAACATCCCATACTTACCATTTATGCACGAAAAAATCATTATCCTTGATTTCGGGTCGCAAACCACCCAGCTTATAGGTCGCAGAGTGAGAGAACTCAACACATACTGCGAAATAGTTCCCTACAATAAATTCCCTTTTGGCGATGAGACAGTTAAGGGGGTTATCCTTTCGGGAAGCCCTTTTTCGGTAAACGACGCGAGTGCGTTCAAGCCGGATCTGAGCCAGATAAGAGGGAAATATCCTGTATTAGGTATTTGTTATGGTGCGCAGTATCTAGCCTATACCTCCGGTGGAAAGGTTGAAAAGAGTGACTCCCGCGAATATGGAAGGGCACACCTGTCTAAAATCAACTCTTCGGAAGCTCTGTTCGATGGCATACAGGAAGGCACTCAGGTGTGGATGTCGCATGGCGATACCATCACCACCCTTCCCGATAGCTTCAGCATCATAGCAAGCACAAGTGATGTGGAGGCTGCCGCATACAAGGTAGAAGGAGAAAGCACATGGGCTGTACAGTTTCATCCGGAAGTTTTCCATACCACAGATGGCACACGTCTGCTGAGCAACTTCCTGAACATATGTAAAATAGGCCGCGACTGGTCTCCGGCCTCATTTATCGATACTACCGTTGCTGCTCTCAAAGAGCAACTGGGAGATGATAAAGTGATCCTTGCTCTTTCGGGCGGTGTCGATTCATCCGTCACAGCTGTCTTATTAAACAGGGCAATAGGAAAGAACCTGACCTGTGTATTCGTTGACCACGGACTGCTACGCAAGAATGAATTTGAGAATGTCCTGAGAGATTATGAACATCTGGGACTTAATGTGAAGGGCGTTAATGCCAAAGAGCGTTTTTATAAAGCGCTGGCAGGTGTTACCGATCCTGAACAAAAGCGTAAGATCATAGGCAAGGGCTTCATTGATGTATTTGATGAAGAAGCCCACAAACTGACCGACATTAAATGGCTGGGACAGGGTACTATCTATCCCGACATTATAGAATCGCTTTCCATCACAGGGCATGTTATCAAGTCGCATCACAATGTAGGCGGGCTCCCTGAAAAGATGAACCTCAAACTGGTAGAACCTCTCCGGTTGTTATTCAAAGACGAGGTACGCCGTGTAGGGCTTGAGCTTGGAATGAAAGAAACACTTATCAAGCGTCATCCGTTCCCGGGTCCGGGACTTGGTATTCGCATATTGGGAGATATCACTCCCGAAAAGGTGGAAGTTGTTCAGAATGCAGACGATATATATATCCGTATGCTCCGCGAATATGGGTTGTATGACCAGGTATGGCAAGCCGGTGCTATATTGCTGCCTATCCGTTCGGTAGGAGTAATGGGAGACGAGCGCACGTATGAAAATACAGTTGCCTTACGCGCCGTAACTTCTACAGACGCGATGACAGCCGACTGGGCGCATCTTCCTTACGAATTTCTGGCAAAGGTTTCCAATGAGATTATCAACAAAGTAAAAGGTGTGAACCGCGTAGTGTATGATATATCTTCAAAACCACCTGCAACTATCGAGTGGGAGTAAACAATATATAATACAAAGGGCGGATAAATTATCCGCCCTTTGTTATAGTATAACATACACTTATCCTCTTATTTCCATAAGCACGGCTTTCATTTTTGCATTCTCGCACTTTATCTCAAGGAGCTTATCCTCCCCTGCCTTTGTGATGCAAAAGTACATCTGCCGCTTATCTCCTTCTCCAAGCATACGCTTTATTAACCCTTTATCTTCAACAGATTTGATAACCTTCGATGCATTCGAACAAGTGAGCCCAAGCATATCAGCTATTTCCCCCGAAGAGTATTTACCTGTTTTCAAACTGCAAAGAAGCATCCCTTCATTCAGGGAAAGCGCATGCTCTTTCTGGAATTCCGCTTCAAAATTCCTGATGGAGCGGTATATATCCCTGATAGAACACAATGTTTCTTCCATCGGTCTTACTTCTTTTCCAGTAATACTTTATCGATAGCTTCTTTCAAAACATTCTTAGGCAACGCACCCTGTGCCATCTGCGGCGCACCATCCATAGGCACAAATAAAAGGCTCGGTATACTTCTTATGCCAAACATCGCCGCCAATTCCTGTTCCGCTTCCGTATCTATCTTATAGATATAGATTTGGCCGTCATATTCCTTTGCCAGTTCTTCCAACACAGGTGCCACAGCCTTACACGGGCCGCACCAGTCGGCATAAAAAT
Organism: Dysgonomonas sp. 521; assembly: GCF_010501055.1. GTDB lineage: Bacteria > Bacteroidota > Bacteroidia > Bacteroidales > Dysgonomonadaceae > Dysgonomonas. The sequence goes on from NZ_QVMO01000015.1 coordinate 42,254, forward strand.
CTATCAGGGCAGGTTTGTCCCCGAGATATTTCCATTCTTTAGGATTAGCTTCATAGTTAGCCACCTTTTTCAAAAAATCTATTTTGTTCAGATGTATTGTTTTCATTTTGTTCTCCTTTTTAGCAGGCTCTTCCACTGTGCTTTTTTTTGCTTGTCCGCAAGCTGTCAGCGAAAAAGCTGCGATGAATAATATTAATGCGAATTGTCTCATTATCAATTTGTATTATATTCTTTTATCTGGTCTTTATAAATACCTTGCTGCGGGCTATCCGTTGTTTGACAGTATCCCGTTATACAGCACGATGTATTTATCATCACGGCAAAAATACCTAAAATCAACCGTATAAAACGAATTACCCTCCTATTCTTTACATATTTATTCATTTTTCTTTTCTTTTTTGAAAAGACTGAATATCAAGCTTCCCATCACAGCACCCCATATCACGCTCATTGTAGGAGATGCCGTAATAGGGCATGTGCCGCTTGCACAGCCAATATAGAACCAGTACAGATAACCACCGGTACCACCAGCCAAAGCCCCGACCGGATATGTCCAGTTTTTCTTTAATATATTAATTACCTTGTTCATTTACGTCTAAATTAATTATTACAATACAAAAGTAATATTTATTTTCCATTGGAACAAATTTCTTCAAAAGAAATTTTCCATTTTACAGCTGTTCTTCTTTTTGGCATTTCCCAAAAGGAAGTAAAAGACTAGTGCTTTGTCCCTAGGCGGGACAGATCCACGGAGTCGCAACGCAATGTCAAGACAGAGAACAGACCCCAATGTCATTAAGTCAGGCTTTTTTCCTCTTTGTCATGCTGAGGGACGAAGCATCCCGTGTAGGCAAAGTGCTTTTAATAAAAGGGATCCTTCACTATCGTACAGCGAAGCGGGGCGCAATGCTTTTTTGCTTCCTTTTGGAGCTTCGGGCAAAAGGAGGGCTAGCAATCTGTGATTGCGCGCAGGAAAATGATTAAAGAACAATCTCATTAGTCATATTTTCAACTATCGACTCACTTTAATAATAATGAACTGTCGCCATAGCTTAAAAAACGATAGCCCGAATCCAAAGCATGCTTATATATACTTTTCCAATTACCACTCCCTACAAAAGCGGATACCAACAATAAAAGCGTGCTCTGCGGTTGATGAAAATTAGTCACTATACCGTCTACAATCTTAAATTTATATCCGGGAGCAATGATAATCTGTGTATCGGCAATCAATGTATTCAACGAATTCCGATCCAGATATGCTATAATATTCTGTAAAGAATCGGCTACAGATAGCACATTGTTCGAATCAGTATAAGGCATCCATTGCGGCACATGCAAACGGGTAGTCGTTTTATCCTCTAGTAAAACGCCTATATAATACAGGCTTTCCAGTGTCCGTACAGATGTAGTTCCCACTGCGATTATTTTCCCTTCATGGCTCAGTAATCCCTGGATAAAGTCTTTTCTTACCGAAATAAATTCGGAATGCATCACGTGTTCTCCGATCAATTCGGATTTTACCGGGCGAAACGTACCGGCTCCGACATGCAATGTTAATTCGGCCAGCTTTACACCCCGTTCTTTCAGGGATTCCATAACTGCGGGGGTGAAATGCAATCCTGCAGTAGGAGCAGCGACCGAACCGTCTATTTTAGAATATACAGTTTGATAGGTTTGCTTATCCTGCTCCTCCATATCCCTGTTCAGGTAGGGTGGGATTGGCAATTCTCCAACTATTTCGAGCAATTCGGAGAATGTAACATCTTGATTATCCCATTCAAACTCTATTATATGCGAATCTCCATGCGACTGTTTCCTTGAGGCTTTTAAGCTTATCGTTTCCCCGTCTTTGTCAATCTGCTTTATTAGGCTTCCTTCTTTCCACTTTTTCAGGTTACCTATCAGGCAAACCCAGGAGCATCGTTCTGTCTGTTGGAAGTTAAGCAGATAATCATTTGGAGAATGGGGCTCCAGGCAGAATATCTCAATCTGTGCTCCTGTCGCTTTTCGGAAATGAAGCCTGGCCTGTATTACTTTTGTATTATTGAATACAAGTAAACTATTGTCGGGCAGGAAGTTCTCCAGATTTCTGAAAATTGCATCTGTAATTTCCCCGTTCCGGTATACAAGAAGTTTCGAATTATCCCGTTTAATTAAAGGATACTTAGCGATACGTTCATCGGGTAGCTCGTAGTTATAATCCTGAATATGTATCTGCCGGGGATTTGATATTTTCACTTTTCACTTTTTTTATCCGACAAAAATAAGGAACTTTGTGTGAATAAAAAAGCTGGAAAGAATCTGTTTGGATAGCTTGACAAGAATAATTAAGATTTATGAAGATTGGAGATAAGGTGCGCTTCCTCAACACTACCGGGGGCGGAATAATAAAAGGGTTTCAGGGAAAGGATATCGTATTGGTGGAAGATGAGGAAGGATTTGACATTCCTGTACTTATCCGCGAAACAGTAGTTATAGAACCGGTAAACGATATACAGGTAAGGCAATCAGCAAAGCCATCCCGGGAAGTAGAGATACAGCAACGCCCGTCAGCAAAACCCGAAGAAGAATACAAACCCGAAGAGACCAAAGAAGGCGAATTGCTTACCGTACTGCTCTCATATTTACCCATCGATATAAAGAACCTTAGTTCTACCAGCTTCGAATGTTACCTGATAAACGATAGCAACTATTATCTGTCATACAACTATATGAGCCGGACAGATGCCGGTTGGGTAAGCCGTGCGACAGGGACAATAGAACCGAATACCAGGCTTTTTCTGGAAGAATTCGAAAAGTCTGAACTGAATGATATAGAAAAAGTGTGCCTGCAATTCTTCGCCTATAAAAAAGATAAACCTTACTCTTTAAAAAACGCTTACTCTGTGGAGGTCCGTATCGATACCGTCAAATTCTATAAACTCCATAGCTTCAAGGAGAATGATTACTTCGAAGACGATGCTATGCTTTATCCTATCGTGCGGAGAGACTTGGGAGAGAAAGAGCTGACTATTTCGCCCGAAGAAATCGCCGTAGCAATGAAGGAAAAGGAATCGGGTCAGCGTCCGCGTATACAGCCAATCGCTAAAAAAGAGAAAAAGCCAATTCTGGAAATAGACTTGCACATCGATGAATTGCTGGACAATACCAATGGGCTTTCTTCGGCTGACATACTCGAATACCAGCTCAAAAAATTCAGGGAGGTCATGGATGAGAACCGGAAAAACAGGGAACAGAAGATCGTGTTCATACACGGAAAAGGAGACGGCGTATTAAAGAACGCTATCCTAAAGGAATTAAAGACAAACTATAAAACCGCATACTATCAGGACGCTTCTTTCCGTGAATACGGCTACGGGGCAACGATGGTCACTATTAAATAATATTTTAAAGAACTACACTAACATTATTTACATGAAAAAAAGGATACTTACATTACTTGCTATCGCAACAGTACTAATGGGTTGCGATACTGTTCAGCAGAGTTTATCAAGTACATACAATATGATAAACTGTGAATACAACTACAAATCCATATCAGGGTTGACCGTTTCCGGCATGAACCTGTCTAATGGATTGTCAGTAACCTCTATACCTAAAATCACGTCGATACTTTCCGGCTCGGCATCATCCATACCTTTAAACTTTACGCTGAATCTGGATGTAAAGAACCCGAACCAGTCTGCGGCCGCTCTGAACGGTATGCAATATATCATAAGCATCGACGATATCCAGTTCACTACCGGCTCGGTAAATCAGGCTCTGAACATCGGAGCAGGACAATCGCAGACATTGCCCCTGACTATAGGCGTAGACCTTGTTTCCTTAATGAAGAACAACTCAAAGGACGCTGTGTTAGATATCGCCAAAAACTTCATTGGTGTTGGCAGCAAGAAGTCGAATGTCAAAGTACAGTTGAAGCCTACATTTATGGTAGGTAGTGTTCCGGTCACATCGCCAGTCTATATACCTGTAAGTTTCAGCTTTGGAGGGAACTAAACAACGGTTGTAGTTGTTTAACCTCTATATGAACCTAACAAGAACGGATATGGAATACAATATCAGCCATAATGAACCGGAGAGCCGCTTCGAAACAGAAGTAGAAGGCAAACTAGCGCTTGTAGACTATCGCAAAAGGGATAATATCTTTATCGTAACCCATACCGAAGTGCCCGAAGAGTTGGAGGGTAGAGGGATAGCAGCCGCGCTTACTAAGACCCTGCTGGATTATGTCCGCGACAACGGACTAAAAGTGAGGCCTGTATGTCCTTATACAAAGATGTATATACAGCGGCATCCCGAATATAATGATATTGTAGCCGGACTATAAAAGCAGCAAAAGGAAACAAGTTTTCCCGGAAATAAAAAAGTATCCTTGTTATCCCTTGGCAGGCAGGGGGTAGCAGGTCTTTTTCATATCCGGTTATCCTTTAGTTTTCTGCTTGCTCCTTCTGCGGTCGTCATACACCGAAATCATCCAGAATATGCCGCAGGCAGAGGCGATAAGCGCTATCGGTGCAAGAACCTGGAGCGACTCCAGTGCGCTCTTTCCACCTATGAAGTATGTGCCGAAAGCCACCAAGGCAATCAGAGCATACATTACCCCGAAAATAGCGATCATATTCCCGATAAACGGGTTTGAGCTCACTACCTTTTTCTTTTGACGGGTCAAAGCCTTCTCCGCTTCTATCTGGTGCATGATCCTGTATTTGAGATTCTCTCCGGCTGTCATCTTCGTTCCCGAGAGAAGTTCCCTTATTTTATCATCTTGCGTATTCATCTGAGTTATATATTATAACACCCTTCCTGACCTCCCCAAATGGGAGGAGTAGGCAAAGCCTGGTAAAAGTGTTTATGAATTAATTATAGTAACTAACTGCTAACTGTTTATTATTGACTGCTAACTGTCTAAGTCTTCATCTGTTCCAGAATATAGGCAAACCGTTTTCGCGCCCTGTGCAGCTTTACCTTTACATTGGTATCCGTCAGCCCGGTAATCTGTACAATCTCTTTTACCGGATTGTCTTCCAGATAGTACAATGTAAGTAACAAAGCTTCATCCTTAGGCATTTTGTCCATTGCCTCATTTACCATTGCCTTCCTCTCATTTTCTTCAACCTGAGCCATAGTGTCCCATTCTGAGTAGGAATTATCCATATCTATCTGCTTATAATCTACAAACTCGGTATTATAAGCCGTATTCCGTGTTTCCGTGATTGCCGTATTGTAGACAATCCTGTAGAACCATGTCGAGAATTTACTGTCAGCCCTGAAAGTATGTAAATTGTGAAAAGCTTTGACAAAGGCATTCTGCACAATATCTTCTGCGTCCTGCTTGTTGCCACAGACACGGTAGGCTATGGTAACGGCCATATCCTGATAGGTGTCTACAAAGTAGCCGAAAGCAGATGTGTCTCCTTCCAGCACCTTGCGTATCAGTAGCTTTTCATCCATTATTATTCGTTGTCGTTGTTCAGATCCTCTTTATCTTTCACTGTCAGGTAAAATGCCAGGTATGACAACCCAAGGAACAGGATAGTAGAACTTGTTATTACCAGAAACTCCATGTAATATTCGAAATGGATAAACATCGCGATAATGATTCCGACTACCAGACCTAGGGCTATTCCTATACAGAGAATCCCGTTGCGCAACGACCGGTACTTATTGGGTGCGGGCTTCGACCTTACCGGAGGAACGATCCCGTGCTTTGCAAGTTCCATGCGTTCATTTGAATTCGAATTTATAAACTTCACAAGGACATAAGCACCCAAAATGACAGGTAAACCAAATATACAAATGACTCCTAAAATAGGGATCAATAATGTCATAAACTCTTCCATAATCTATTATTTATTTTGTTAATAATCTGTTTTCGAATATATGACTACACAAAGTTTCATTCGGTTACAGATTTTCTGATATTTTTTCGGAAAATATTATCGAAGTATTCTAAAACTGTTTAAATTTTATAGCAAATCTATCCTAAAATTGCTCAAAACAGGCTGGCAATATAATTCAAACAGCTTCTAAATACCAAAAGTACACTAATTACCAAATATCTACCAAATACTGCCATTGAAAAAGTAACACGAATCTCAAAAGATATTTGGTTCCGTCGATTTTCAATTCAATTCTGCTCTCGCTCCTTAAAGACGTTCACTTATTTTTTTCTATCTTTGTTCTCTTGTAGTTATTATTAAGAATTCATCTAAACAAAATACAGACTGTGTCAAAAAAGATAGCCGAAACTCCTCTGATGAAGCAATATTTCGAAATCAAGGACAAACATCCCGATGCTATATTGCTGTTCCGTGTAGGAGACTTTTATGAAACATTTTCGCAGGACGCTATCGATGCTGCCGAAATATTAGGGATCACACTCACCCGGCGGGGGAATGGTACAGCCCAGTTTGTAGAACTTGCAGGGTTTCCGCATCATGCGTTGGATACTTATTTGCCCAAATTGGTAAGAGCAGGGAGGCGTGTCGCTATATGCGATCAGCTGGAAGACCCGAAGCAAACAAAAACCTTGGTAAAGAGAGGTATTACCGAGCTGGTTACTCCTGGGGTCTCTATCAATGATAATATACTGAACCATAAGGAAAATAATTTCGTATGTGCCATACATTTTGCTAAAAGTGGCTGTGGCATATCGTTCCTTGATATTTCTACCGGAGAATATCTTGTAGCGGAGGGTACAAAAGAATATGTAGATAAACTCCTTGCTAATTTTTCGCCTAAGGAAGTCCTGGTAGAAAGAAGCAAGAAGAAACTGTTTGAAGAATATTTCGGTAACCGCTTTTTTATTTTCGAACTCGACGACTGGGTATTTACAGAAGATACGGCACGCGGCAGGCTTCTGAAACATTTTGAAACCAGAAACCTGAAAGGATTCGGCGTAGAGCATCTTACAAATGGTATAATCGCGGCCGGAACCATACTTCACTATCTGGATGTTACGCAACATACCCAGATAGGGCATATAACAGCCCTTTCCCGCATCGAGGAAGACAAGTATGTCCGCCTCGATAAATTTACCGTTCGCAGCCTGGAAGTTATTTCCACAATGAACGAGGGAGGGAAGAGCCTGTTGGATATTCTGGATAAGACCGTTTCGCCGATGGGCGCCCGTATGCTTCGCCGTTGGCTTGTTTTCCCGTTGAAGGATATACAGCCTATTAATAGTCGTCTTTCGGTTGTCGAATATTTTTTCAAGGATATAGAACTGAAAAATCTGCTGGAAGAACAATTGTCGCTGATTGGCGATTTGGAACGCATCATATCTAAAGTTGCAGTAAACAGGATTAGCCCGCGCGAAGTAGTCCAACTCAAGGTTGCCCTGAAAGCGATAGAGCCGATACGGAATGCCTTTCTTGCATCGGATGAGCCGAGCTTACGGGAGATAGGAGAGAAGTTGAACCCATGCCCCGTCATCAGGGAGCGTATCGAAAAAGAAGTGCAGCCCGACCCTCCGTCTTTGCTTAATAAGGGGAATGTAATTAGCCGAGGAGTGAATGCCGAACTGGATGAATTGCGCGATATCGCCTATTCTGGTAAAGATTACCTGCTGAAAATCCAGCAACGGGAAACCGAAGCGACAGGTATTTCTTCACTCAAAATCAGCTTTAACAACGTATTCGGTTATTATATCGAAGTAAGGAATGCGCATAAGGATAAAGTCCCTGAAAACTGGATACGTAAGCAGACTCTGGTAAATGCCGAACGCTATATTACGCAGGAACTGAAGGAATATGAAGAGAAGATACTGGGAGCCGAGGAGAAAATAGCGGCGTTGGAATCCGTTATATTCAATGATCTTGTGCTGAGCCTTGTAGAATATATCCCGACAATACAGGTAAACGCGAATCTGATAGCACAGACCGACTGCCTGCTGTCATTTGCCAAAGCGGCCAAAGAAAATAAGTATATCCGCCCGGAAATTAATGATACGGATGTGCTGAAGATTAAGAATGGGCGCCATCCTGTGATTGAAAAGCAGTTGCCGTTGGGCGAATCGTATGTAGCCAACGATGTTACACTAGATAGTGATAAGCAACAGATAATTATTATCACAGGGCCAAATATGGCGGGTAAATCCGCCCTCTTGCGCCAGACAGCTTTGATAACCCTGATGGCTCAGGCCGGAAGCTTTGTTCCTGCCGAGTCTGCACAGATAGGGCTTGTGGACAAAATATTTACCCGTGTAGGGGCTTCCGATAATATCTCGCTGGGGGAATCTACTTTCATGGTAGAGATGAACGAGGCCTCTGACATACTGAATAACCTGTCTCCGAAAAGCCTCGTTCTGTTCGATGAATTGGGGCGTGGGACAAGTACGTATGACGGCATTTCCATAGCATGGGCCATTGTAGAATATATACATGAGCACCCGAAAGCAAGAGCCAAGACTTTATTTGCGACTCACTATCATGAGTTGAACGAAATGCAGAAATCCTTTAAGCGGATAAAGAATTTCAACGTCTCTGTTAAAGAGGTAGATAATAAAGTGATATTCCTCCGCAAACTGGTTCCGGGAGGCAGTGAACACAGCTTTGGTATCCATGTGGCAAAAATGGCGGGTATGCCGCAGAGTATCGTAAAACGGGCCAATTCGATACTGAAGCAACTCGAATCCGACAACCGCAGACAGGGAATATCCAAGCCAATAACCGATATAAAAGAAAACAGGGAAGGTTACCAGCTTAATTTCTTCCAGTTAGATGACCCTGTACTCAGCCAGGTACGTGACGAAATAAAATCGCTGGATGTAAATAACCTCACTCCTGTAGAAGCCCTGAATAAATTGAACGAGATAAAGAAGATAGTATCGGGGAAATAGAGCAAAATACTCATCATATTATTTAGAATAGTTTTACTTGAAAAGGGTAGAATTAGCTTTTGATAAGTTTTTATGTTAATAAAGTTATTTTACTGAAGTTTTTTTTATTCCTTTGTATATTGAACCAAACTAACAAACAGCTATTTCGGCAAAAATGAATCGTAAAAAAATATTAGTCACAGGAGGAGCCGGTTTTATAGGCTCCCACCTATGTGAAAGATTGTTGAGTGATGGGAATGAAGTTCTTTGTCTGGATAATTATTTTACAGGCTCCAAGGACAACATTGTCCATCTGCTGGATAACCCTTATTTTGAATTAATCAGGCATGATGTGGTTCATCCCTTTCACGTGGATGTAGATGAGATTTATAATCTGGCATGTCCTGCTTCCCCGGTTCATTATCAGTATAACGCGATAAAGACGATCAAGACTTCTGTTATGGGAGCTATCAATATGCTCGGACTGGCCAAGCGCTTGAAGGCAAAAGTACTGCAGGCATCTACCAGTGAAGTTTACGGAGACCCAAGTGTACACCCACAGCCAGAATCGTATTGGGGGAATGTGAATCCTATTGGTATTCGTTCTTGCTATGATGAGGGGAAACGTTGTGCCGAAACTTTGTTTATGGATTATCATCGCCAGAATAATGTGAGGATAAAGATTATACGTATCTTCAATACTTATGGGCCGAATATGAATCCGGATGACGGGAGGGTTGTATCCAATTTTATAGTGCAGGCTTTGAAAGGAGAGGATATAACGATCTATGGAGATGGGACTCAAACCAGAAGCTTCCAATATGTAGATGACTTGGTGGAAGCTATGATCCGTATGATGGCGACTGATGACTCTTTTACAGGCCCTGTAAATACCGGCAATCCGAGTGAGTTCACAATGCTTGAACTGGCAAACCTGATTCTTGACCTGACTGGTTCTAAATCGAAACTGATATTTAAACCCTTACCTAGTGATGATCCGAAGCAGAGAAAGCCGGATATTACTTTAGCCAAAGAGAAACTCAACTGGGAGCCTCAGGTACAATTGAGAGACGGATTGGTAAAAACGATTGATTATTTCGATAAAATATTAAAATAGCTAATATTATGAAAGTATTTCTAAGAACGGGATTAGTTGCTTTTCTACTTTTAATATCCACAATAACAAGCGGACAAAATAATGTTGCTGTTTTTGGCGTAAGAGCCGGTATAAATTTCTCTGGAACTGACAATGCTCCCGATGCCAAGACTAAAGTTGGATTTAATATAGGAATAACGACCGATTTTAGGTTATCTGATAAAATGTATTTGCTGACAGGATTGGAATATACGGTAAAAGGGGCTAAAAGTGAATCCTTTATACCAGCAGGAGATGATAATTGGGGGGTACATCATGATGATCATACCTTTACTTCAAAAGAAAAGCTAGGTTATTTGCAGTTGCCGTTCCATGTCGGTTATTTGTGGCCCATAAACAGGGATATACGCCTAATGTTCCATGCCGGGCCTTACATAGCATACGCCATGAATGGAAAAATTAACAGGAAGTCTTTATATGACGACGGAAGAAAAGAGGAAGAAACCATAGATTTCTTCGGTGTAGGTGTCAGCAAATTTGACTGGGGATTAGGAGGCGGAATAAATCTTGAATATGAAAGGTATGTTCTTGGTTTAGGATATGATCGAGGTTTGAGGAATTATACTCCTGATTATAATGACAAGGCCAGAACAAGAAATATGTATATAACGCTAGGATATATGTTTTAAAAAATATAAAGAATGAAACTTTCAATTATTATTCCCGCTTATAACGAAGCCAGAACTATACATCTCATATTAGATAAGGTCATTGCAGTACAATTGATTGATAATATTGAAAAAGAAATTATCATAGTAAATGATTGCTCTAAGGACGATACGGTTGAAGTTGTACAGGCATATATCGCAAACCATTCAGGTTGTGACATGAAGCTTTTCGAACAGCCTGTGAATATGGGTAAAGGGGCGGCCCTGCACCGGGGTATAAAAGAAGCCACTGGCGATTATCTGATTATACAGGATGCCGATTTGGAATATGACCCTGAAGAGTATAATATACTCTTAAAGCCAATAGTAAATGGTTTTGCCGATGTTGTTTATGGCTCACGGTTTATGGGTGGAAATCCTCACCGCATACTATTCTTCTGGCATTCTATTGGTAACAGGTTGTTAACCTTTGTATCCAATATGTTTACCAACCTGAACCTGACGGATATGGAAACCTGTTATAAGCTATTCCGTTCCGATATAATTAAGTCTATACCACTGCAGGAGAGACGCTTCGGCTTCGAACCGGAGGTAACGGCTAAAGTTTCACGATATCCTAAGGTAAGGATATATGAAGTTGGAATTTCCTATTATGGACGTACCTACGAAGAAGGAAAGAAAATCGGCTGGAGAGACGGCATGAGGGCCTTTGTGTGTATGCTTAAATACGGCTTATTCCGAATGAAATAGAATAACTATAATGAAGATAAAAAAGGATTTACTGACTTGACAAAATTGCTCCATGACAGTAGATCCTTTTCTTTTTTCAGATTTTCTTTATAAATATTGATTTGGCCATTCTCCGAAAAGAATTTTTTAATTCCATTTGATATATCTTCCGCTGATACGGATGCGACAACAAGGCCTGTTTGTGACGTTTCTACGCTTGTGCCCAATGCGCCAACGTTTGTCGCTATCATGGGCGTTTCCATCTGATAGGCAATCGTTACCACCCCGCTTTGTGTTGCCGACCTGTAAGGTAAAACCAGCACATCCGCCGCCGAAAAGAATGTAGATACCATTTTATCCGGAATATATTGCTCGTGTACACTCACATTTTCCTTATAGGGCAGTTTCTCTATTTGTTCCGAATATTTACTGAAACCATCATAGCTTTCGCCTGCAATGATTAGCTGGTAGCTGTCATCGAGGCTTTTCATGGCTTCGATTAATATATCCAGGCCTTTGTATTCCCTGATAAGCCCAAAGAATAATAAGTTCTTTTTGTCTTCCCTGATACCAAGATTTTCGCATGCAGTATTCCTGTCTATCGGTTCGCCATAGTGATTGTAAATGGGATGAGGATGTAATATAACCTTTGCATCCTTTTTGAGGGACAATAGGTCTTCCCTGACGGGCTCACTAAGTACGATGAACCCATCGCATCTGTTGAAGAAGAACTTGGCCAGAGGCTTATCTATAACCCTTTTTTCGTGTGGGATAGCATTGTGGATAAGCGCTATAATTTTAATTTTCTTATCCAGTAACAGGCAGACAGAACTAAAAGCCGGCACCATAAACGACATCCAGTAAGCGATAACCACTACATCCGGCTTATATCTGTTTATTTCTTTAGCGGTCTGTATATAACTGAACGGATTTATACTGTTCAGTATCCTGTTGACGTCTATATCGGAAGATTCGCCTTCAGGCACATACTGCGTTTTTCCCGGAAATAAGAAATCGGGATACATTTTTGTAAAAGAGAAAACCTGCACCTCGTTCTGTCTCATCAGCTCAATGCTCAGTTGTTCACTGAACTGGGCTATACCGCCCCGGTAAGGATGAAAAGGTGACAGAATGGCTATTCTCATATATGTTTTTCTTCCAATACTTTATGGATATGCGCAACGATGGAATCTTCGGTAATCCTCTCCAGACAGGCATAGTCTCCTCTCTGGCAAGGCTGGTCTCCGTAGACAGAGCATGGCCTGCAATCAAGGTCAACCTGAACTGCGTTCTTAATATCCTGCTTGAACCCATAGAAGCCCAACGATGGATGTGTAGCACCCCAAATAGACACCACCGGCACTTGAACCAGTGAAGCCAAGTGCATATTAGCAGAGTCCATCGATAACATGAGGTCTAGGTATGAAATCAGGAGAAGTTCCCTCTCCAGATTCAATTTACCCATTGTATTTATTGTTTTGGGATATTTCTTAGCCCATTTCGATAAAACTTTGTCCTCTTCCTTCCCTGAACCGAAAAGGAAAATGGAAATATTTTCGTCCCTGGATAATTTCTCAATTACTTTTTCCATTTTTTCCAACGGGTATATTTTCCCTTTATGCTTAGAAAAAGGAGCTATTCCAACCCATCTCCCCGTTTTTTCGGTTGCGATGGCTTTCAGGTTGGAAAAATCTTTAGGCATAAATTGCAGGATATTTGTAAACACCATAGGTGCAGGAAAACCCAGTCTGTCAAATACATCCTGATAGCGCTGGATGGTACTTTCCAGAGGATGATCCAATGTCTTTTTTGAGATAAGTTCTTTTTTGCCTTTTCGTCCTTTGTCGATACATGCTACTTTTCTGCCTGTCAGAGTCATAAAAAAGCGTATAGCCTTCGATCTGAGAACATCATGTTCGTCTGCCACATGTGAAAAACCCAGAGTAGCTATTCGCCTTATTATCCTGAATATGCCTGTAACGCCCTTGTGTCTGCCTTTAATATCAAGTGGAATAACATTAATGTTAAACCCGAGATTCTCAAATAATGGAGCAAAGGCCTTGCGCGTCATCACGGAGAATCGGTCTTGAGGATACTTTGCCGCAACAGAAAAAATGACAGGCACAAGCATTGCAACATCTCCGAAGGAAGAGATACGTATCACTAATACTTTAGCCATAAATGTGTAAATTTGTGTTAGTTATTTAGAATCCTTTCCATATAAAACCGGATTAAGAGCAGGGTCATTATACATTTTCATTTGTTTGTATACCTTCATATACTTTTCTCCTGCTTCTATATCCTTCAATAATTCTTCTATAGCTATAGATAAATCTTCACGCTGGGTTAGTAAAATATCAAGTTTTTTAGATACTTGTTCGTGATGGTCTTTATCTGTATCTTTTCTATCTACTTCTTGTTGCATGTGATATATCTTTAATGCAAGAATCGATAAACGGTCAATGGCCCAGGCGGGGCTTTCCGTATTGATGCGGGCATGCGGGACGATTTGAACGTCTTTATACTTGTCTAAAAAGTAGCTGTCGATCAGCTCTACCAGGTCTGTCCTGTCCTGGTTTGATTTATCTATCCGCCTTTTTAATCCCAGAGCTTCTGTAGGGTTAATTTCAGGATCGCGGATAATATCTTCGAGATGCCATTGAACTGTATCGATCCAGTTCTTTAAATACAGGTAGTATTCGATAGATTTTTCTTGGTATGGATTCTGAATTGGCGCATCTACATTATCTGTTTTGTGATAGTTGTATATCGTTTCTCCAAAAATACGGTTGCTCAACTCTGTGAAAGTCATAATTCAGATAGATTTAATTTTATTGTTCCTTGTCTTTATTTAATCTTTATATAAGTCTTATTCATGGTTATTTTTTGTCAGCCCATGTTTCCCTATCCAAATTTCGGTAATTTATTGCTTCTGCCAAATGTTTTAACAGAATTTTTTCTGAATTATCTAAATCTGCGATAGTTCGGGATACTTTTAGTATGCGATCGTATGCTCTGGCAGATAAATTGAATCTGTCCATCGCCGTTTTCAATAATTTAAGGCCTTCATCATCAGGAGAAGCATACTTAGTAAGCATCTTAGGTGTCATCTGGGCATTACAGTGAATGCCTTCCTCATCCTTGAAACGTTCTCTTTGTATTTCGCGTGCCATGATTACGCGTTCACGTATAAGCCTGCTGGCTTCTGCTGGGGTCTTATCCGATATTTTCTCGAAAGGAACAGGCACTATCTCGATATGTATATCGATGCGGTCGAGCAATGGGCCTGATATTTTATTCAGGTATTTTTGTACAGCTCCGTTAGGGCATACACATTCTTTTTCGGGATGATTGTAATATCCGCATGGACAGGGGTTCATGGACGAGACTAACATAAAGCTGGCAGGGTATTCTACGCTGAACCTGGAGCGTGAAATACTGATCTTCCGGTCTTCGAGAGGCTGCCTCATCACTTCAAGAGCGTTGCGGCTAAATTCGGGGAGTTCATCCAGAAACAGGACGCCGTTGTGCGCCAGGCTTATTTCGCCGGGTTGGGGATATGTTCCGCCTCCGACCAGCGCTACGTCCGAAATAGTGTGGTGCGGGCTGCGAAACGGGCGATGCGACATAAGGGAGGTCTCCGTGCCTATTTTTCCTGCTACGCTGTGTATTTTTGTAGTTTCCAGTGCTTCCTGCAGTGAGAATGGCGGCAAAATGGACGGCATACGCTTTGCCATCATTGATTTACCTGCGCCGGGAGGGCCTATCATAATTAAGTTGTGCCCGCCTGCTGCTGATACTTCCAGTGCCCGTTTTACATTTTCCTGTCCTTTTACATCCGAAAAGTCGAATTCGAAAGATTGCTGGGCGTTATAAAATTCGGCACGGGTATCTACGGTTGTTTTTTCAAGCTCTGCTTCTTCGTTAAAAAAGCCGACTACTTCTTTAATGTTATTCACTCCATATACATCCAGATTGTTGACAACGGCGGCTTCACGCGCATTTTTACTTGGCAGTACAATTCCTTTGTAGCCTAATGTCCTTGTCATTATAGCAATGGGCAATACGCCTTTGATAGGTAGTATGCTGCCATCGAGGGAAAGTTCTCCCATTATTATGTAATCTTCCAGTTTGTTGGGTTCTATGCTGCCGGATGCTGCCATGATACCGATTGCAAGGGGTAGGTCATAGGCTGTGCCTTCTTTCCGGATATCGGCCGGAGACATGTTTATTACCACCTGCTGTCGGGGAAATTTATATCCGTTTACCTGTAGTGCCGATATAATGCGCTCGTGGCTCTCTTTTACAGACGCATCGGGCAGACCGACAAGCATAAATTTTATGCCTTTCGAGCAATTAACTTCTATTGTAATCGGAGTAGCCTCTATTCCCTGTACAGCGGCTCCAAATATCTTTACCAACATTTTTTGAATGAAACTAAGTAGTCTGTATTGTTTAGCAAAGATAAGAAAAAAGTATACGAAACATAATATAAGTGATAATATAGTAGGGCGTGAAATTATTAAATCTCTATTGAGGCATGTAGTGTGCGTGCAAAAAGTGACAAAGGTGACACTTTTTTCATTACTTTTCCTTGTTACCTTTTCTTCTCATTATAACCTGTAACTACTACTAATAGATAATCCTATTCATTTTTTATCACCGTAGGGACTGGGCTCTGCCCTGTCCGTTATTTCCGCCGCGCAATTTATCATGTGGATCGGTTGTATGCGGACAGGGTAGAACCCTGTCCCTACGGGTGGATGAATCGTAGGGGCGACCTGCCGGTCGCCCTAAATGAACAATGAAAACTGTATCAACGGGCGACCGGCAAGTCGCCCCTACCAGTTCCCGCAGGCAGAACCAACCACCTGCGGGATAATTTTATATCGGATTGTAAATCCTGAGAGTAAGAACTTCGGGACTATAGCCCCCGACGGGTAGGCTCACAAGTGCTTATGCACCCTGAATAATATATAATTTATATTTCAAGATTATATGTATCAATGAATATAATATCATTTATTATTAGTACTTCACACAGCGAATAGACATCCCAACTGCACGGCCGTCTTGCCCGGTGCGGACACGCAGGGGATACTTATCTTGACCATAGGTTGTTCCAGTTGCAGTATAATTTTTCGTAAAGTGTAGACTGCTTGAGTTTTTTCCTGAGGTAGGATCACTGCTTTTATTGGCATGACGGTCGGAGCTCCAGTAAGCGCCAACTGCGCCAACATCGGACAATTCACCCTTTGCTGCAGCCTCTTCCCTACCACCTGGAGCAAGACGCTGGCCGCCTGCCGGCAAGTAAAGTATACGCCCTACCAAAAAGCCGCTGAAGCCTTTATTGTTTTCAAAATCGCCTATCCTATTCCATCTGTTAGCATACTTCCTATTGTCCCATGATTGGGTTCCATTTTCCAACATGTCATAAGATGCGTATCCTCCCGTATCAGGAAAATGGCCATCCAATAAAGACCTCCACATTTTTATGCTCGGAACTATCCAACCCTCATCCTTCGGGCAAGGGTTATTATCTGGATATTTCCATGTAGGTTTGTAATCATCGTAGTTACCTTGTCCCCAAAGGTCTTGAAATTTTTCTGGTTCATTCATCCAGGCGGCATGATAAGGATCAGGATTTGCCCCCGCTGCTAAATAGTTCTTGATAAACTTACCATATCTGGGGTCGGTATCTTTTACTTGCCCGTTTCCATCTACTTCTGAGGTCTGTGCCAGAGTTGAGCTGGTTATACCAGTTCTATCTCCTTTTCCGGGTGGGTAGGGATATACATCATCATCGGGCAGGTCACGCCAGAAATGCCCCTTACCCTTTTTATCATCTCTTATGCGTCCCCATTGGAATAGATGACCTAGCATAATACACGGATCATTCTCATCCTCAGCCCCAAGGTTCACATGAGCAAAGGTAACTTTGGTCAGTCCCTCACTCACTACACCATTTTTCCATGCATTTACATAAATAGGTTGCAAGTCGCGAATACCGTCATTGTTCAAGTCTTCGTCAGGTACATGTACTACCATTATATCAAAATCCTTGGACTGGACTGTTTTACCTCCAACTGTCATCCGACAGGTGATAGTTACAATTTTCGTCTTGTTACCCAAATGGTCAGGAGTTAGATCTTCGCCATTAAAATATGATGAAGGTTTGTATTTAAAGGTACTTGCACTTTCACCCTCCGACTTCACATCACCATCTACCAACCATTGGTAGTAGGTCGGTGTACTGCTTGTGTGCTGAGCAAACAGATCCAGATTCTGATAGGTAAACATATAGAATCCGGTATCGTCATTTATCGAAAGATGGGAGGAGTACAATGCACAGGCAGTTACTTTAGCGGCTTCCTCTATTATAGGGAAAGACTCAGATTTAGATTTACACATAGATATCCATTTATCGCCATTCCAGTACTCGAGGCAATTGTTGGAAGTATTGTATATAGTCAGTCCTTTGACTTTATTTCCTGTTTTTGTCAATTTTTCGCGTTGCTCCATGTTCAGGTGTGGCATACGGAGGCCTTTCTGATCCGAATTCAGTTCCAGAAGCGAAAAAGACTCAGGAGCCTTGTTGCTACCTATTGTTACCTGCGCCTGCATCTGCATGCCCAGCAATATGAGTAATATGATAAGAGTTAGTCTCATTTTGTTTGCATTTTAGATGATTTGAATATTTGTAAATTCCCTTGCTGCGCGGGCTATTATCTTACCACATTTACGGTAAGTGGTGCGGTGTTATATGGATTACCATCTATTATCATCTGGCAAAGAATGGTTACTGTCACTTTACCATCCGCATCCCAAGCCAAATCGTCGGAGGGAGAGTAAATAAAGGTCTCGCCTATATTTACAGCTACGTTATTCACTACCCACAGGTAGGATGTAGGAGCGTTGCCCGAATAACCGGTTTTGTCCAACGACAGGCTTAAACTGTGGGTAGATACCAACGGATTTGTAGGGTATGTTGGGTCAGCTATTTTTATAGTTGTACTCCCTCCGCCAGGCAGGAAGGTAGGTATATCACTATTGCAGGCGTCGATCCATTCAGTACCATTCCAAAACTGAAGACATTTGGCATCTGTGTTATAAATAGTCAGTCCTTTGGCTTTTTCATTGCTTTTGAAAGCTGTTGTAGTCAATGCGGTGAGTTCGTCATTGCTAAGTTGCGGAAGGCGCAGGCCTCCTTTAGTGTACGTGGTAATGATTTCCAACACCGAAAAATCCTGCGGAGCCTCATCCGACCCAATGGTTATTTGTGCTCTTATGCCAGGGTTCAGAAACCAAAAGGCTGCCACGATGGCTATCAGTCGCCATAAGTTTTTTGCTGTACTTTGTTTTTGTGTCTTAGTTGTTTTCATAAAAGTAATTTTTAAGCCACCCCCTCCCGGCCTCCCCCAAAAGGGGAGGAGACCGGAGAGATGGAAAGATGAATAATACACCTCACCCCAACCCTCTCCACAGGAGAGGGGGAAGCAGAGGCTCTGTTTATTATATTTAAATTTGATTTGCCTTGACCGCCTCGCGCTCTTCCCTCGCTTCTCCCTCTCCTTTTGGGGAGGGCCGGGGTGGGGCCGGAAGTACCCGAAGGGGGAAGGGTTAGACAGATAGATAGAATATGTTGACCGCTTGCAGGGGCTGGGGTGGTTTGACCGCCTCGCGCTACCTCCCCTTTTGGGGGAGGCAGGAGGGGTGTATTACGGGGAGGCTCCGCCCTGCTACTTTCGCAAGCGGCGGGCAGAATAAGTAAAGACAAATAAGACAACATTGTTGAAGACAACAAGACGGTAATATCGCCTCCCCGGATGTTAAAAAAATTCATGTATCTTTGTTTCTGATGTAGTTGTGAATACATTATAGTTTACTTTACCCTGTTTAATCTTTCCGGTCTGTCACTATATAAGCGACAGACTTTTTGTTTTGCAATACTAACTATACTTCTGGTATATAGTTGTTTATGTCTTTATTCCGAAAAAAACAGCAATCTTCCGACCCTCTTTTATATCGCTGTTTATCAATTACTTATAAAATGTTTGACAATTGTTTGACAAATCAATTTCGGGGAGAGATTCTCAGGAATTAATATATCCCTATAATACAATGACTTAACCCTCGGCAGATACCCTCTGCCGGGCTTCCGTGTTTAACAAATTGTTTGACACGTGTTTTCATTTTTTTATTTTCTCACTTACCGACCTTATTATAAGGGCATTACAAAATGCCTTTTCTGCTGTCTGTCGCTTATATAGTGACAGACTTTTTTTCAGTTATTATACTAGTGTCATGTCAATTTGATAATGTCTGACAAATATCGTATATTTGCCACAAAAGCAACTATGGCAATACGATACAAAGTGACATTAACTGAGG
>NZ_QVMO01000159.1 GCF_010501055.1 Dysgonomonas sp. 521
AAAATTGAATATATTCTCGAAATTTATTCTAAAATATTGTTCACAGTACCGGGAAAAACGAGCAAGTTGCAAGAAATTTATTTTACCTTTAATGCCTAAATAAAACATTAGCAGGTGGAATATAAAATTTTTTCTTGTCTGCTTGATATTTGAAAAAATATCCGAACTTAAAGTATTAAGTATAAACATATTAGCATTTGGATGTTCGTTGGTTGTCATTACTTTATAGATTTTGGTCAATCTACTAAGATATTGATAATCAGCGAACTATCCAAGTTATTTAATGCTTATTTTGTTGAAAATCAATCAATTATATCTATTTATAACGAACTATTGTGTTTAAATTTTAGCGAAAATTTTTATTACAGGTTCTGGTCAATAGTTCTTAGCAATTTTTTTATGCTCTTTTTAGCGTATTTTTGGCTCCGCCGATTTTCAATTCCCTTTTTACTCTTGGTTTAGCCCACTAATTAGCTCCGCTGACCGTTGGTTCGGCTAGTAAAAATGATAAAATCCATCTGGAAATAGCTATAAAAAAGATTTGCTATAAAATTTAAACAGACTCTAAATATGCCTCCGGATTCGTAGAATTAATAAAAATGCTCTCCAAATAAGCTTTCACAAAATAAAGGCTTGGTACACAGAAAATATATATCTAAATTTGCCAGCACAAATCCTACTATATGATTAAGAAAAATATACTTTTGCTTCTCATATCTATCTCTTCTTTTGCTTATTCCCAGCAGATAAAAATTACAGGAAAAGTCGTAAACCAGCATAAAGAGGCTTTGGAGCAAGTCTCTGTATCTGAGATGAACAGCCGTAACGGAACGATGACCAACAGTAAAGGGGAATACACATTAACCGTAACGTCCGGCGATTCGGTCAGGATTGTATTTTCGCTGGTAGGCTATCAGCGCCATCAGTATATCATAGCCAAACCAACACAGGATGTAAGCCTGAATGCCGAACTGAAAGAAGATAACGAATTGGGGGCTGTTACCATCGAAGGGCAAAGAACCGTGACCACAGTTATCGAACGAATCGATTATCTGGCAACCAGGCGCGCGTCAAATCCGTGGGGCAGCATAGAATCACTCCTTGCTACAATGGGCGGGGTCAGTTCTACCAACGAACTTAGTTCGCAGTATTCCGTACGTGGCGGAAACTTCGATGAGAACATTGTATATGTAAACGGCATCGAAATATACCGCCCTCTTTTGGTACGCTCGGCACAGCAGGAAGGGTTAAGTTTTATAAATCCTGACATGGTACAGACAGTAGGATTCTCTGGGGGAGGATTCAGCGCTGAGTATGGAGACAAGATGTCATCGGTATTGGATATAACATATAAAAAGCCCGAAAAATTCGAAGCCTCCGCTTCGGCGGGATTACTCGGAGGAAGTGTCCATATAGGAAATTCATCGGGACGATTCTCCCAGATTACAGGGATACGTTATAAGACAACCCGTTCGCTATTAAGCACCACCGATACCAAAGCGGAATATGACCCGACCTTTATCGACGCGCAAACATACATGACGTACGACTTATCTCCAAAATGGGAAGTTAGCTTGCTGGGCAATTACTCACACAACACATACGAATTTAGCCCAAAGACACGCAGCACAAGTTTTGGTACACTGATGACTCCGCGCAACTTCACTGTCCATTTCGATGGATGGGAAAAGGACAGGTTTATTACTTATCAGGCGGCATTGACACTGAAAGGCAAGATAAATGAGAACCTGAATGTAGGCATCACAGGTTCGACCTTTTCATCTGACGAAAGGGAGCGTTACGATATAGAAGGAAGCTATGTGCTGAAAGAGTTGGATTTATCCGGCGAAAATGATACTACCGATGATTCTTCGTACCTCGGGATCGGGAAATATATAGAGCATGCCCGCAACAAAGTAAAATCTGAAGTGTATACAATCAGCCATTTTGGAGACCTCAAGGCCGGGGATAACTTGCTGAAATGGGGGCTTACCTACCAGAAGGAAAACGTTAGGGATAAAATCAATGAATGGGAAATGCGTGATTCGGCAGGTTATTCACTCCCTAGTACAGGTACGGATGTCAACCTGTATTCGAACCTGAAAGCCGATAATAAAATAAGCCCTTCACGTTTTTCCGGATTTATACAGGATACATACAGATGGAATACCGACAAGGGGCTGTTTATTATAAACGCGGGTGTACGTGCCAGTTACTGGACATTCAACGAAGAGCTTATCGTTAGTCCGCGCGGGGCTATAGCCTTTGTTCCTGCGGGAAATGAAAACTTCTCGGTACGCCTTGCAGGAGGTATTTACTATCAGGCTCCGTTTTATAAAGAGTTTCAGCGTACTGTAAATGTTGACGGCAACAACGTCATCGAGCTCAATAAAGATATTAAGTCACAAAAATCCATCCATATCGTTTTGGGTAGCGACTACTACTTCGGGGGTGGCGGCGAACGTAATACTCCTCCATTCAAACTGTCGGGGGAGATATATTATAAGAAACTCTCAGACCTTATCCCGTACACTGTGAACAATGTAAAGATACGCTATTCGGGCGAAAACAGCGCAAAAGGTTATACCATGGGTATGGATTTTAAATTATACGGAGAATTCATTCCGGGTGCGGATAGCTGGATTAGCTTCGGGCTGATGAAAGCGCAACAGGAAATAGACGGGATAAAAGTTCCTCTTCCTACAGATCAGCGGTTCAATTTCGCCCTGTTCTATCAGGATTATATGCCGGGATATGAGCGGCTAAGGATGAGCCTTCGGGGGCTATGGTCGCAGGGGTTACCTGTTTCAGCCCCATACAAGGGATACGAGAACGGATATTTCCGCACGCCTGCATACAAACGTGTAGATATAGGCTTTTCGTGGCAGGTATTGGGCGAAAAGTTCGCTATACGCAATACCAATTCGTTCTGCAAAGCATTTAAGAATGTATGGCTGGGACTGGATGTATTTAATATATTCGACATGCAGAATACAAATACATACTACTGGGTAACTGATGTTTATAATCAGCAGTATGCTGTTCCGAATTACCTGACTGGCCGCCAGTTGAATGTGAAGATACTGGCAGAGTTTTGAAAATATCAGGAAGAAATAATCTTAACCAAAACTATATATGGAAACACTATTCAACGAAAACAAAGCGGTTGTCGAATCATATCCGTTTGTTATACCTGAAAGGTATTCAGAGAAAGTACCTAAGAACATACCAAAGAAATATCACGAAGGTTGCGAGATTATCCGTCGCGGACGTATAAAAGAAGGTCTCGATGTACTAATATCAGAAGGCGAAAAGTACCAGCCACTCACGGCCTATGTACTGGCACAGTTAAACGCGTACTTCAGCAAAGACTGGATGCGCGTTATGGACTTGCTTATATATGCGATGAGTAATGAAGTCTATTATAGCCTGATAAAGGCATATTGGAGAGATGAAAAGCTTTTCGATTACATGTTGGTCGATATGGCTGCCATCAAAACCAACCGTATAGATGAAGCTCAGCGCTTATTAACCATACTGGAAAAAGAGAATGACAACCCATTCAAGAAAGACCATATTTTACAACCCGAAGAATACCTGTCACTAAAGGAAACGGAAGAACCTGACAGGCTGAATAAGGAATTTGAAGAAGCTAAAGTAAAGGATTATTACAGACAGGATTATCGTGATATGGCATATGGCTTTATCAAATTAGGAGAAACTGATAAAGTAGCAGAATCCCTGACCGGATGGAACGAATGGAGGAAAAACTATATAGATTCCAAATCGATAATAGTTGTACCAGTCGAATCATTGTTTTTTCATGAGTTTTACCATATTGGAGATAATTCTTTTATGGCTAAACAATGGCAAATCCAACAGGAAGCAAGATATGTACGGTTACCCGAAGATGGACCTGCCGATACCCGTTTACCTAAATCCAAACCATGTAATAATCTGAAAGGGCTGAAAATAAGTGGTCTTTTCGAAGCTGCTTTTGATGATAAGCTATGCGTTTACGAAGGGTGGATTTTTGAAAAACGCGAATTGGGAAATATTGACATAACCAGTGGGGAAATAATAACAGCAGACCCTTTAGTATCATCCGGACAGCCATTTATAACCGCATTTCCGAAAGGAGCATATCCTGTAGAAATAGCCCTTGCGAGCAAATTCGGAGACCGAAGGGTCGCTCTTGCCCGTCTCAAATTTTCGAATAATGACGTTCAAAGCTGGGATATTGCCCTTACAGAGGATATAAAGCCTAAAAAGGACGAATTATATGGTTATGGCGTAGATTCCGGAACAGGATGTTTTGCGGATGCGGACAGCTATAAAGAATATCTGAAACAACTGGATGAGGAAGATGGAAGCGATTACATAATAAAGGAGTTTGAGAAAAATGGCAATACAGGACTAATATATAAGGATGTAGCTATGTTCTCCACAGGACTGGGCGATGGCTTTTACCAAAGTTATATCGGACGTGATACCGATAGCAATATTGTTTGCCTTATTACCGATTTTCAGATTTTCAATCAATAAGCTTTGTATTTAACTTCTAAGTACATGACAAAAATTTAAAGATATCAATATCATTCTGATTATTAGCATTTAACAACACTTGCATTATGTGATTAAGTCCATATTTGAAAA
>NZ_QVMO01000160.1 GCF_010501055.1 Dysgonomonas sp. 521
GCAGAGAAGTAGAAATAATAGAAGTTCCAAGATAAACTGGCAGTTCACGAATGATAAGGCCAGAATTAAATTAAAAAAACTTTATCCGACAATATCAGATTGACATGACACTAGTTTGTTTTTAAACTCATAGGAAACACTTCCGTTCTCATCTGTAATCCGCGTAACATAAAGCATACCATCACTGTAATACCCAGTTCTTTCCAATTTAGTGCTGACTCCCGCTCCTGTTACTTTAAATTTGATACAGGCATATACGCCGGAGATTCCTTTGTTTGTAAAATAAGCAGTTGAAACAGCCTTACTGTTATTATACCAGTCCTGTCCGGGCCCGTAATGTTTCAGTACACGGTTCAGAGGGGAATTCTCATAGTCAGTCCGTGAATAGGGAGCGTTATCTCCATATTTTTTATTGGCATAATCCATTATCTTCTCCTTGCTTACATACGCCCCGTTATTGTTAGATACTGCTATCGGAAGCCATTCTACTGATTTCCGACCGAACGCATCGTATTCAATCAATGAGGCAAAGTCTCCGCCATTAAGCCCAGAAAGCATTTGGATATTTTGAACGGGGCGACCGAGCCCGTCGTAGTATTCAACTGTTGCCAGGTAATTCGAAGTGGAAGGAGCAGTTGTATAGGCTATGGCTGTAGTCGGTTTTTCTTTTTTTACATAATTAGTAGGAGGCTCTGCTACAACTACAGGGGGTAATTTTCCTACAACAGAAGTAGTCATATAGGGGCTTCCTCCTGTTTCTCTGATCCAAATAAAATATCTTCCGGACGGAAGATTCTTAACGTTAATTTTTGATTGGGTAGAATTATAAGCCTCATATAGTATTTTTGCATCTGGAGAAAGTATGAAGATGTAAGAATCATTGCCTTCATCTGTTATATTTGATACCACAATATCCATTTTAGTGGATATGTAGAATTCATAAAATATATCATATCCAGTTTGGATTTTTTTTGTGTAAGAAAAGCCTGTACTGAAAGCCCCTATTGAATATGGACCTAAATGATATTGTCCCGGACAGCCGCAAGGTCCATTATAAAAACTATCAGGCAAACTGTAGTCTGAAATTTGGGCTCTCATAGCAATTATACTGAATAGAAAAACTATCAGGATATATATTTTGAGTTTCATAACTGTCTTTATTTATAGTTATACATAATTTTTTCAAGCAGAGTCCTCGTACCATTATTGTCGAATGAAGTCCTGTATAACCTGCCGTAACTGTCATATTCATAGAATGTGGACAGTTTTCTTAGATCATTTACCTCACTTGTACCAACTAACGGACTGTATTTGTAAATTGAGACAAAGGCATTTTTTATCAATGCATGGGCGCGCAAAGCATTTATCTTTGTCCAGTCATCTGCTGTCGGGGCAATTCTACTCTCTATAGCTTTTATTACAGTAGTTCCTCCCATTGCTGTACTTACATCCTGATAGGTGGCATTTTTTATTTCTGCAATAGGATACATCCCATTATATCCCCATATATAAACAATGGATATTCCGTTGTCTCTTACCTGTGATATTTTCCCGTAGTCATTATAGACATCAAAATAAAGTTTTGGGGTATAGTAGCTCTTGTATGTATCTTTTGTCCGTGGTGTATTAGTATCCAGGGTATAGACGATATTAGGCAGGTACATTGTCCCTACTTGTTTAAATTCGGTCTTTTTTCCGAAAACGACCTGGCCGTTTACCAAACCAATAGTCTCTACTGGTACACCTACCTGATAGGCGGTTACCATTGCTTTACTGATGTTATCTGTAAAATCGGTAGGATAGTATGTTATCTGCTCTTGGGATTCATTGGCTGTAGCGTCTATGATTAATTTTGATGATGATGGAAAGAAATTTGTATTATATGTAAATTGCTTATTTAAGGAAATTGTGCCTTGATTCGCAATAGACCTTTGCACATTTTCCTTTACCTTCTGTACATATTCTGCCTGATAGAAGTAGTTATAGGAAGAGAATATCATGGGATCCCATTTGAAAGCTTCAACTCTTTGTGAATTGATGGATTTATATTCATAATCTATTTTTTCCACAATTGTATTGTTCGCATAACTTGTAATCTGCTTGGGTAGCCCATTATAGTAGTTCGTTATCCTTGGCAGATCCTGCGCTATTTCTTCATATAACTCATACTCTTCATCATTATAAAAATTATAACGTACCTTAGATGTATTCGTTCCGTCTGTTACATATTCTTCAACCTGGTCATATCCTACAGTATTTCCATTGGAGAAACTGCTTAAAGGCATTTTTGGTTCAGACATTGTAACAATACAATTTGGGCTTCTTCCAGCTCCTCCAGAGGGACATACTATATCCCAGCAAAATAAAACTGGAGGGGCCAGTAGAGTTCCACCGGAATATGTAAACTTTCTGATTTTCCCATCTGTTGTAATTTGTTTTACTCTTAATCCAGCTCCTTTATTTGGATTATCGGAAGCAAAACCTCCATTGCTGAAGGTATTTTCTTCAAAATCATAGATGACATTGCCTCCTGTAGGAAGAGTAATTTTATTTAATGTCCCTATTTTCAAGTAAGTCAGGTTGCTTGGCTTATTCACACCTGTTGTCAAAACTGTTCCGATATACTGTTTAGGACAATACATTGCACCATATTTCCCATTATTATGATATCCCCAATAGTCTGTGTTCTTGGTGTTTTTTGCAGGTATTGTTCCTTCATTATAACTGAATTTATAAGCCGGAATAGAGCCAACAGAGTAAGATTTATTTTCGTATACCTGAGTTAATTTTAATCTTGTATGTATATAACTATAGCTACTGCTATTGAAGTATGAATAATTGAAGTTAAATTGTTTTACTAATGTATTTGATTTATTGTAAACTTTAATATTGTTTAAGCGTTTTGCTGTTCCATTCAAGTCATTTCTATCACCAGGTATAAAATCGATGTATCCTCCATCCCATGCGATTTTGGATAAACGATATCCCGAGGTTTCAGTTTTAGAGAGACTATATCTTGTGCCCATAGCATAGGAACAATCCGGTTTGGTAACTGGATTTGTAGAACCATTTGGATTCATATAGAGACGAAGTGACTCTTGTGCCGGGGATTTGATAAATTCATCCGCATATGTGTATACGATTTCTTTCTTGTTGGGTAGAATAATTTTGGTAAGATGCCATGAGGTAACTACATCCTCCTCGGCATAGTAGCTTTGTAAATCTTTATCCTCTACGTTTGAAGTTGTATAATTTTTATTTAGATATGTATTATTAGCAGAATACGTCCGTGTTTTTTCTTCTTTATTGAACACATATTGAACGCCGTCAGGTGTAACCACACTAAAAAAGTATCCACTATAAGTCCCACTGGCTATTACATTAATCTTGATATTGTTATCCTTGCTAAATAATACAGCTCCTCTGGATTTATCCAAAATAAACTTTCCGGAACCGCCTGGAAAAGAAAAATAAAATATATCAGGCTCTGAATCTGCAAGTTGAAAAATGCCACCCCATGCTGTTTCAAAAAATAAATTTTTATCTCCTGTATTGTAAGGTGGTCGGGTATTATTTCCTGCAACTTCCGGACCTTTGTAATAACCTGCAACAGTATATCCATTACGGGTCACTGCTTTTAAGTCATCAGTCCCTTTAATTGACCGTGAGATGGAGCCTCCTACATTCAGATTCCATCCAAGGCCTACCCATGAGGCTTCCTGGCTAACCTTTATCCCCGAGGCATGGTAACTTAAATTTATAGGGAGTTTATATCCATAAATATCAGCCTCATACAGAGGAATATTTATATTAGGCACCCCTGTATAATGTGACACAGGGAAATCTACATACTGAGCCATGGCAACAGCATTGGGCGACATAGGTACAACAGAAGGGAGGGGTGCCCTGTATTCATCCTGTGCTTTTATCAAACCTACAGAATTACAGAGGAGTAATAAGAGAAATTGTAATATATATTTATTCATGATATTCAAATATTTAAAATTTACTTTTTAATAATAATTTCATTCACAAACAGATTATTTGCTGTAATTCTCAATACATAATTCTTCGGATACAATGAAGAACAATCCAGTGTTTCATAATATATACCCTTTGTCTTGCTCTTTACTGCAATTTTTTTTACTGGCATGCCATCCAGTGAATATAATTCAAAAGAGACTTTTGCATCTTCCTTGAGTTCGTATTCAAGGTTCATCATTGATTCCACAGGATTAGGATATATCTTACATGTCATAATATCCTCCAGTGAAACTACCTTTGTATTTTGAGTTTCAGTGTTAGGTGTGTCTTTTTCCGTTTCTTTCCACAACTCATCCAGCAGTTCAAGGTTATTGGGGTCGGTATCCAGATAAAGATGGTCTTGCGGAGGGAAGAAAAAGGCTGTGGTGAATATCTAGCTATTGTCACTTAGATTGATATTCCTGACCGTTTCAAAGACCGGATAGCGATAGCCTTTGCTATACCAGCGGCAGGTTTCCAGTTGCTTGCCTATATTATTAGTATCTTCTGTTGTGTAGCTGTTTTCTGTTGGTATGTCGAAGATGGTTTGTATGGTCTTTACCCTTAATACAGGACTCAGGGTGTCTCCTGA
>NZ_QVMO01000161.1 GCF_010501055.1 Dysgonomonas sp. 521
ACTTTTGCTCATGAGCTTAATTTTGTTTTGTTGCTACTACAAAGATAAGCAGAAGAGCGGATTTTTTATTTTTTAAAAGTTCGCTCTGTTTTTTACCGGACAGTAGTGAAAGATTATATTAACCAATACATTCTTTACATTTGTAATTGATGAAGAAAAATCCTACACTTGAAATATTCAAAGCCGATACCGGTGCCGAATTGCTATTACCGATAGCGGACGAAGGCATTAAGGCAGGATTCCCGTCTCCCGCTCAGGACTTCATGGATTTGGCTATCGACCTGAATAAGGAGTTGGTAAAGCATCCCGCCGCTACATTTTATGGCCGGGTAAAAGGCGACAGCATGATCGATGCCGGTATTTATGACGGAGATATCCTGATTATCGACAAATCGCTCGATCCCCGTGACGGAGATATGGCAGTCTGCTATATCGACGGAGAATTTACCATCAAACATATCAAAATAGAAAAAGATATCATTTGGCTGATTCCTGCCAATGAGCAATATAAACCGATTAAAGTAACCGAAGACAACGATTTTCTGATCTGGGGAATCGTAACTTATTCGATAAAGAAACAGAGATGAAAAATAAAAACTCCGTAATTTCTTTTGTTTGCTTTTCATTAACAGGAATTGCCGCATTCATGCTTTTTGCCGGATTATTCACTGCCAGTTGGGATTATGTTATTGAGCATTGGGAAGATACAGCTTTCGTTTTGGGACTCGGCACATTTGTCCCGATTTCATTTTTCACAGGATTATATTTTTTAATAAAGAGCATTCGTATAAAAGAAACCTTATTCTTGCTGCCGACAATTGTCGGTATTTTAGTATTCTTATTCTGCTTAGTATATTATTTTATGGTACTACCGAATATCATCGAATTATACCAAATAAAATTGGGTATCAAATGAACTATGGCTTGATAGACTGCAATAACTTCTTTGTTTCCTGCGAACGGGTTTTCAATCCCTCGCTGAACAATCGTCCTGTCGTTGTACTGAGCAACAATGACGGATGCGTTATCGCCCGCAGCAACGAAGCCAAAGCATTGGGTATAAAAATGGCTGTACCCTTCTTCCAGATTAGGGATTTGGTAAAGAAACACGATATAGCCGTTCATTCGACCAACTTCACCTTGTACGGCGATATGTCGGCAAGAGTAATGGCAGTTCTATCGGGGCTTGTCCCTGAACTTGAACAGTATTCCGTGGATGAAGCATTCCTTAATCTGTCGGGCATCAGCGATTTGGATGCTTATAGCAGGCATATCATAGATACAACAACCAAATGCACGGGTATCCCCGTATCTCTCGGAGTTGCCCCGACTAAGACATTAGCTAAGATTGCCAATCACTTTGCCAAGAAATACAAAGGTTACAAACAGCTTTGTATCATCGACACGGAAGAAAAGCGGATAAAAGCCCTGCGAAAAACAGCAATAGGCGAAGTATGGGGTATCGGACGCAATTATACACGCACATTGGAATACCACAGTATAAAAACCGCCTACGACTTTACTCAAAAAAGCCGTTCGTGGGTAAGGCGTAAGATGTCCGTTATCGGGGAGCGCACTTGGATGGAGTTACAGGGAATACCCTGTATAGGAAAGGACGATCTTGAAACGGATAAACAGCAAATATGCACTTCCCGAAGTTTCGGACAACCCATAACTGAATACAACAATCTGTTGGAAGCGGTAGCCTCTCTGGCTTCCTTATGCGTCAGTAAGCTGAGGAAACAAAAATCTGTAACAAAAGGTGTTTATATATTCCTGCAAACCAACCGTTTCAAGGATGAAGTGTATAAGCCGTCAAAGATTATCCCCTTATCATTTTATACGGCTGATATAGCGGAGATAATCGGCTATTGCCGCAAAGCCCTTGATTCCATCTATATGCCTGACATGGAATATAAACGGACAGGGGTAGTATTAGCGGATATAATACCGGAGGAATATTCAACGGCAGATTTGTTCGACCCCATTGACAGGGAAAAGCAAAAACGGCTGAATGATGCATTGGACGAGATAGCCAAAAAGAACGGCAGAGAAGCTGTGAAAGTCGCTGTTCAGGGAAACGGTTATAAGCCGAATATCCGGCAGGAGCATTTATCCCGGCGATTTACCACTAATCTGAATGAGATAATTGAAATAAAAGCATAGGGTATATTTGCAATACATAAAATGATTTTATCTTTGCCTGAATTTTAAAATAAACGAAAAACGATATGAAAAATTTAGTAGAGAATTTGAATCAATTATTTGCAGACTTCACTAAAGATGCGGCTTCACAGGTAGAAAACGGAAATAAAGCGGCAGGAACCCGTGCCCGTAAAACATCTTTGGCAATCGAGAAAGCCTTGAAGGAATTCAGAAAAGTGTCGATTGAAGAAGGAAAGAAATAAATTCCGATATTGCATAAAAAAAGAAATAGTCCGAGAGCTTTTCCCGGACTATTTTATTAGATTTCAAATCAGCTGATTCTTCGTTTTTTTCTATTGTATGTCTTAGCTAAATTATCCATATCCGAACTTAGTTTTTTATCTACAATCCGGGCATAAATTTGTGTCGTTCTTATGTCCGTGTGTCCAAGCATTTTCGATACTGTTTCAATAGGCACTCCATTCGCTAAAGTAACAGTCGTTCCGAATGTATGGCGGCTGACATGGAATGTGAGCTTTTTTCCTATACCACAGATTGTTGCGATTTCTTTCAGATATTCATTTGTCTTTTGATTGGAAACTACAGGCAGGCATTTTCCGTCTTTTTGACTTCCTTTATATTTAGCTAGTATCTCTTTTGGTATATCCAGTAAACGGATATTCGCATTTACATTGGTCTTACTCCGTTTTGTCATTACCCACAGGTTTCCATCAAAAGCCTCCTGTATATTATCTTCGGTTAAATTGGAAACATCAATATAACTGAGACCGGTGTAGCAGGCAAAAATAAACACATCCCTAATCTGCTCCAAACGTCCTGTTATAAATTCTTTGTTATAGATTGTGTCAATTTCCTCCTGGGTAAGTATTTCTCTGTCTACAGACTCAAAATGCACTCTAAAACTTTGGTAGGGATCTGCCATTACTTCTCCCATGTTTTTGGCGAAATAGACTATTTTACGAAGGCGTTGCATGGTTTTCATTGAAGAGTTGTTCTCACATTTACAATCTTTGCGAAGATATAGGTAGAAGTTCTCCAATACTACAGGTGTAAGATCTCTTATAGGTATATCAGATACATTATATTTTTGTTTTAAGAAATCTTGTACCCGTTCTTTTACCAGTTTATATCTGATAAACGTTGTGCGAGTGGTATTAACTCCAACCCTGTTTTCATATTGCTGGTTATGTAAATCAATATACTCAACTAATGATTTGGCTCCTTTTTCAAGACCTAAGACCTGATTCCTTATCTTTTCGGGCATAGCATAGCCGTAATCTTCCATTTGTTTGTCATAACTTTTTCGGATGGCTACTCTTAAGTTGTCCAGGGCAATATTGATATCAGCTGCTTCTTTTGAGCGGCTAATGACTTTGCCTGCTTTTGAGTCCCATATAGCAGGATCAACATTTGCTTTACTGTTGAACTGGACTGATTCTCCATTTACAGTTACCTTAACCATAATAGGCACTGTTTTGTCTTTTCTGGGTTGGTTCTTTCTCAGATAGAAAAGTGTTCTGAATGTTGACTTCATAATCTTCAATTCTTTTAGTTACAAATTTTTGTTCTTTTGTTTTGAAGAATACCGGACAACTCTTCGACAATACGCAGTAAATGAGAGTTTTTATTCAAAAACAACTACTATTATTACTCAAAACTAAAGTAGTAGCGATTTAGTAGTTGTTTTCGGTTTTTTGAAGTCTTTTTTATGTCTTGGCGAAGTCTCCTTTGGAAGATTAGTCAATAAAAAAAGTCTTCTAAAACATTAGTTTAGAAGACTTTTCTGTGTCTTTGGCTTCGAACTGTCTTTTTAGTTCTGTTCCTCAAGTGATCCAAGTGGGATCACAATCTTTATCTCATAATCATCGAATAACCAATTGTTTACAATAATCTAAAAAATAGATGGTAACGAATTGGTAACGATTTAATTTTATCCTATTTTGTCTGTTCTGACTTCATATTGTCCGCTAAACAATACAGGTTCAAATCTACACATAATTAACTTATTATCCAAATCTTTGATTGTGAATATTCTAAGCTTTTGTGTAAAGTGCAAGTCTATCTATACAATAGTTCGTTATAAATAGATATAATTGATTGATTTTCAACAAAATAAGCATTAAATAACTTGGATAGTTCGCTGATTATCAATATCTTAGTAGATTGACCAAAATCTATAAAGTAATGACAACCAACGAATATCCAAATGCTAATGCATTTATACTTAATACTTTAAGTTCAGATATTTTTTCAAATATCAAGCAGACAAGAAAAAATTTTATATTCCACCTGCTAATGTTTTATTTAGGCATTAAAGGTAAAATAAATTTCTTGCAACTTGCTCGTTTTTCTCGGTACTGTGAACAATATTTTAGAATAAATTTCGAGAATATATTCAATTTTCAGGATTTTAATTTTACGCTTATTTCCATGCAGAAGATAAAAGA
>NZ_QVMO01000162.1 GCF_010501055.1 Dysgonomonas sp. 521
TTTGGGTGGATATCTGCCGGAATGGCAGATTTTTAGAACCGATTTCTAATGGATTTAGAACCGGATTACTGGGTGGGGATGCTCCGGATTATGCAGTAAGTGTAGCTATTGCTTTGGATACCAAAAAAGCAATAACAGAGAAAACAAAAAGGCAAATTGGAAAAGAGGGTGAAGAGGCTAATCTTTATCCTTTGAAAATAAGAGTAACTTATTCACGTCAGCCTCGATATTTTTCGTTGGATAAGCCTTATTATCTTACCAAAAATGAATTTGATGAATTATCTAAAAGTCGTAAACCTGATTTAATCAATGCACGTAGAGAGGCTGATAAAAAATTTGCAGAAGCAAATCGAATTGTAGATGAAATAAGAGATTTTTTCTCTTTCGATGAATTTTCTCGTATATACAATTCAAAAACAAAATCAGTTAAGGATGTTTATTCTGTTTATGAGGAATATATACAAAATCTTAAAGATAATAAGCAACATGGAACTGTTAATTCATATACATGTGCATTAAATCATTTAAGGAAGTACAAACCTAAATTATTTTTTAGGGATATCACCCCTGAGTTTTTGAAAAAATATGCAAAATCATCTTTCAAAGAAGAAAGTGGAACTATTGGTATTTATTTACGTCCATTAAGAGCTGTTTATAACTATGCTATTGATGTGAAAAAGATTGCAAGAAGAGATGATTTTCCTTTTGGAAAGAATAAGTATGTAATTCCTAAATATACACCTCGTGAAATGCTACTTTCAATGGAGGATTTAAAAAAAATATATGAATATCATCAATCCAACATAGATAATAAAGTTACAAAAGAAATTTTGGCTATTGATTTATTTATATTTAGTTATTTTTGTCAAGGCATGAATTTCTCTGATATTATGGATTTGAAATATAGTAACATATTGATTGATAATATAGGAGATAAGTATATATATTTCAATAGGAATAAGACAAAAAACACTGTAAGACAGAGTGAATATGCTTATGTTTACATTAATCCATTAATAGAAAAAATCCTTGATAAACATGGAAATTTATCAAAGGATAAAGACAATTATCTTTTCCCCTTTTATGAATCAATAAGTGGAGAGGAAAGATTTTATAAAATAAAGGAAGAACTTGGTAGAATGAGAAAAGCTCTTAAACGTGTTGCAAAAAAATTAGATATTAATAGTATATCATTCTATTGGTCTCGCCATACATGGGCTACTCACGCACGACAACAAGGATATGGTTATGATGACATTCGAGATATGATGGCACAAAAAACAACAACTGTCACGCAAGGATATGTTCATAGAAACGAGAAATTTCCTGTATTTAAAGATGCAAGTATAAAGTTATTAAGTAATCTAACGAGCAAAAATGGATAAATATAAGCTGTGGAATCGCTGTTTTAGTGCAGATAACAACATTGAAATAACATCAACTTTTGATGCCTATGTTAAAAACTTATGTGAGCGACATTCAAACAATATTCCATATATAAAAGCAGAACTGCAAGAATGTATTTGTATTATAGATGATTATATCAAAAGTCTTAAAGGTTATATAGATGAAGAAGGGATTAAATTAGCTTCTATGAAAATTACTTCTATTGATACCAAAATGTCTAAAATGATAATTATTGTATCAAAAAAGAAAATTCCTTTATTCAATTTTTTAAGGAATTATGTAGAAAATATAATATCTGATTTATTATCTAATAATCCAATAATAGATACTTCAATAAATGAAATCAAAAAGAATGAGAAATCAGCCAAAACTTCTGAGATTAAAAAGGAACTTTTAAATTATATTGATAACAAATTTAAATATGACCCTGATAAAAAAATCTATTCTCGTGCAGAGGCTTGTGAGTTTCTATGTATTTCTAATAGAAGATTAACGACACTATTATCAGAACTAAAAATCAAACCTGTATCTACTGCTGTAAAACCCTATACTTTTAATATTGAAGAATTGGAACGATATAGAAAGGAAGAGATGTGAATTTTTATAGTCATATCCTTTATAAAATATTGCTTTTGTTTTTAAGATAAAAGACTTCTACAAATATCTGAGCTTTCATAACTCTTCTGTTTTATATATTTATTACTAATAAAACGAATACCTCCTGTATCTAATATTTGAGCCAAAATAGATTTGCTTTGAGTAAGTGAATTGCAGTTAACGATTTTTAACTAAATGTAATTGCTTGATTATCAGTTATAATTAAAATTAATTCTTAGTGTTTATTTTGATATAAATCCAAGATATACATATACATATCAAATTTATAAACAACTGATAATCAATACTAATTATTTTGACATGCCTCAATGTCGCATCAATACAGGAATAAGTTGATTATTATTACTGATATATAACAAGTTAATTATTATTCAATTGAAATGATAAATTTCAGAAATTTAAATGTAATATATTGATATTTTGATAGTTATCTTGATTTTAAAATTAGTTAAAATAATAATATATCAACCACTTATTTTAACAATAATCCACTAATTATCAAATATTTACGTCAGATTCTGATTTGTACAATTCAAACCTTTGACATATCTTTGTAATACCAAATCGAAAACAAACGACTTGATATAAAATAATCACCCACCATATATAGACATTAAATAAAGCTATAATAAGCGTATTATGGCAATGGGTGAAATATGTCTTAATGGTGGTAGATAAATAAAAGTTTAATAAATTAATTAATAAAAAAAGTACAAGTATGAAAACAAAAAATTTAATTGAAGTGACAAAACCTGAAGGTATGGTAATAGACATATTAAGTTATGTTGGTGAATTTGGTGATAACAACCCAAATAAAGGGATGTATTCCAAAGAAGAAGTTGAAACAGTGGTTAATGATATTATCCACCAATATATTAATTCTGATATTTTGATTGATGATTCCAATATATTCA
Source organism: Dysgonomonas sp. 521 (assembly GCF_010501055.1). GTDB lineage: Bacteria > Bacteroidota > Bacteroidia > Bacteroidales > Dysgonomonadaceae > Dysgonomonas. The sequence continues at coordinate 2,940 of NZ_QVMO01000162.1, forward strand.
CCAATGCTGATGAAGCCTTTGAATTAATGGTTCAATATGATGAATTAAATAATCTTAAAGATGAACTCACCAATAGAATATATGGAGGTCTTAATGATTTATATAATCCATATCCTGAGAAATGGTGGACAGTTCGCAAAGGATTGAATTTGAAAGATGATGATGATAAGAGTGAACTCTTATGTGATATTGAAAATGAATATCTTAATTATATCATCGAAGAATCAGGGGCATTTAATGAAGAAATGGGTGATGAAGAAGGGGCTGTTGAATGGTCTGTTAAGGATGTTATTGACCAAATCTACACTAAAATTATTGAAGCTCTCCACATTCAGTAATTGACACATTCCAACTACACAACTAATCCAATTGATTTATTAATGTATAATTGTTTCATAATTGTTGAAATTATGATAATGGAAAAGATGTGTCTTAAGTAGAAATAATAAAATAAAAGAAATGGGATGAAGATTTGAATAGTTGTTTGTTGCCACTCCTTAGGAATAGCAACAAACAACCTCTTAACCCTACCTATTTCAATCTATTGAACTACTTTATTTCTATTGAACCACCCCACTGTATTCGAGGGGATTATCCTGTAAATAAATTTCTCAAGAAAAAAAGTTACTATAAAAGTTCATCTATATTGATACTTTTTGAACTATTGTAATATTTATATATGAAGGTGTAACCAACACTAAATAATAAAAATTTAAAAATAGAAATTATGGCAAAAAGAATTTATAGAGAAATTACAAATGATGGAACAAAATGGAAGATGTCGCTTGCAAAACAGAATGGCTTAAATCCCAACTATGGAAAACCTCGTGATGAAATAACAAAAGCCAAAATAGCAAAATCAATGCGTGACTATTGGAATTCTGTCCCATCAATTAATGATAATAATGATGATAAAAATAAACCAGAATGAATAAAATATTAAAAGGAACAGACCAGTATGAAAAAGTAACATACTTTACTCAACTTGAACAGTTGATAGATAAGCATAATATAAATATTGTAGTAGATAAATTAAAACTATGCTATAATGTGGTAAATGATGAAATTATCAAATATTTAGAAGAACATCAACCTGAAACTTATCATTTATATGATTTTGATTTGGTAAGGATTGATGGTAAACATTTTAACGACACATACCAAATAATATATCCAGACTTGGATAAGAATGGGGATATAGCCCCTCATGTATTTGGAGATTTGAAATTTAATCTAAAAAGCCAATCCAATGAAGATGAAAATCTAAATCAACAAAAAAAGGCTTGGATATACGTTAATAACTATATTTTGTACTCGAAAGATAAAAGGGTAGTACATCTTCCATTCATATCAGAAAAATTAGGGCTTGTATTGAATAATGTAACAGGGATTGAGATTGCGATAGACACCAATAAGAATGTACCTAAGCGATTAAAATGCATAATCCGGAGCATCCCCACCCAGTAATCCGGTTCTAAATCCATTAGAAATCGGTTCTAAAAATCTGCCATTCCGGCAGATATCCACCCAAA
>NZ_QVMO01000163.1 GCF_010501055.1 Dysgonomonas sp. 521
GTTGCTTTCATCAGGCTCAATCTGTACGTAAAGATAGATTTGCAGTACTGGCTCGACAATCCATTCCTTGAACCTCCTGAACCAGCTCCCGAATATCGGCAGGGGGTCCTTTTTCCAGAATATAGCTGAACCATCGCCTGAACATATTTGCAAGCCGGCATTTGGAAATGCTATTTTTATTTAGGACAGTATTGATTTCATTCAGTTATCAGAGATAATTGAAACTCGTTTATTCGTAACTTGTAACTAAAAAAATGTTTAGTTATCACTCGGCATAACGAAAAGAATATTAAAATAAAAAATATTATGGCTCTTTATTACGAACTACCCATTTACAAAGCTTGTTACCAACTGTTGTTGGATCTGTTCCGAATGACACGGAATTTCAACCGCGAGTACAAATACACCATCGGACAGGATATCAAGACCAATGCCATGAATATGGTCATGTTTATTTTCAAAGCCAATTCGTCGGTAGACAAGACTTCGGATCTGCTGGCATTGAATGACAGTTTCGAACTACTTAAATTAGAGCTCAGGCTTTGCGTCGATATGAAACTTATCTCTCCGTCGCAGCAAGCCGGAGTTTGGGAGCAGATGGATGTGATAGGACGACAACTTACAGGATGGCGAAAATCGAGTGCCGCCAACGTGGTGAACAATCAGGGCAAATCATTGAGAAACTAATGATATACAAACGGGTATCAGTTGCTTACAAGGTAAATACATCAATGCCGGAATCTGCAGGGGCAAGCCCCGGCGGAGTGAGCGAAAATAAATATATTAACTCGATAGCCCACCGGAGGTTTTATACTCCTTCGGTAAATCATGTTGCCGGATGCCCGGTAAACAGCAATACTGCGGATACGTGTATCGGTGCGGGATCAATCAGTGGCTATTTACAACTGCGTACTAACAACTACTGGAGTAGTACCGAGTACAGTGGTACCTACGCATGGCGCTGGAACTTCAACAACCAGTATGCGAACAGGAACAATAAGACGAACAACAACTATGTGCGTTGTGTCAGGAGATGATAAAAAGGAATGTAATAAAAATGGAGTATGGCGGCTGATACCTTGGTTTGTAAAAAGAAAAAGAATAGAAATGAGATCGAATGGCTATTATAGGACGACAATAAAGAGTAAGTACTTTTGGTATAACAGATAAAGTATACAAACGGGTATCGGCTGCTTACAAGGTAAATACATCAATGCCGGAATCTGCAGGGGCAAGCCCCGGCGGAGTGAGCGAAAATAAATATATTAACTCGATAGCCCACCGGAGGTTTTATACTCCTTCGGTAAATCATGTTGCCGGATGCCCGGTAAACAGCAATACCGCGGATACGTGTATCGGTGCGGGATCAATCAGTGGCTATTTACAACTGCGTACTAGCAACTACTGGAGTAGTACCGAGTACAGTGGTACCATCGCATGGAACTGGAACTTCAACAACCAGTATGCGAACAGGAACAATAAGACGAACAACAACTATGTGCGTTGTGTCAGGAGATGATAAAAAAGGAATGTAATAAAAATGGAGTATGGCGGCTGATACCTTGGTTTGTAAACAAAATAAAATAAAAAAATGAGCCAACTAACTTTGAACTTCGAGGAAAACGACACTTTTAAAGATCATGTATGTGAGCCGGGCGAAATAGCTCTGTCCGATATGTTCGAGGCATATTATTGTTGTCGCAAAAATAAGCGCAAGACAGGCAATGCCCTGAAATTTGAACTGGATTATGAAAATAATCTCATACAACTCTGGAGGGAGATTAACGCTGGCAGTTATCGTGTAGGCCGCAGTATAGCCTTTATCGTAGAAAAACCTGTCAAGCGGGAAATATTCGCCGGCGATTTTCGCGACCGGGTGATACATCATCTTATAATCAATAAATTCATTCATTTGTTCGAGAAAGATTTTATCTATGACAGTTACAGTTGCCGTAAAGGGCGCGGTACACTGTTTGGGGTAAAACGTGTAGACCGTTTCATACGTGCCTGTTCCGAAAACTATACCCGCGATTGTTATGTCTTGAAAATGGATATACAGGGATTTTTTATGAGCATCCGTCGCGATATATTATTTGACAAACTACACGAACTGATCGGCTGCAACTATCATGAACCCGATAGGGATCTGTTATTGTCTTTGGTATATAAGGTCGTGATGAACGACTGTACACAAAGTTGCATAATAAAAAGTAGCCGCCGAAAGTGGGAAGGTTTGCCGTCAAACAAAAGCCTATTCGGACAACAGGGAAAAATGCGCGGACTGCCTATCGGAAACCTGACGAGCCAGATATTCGGTAATTTCTATTTAAGTTCGTTCGACCATTTTATCAAATCGGAACATGGTATCCGCTATTATGCGCGATATGTGGATGATTTTGTAATTGTTCATCCCAATAAAACATTCCTGCGAAACCTGATTCCCGTAATCAGGGATTTCCTCCGCAATGAACTCGACCTAGTGTTGCATCCCAAGAAGATACAACTGCAACATTATAGCAAGGGAACCAAATTTACAGGAGCATTTATTATGCCCGGACGCATATATATTGATAAACGGACAAAGAATAACTTGTATCAATCCGTTCGAAAGTGGAATCACCGTGTAAGGCAGACCGATACACGCCTCGAATACGGTAAAGTGCAGCATCTGCAATCGTCCGTCAATTCCTATTTGGGTTTTATGCGCCATTACCGTACATACAGGTTGCGCAAAAAGATATTGTATTCGATGTCGGCAAAGTTTGACCGTTATCTGCATCCTGCAAACGATTATACCAAACTGGTGAATATTTCGCCGGTACCCAATAAATTTTATGAAGATAATAATAATTAAGATATCTATGATAAGAAAATTTTTCATAAGTATTTCCTTTTGTCTTGCCGGTATATGCAGCCTTGCTGCCCAACAGGTACAACTGCAATCGCCGCCCTTGGCAAATAAAGACGCCAGACTCTATTATTTTTCGGGGGCGAAGGTCGATTCCTTATTGTCCGTGGTAGACGCTTCGGGTAAGGCTACCTTCAATATTCCGCTAACCGATTACCGGGGTATGGCGGCATTGGTTGTTCCCGGTGCGGGCGGAGTGGAATTAGTCGTTGCCGAAGCTGTTGTTTCGGTCCGGTGCGATGCTTCCGAGCTGAATACCGAAACTGTCAGTTTCTCCGGTTCCAAAGAAAATTCCTTCCTCAAATATATCTTTACAAACCAGAGCCGCTATGTGCAGCAGCAGGCTTGGCTACAGGCAGGCAACCAGCTATTCGATGCCGGTTCGCCTGTCCTGTCGGCTATTCAGCCCGAACAGGCAAAAGTAGAGGCTGCAATGCAGGCCTTAGATAAAGAGATTAACTCATCTTCCCTCTATTCGGCTAAATATTACCGTCTGGTCGATTTTATGAACCGCCTTTTCGACACCGAACAAAAACGGGATAGCGAAAGGGCTGCCTTTATCCGCAAGGAAATGGAGGAAACACTGGATATTGCTTCTCTATATACATCGGGGCAGTTGTGGGGCAGCGTATTGAACTTCTATATCAGCTTGTTCAACCATACCGCCGGAGAAGATAAGCAACAGCAATATGCAGCTTCAATACAGCGCACATTGCAACGGCTGCCCGCCCCTTATTACGAAGCCTTCTTGGCAGGTTGCATCACCGAGACGGAGCGTTTCGGTTGGCGTGAGGCGCAGGATGGTATCCTCGCTGCGGTTCATCCCCGTTTCGCACCTTCCATCGGAAACCTTCAACGGGCATTAGGTGCATACCGTGCCAAAAACAGCAAAGCCATGCCCGACATTGCGGGACTGAGCCGCACAATGGAGCCCCACTCCCGAACATTAGTCGCTTTCTACGATTCAGATTGTGCAAGCTGTGTCAATGAAATGTTCCGCCTGATAGTGCTTTATCCCCAACTGAAAGAAAAAGGTATCCGGGTGGTATCCATCGCTGCCGATACGGACAAAAAGAAGTATGAGAACGGCATCAAAGACTTCCAATGGAAAGATAAACTGTGTGATTTCAAAGGATTTGAGGGAGAGAATTTCTTGAATTACAATGTGGTGGGTTCTCCGTCTTTTTATTTGTTGGATAAGGATAATAAGTTAGAGGGGATGTATTTTGCAGTGGGAGAGGTTATAGAAGGTGAGTTATGAATGATGAGTGAAAAGTTTAAAGCTAAATATTCAGATGCAAAATAAGAAGTAATAAGCTAAGCAAAGTGAAGTGAAAATCAGGAAATTGGGAAACAGTGTCCTTTGGGGCATTACCATAGTTCATACATTTATTCACAAACTAAAAATGAAGCTTATGATTGATTTTGTAACGAAAATGAAAGACGAGGCTTTGCGGAGTCTCAGATGTATTGAAAATGGTACTGGCAGCAGCATCATTGAGAAATCACGCGAAGCAATCCTCTTACTGGAAGATACTTTGGACAGGCTCAAAGTATTTAT
>NZ_QVMO01000164.1 GCF_010501055.1 Dysgonomonas sp. 521
ATCCTATTTCCGATGAGTTTGCCTATTCTCACGAATATGAAAAGCTCTATACAGAACTGACAGGTTTCATCGATTTATGGCTGGAAGAAAATGAGTTATAATAAGAAAACTCACCTTCGGGCCAATATCGAGGCCATCCGTACTGTCCTTGCTCTCGAAAGGGAGCAACGGGCAGCTACCGATAATGAAAGAAAGATAATGCAAGGCTATTCAGGATTTGGAGGACTTAAATGTGTTCTCAATCCTGCAAACTCTCTGGCTGATACTGCCCACTGGGCAAAGTCTGAACTGGAACTTTTTCCGATGGTAGCAGAACTCCATCGTGTAATCAGGGACAATACTTCATCCGAAAAAGAATACAAGCAATACTTCAACAGCATCAAGAATTCGGTACTGACCGCATTCTATACACCACCCGAAGCGGTACAAGCTATTGCCGATGCCATAAAAGATAGTGGTATAGAAATAAACCGTTTTCTTGACCCATCAGCCGGTATGGGAGAATTCTCCCGAGCCTTTAGTGGTAATAGAGAACACGTCAGTTTTGAAAAGGATATATTGACGGGAAAACTATTATCCCATCTTCGTCCAAATGATAAAGTAAAAATCGAAGGCTTTGAAACCATCGAAAACAGATATAACAATTATTTTGATATTGTTTCTTCCAATATCCCGTTTGGGGAAATGAGTGTTTTCGATGCAGGTTTTATGAGACAGGATGCTTTGCATCGTGATTCGACAAATACGATACATAATTATTTCTTTGTCAAAGGAGTGGAATCCTTACGGGAGGGCGGCATATTGGCGTTTATCACTTCGCAGGGAGTAATGAATTCCCCGAATAACCAGCCTGTACGTCAATGGCTGATGGAAAATACAAACCTTGTATCGGCTATCCGTCTGCCCAATAATTTATTTACCGACTACGCCGGAACGGAAGTCGGCAGCGACCTGATTGTGTTACAAAAGAATACAGCTAAAGAAAAAATGAATTTCGGAGAGGAACTATTTGTAAAGAGCTCTCCATTACCAATAACGGGTATATACAACAACGATTACTTCTATAATCATGTTCGGGTAGTACAAAACAAAGGTTTTATAGGTTCTGACCCTTACGGGAAACCCGCACAAGTATTTCTGTATGAAGGGAGCCGGAAAGAAATGGCGGATTATATGGGGCAAATGCTAAAAAGCGACCTGCAATCAAACCTGAACTTAGATTTGTATAATCAGCATTCTGCTATTCATAAACAAGAAAAGCTGCAAACCAATATTTCTCAACCTAACCAAGTAGAAGAACAAGAAACAAAAGAAAAAAACTCCTATCAGGCATTGGAAGTCAATGTTTTCGAGCCTGTAATGAGTTTATACGATTTGTTCGGTTTTACACAGGAAGAACGGACACAGGTAAAATCGAGAAGAGGAAAGAGAAACAAAGCCCCTCTAAATCTCCCCAAAGGGGAGACTTCTAAAACGCTAATTTCTACCATAGGACAAACCTTATCGGGATCAGAGAGCCTCCCCCTTGGGGAGGCTGGAGGGGCTTCACGCCCTTATTCGGGCGAACTATTTGAGTTTCACAAAAAAGGCTCACTGGTAGAAGATAACGGACAGGTTGGTTTCTTAAAAGAACGCTATAGGGATGATGCAGAATTTCAGGCACTGGACATATCCTTCGATCAACGGGCAAAGATCAGCAGGTATATAGAGATACGGGATACTTACCATACTCTCTATAACCATGAAGCCGAGCATCTGACCGAACATGCTTCCCTACGTGGCAACCTGAACCTGTACTATGATTCCTTTGTACGCCGTTACGGCAATTTGAATGATAAAAAGAACCTCGATGTTATTAAGATGGATGCCGGAGGCAGGGAAATACTCTCTTTGGAAAGAAAAGCCCCCCTTAGTCCCCCCGAAGTGGGGAAACAGAGCCTCTCCTTTGGGGAGGTTGGAGGGGCTTTCATTAAAGCTGATATATTCTCTATGCCTGTTGCTTTTAATCCTAATGAAATTACTGTTGCAGATACTTCCGATGAAGCTCTTATTGCATCATTGAATAAATACGGCGAAGTCTCTCTGAATTATATGCAGTCCTTAATGGACGGCAAAGACCGTGATGAACTCATCCACGAGTTGGAAGGACGGATATATTTTAATCCATTGGTACAGAACTATGAAGTCAGGGACAGATTTATTGCAGGCAATGTTATAGAAAAATCAGAAGCCATTGAACGCTATCTGCAAAATCATCCCGATGATATTCCTTCACAAACATCACTAAAAGCATTGCAGGAAGCGATACCACAACCAATACGATTTGAAGAACTGGACTTCAACTTCGGGGAACGGTGGATCGATACGGGAGTCTATGAAGACTATATGGGTAAACTATTCGAAACAGATGTCAACATATTCTATTATGCTTCCCGTGATGACTTTACAGTCAAAGCAGACAGGAGTAATATGATTATCAATGAAAAGTTTGCCGTACAGGGAGAGAGTAAGCTGTATACGGGTATCCATCTGTTAAAGCATGCCCTTCTCAATACAACTCCCAATATAACCAAGACTATCAAGGTAACAGACCCTGATACAGGAGAAGATAAAGATGTAAAAGTGCCGGACGGGCAAGCCATACAAATGGCGAATAGCAAAATTGATGAAATCCGCAACGGCTTTACCGACTGGCTGGACCAGCAATCTCCCGAATTTAAGAATAAGCTGGCTGATTCTTATAACCGGAAGTTCAACTGTTTTGTCCGTCCACAATACGATGGTTCACACCAGAATTTTCCCGGGTTGGATTTGAGGGGCTTGGGTATTTCTGATTTATACCAGTCGCAAAAAGATTGTGTTTGGATGCTCAAGCAAAACGGAGGAGGCATCTGTGACCATGAGGTAGGTGCAGGAAAGACGCTGATTATGTGTACGGCAGCCTATGAGATGAAACGGTTGGGACAAGCCAATAAACCCATGATTATAGGTCTCAAAGCCAATGTACATGAAATAGCTTCTACCTTCCGCACAGCATATCCCAATGCCAGGATACTCTATCCCGGTAAGGAAGACTTTACCCCACATAAAAGGGTAAAGATATTTAATGACATAAAGAATAATAGCTGGGATGCTGTTATCCTTACCCATGACCAGTTCGGTAAGATACCACAATCACCCGAAATGCAGCAGGAGATATTCCAGGCAGAGTTGGATTCAGTGGAAGAAAACCTGAATGTATTGCGTAGCCAGGGAAAAGATATATCCAAAATGATGCTTAGAGGGTTAGAGAAACGAAAAGCCAATCTGGAAGTAAAGCTAAGTAGCCTGGCTGAACAGATTAAAGACAGGACAGATGATGTGGTAGACTTTAAGATGATGGGTATAGACCATCTCTTTATAGATGAAAGCCACCAGTTCAAGAACCTGACCTTTACCACAAGGCATGACCGTGTAGCAGGATTAGGCAATCCCGAAGGAAGCCAGCGGGCTATGAATATGCTCTTTGCTATCCGTACCATACAGGAAAGAAGAGATAAGGATTTAGGAGCAACTTTTCTTTCAGGAACAACCATATCGAACTCACTGACTGAATTATACCTTTTATTCAAATACCTGCGTCCAAAGGAACTGGAGAAACAAGGTATCAACTCCTTTGATGCATGGGTTGCTGTCTTTGCCAAGAAGACAACGGACTATGAGTTTTCCGTAACTAACCAGATAGTACAGAAAGAACGATTCCGGTATTTTATCAAAGTACCTGAACTGGCATCCTTCTATTCCGAGATTACAGACTTCCGTACAGCAAAGGATATAGGTATAGACCGACCGGAGAAGAATGAAGTATTGTATAATATTCCTCCTACACCCCAGCAGGAAATCTTTATAGAGAAACTGATGCGCTTCGCCGAAACGGGCGATGCGACTATACTGGGCAGACAGCCGTTATCTCAAAGTGAAGAAAAAGCCAAAATGCTGATAGCAACCGATTATGCGAGGAAAATGTCACTCGATATGCGTATGATAGATATGTCTTACGGCGACCATATAGATAATAAAGCATCCCATTGTGCGGCTAAAATAGCTGAATACTACAATAAATACGCAAAAGAAAAAGGTACTCAGTTTGTCTTCTCGGATTTAGGAACATATAAACCCAATGAATGGAATCCATATAGTGAGATAAAGAGAAAACTCATAGAAGACCACGGTATCCCGGCCCATGAGATACGCTTTATACAGGAAGCTAAGACAGATAATGCCAGAAAAACGATGATAGAAGCGATGAACGCAGGACGTATCAGGGTATTGTTTGGCTCTACCTCTATGCTGGGAACGGGAGTGAATGCACAAAGGCGAGCTGTCGCAATCCATCATTTAGATACGCCGTGGGTGCGACACGAAGTCGCGTAAATGATTGTTTGAAGTTCCGCTCCACGAGTTGGAATGGAACGATTGAACCT
>NZ_QVMO01000165.1 GCF_010501055.1 Dysgonomonas sp. 521
GTTGCTTTCATCAGGCTCAATCTGTACGTAAAGATAGATTTGCAGTACTGGCTCGACAATCCATTCCTTGAACCTCCTGAACCAGCTCCCGAATATCGGCAGGGGGTCCTTTTTCCAGAATATAGCTGAACCATCGCCTGAACATATTTGCAAGCCGGCATTTGGAAATGCTATTTTTATTTAGGACAGTATTGTACAATCTCTAATCTAAACAAGCAAAGTGACTTATAATGAACACTATTTAGCTCTGGTTATTTTGGTAACATTCAAACTATCTGATCGGTTTATATTTTCTTTATTATTATACTCCGAAATTTCCACCTTTATCAGGCCTTGATGCAACATATCCAGCTCTTTTGCAGCAGCATAAGACAAATCTATTATACACTTCTTCCTAAAAGGCCCTCTGTCGATAACCCTCACTATCACCTCATTACCGTTCACTAAACTCTTCACTCTCAACATTGTACTAAAGGGATAAGTCTTGTGCGCACATACCATACTATCCTTTCTATACCTCTCTCCACTAGCCGTTTTCCTGTTATTAAATTTTTTGCCATAGTATGTAGCCAGACCCGTATTCTGAGCCTTAACTGCAAATGCAAGCAGTATAAATATGAATGATATAATTACTTTCCTCATATTACTTATTACTATTTTCCGGTTTTAATACAGTACCGATATTCTTCTTTCCATTTATCTTTATAACCATTGGGCTCGTAAATTGCACATGGCGTATATACTTTGTTTCAAATACTGCTGGTTGCTTGTTCAGATAGTCTTCATCGAATAACCCTTCATTCGAAACAAACGGGTTGATTGAAAAATAACCCACTCCGAATGATGTCAGGTTTTGAAAAAAATGTGTACCCTGACTTGGCTCTATTTTATAGTTGTTCAATGTCAGCTCCACTAATACCTGAGCATTCGATATTTGAGGCCATTTTACAGGAATACCCAACCAAGGGTCGCTACTACCCCACCTTCCGGGGCCAACTAAAACATAATTCTTTTCCTTCTCTAAGAAATCAGCATTCAGCTTATCAATCTCAACAGCTATTTCTGTATTATTTACAGCGTTGAAATCCATTGTTTTCACATAAACAATATCATATACATCACATATAACACCATGCCCTAATGCACTGTTCGAATGCAGTATCTCATCCTCAGGCTTTATCCGTGACAAATCTTCTATCTGTAGTTCCTTATTTTGTACAATAGGCCTGATTTGCAGCAGATAAAATATACCTTCCCCTTTATCTTTCAAGTCAACGGCAAATTCAATTTCCACCGCACGTCCCATTTCAGTCTGTCCGATCTTCAATACCAACTGCAATATCTCCGACAAAGGAAAGATATTGTGTTGCAATACGTTAGCAAAGGAGATTATCTTACGCCCACTGTCATAATAACCATCGTATATAACCTGGTCTACAGGGTCGTATGTAGATGAAATATACCTTATCGAATCATCCTTCTCAGCATCCTTTATATTTAATTTAAGAAGGTTAAAACCATCGTTTGTAGAAAACTCCTTCTGAACATTCGTTGTATCCAAGGCATAGAAAAAGCGCTGTGTATCCCTTAATGCCAAATCAACTGAGCTTAATTGCACTACATTATGAGGATGCGCCGGAGAAAAACGGAGGTTAACCCCTCCTTCCACTATATATTTACCCAAACCCAATACGATATTGGCAATACCTTCTTCCGCTTTTTCGTTACCTACCGGATAGAAATTCAAAGAACGGGCAACACCCGATATCGTCGGATAAAAATGGTCGCCATAGCTTGTACCTACAGCCTCTTGCAATACTATCGCCATTTTTTCCTGATCTATCAGGTTCTGGGTAGCGGTCATATACGTTTTGCTATCCCTGTAGAAAACAGATGCATATACGGCCTTTATTGCCTTACTTAGCAAACCCAGTGTTTCATACTTGTCGCTCATCAGAGGAATCATATAAGTAGAATATACCCCGGCAAAAGGCTGATAATGCGAATCCTCCAACAAGCTGGAAGAACGAACGGCTATAGGAGCACCTATTACATCCAGAAATACCATAAAATCCTCGATAAGACGATCCGGTAATCCTGCTTTCAGGAAGTAGCGTAAGATCTCATCATCAGGCTTGTCGGACAAGGCTATCGGATACAGGTCGTTCGTCTCCATAAACTCGTCAAAAATGTCTGTACAAAGCACAACGGTCTTTGGTATCCTAACCGGTATATTATCGTCTTCGTTCAATTCCAGATGCTCTTTCACTATATTGTCCATAAAGGCTATACTACGCCCCTTTCCTCCAATAGAGCCATCTCCCATTCGCGCAAAGTTTGAAAACTCATCAAACCTGTCTTTATCAAATTTGGCAACGATTCCGGAATTCTTTACCTTACGATATTTAATAATCATATCGTATATGATCTGGCGGGCTTCATCCATGCTGCTAAATTCTGTAACATCGATCTTTTTCAGCCACTCTGCCAAAGGGAACATAGCCCGGGAATAGAAAAAGCGCGAAAAATGATCGTGCGACAGATGGTACTCCAAAGATTCGGCCGGAATATTGAATATATTCTTTTGCATATCCTTTAAATTCCGGATGCGCAGAATCTCCTCCTTTGTTTCCGGATTGACGATAATGAAATCGCCAAAACCAAAGTTATTAACCACCTGCTTCCTCAAATCGCGCGGAAAACTCTTCGAATTCTTATCAATAAAGTTGCAATGGAGTTCATCCGCATATTGCTTATTCCCTATTTCGGAAGACGTAAATACAATCGGTGCAAAGCGCCCCTGTTTCCTTACCCATTTGGCAAAATTATATCCGGCCAGCCTGTCCTTTTCGCCGGCATGGGCATAGCTCATATCCGTTACAATGCCCAGTATGTTATTGTAATATTTTGTATAAATATCCACAGCTTCTTCGTACGTACGCGCCAGCATAATTTTAGGGCGTCCGCGCATACGCAACATTTGCTGATGTTCATTCAGCGCTTCTTTCGAAAATTGTTTCGACTCTTCCATTACTATTTTAAATAGCGTAGGCAAAGCCGATGAGTAAAAACGCACCGAATCTTCAATTAACAATATGATCTGCACCCCTACGCTCTCCGTATCATGCTCCACGTTCATGGCATCTTCCATCAGCTTGATGATAGCCAATAAAAGATCTGGATTACCTAACCAGCTGAACACATAATCCACACCCGACAGGTTTTCCTGCGACAATCTTTTAGAAACCTCACGGGAAAAGGGAGTCAACACTACGAATGGGGTATCAGGATAGAGTTCTTTCACATGCTTCGCAGTAGAAAACATATCCGTTTCGTCCATATTAGGCATCTGAATGATTAATTCATAATGATTCTCACTCAGCTCCCTTACAGCATCCTCCTCTGATACTACTTGTGTAAACCGTGGTGGATAATTCAGGTTCAGAGAAGTGTATTCATTGAATATCTGCTCATCGATACGCCCGTCATCTTCCAGCATAAACGAATCGTATTTCGTAGCAATCAGCAAAACATTGAAAATACGCTTGGTCATTAAGTTGGCGAATGATGTATCCTTAAACCTGAACGCTTTTATATCGGGTAATTTCTCCATAATTATACTATTTTGTGATGACAAATATAGTGAAGCCATTTTTACTTTTTACCTCTTTCTGTTAAAAGTTTATAGAATGGAAGCCAACTATTATCGAAAAAGTGACAACCAACGGTCACAGAAGCGAAACGTATGTAAAAGTGACTATCCTGAATAAATAAACATATATTGATATACAATCACTTACTAAAAAAAGTGACAAAAGTGCTAAGTATATGACAAAAAATATACACTATCATTCTAACCCTTCCCCCTTCGGGTACTTCCCTTTATCAAAAGGGAAGAGTGCCTGCCGGATCAAACAGCGTCTATCTTCGCTTTACGACTCTCCCCTCGCTTCTCCCTCTCCTTTTGGGGAGGGCTGGGGTGGGGTCGGGAGTGCCCAGAGGGCGAGGGGTTGAACCATAATATTATATTTTTTGTCATGTACTGTGCAAAAGTGACTCTTTACCTGTTTCTTCATGTTACTTTTTTCTATCTATTTCAAAGAACCCCTTTGTTATATTAGATAATCTTAATTCAAAAAGATATACAGGCATGAATAATTAATAATACAATTTTTGTTTGTAGGGATGTATTACATGCACCTGCTTCTCGAATTTTGCCTTCGGGCGTATGCAATACGTCCTTACTTTCAATTAAGACATTCCATCAGAACAATCGAGTAGGAGGAAAATGAAATAGTTTCCTCCTATTTCATTTTCCGACCTCTCACACCACCACGCATGCCGTTCGGCACGTGGCGGTTCCTTA
>NZ_QVMO01000166.1 GCF_010501055.1 Dysgonomonas sp. 521
TTTGGGTGGATATCTGCCGGAATGGCAGATTTTTAGAACCGATTTCTAATGGATTTAGAACCGGATTACTGGGTGGGGATGCTCCGGATTATGCAAGTATTACGGAATTTTCTTTTCAGTTGTTATACAAGTCTTTCGTATGCAGAAATTGATACTGTGACTTATGCAGACCTTAAGAAATATACGATTGACCAAAAAGAATATCTACTTCTTTGTAATAGAAGGGTAAAAAATAAGATGGACTATAAAATACCTATTGTTTCTGATAAGGTTAAAGAGCTTTTAGGTACAGGAAAAGATTTCCAGAAAATTTTTATACCTATTACCAATCAAGTAAGCAATAGGTATCTGAAAAAGATAATGAAAGACCTAAATATTGAAAAGAAAATAACATTTCATCGAGCCAGACATTCTTCCCGAACAATTGCTGCCCGAAAAGGGATTCAAGATAATATTGCAGAACGGATGATGGGGCATGCAGAGGGTAATGACATTAAAGATATATACACGCATCTACATGATGAGGATATTATTCGGGAGATGCTAAATAAGTGGATTGCCTAAAATATTAATTATATGTCATTTGAGAGGTATTTTTGGTATATCCTCTCAAATGATATTTATTGATTGGTATAGCGATTCTATCTAATCAGTCAAAATATAATAAGATACCGAAACGGTTTTATTGCTTGTCTCTGCCTTTTTAATTCCATCGACAAAAATAGAACTAGTAAAGGTTAATTCATCAGAGATCGTTTCTCTGTCATCGCCATTGGCATATACCGAGATATAGCAATAATCGCCGTATTGCATTTCAAGTTCTGTCGAAAATGGAGATTTAACAAATACTTCTTTGGCGTCTTCCGAAATGTGTTCTATATCTGCATTTTTGGTGGTGTATAGGATGCGAAGTGTCGTGTTTGGGTTATCGCAAGATGCTTCATAGCGAACTTTGTAGGTTTTACTTGTTATATCCCCATTGTTGTCACTATCGCTACTACATGAAAATATAACAAAAGAGAGAAAAAGAATGAGTGTTCTGATAAGTTTAGTCATTGGGTGTATATTTTTAGAGTGAATATTCATTTGGTGTATTTTTATGATATTATCATATTGTAATAATGTCGTTTTATCATAATATGATATTGTTATAAAAGCATATTATTGTCTTATCATTTTATTGCATTGTTTGCTCTTCAGAACCTTTGTTATACCGATTGAAGTTGTTAAACCAAGCCGCTAGCTCATCTGCATAATATACTATGCCTCTCGCATTGATGCTAAGAATAGAAGAAAGGCTTTCTGGTGTGATGTCGGAAACGACATACTTTTTCAACTGTGGTTCAATAGGGAAATCAGAAATCCCCTCTTCCTCCCTTTCCTTTTTTGACATATTGGCAATTCGGTCATATTCAGCGATAGCCTTTTTATACACTTCATTCGCTTCTATATCTTTGTCTAACAAAGGAGAAATCGCAAATGCAAGAGGATGCGTTTTATTTATACCCGGGCTGCCAACAATAGCCATGTATAAGATTGCGGTTTCTTCCCATCCTTTTTTTACTTCAATACTATGGGTGTTCCCGATGGCTACCGCACATGAGAAAAATAGCGATGGAGCTATATAATCAATTGGGTAATCAATACATTCGTTCGTGGAAAGAATAATATCTTGAATCTGTTTAGGGAATATATGTACAGGAAATTCGGATTTATCAAGCCCGAAATTCTCAAGATATTCTTGAACTATTTTAGGTGGAGTTGTGTTTTTCATTGTTTTACATTTTAGTAAAAACGCCACTTATCACAGATGGCGTTTAGCATGTTGAAAGAAATAAATTGATTGAGAAATTACACAACCGCTGTCGTGTATTATTTATTATTGTAAGCCCTTATCGAGCTTTCGAATATTCGATTGTCAGGAGTTGTTTTCAGTACACCAAGGGCTACTAAATCGGAAACTTTCTTGTGAGAGCGACCAAGTAATTTTGCCACCTGATTGATACTATATGTCTTTTCGACTTTTTCTTCGGAAACAATTTTCCTATCAAATACCTTTTCTATGATACTTTCAAGCTCTGTCGGTGTTGTTACTATAATTCTATCCATTGCTTAAAAATTAAAATTATTGGAATAATGTTATTTTTTTCTTCTACTTTCTTTTCGTTTTGCAAACGTAAATAGAATTAGTGTAACATTTTTTTTGTTTAAATTCTTTAATATGAGTACCTTATGTTTTTAACGGTAAAATAACATAATATACATGAGGTGATTAGAATCGTGTGAAAAAATGTAAAATAATCATCTCAGGTATATTTTCTCGTTAATTTTATTAACATTTTGGGTTTGGTACAATATATATTTATACGATAGCATATATGTCAAAAGGTTAATTTGCAGGTAGTTGATGATTGCTAGCGAACATCTAAACCTTAACGATGAAAACAGAAGTCTAATAGTTGTTCTTCTCAAATTTATGCATTACATTTGCAAATATAACAGCCGTGATAATTACGGTTGTGATATTTAAAAGAAAGATTGATATGAAGTTTTATAATCGTGAAACAGAACTGGAAGCATTGAGCAAAATGCGAGATTTATCCTTCAAGGAGCATTCTCAAATGACTGTACTGACAGGACGTAGGCGTATTGGCAAAACAAGTCTGATATTAGAAAGTTGCAAAGGAACAGATACAGTCTATTTATTTGTAAATCGTGGAAACGAAGCTGCTCTTTGCAAAAGCTTTGCAGAAACGATAGTGCGTGAGTTTGATATATTTGTTCCCGAAGAAACAAGCTTTGCTCGGTTGTTTACCTTTTTAATGGAACTGGGAGAGCGAAAGAAATACAACCTGATTATAGATGAATTTCAAGAGTTCTTTTACATCAATAAAGTTGTTTATAGCCAAATACAAGACATTTGGGATAGATACAGAAAAAAGACGAATGTAAACCTGATAATAAGCGGTTCAGTCTATACTTTGATGAATCGTATTTTTAAAGAATACAAAGAACCTTTGTATGGTCGTGCAGATAGTCTTATGAAGTTGTCTCCTTTCTCTACAAATGTAATTAAGGATATTCTTAAAGATTATAAATCTGATTATTCGAACGATGACCTGTTGGCATTATATACCTTTACTGGTGGTGTACCAAAGTATATCGAGCTATTCATGAATCAAGGGGCAACCGATATAGAAACGATGGTTGATTTTATGATACGTTCTGAATCTCCATTTTTAAGCGAGGGAAATATTTTACTTATCCAAGAGTTTGGACGTAAATACGGAAACTACTTTTCTATTCTTACCGCCATTGCGAATGGAAAGAATACAATCCCAGAAATAGAAGAAGCTTTGGGAGATACAAGTGTCACAGGGCATTTAAAGCGTTTAGAAGAAGATTATGAATTGATTAAGAAGAAGCGCCCAATATTCGCAAAAGAAGGAACTCAAACGGTGCGCTATGAGATATCCGATATGTTCTTACGTTTTTGGTTTAGGTATTTCATCAAATACAATGATTTAATAGAATCACAGAATTTACCTTTATTAGCTGATATCATAAAGAAAGATTATCCGACCTATTCGGGCTTAACTCTTGAAATGTATTTCCGCCAAAAGATGATGGAAAGCCATGAATTCCGCAACATCGGCTCGTGGTGGGAAGGAAAGAAAAGCACGGAACAAAACGAAATAGATATTGTAGGCATCTATGCGGATGATAAACGAGCTTTAGTTGGTGAAGTGAAACGACAGCGTAAAAATTTTAAGCCTGAATTATTTAATGCGAAAGTAGAAGCGATTAGAAAAAAAGCACTTTTCAAATACGAAATTGAAACTAAGTGCTTAACTTTGGACGATATGTAATAACAATAAATATTGGTCGAAAATTGGTCGAATAACAGATTTTCAAAATATAACTTTCTGATTATCAGCGCATAAGAAATAGGGTTCGAATCCGCCAGGAACCTCTTTGGACATTGAAGGAATAGAAAGAAAATCAATACTGTCCTAAATAAAAATAGCATTTCCAAATGCCGGCTTGCAAATATGTTCAGGCGATGGTTCAGCTATATTCTGGAAAAAGGACCCCCTGCCGATATTCGGGAGCTGGTTCAGGAGGTTCAAGGAATGGATTGTCGAGCCAGTACTGCAAATCTATCTTTACGTACAGATTGAGCCTGATGAAAGCAAC
>NZ_QVMO01000167.1:0-1219 GCF_010501055.1 Dysgonomonas sp. 521
CCTCAGTTAATGTCACTTTGTATCGTATTGCCATAGTTGCTTTTGTGGCAAATATACGATATTTGTCAGACATTATCAAATTGACATGACACTAGATCAGATTGTACTCTCCCGGCAGGTAAACAGCGGTCAAAACTACGATACCTATTATGTGTATGACGCTTTTGGAAATCTGAGTTATGTATTGCCACCGCTAGCCTCGGATAACCTGACCAATATAACAGACGCAGGTTCTATGATGAAAAATTATGCTTACCTGTATAAATATGACAAATACCAGCGCTGCATATCAAAGAAAATACCCGGTTGTGAACCAATCTATTATGTCTATGATAAGGCAGACCAGTTAATATTCTCACAGGATGGAGAACAAAGGACTAAGAGCGAATGGACCTTTACTATACCTGATGCTTTGGGAAGGCCTGCATTGGCAGGGGTTTGCAAGAATACATTGAGCTATACCGCCGACCCGTTAGCTACCGCTGTTGTAAAAGCTACCTACAATACAAGCCGTACCAATCTGGCAAACAGTTATACCATAACGGGGGTTACACTTTCCACTCCGTCCATCCTTTCGGCAAATTATTATGACAGTTATGCCTTTATGGGAATTACGGAAATACCCAACAATGCAAATACCCAATACAATGCGGAGACAGGTTATGCCACACGTTACACAACCGGCTATAAAGGATTGTTGACAGGGACAGCAACTGCGCAAATAGCATCTTCCGGTGCTGTATCTTCTACTTATCTTTATTCTATAATGTATTACGACAACCGGGGCAGGCTGATACAAACCAAGAGTAACAATCATTTGACAGGCGGTATTGAGAAAGAATACATTGCCTACAACTTCACAGGCCAACCCACCAAGAAGAAGCATATACATGCTGCCACAGGTAAGACCACGCAGACCGAAGTCTATGCCTACACCTACGACCATGCAGGCAGATTGTTGAAGACCACCCACCAGCTGAACAGCGGTACCACCGTCACCCTGGCCTCCAACACTTATGACGAACTGGGCAGGCTAAAAACCAACCAGAAGCATACCCATGCCAACCTGAAAACCACCTACGGCTACAACGTACGCTCGTGGACAAAAACCATTGCCAGTCCATTGTTCACACAAACATTGTATTATAACGAGGCTTATGGCATACATGGCAAACAATACAATGGCAATATCTCGGCCATGACCTGGAAGGTGGGTTCC
>NZ_QVMO01000167.1:1338-5500 GCF_010501055.1 Dysgonomonas sp. 521
CTACACAGGCAACCAGCTGACCAAAGCCGAAGATGCCGTAGCCAACTTCGCCTATGCCGAGTCGGCCGACTTTAAGAACTACAGCAATGTAGCCACAGAGTATACTTACAACAAGAATGGGGCTATGGCAAAAGATTTAAACAAGGGAATAACGGCCATTCAATATAATTCATTAAATTTACCTCGGATGATGGATATCAAGAGTCCCGTTGCAGAGGCAAGGAACGAATATACCTATAGTGCTGGTGGCCAGAAGCTGAAAGTGGTGCAAAAGTGGAATCCGAATTTCTCTACAGCTCCGGTTATCGGTTCGGCCATCAATACAGCAGCGTTGACCATGACCAAGACCACCGATTATGTAGGCAACAAAGTGTATGAAAACAATGCGCTAAAACGTATACTGGTTGACGGTGGTTATATCGAAGGCACTACCTACCACTTCTATATGAATGACCATCTGGGTAATAACCGTGTGGTGGCTAATGCCAGCGGTACAGCTATTCAAAAGAACCATTATTATCCATTTGGCACTGCCTTCGCCGAAACTTCAAAAACCGAGCAGGGTAAGCAGCCGTATAAGTATAATGGGAAGGAGCTGGATGCGATGCACGGGGCGAATTTGTATGATTACTCGGCAAGGTATTATGAGAGTGGTATAGGTAGGTTTACGAGTGTGGATCCATTGGCGGAGAAGTATCCACATATATCGCCATATGTCTATGTAGAAAATAACCCTTTAAAATATATTGATCCAACAGGAAGAGAAAAGTTGAATGGTTTATATGGTAAAAACCCGAAAGATCCGGCTTTGGTTGAAAATAGAAAATCATCTGATAATGATATGATACATATCTATGCACATGGATATGGAGCAGATCGTATGACATTTATAGATTTTTTCGGTAAAGAAACTCGTATTTCGAATAATATAGAACTGATGCGTTTTTTAAATGACTACAGTAATGTTTGGAAAACAAGAAAGCTTGGACAACAAATAATTATTGTCCTTCATGCTTGTAATTCAGGAAATGAGACGATTGGAGTCGCCAGTTTAGCTGATTTACTATCTATGGATATGCCAGATTATGTAACAATTGTTGCACCTTCTAGCACCTTATATATAGAATATACGGGCGAATCTATTCTCAATAAAGGTCAATGGAACGTTTATAACCAAGGTAATAAAGTTACTTCATTCGGAGGAGCTCAAGGTAATAACCCTGATTTACTTCCATATCAACGTAATTCTTCGGATTCATCTTCATCGGGTGCTAAGGATAATAATAATCAATCTCAAACTGAGAATCCTTCTATTCCATCTTGGTGGACGAACAAAAGACGAGAATTTTATGGAAAATATGGTTTCTAATTAAAAAATATTATTATGACAAAGTTTTTATATCTAATATTAATTATTTCTTTCTTCAATAATAACAGCTTTTATTCTACTTCTAGAAAGGATAGGCCATTAGACAAAGTTTTAATGATAAAAAAAACAGAATTAGATAGTTTGAAGAAATATTATGAGTGTAAAAGTAATCATTTAAAAAGTGAGATATTGGATACTCTGAATATAACTTCTATTCCTTTGTTAAATGGATTAAATTACGATGATCCATCAAGTTTGTTATCAGATATTTTAAAAAGTGGAGATTCCGATAATTTTAAAATTATTATGGAAAGGGAAATATTATATCAAGAAGATTTTAATTTTGGACCTTATGCCTTGTATATGGCTGAAAAATATAATTCAGCAAGCGGTTATTTTTACGTATGGGAATCATATTTTCAAAAAAACAAACAGAAAAAATTAATTCCTAGAGAACAATGGTTATTTATGAATAATCTTAATGATGATGAAAGAGCTTTGGCTATATACTCATTGATTATATCAGCTCAAATGAGATACCCTTTAGCTATTTTTTATCTTTCCGATTATTTTAGACAAGGAATATATGTAAGTAAGGATGTTAATTATGCAGATCTGCTATATAATGCAGTGAATTAATAGTTCGTACATTTTATGATCTATTGTTACAAATAATCCTGTCACTGTCATCATTGGCAGGATTATTTATCTATTGTATGAGTAATAAGTTCGAAGTTGAAAGCGAAGAAGTAACAGATCAAAATTATGGAAAAGGTGTTACTTGCGTTACTTTTTAACAATATATAGTTAAAATCAGAGAGGCACACAGATACAAAAGAACCATTACTATCCGTTTGGTACTACTTTCGCTTCGACAAGTGTTGCAGAACAGGGCAAGCAGCCATATAAATATAATGGGAAGGAGTTTGATATGATGCACGGATTGAATTTGTATGATTATGGCGCAAGGCAGTATGAGAGTGGTATAGGTAGGTTTACGAGTGTGGATCCACATGCTGAAAATTATTATAGTTGGAGTCCGTATGCGTATGTGATGAATAACCCGTTGAAATATATTGACCCTACAGGGATGTGGACCGTTGTATCCTCAGGACATACAACAACCACTGATCCCAAAGAAATAGAAATGGCTTTGAATACATTAAAAGCTAGATCTAATAGTAAAGGAGAAGGTACAGATGATAATTTAGAAGAGAAAGAAATAATAAATGGGTTAGGCCCTAATTCCGGTACAACAAAAAAAGATTATGAATTAATTGAAACAAGGAAAAAATTGGGATACGATAATGATATGATACATATATATGCTCATGCTTCAGAAATGGGATTTACATATATCGGAAAAGATGGGAATAGTATAAGAGTGAGATCCCAAGGTGACCTTATAAAATTCTTAAAACAAAAAAGTCTCATTTGGCAAACCAGAAAGTCCAATGAAAGAATATATGTTATTATACATGGATGTGGGATTGGGAATGGTAATTCAATTAACCAATCTTGGTTGCAATTGATATCAGAAGGATTGGAAAAAGTAACAATAGGCGGACCTACTAAAAATATGAAGATAGGTATATATGATGAAGAAATATTAGAAAAAGGAGAATGGGTATTTTATGAAAATGGAGAATTTATCCATGCAAAACCTGGAATTGGTTCCAATAATCCAGTATGGATAAAACATGAAAGGAAAAAGAAATAATACCGATTAAATTTATTAATAATATGAAAAAGTCGTTAATTTTCATTTTAATACCTAGTTGCATGCTACTTATAGTGTCTTGTTCTAAGTATAAAAAAACTAAAAAAGATAATAATAATTATATACATAAAATTATTCCATATAATTCACAGTCTGAGGATTCTATTTCATATGAACTTTGGTATGCAACAGCCTTTTTATTGCCAGAAAGTGAAATACCTCAAGTTCCACAGATAAACGAAATGGAACAGATTTTAAGTGAGAAACTACAATCATTTAAAGATTCATTACTTTATTCTGTTAAAAATGGTAAAATACCCCTAATACAAGATAATAAAGGTCGCAATATATCTCCATTGATAAAAGATTATATAAAAAGTGGGGATGTAAATTCTTATTGTAAATTAAGCGCATATTCACCGCCTACTGTATCTTTCTATATGGCTGAAATATATAATTTTACTCCGGCATATACTAATACTTTTTATGGTTTATTAAAATATAGTAAAAGAATAAATCCTGATGAAAACTTTAATGAATATCTACTCAAGTTTTTAAGAAAGGAAGATCAGGATTTAGCTATTTATTCTTTAATAAAATCATATAAAAAAGGAAATATTGATGAAGCTAAAATACTGGCGTATTATTTCAGAGAAGGATTGTATTTTAATAAAGATATTGATGTGGCAAATGTTTTAGACTCTATTTATGAGAACAAGCTGCCATTAATCGAGTCTGAATAAGTTGTAATAAGCTTAGAACTATTTTGCCTCCGCTCCCGTATGATTGCATCGTGTGGCATTAGGATAAATGAATAGTAATAGGCAACAAATAATCCTGCCATTGTCATCATTGGCAGGATTATTTATCTATTATATATGCTCACTAGTGTCCGGTTATAAATCAAACAGTTTCAACTGTTTATCGTCACCAGGACTTATTGATTTGTAATTATTTTTTGTAAACAGTTCATCTATATGCATAATCCGGAGCATCCCCACCCAGTAATCCGGTTCTAAATCCATTAGAAATCGGTTCTAAAAATCTGCCATTCCGGCAGATATCCACCCAAA
>NZ_QVMO01000168.1 GCF_010501055.1 Dysgonomonas sp. 521
AAAAAGCGGAGGAAGTTTAGACGCAGGGCAGCAATAGAACCGGTTAACGCACATCTCAAATCAGACTTCAGAATGCATGAAAATTATCTCTGTGGGGAGAGGTATGTCCAAATCAATGCTCTTCTAAGTGCCACAGCCTGGAATCTCAAGAAATGGATGAAGAATCTCATTTCTTGGCTATATAATAAATGCTGCCAACCAAATGCAAATAGTTTTCTACTGATGAAAATGCTGGCGAAATGAAAACTATTTGGAAACTTTTATATTCGTAAGGAGAGACTAGATAAACTGCCCATGTTCGATTTGGTATGCCGCAAGTTGCCTTCTGTCGTCAGGGTGGATCCTCTCTTCGAGCAGGTCGCCCTGTTGCCTGATAGTTTTAATCGAAGCAGAGTTATAGCCAAAAACAGAAGAAAAATTCTCTGATGCGAAGTCGTATCTCTTTTTGAATACATCGACAGTGAAGATGCAACTATCGCTCATCCAGGCAAGTTCCTGTATGTACCTTCTCCTCCTATCCCACAAATCATAATCAACGTCAAGGCTGCTGATAAGCTGCCTCGACCAGAGTTCTTCGGGTGTTATATTATTAGCGGACATACAACAAAGATAGGTATAAATCTGATTTTTCAAACAGGCCGTAAGAACGAAAAAAGAGGCTGGTCTTCTATAAGATCAGCCTCTAATTCGAAAAGATGGTTATTTTAGTTTTATTTCGCTTCTACAGCTTTTATATCTTTCTTTAACTGTTTTTTATTCAACATTGACCAAGCAACAGGGGTTGCAACAAACAAAGATGAATATGTACCGATAATGATACCGATAAAGATAGCAAATGTAAAGCTACGGATAGTGTCTCCACCTAACAGGAATATAATAAATACACCAAGTAAAGTACTCATAGCTGTATTTACCGTACGGCCTAATGTGGAGTTCAAAGCTTCGTTTATAGTATCTGTTATATTTCTCTTCGGGTAAATAGTTCTGATTTCACGGATACGGTCGAAAATAACAACCTTATCATTGATAGAGTAACCTACCACTGTTAATATCGCAGCTATAAATGACTGGTCAATTTCCATAGAGAATGGCATGATCTTATAAAGGATAGAATACAATAAGACTACAACAATCGCATCATGTGCTACAGCAACCAATGTACCAACAGAGAACGCTACATCGCGGAAACGGATCAATATATATAATCCCATACATAAGATTGCAAAAACAACGGCAATCGAGGCCGATTTTTGAAGGTCTTCTGCCACACTTGGCCCTACTAACTGAGAGCTGATTATGTATTTATCTATTGTAGTACCAGGTGCAAGATCGCCTTGGAGAGCTTTAGTCATCTTAGCTCTGATCTCGGCTTCTACTTCGTCACCTGTTTCTTCTACTTTATAGTTAGTGGTAATACGTACCTGACTGGAAGTAGATGCCTGACTGGCAGAGCCACTGGTTAAAACAAGGACAGTCGATCCTTCAAATTCAGGAACTAATAATTTTTCAACTTCATCAGCATTTACATTCTTCTCAAAGCGAACCAAATAGTTACGTCCACCTGTGAAATCTATACCCCAGTTCAGGCTGTTGATAAACATTGAAGCGATTCCTGCAACCGCAATAATAGCTGTGAAAATAAGGATTTTCTTTGTCATACCCAGGAAGTCAATCTTGGTATTGACAAACAGGTTTTTAGTTATAGGGGTTGTAAAAGTCAGATTTCTGAATTTACCTCTGTTTAACATAAAATCGTAGAACAAACGGGTAAGGAATACTGCTGTAATAAATGAAGCGACGATACCAATAATCAATGTAGTGGCAAAGCCCTGTATAGCTCCAGTACCAAATATAATTAATATAGCTGCTGTAATTACAGACGTCAGGTTGGCATCAAAGATAGCAGAGAATGCATGTTTATACCCATCCATTATAGCCACTTTGGTATTCTTCCCGGCACGTAACTCCTCTTTTGCGCGTTCGTATATCAATACGTTTGCATCGACAGCCATCCCCAGCGATAATACCAACCCTGTAATGCCCGGTAAGGTCATAACAGCACCAAATGATGCAAGGATACCCATCGTGAAGAATAGGTTAAGCAATAGCGCACTATTTGCCACTAATCCCGGAATCACACCGTATGCAAGGCACATGTATGCCATTACCAGAATAAGTGCAAGAACAAATGATATCATACCAGCCTGAATAGCTTCTTCTCCCAAAGATGGCCCTACAATATCTTCCTGTACAATACGTACACCGGCTTTCATTTTACCCGACTTCAATACGTTTTCCAAGTCTTTGGCATCATCTACAGTAAAACGTCCGGTTATCTGGGAACGCCCTCCTTCAATCTTCGATTGTACGTTTGGTGCAGAATATACAGCGCCATCCAGTACGATGGCAATACTCCGGCCCATTTCTGCTCCGGTAATAGTAGCCCAGCGCTGGGTTCCTGTCGAGTTCATCTGCATATCCACTTCCCATGCCGAACTATGTTGAGACTGGTCTGCTTTTGCAGATACTACAACCTCTCCATCCAAAGCCGGTCCTTTTTTTACACCATCGCCGCGAAGTGAATATAAGGCGAACTGAGTTTCTTTCAGGTCTTCAGCTTTGAATCCCCAAGCAAATTTCAGGTCGTTCGGATATAAGTCCTGATATTTATATAATATAGCATTTACTGCGGCTGTATCGTTTTTATTTACAAAACCAACAATAGCACCACCTCCCAGAGTTGAGAAATATGAATAAAGGGATTTTGTAAAACCTAAATTAGACGTATTTTCAACCTTCAAAGAATCGGCAGAAACCGAAGCCAGAGAGTCTGCTGTTGCAGGCGCTGCCGCAGTGTTACCTAATGCTTCTTGTGAACGTTGTTCCATTTGGCCAAGGTAACCTTGTATCTCCTGCAAGTTGTATGTTTTCCAGAATTCAAGATTCGCGCTACCTTGCAATAGTTTTTTCACACGCTCAGGTTCTTTAATACCTGGCAATTCTATCATAATACGTTCGGCACGGTCTAGTTTTTGAATATTTGGTGCAACAACCCCAAAACGGTCGATACGTGTACGAAGCACATTGAACGAGTTGTCGGCTACACTTTGTAATTCTGTACGCAATACGGAGACAACCTTATTGTCGTCGTCGGTAGGCCCTACCTGGTCTCTAAGTTTAGTACTGAATATGGCCGCTAACTTGTTGTTGCCGTTATTCGCTTTGAATTTATCAACAAAGATAGTGATATAGTCACGGTTACTACCTTTCCTGTTTTCTTCGGAAGCCTGATTTAAAGCTGTTATAAACGC
This sequence comes from Dysgonomonas sp. 521, assembly GCF_010501055.1. Taxonomy (GTDB): domain Bacteria; phylum Bacteroidota; class Bacteroidia; order Bacteroidales; family Dysgonomonadaceae; genus Dysgonomonas. The sequence continues at coordinate 3,312 of NZ_QVMO01000168.1, forward strand.
CTCATTATCCTGATCTCCCAAAGAACGGAGTACCGCTGCGGCATCTACTTCAACAATTACACTCATTCCACCTTTGAGGTCGAGTCCAAGGCCGATTTCTTTTTCGCGGCATTCTTTCAGGGTGTACCCTATGCTATCGCCAAGAAATCCGGGCCAAACTCTCTCTGTAGACATTGAGTCAAGGAAGAAAGCGTATTGCTTGTTGTACAATTCATTGTACAATTGCTGATTGTCTTTCGCATGCTCTGAGGCGTATGCTGCTGCAAAATTTTCTGCTTTTTTATCATAACTTTTGGTTACAAATGTAAAAGACAAGTAAAATAAGCACACCAACGTCAGGAGTATTGCAAATGTTATTACAAAGCCTTTGTTTTGCATTTTGGATTTTACTTTTTGTTATTTAATTATTTTATTTCTATTTCGTTCAAAACTAATAAAATACACACACATCTTAATTTCCTCCTTTATCAAAATGAGGTCTAATCAGGACATACGCACACTTTCAGGCGTGCAAATATAATCTTTTATTCTTTACAAATCATAATAATGTATAAAGAAAATATGCGATTGAATCAATACTGTCCTAAATAAAAATAGCATTTCCAAATGCCGGCCTGCAAATATGTTCAGGCGATGGTTCAGCTATATTCTGGAAAAAGTACCCCCTGTCGGTATTCGGGAGCTGGTTCAGGAGGTTCAAGGAATGGATTGTCGAGCCAGTACTGCAAATCTATCTTTACGTACAGATTGAGCCTGATGAAAGCAAC
>NZ_QVMO01000016.1 GCF_010501055.1 Dysgonomonas sp. 521
AAACTCATGGCTCAAAGAAGTAAACAGGCATAAAATGCAAGTATGCTACCATCCGGGAATTATTCTTTTTATCAAGAGAATCACCAATATTTGGTCTACCTTTCTTTGAAGCAAGACTCAACAGCAAGTATATTAACATTAGTTGAACTGGTGCTACACTGCCATGAGTTTTTTTCAAAGAAAAGATTTTTATCGTCATTATCGTTTGGTTTATTGGTAAATAATGAGCACTCAACATGACAAAAAGATATGAAAAAATACTTTTGACACACCCTCAGTAGTGTAATAATTCATAACTCACGACTTTCAAAAAAGTGACAAAAGTGACAGTTATTTAATACTTTTTCCGTGTTACTTTTTTATTCCCGCAAAGTCGCGAAGTCGCAATTTATAACTCCTCTTAACAGGGCTTGCCTGCTCCTCCCTTTTTGGGAGGTGGGGTGGGGTGTTATAACGCAAAGCTTCTTTATAATAAGATAATTATTTCAGAATAATATTCACTGCTTTTCTTCTGTCCGCTACTTTTACGCGGCACTCTTTAGCATTTTCGTTCCAAGACCATTCTACTGTGGAGAAATCTTTTTCGACAATGGACGACAGTATATTATCCTCCACGTTTTTAGCCGGTTTGCCGTCTACAGTTACAGTACCCGGTTTTTCTTCAAGATGATATACCAGTACAAAATTGCGTTTGCCCGATTGAGTAAAGCCTTTGTCGGCAGGAGTTATATCGGTTGTATATCCGTCATTCAGGGTAGTACATGTAAAATTAGTCTTCGAATAGATGTCTTTCAGATAATCAAGATTCTCTCCTTCATCTTCATACAATTCAAAAGATGTACTTTCATCCTCATAATTCGGGAAAATATGTATAAACAACGGGTAATCTTTCTTCTCGTGTATATACTGCATGACAGGCATCATCGGAACGATTGAGCCCTTTTTCACGAAAACGGGAATCGTACTAAGTGGCGCACGGTAAGCAATGGCCTGCCCTCCCAGATAAACTGTTTTCTTATCATTAAAATCGATCCATTCTCCATCGGGAAGATATACGCGTTTTACACGTTCGCCTTTTTTCAGCACGGGAGCAACCAATAGTTCTTGTCCGAAAACGAATTGGTTATCTATTTTTATTGCTTCTTCGTCATTGGGATATTCCATAAACAGACCTCTTGTAATAGGTAAACCTGTGTCATGGGCTATGCGCGAATATGTGTACAGATATGGGAATAACTGGTATTTCAGTTCGATAGCGGCTTTCGAGTTCTTTTCCACCACATCGCCAAACATCCACGGCTCAACGGCATTGTCTCCTTCATGATGCGCACGGCTCAACGGGCAGAATACCCCGAACTGCATCCAGCGGGTGTAGAGTTCGGCCATTGCTTTGTAGTCTGTAATATCGCCGCAGTAACCCGATATATCTGTTGTCCAGAACGGGATACCACCCAGTCCGGCAGAAATGCCCACAGCTACCTGATTTTCGAGTTGTCCCCAGCCTTCAAGCACATCGTTACCGTTGCCGCTGTCATTTGTCCAGCCGAATGTATAGCGCTGCAAACCTGCGTATGCCGAACGTGTCATCTGGAAAATACGTTTATTCGGATTACGCTTGTCAAACTGTTCTTTTACGACCTTATCCCATGTCAGACCATATACATTGTGTATCTCATCATGCATACCGATATGATGCTTCATATTCAGGCGGTCAATATCTTCTTCGTTGCTCCATGCGGGTTCGCCCATATCTGTCCAAAAACCGTTTATACCATCATCGATAGGCTTTTGCTGGTAAGCGCCCCACCAGTCGGCGACTTCGGCGATTGTAAAATCTACTACACCACAATTTCCACCCCAAGGCCAGGGCATATCGTAGGATTTTCCGTTACGCACGTCTTTCACAAAGTATCCTGACTGGTCGGCTTCCTTCCATTGTTTTTCATTCGCCTGCGACACTACGGGGTCTTGCGACACAATCATTTTAAAGCCTTGAGCCTTCAATGTTTTCAGCATTCCCTTCGGGTCGGAATAATTTCCTTTTCGCCACTCAAAATCCTGCAAATATTGAGTCCATCCTATATCCTGATAGATTATATCGCAAGGGATCTGACGTTTACGGAATTCGGCCGCTACCTCCAGTGCCTGAGCCTCTTTGGTGTATAATCCGCGGCACTGGGCAAAGCCTAACGCCCATTTAGGCGGCATGATAGGTTTACCTGTCAGGCCGATGTATTGCTGTTGTATATCTTTATAATCTTTTCCAAAAATGAAATAGTAGATAAAAGCCCCGTCCGGCGCTTCGAATGAATAATACTCATCCGATTCTGTACCGAACTTAAATTCGGTTTTATATGTATTGTCCAAAAATATTCCGTAACGGTAATTACTCATAAAGAACGGAATGCTCTTTGCCAGAGGGTCTTCGGTTACACTGTAGCAAGGACGGTCGCTGTTCCACATCTTGTAAGAGCGTCCACGCCGGTTCAGAGGGCCGGTCTTTTCTCCCAGTCCGAAAAACTGTTCATCATTGCGCAAAACCTTATAGGCTTTTACCGCTTTTGAGTCAGCTACATGCCCTTTCTCTTTGAAATCACTGAAAACCAGTTTCTGCCATTTGTCGAATATCTGCAACTGCATCGGGTTTTTATTTACCCTGATACGCAATTTAGATGTAAATATCTCGTAGCACGACGGTTCATCATTTACATTGATTTCACCTATATCTTCAAGGTTCTCATTTACTACTGCAAACGACTCATTGGTTCGCGCAAATTTTCCCGACTGGTCGAACCAGACTTTCACTACAGAGCTGCTGTTTATTGTCAATGACAATTTTGAGCCGTCTTTGCAGTTGAAAATAACCTGATTCCCGATTTTGGTATAGGAGATACATTCTCCGGCAAACAGCATTACCGAAGAAAATATCAGTCCTATCATAAATAACCAAGTTTTCTTTATCATCACCTTTTTCCTTTTTTTATTAATAATATGAATCAGTATTCAAATTGTTTAAACTATACGTTCTATTTCATTGGTCGTTTTACATACGCTTCGCTCCTGTGAACGTTGTTTGTCGTGACTCGGCTTAACATGAATTTTTAATTCAGTTCTACCCTCGCTACTTAAAATGTAGGATTATCCTGCGCGCAATCGCAGATTGCTTACCTTACTTTTGGTCAAAGCTCCAAAAGTAAGCAAAAAAGCATTGCGCCCCGCTTCGCCGTACGACCCACCAACGGCTTGCCGGCTGAATGAAGTGATGAAGGATTCATCATTCTACAGATTGGCAGACGATGCTTAAAAGCGCCCGCACTTCATTCTACGCCGCCTGCACCGGATGGGTACCCCGTACGCTGGCTAACGGCGCTGGCTGACGCCTGATTTGCAGGCTCTATCCTCTGTCTTGACGTTGCGTCGCGACTCCGTGCATCTGTTCCGCAGGCGGGGCACCCACCCGGTGCAGACGGCGNGTGCAGACGGCGTGAAACGGGATGTTGTCCGAGCCGAAGGCGAGTTTCGTCCCGTTTAGCCGGCAAGCCGTTGGTGGGTCGCCGAGGGACGAAGCACTAGCCTTTTGCTTCCTTTTGGGCAATGCCAAAAGGAAGGGCAAGCCCGGGAGGGCGCGGCAGTAGGGAGCTACGACCAAAAGTAAGGTAAGCAATCTGCGATTGCGCGCAGGATAATCCAACGATTATTATAAACCATTTCTTTAACTACTAATGACATTAATATTCCAATACTACCATATCCCAATATTTAAGCGAAGGAAGAGTTATTACAACCTCATTGCCCGATTGAGAAAAATCCAAATTGCAGGCGACTCCACCATTCATGTCAGGAGAAGCAACCCACACCTTAGACACGGTCTTAGATGCCGTCACTTTTAGCTGTATATCGGCAACCCGATCCGGTTCTTGCTGAGTACCGTTCGTATCACGCCATTCCATAGAATTAGCCTGTGAGAAGTTTATCAGATGAATCACATCCTTATCTGTAAATCTCTTACTTACTACGGCCACACTACCTTGCGATGACGGCCAGTTTTCGAATGAAAGCTTCCCATCCACAGACTGCACGTTTATTGCTGAAAATGTACCTCCATCACGCAATATATTCTGGTATGCCACAAGGAAATCATAATAATGCATAAGCGATTTCTTTGTATCGGATTTCATTTGCAGATTAGAATTCGGAAAATATTCATTGGACAGGTAATGTTCTCCCAATTCGAGGTGCGCTCCACCAAAAGAGAATATAACCGCATTCGTCAGCAATACGCCCGATGTGTTGACATAACCTGTATTACCCGATTTCGCATAGTTCATATATGCTGCCAGAACGGTTGCCTTTGTATTCTCACTATACATGTTGTTATCGAGAATAACCTGTGCCAGCTGGTCAAAAGTCTTGGATTCGTCCCATACCTCGGTATACAGGAAATCAACATCTGACTTCGCTATACTTTTTTGCTGCCCGTATTGGGAAACCGCGTTCATTACCAACCTTTTGTCAGCATTAGCTTGTTTCATTACCGAGATAAAGGATTTATAAGTTTCGTCCAGTTTAACGACATTTCCTTCATAGTCATAAACCGTTCCCCTGTTTCCTAACTGATCGATATGATAGCCGTCGAAATCGAAAACTTTATACACATCGCTGTGCCTGCCGGCAAGATAACTCTGCCATGCGGCATTACCCGGATTTGTCAGGTAAATGCTGCTGCGGAAAGGAGAATCGAGATGATGATTGTCTTTTCCCGAATGATCCTGGTCTTTGAAGATATACCATTCTTCTTTTACCCCATCTGCCGCCGCATTGTTTAAAACACCGAAAGCAAGGTTATAGAACATAGCCTTCATCCCTTTATTATGGGCGGCATCAATATATCCTTTGACAGTAGATAAATAATTTGTCCGTCCTATCAAATCGAGCCATGATGCTGATGGATTTCCGGCCGTTCCCGCCAACGGGCGTTGATGGTCGTGCATCCAGTCATAAAACTGAATACCGTTGATATGGTAACGGTTAAGGGTTTCAATGTTATTTCCGATCTCTTTTTCTGATAATTTGCCATACGAGGACAGAAAGCCATAACGCGGGAATTTTTTCCAATCCGACGATACATCCACAGCAATACTCTGTGTTATTTTTTCTTTGCCGTCTGTCGTTTCATAAATATCTACCATATATCCTTTGTAGTCGCCGGAAGGCGCAGTCCAACTCCAGGAGGCGGAAGATAAGGCCTCCTCCGAAATCACGTTCCCCAAATGGGAATACCTGACTTTTACATTGCCGGAAGGTTTCTCACTCAAACTAAAGAGGATTGTTTCGCCCGGTTTGTAACAAGCTTTATCTGTATTCAAGTCCGCTTTGAAATATGTTTCGCCATATATTACCGGATCATTATCCGTATCGAAATAATCTTCGCAGCTCCACAGTAAGATTGCCAGACAGAATACTATATATACATGTACTTTATTCATCATAATATTTTATAAAAGAGGGTGTGTCAAAAGTAAAACATCTCTGTCAAATTGTTACTCTCTTTGTCATTGCCTCGCCTTCGCTTCGGCGAACGTTGTTTCTGAGTGCAACGAAGAATCTCGACCTTCCAGATACGGGATGTTTCACTCCGTTCAACATGACAAAAAGATATGGAAAAATACTTATGACACACCCTCTACAACATAATTATTGTTTTTTGATTATAATTGTTTCTTTTAGCTGGTTTAGTTCGATTGTATATGTTCCGGATTCGGGTATCTGCCACTTATAATCTTCTTTTGATCCCTTCGCGCGGAATATTATTTGCTCCTCCTCTCCTGCCGGGGTTTTCCCCTGTTCGGAGGCAAGGAACCAATCGCCATTCCAATCCGATTGTTTATCACAGGTAAATTTCAGTTCTCCGGTATTTAAAGTTCCTGTCCAAGTAAGTACATACGGATCGGAAGAGGCAGTCATAGGCACAGCGTTGTCTATATCCCAACCGCTGGCAGTAGCGTCGCCCACCATATAGATCATAGCATAAGGCGTAAATGGAATAATATCTATCTTCATGTCACGGGTATCCAACTTAATCTTATAAACACCTCCTGTAATATTCCATTTGTAATCGGGATCTCCCGCCCATTTGCCCACATCGAGAGCAGTACCTTCCGATTGCTGGTCTGCTACAGGACGTAGGAATACGGCATCCCAGCTTCCATCAACTGTCCCGATTTTGAATTCGCCGCCGGCAGATAAATCATCATTGTAATGGAACACAAACGCATCGACAGGATCAACGGTCATCGGTTTGAACGACCAGCCTGTAGGATTACCCACGAACCAAAGTTCTGTAAATTCAGGGCCTTCTCCTCTCGTGATGCTGATAGCCATAGATATCAGGTTTACCTTGACGGTATATGTACCGCCTTCTGTAATTACAAATTTGTCGTCAGCATCCGAATCAGATTCGCGAAGTACTAACCGGGTATCATCCGCACCTTTGTTGTATGACGGCAGGAATTCGCCTAAGGTAGTTATAAACTTGAATTCGCCCGCGGAAAGAGAACCTGTCCATGAAAAGCCTTTCGGGGTATTGGTTATTGCTTTCATCTCGGTAGCATCACCAGCGCTCCATCCGTTAGGCGTGGCATTTCCTATCAGGTATAACGTTTTGGTTATCGGCTTATGGGTCTTGATATTTATTGACTGAACAGGTGAAACCTGCGGCTCAATATTATCCGATGCTATATTTGCTATAATACGATATTGAAACGCCGTTTCAGTGGACGGTGTTATACCAAACTTTTCGATAAGGAGGTCGTTCAGTTCTTCATTCTTATATGATTTTTCATATATGTTACGACCTATTTCTACCGAAATACCATCCTCGAAGTTACCATCCTGCCTGTCTAGCTGGAACACATAATCTATTGCCAGCCCTGTACCATTATTGGTACCCGATGTCCATTCAAATTTTATGGCTTCTGACGCCGGATTCAAAGCGTCCAACTCCAGGGAGGCCTTAGACGCGCTCACTTCCAACGGCTGGTCTCCTTTGTTATATTCCGTATTGTCTTCATCGGTACAAGACCAACAGAGTAATAATATCGTTAATAATCCTATTAATTTATATGATTTCATGATAATCTAATATTTATTCTTAATTGCTATATTTCTAAGTACATGACAAAATTTTATATCCTGCTGTAGGGGCATCCCCTTGTGGGTGCCCGTAAACGATGACAAGCGGGCAGGGACAAGCCACTGCCCCTACATCGTCTCCAAATCGTGTTTGAATAATTTTTGTCATGTATTGTGGTTATATTTACAATAAATACAAAAAGTCCTGCGACCTTAATATCCTGTATTTTGTTTCAGATTAGGATTAGTATCTATTTCCTTCTGAGGAATAGGAAGTAACAAATGTTTCCGAGAAGCATTTATTTTGCCGATAGAGTGCAGGAAGTCAAGAGCATATTGCCCGTTATCCCAGCGTATCATATCAAACCAGCGATGACCTTCGAATGCCAGTTCGATACGGCGTTCGTGCCTGATCTTATCGCGCATCTGGTCTTGTGTCAATTTTTCTACATCGCTGCGGGTAGTCAGCCCGGCTCTTTTCCTTACCTGATATAATGGCTCTTCGGCTTCGGTAGTCCGTCCCAGTTCGTTCAACGCTTCGGCTTTCATTAGTAGCACATCGGCATAACGCAATACAATAATGCTCGCAGAATTTGTATTATAGTCCGGAGAAACTGAAAGGGGCACTAAGAATTTACGGACATTATAGCCTGTATTCGACATATTGGCTTTATAAGTATTCCCATCGAAGGACGGACAACCCTCGTACAGGATAGTTTTATCTTTACGTAAATCGCCTTCTTCGTATTGGTCAACAAATTCCTGTGTAGGCTGATTCCATCCGTAAGCACCGCCTACCCATCCTGAGTTGCGAGGCCCCATGTAAGTACTAAGCCAGTTGGCCTGATTCTCATCATCCCAAAAACCGGCATCAGTCAGGCCATAGTATTGAACTTCAAAAAGGGATTCATCCGTATTCTTATTCTTTGCTTCGCCTCCGAAACAGTCACTGTAATCAGTATTCAATGTATAACCCAGGCTTTCGACAAGCTCGCACATATCCAGAGCTTCCTGATACATGCCCAGTGTAAGGTAAACTTTTGCCAGCATACCCGCGGCAGCGCCTTTAGATGCGCGTCCTATATCGCTTCCCGAATATTCTTCGCGAGAAGGCAAAAGCTCAATAGCTTCTTTAAGGTCAGGGACGATGACTTCATTGTAAATCGTATTTTTGTCTGTACGAACCGGCATCAAATCATCCCCGGGATTCGGGGTGCTTGTAGTTAAAGGAACATCTCCGAATAATTGCACCAGGATGAAATAGTAATGCGCCCTTAAAAATTTAGCTTCCCCTATACACCTGTTCTTCAACGCTTCGTCTATATCCATAGAGGAAACGTTCTCCAATACAGTATTGCAATACAAGATTCCGGGATTCGGACCACGCCAGATATCCAAAGCCGCTGCATTATCGGTAGCGGTTACAAAGTTGGCTAAATCGACAGTCTCTATCCCATCGGTACCGCCTCCGGCGCCAACCTCACTATTACCGGCTACAATATCCAGAGACCAAATACGCATATTATAAAGTTTAGGACGCTGGAGCGGCTGATATGCCCCGTTTACCAAAGCGATAGCCGATTCTTTATCGCTCAAAGCTTCCGCACTGGGGTCTTCATAAGGTTCTTTGTCCAGAAAATCGGAACAGGAAACCAATAAAGACGCTAACATTATAAAACCTGTATATATTATCTTTTTCATGACTTTTTGTGTTTTATATTAGAAACTGTTTAAATTTTATACGAATATTTTATTATATCTTTTTCTTCGTTCATTTTTAGTCTGTTTTCGGCTGTTTTTTCCTTTCTCTCAACTNCCTTTTTCTTCGTTCATTTTTAGTCTGTTTTCGGCTGTTTTTTCCTTTCTCTCAACTCAAATAGCCCGCTATTATCGTTTCGAGGAAGAAAAAAAGCATCTCTAAAACATCTCTAAAAATTTGAACGAATAAAATTTAAACAGTTTCTTAGAATTTGACATTCACACCTAAACTAATGGTGCGGGTAAGCGGATATGTACTCAGGTCTACACCATTCGCCCCGACTTCAGGATCGAATCCCGAATATTTAGTGAATGTGTACAGATTCTGGCAAGACATATACAAACGTACTGTTTGCAGGCAAGCCTTTTTTGCGATAATTTCCGGCAATGTATATCCTAATGTCAGGTTCTTGATTCTCAGATAGGAGCCGTCTTCCACAAAACGGTTCGAGTGGCGCGCATTTTTATTCGGGTCGCTGTATACGGCACGAGGGATAGAATTGCTTGTGCCTTCGCCCGTCCACCGGTCTAGTACCTTGGTGGTCTGGTTTTGAGGCACGGCCATGCCTTCCTGCCAAATGCGGTTGGCATTGTAAATATCATTCCCTGCTACTCCCTGTAAGAATATCTGTAAATCGAAATTCTTATAAGCGAGGCTGTTATTCATAGAGAATGACCATTCAGGTGTAGGGTTGCCAATGTAAGTGCGGTCATTGTCGTTTATGACCCCGTTATTATCCAAGTCCGCGAAACGGATATCGCCCGGAGATGTTCCTCCCGGAACCTGTATAGCCCCGCTGTTAACTTCATTCCAGTTTTGGAAGAGACCATTGGTTACATATCCGTAGAATGAATTGATAGGATTGCCTTCCGCATTTACCAATACTTTCGTCATATTGATGTCATTTCCGGTAAACAAAGGCACGCCGTCATTCATGCTGATTACTTCATTCTTATTGAAAGAGACATTCAGGTCTGTATTCCATTCCAGTTCTCCTTTAAGGTTTTGAGACGATATGGTTAGTTCCCATCCTTTATTGCGTACCTTTCCGGCATTTACGCTTGGCACATAGATATCGGAATAGCCTGTCGTAATAGGCACTGCCATAGGGACAAGCATATCTGTCGTATTTTTGATATATGCGTCCAGCGACAGATTGATACGCTGGCCGATCAACGAAAGGTCGATTCCGGCATTCCATTGTTTTACGGTTTCCCATTTCACGTCCGGATTAGCCATCACAAGCGGATAAAGTGTGGAGACAGGTGTTCCGTTGAATACGTATTGCCCTGTTTTAAGTTTCGTATAATAGGCATAGTTGTCTATTCCCCACTGATTTCCGGTAACTCCATAGCCTGCCCTTATTTTAACATCGTTTACCCACTTATTCTTTTGAAAGAAAGATTCCTCAGACAAGCGCCATGCAGCGGCTACAGACGGGAATGTTCCCCATCGGTTGTCTTTAGAGAAACGTGACGAACCATCGTGACGGACTGTTAATGTCAGTAAATATTTGTCGGCATAATTATAATTTGCCCTTGCCATATATGAAAGTAACGACCAGTCGTTCCTGGTTCCGCCTACAGTCGGTTGATTCAATCCGTTTGACAGTTGATTATTCTTATCACTTAAAAAGCCCTGTACGCTTGCGTTCATTCGATTATATACATTATTCTGGGCACTTGAGCCTATCATCACATTCAAATGATGTTTTTCGTTGAACGTGTCAATATATGTAAGTGTATTATCCCACAAGTAAGTCAGGCTCTTGTTAGACTCTTCGTAGCGGTATGACTCGGGTTGGGCAATGGGCTTCCAGTCATATTTAGGGCTAAAGTTAGTTCTGTCCCAGAACTTAAAATCGATACCTCCCAGCGTTTTGAATGTAACTTTATCGAAGAAGTTAATTTCGGCAAAGGCATTTCCTAGTATGTTATATCCATTTGTTCTCTGGCTGTTAACCGTAGCATTCCCTACCGGATTTTTTATATCTCCATACCAGTAAGCCGGATTGCCGGGACCTGAATAAGTCCCATCCTCATTATATACAGATTGTGTAGGTTGCGCCGCCATAGCGTCACGAATACTATAACTCCCCTGTTTCTTGACATCGTGGCTTAATGTAACATTATTGCCGAATTTAAGCCAGGGCTTCACTTTCGATTCTCCATTGAACTGGATCGTATACCGCTTATAAGAGGTGTTGATAACAATTCCTTCCTGATCGAGGATTCCGGCTGATACGTAATAGTTGCTGTTGTCCGTCCCTCCGGAGTATGATAAAGAATAGTTTTGGATCAAACTTGTCCTGAACATTTCGTCCAGCCAGTCAGTGCCCTTGCCTAATGTTGTAGGGTCTGTAAAATCGGGTCTTTGCATCATACTTTCCGAACCGCCATAATTTGCTATCATATCATTATGGTATGAGGCAAACTGGCTTGCATCCAGCATACCGGGCATACTTGTCGCGTCCTGTATCCCCCAGTTTGCACTGAATGATACAACACCATCGCCGGATTTTCCTTTTTTAGTTGTGATGAGCACTACGCCATTCGCTCCCCTCGATCCGTATATTGCGGTTGCAGAGGCATCTTTGAGTACATCCACCGTTTGCACATCGTCCATATTAAGGGCATTTAATGAAAGGTCGGTCGGTACACCATCGATAACCAGTAAAGGTTCACTGTTGTTGATAGTGCTGATCCCCCTGATACGAATGGATACATTGCTGCCGGGCGCTCCCGAATTTATTATCTGTACGCCGGAAGCCCTTCCCTGTAGGGCTTCTCCTATATTTGCGACAGGTTTGTCCCGCATCGATTTCGAATCAACGGAAGAGACGGCTCCGGTCAGGTCTCTTTTTCTCATCACTCCGTAGCCGACAACCACTATTTCATCGAGCAATTCCGCGTTTTCCTTCAGCACAATGCGGACGTCGGATTTGCCGGCTACCGCTATTTCCTGTGATAAGAAGCCTACATAAGAGATAGTCAGTATATCGCTCTCATTGACATCTAAAGAGAATCTGCCGTCTATATCTGTTATTGTCCCATTGGTTGTCCCCCTTACAGAAACGGAAGCGCCAATGATGCTTTCCCCTTTCTCATCGAAAATAGTTCCCGCTATTTTCTTTCGATTTTGCGCAGAAAGATTGAAGCTAAAGAACAAAGCCAATAAGAGTAAGCTTATTCTACTCAAATGAGTCCATTTCTTTTTCTGATTTTTTTTCATGGTCTATACGATTAATAATAATTTTCATAATATGGTTAACATTTTTCTTTTAGTAAACAAACATAAAAGAGTATAACCTCTCATATGCAAAAATATGAGGAGTTAATATCTAAAGAAAATCCACATTGATAAAATATAGACAACAAAAAAGGATAATCGTTTATGCTGCAACAACTTAGATATTTTCAGACTATGCAAAAATATAGATGCCGTATAACTTTAATTCCTTCTGACAGCCCCTATTTTCATTACCATAGATTCAAATTCTTCACGAGGAACGGCCGCTTTGTTACGTACTCTGGTGCGATAGCTATAAATTGTATTTGCTGAGTAATGCAGGAAATTTGCGATTCTGGAACTATCCGTTATTCCTAAGCGTATTAATGCAAATATGCGCAGTTCTACGTTCAGCAATTCGTTGGGCTTTAATATAAATTGCTCATCTTCGACCAATAAGGAATTAAACTCTTCTACAAAGTTGGGGTATAGATGCAAAAATATATTATCGAAATTTTCGTAGAGTTCTTTCAGTTCGTTATCAATCATTTGCTTGGACTTAAGCATTTTATACAGTTCGTCCAGCTTTTTTTCTACTGCCTTCTTATTAAGTGTGTTTTGATATTTCTCCAGTTTGTTGATGTATGTAGAGCACAAATCGAGGAAATGCCCTATATACGCTTCTTTTATTTGATTTGCTTCTGATAACTCACTATTGACATCCGAGAGTACACTGTTGACATCATTAAGCTGGTTGATAGTCGATTGCAGGTCAGTATTCAGTTCATTCAGTTTCACATTGGTATAATAGAGTTCCTTACGTATGCGGGCTACCCTTTTCATTTGCCTATACACGTATACTACCGCTATAATCAGGAATATGGATAATATACTGACCAGGATGAGGAATAATTGCAGTTCGGATTTTTGCCTATTTATATTCTCCTGATATGCGGAGTCTATAATCGGGAATATCTGTGAAACTTCATAAGTCCTCAACCGGGCATTACAAAACATTGCGTCCTCCATCGACGACTTTATACAGGCATAGGCATTATCCACTTCGCCCGTTTCGTACAGGATGGAAGCCAGCGCCTGCATAGAGGCATTTTCTTTGATTACATTTTTTATATCGCATATTGCGGATGTAGCATAATAATGTTTTTGCAGGCTGATATTCCCCTCTTTTTTGTAAATGTTAGCAAGAGCATAGGCTAGTACCGCTTTTTCGTGCGTATCGGATTCGGTACGGTTTAATAGTTGCTCTAATATTTGTCTGGCTTCGAGCAGTTTGTTTTCATCATCGAGTTTTTCGGCATACACTATTTTGTAATGGTTGGATTCTTTATCCAGAACGCTGAGCAAGGAGTCCCTGTATAGTTTGCTTTTTTCGGCGTATATGAGTGTATAGGGATTGTTATTTGAATAATAGTTGTACAATTGTTTATAGCAATCGTAATATTTGACTAACAGCCAGTCAGGAAAATTTTTAGTATTTATCGATTTCAGCATATTTATACCATCAATATACATTCCGGCAATAATATACAGCGAAACGAGGTCTAATTTAGATTCGTAAGTCCATACCGGATGGTTCAATGACTCTGCTATTGCTGCGTTCTCCCTGACAAAGTAAATCGCTGAGTCTGATATGTAGGTTTTATATTCGTTGTATAGTTTAAGGTTTATATTATATCGTTGTTCGGGTGTTATATCAGGGGTTCCGAGCATTTTTTTTATCTCAGATATCCTTTCTTCTTTTTCCATCTTATAGATTTCTTTACGTTCCATCAGCTTATAAAGAGATAGAAGTGTTGTATCCTGCGATATTTTAGGAAAAACATCACTGATGGAAAATAATAATAAGATAAGAAAAAACAGCTTCCTCATAGATCTCAAAGAACTTTAAACAAAGTTAGCAAAATTAAAACAAAACCTGCTAATATATCTGATTTGAGATTGTTAAGTTTGATCCACACTAAATCTGGCTCAACGGATTTTCCGGGTTGATCCGGGATCCGTGACCCACACTTGACCCTGTAAACCTAGCTAAAACCACAAAAAAAAGACACTCACATTTCTGTAAGTGTCCTATTATCAGAGCGGAAGACGGGGCTCAAACCCGCGACCCTCAGCTTGGAAGGCTAATGCTCTATCAACTGAGCTACTTCCGCAAAGTATAGTGGGCAGTGATGGATTCGAACCACCGTAAGCGTAAGCTAGTTGAGTTACAGTCAACCCCATTTGGCCACTCTGGTAACTGCCCTATTATTCTTTTGCGAATGCAAAGGTAATACTTTTATTTATTCCTCCAAATTTCTTCGATAAAAATCTATCATTTTTAATGCAGTAATTGCACATTCATCCCCCTTGTTGCCATGCTTACCCCCTGCCCTTTCCTCAGCCTGCTGCATATCATCAGTAGTTAAAAGACCAAAGATGAACGGGATATCATAACGGATATTCATATCGGCAATACCCTGCGTAACCCCGCTACATACATAGTCGAAATGCGGGGTATCTCCCCTTATTACACTCCCGATAGTTATTACCGCGTCTATTTCCTTATTCTCCACCAAATGTTTTGCACCGAAAATAAGTTCGAAACTACCCGGCACAAAGTCTATCAATATATTTTCTTCTTTTACCCCATGTTTCCTGAGCGTATTATATGCCCCGTCTAGCATCGCCTTGGTTATATTTTCGTTCCATTCGGAAACGACGATCCCTACTCTCATATCCTCCCCGTTAGGCACCGAAGCAGGATCATACGAAGATAAATTGTGGTATGCTGTAGCCATTTTGTACTTGTTTTATATTTAGCTACAAAGATATTGATTGTTAACTAATATCCAAAACCGGTTCTAAACCATTTGTCTTTTATACTATTTTTCACCAACTCCCTAATATTTAAAATCTTAATTTTTATCAATTAACAAAGCATATTGCAAAGAATTAACTAATTTCGCACACTATATAATAGGACGTTAGAAAACAATATAATGAAAGTAAAAATCATCAACAAATCGCATCATCCGCTACCAGAGTATGCCACCCCTTATTCAGCAGGCGTAGACCTTCGGGCAAATATAGAAACCTCGATCACGCTGAAACCACTTGAACGCGCGTTGGTACCCACAGGCCTATATCTGGAATTGCCACAGGGTTTCGAAGCGCAAATACGCCCGCGAAGCGGATTGGCGGCAAAGCATGGACTGACAGTATTGAACTCGCCCGGCACAATAGACGCGGATTACCGTGGCGAAATACGAGTTATCCTTGTCAACTTATCCAATGATGATTTTGTTATAAACGACGGCGAACGGATTTGCCAGATGATTATAGCCCAGCATTCACAGGTGGAATGGATCGAAGTGGATTCGATCAGCGAAACCGAACGCGGCGCGGGAGGCTTTGGGCACACAGGAAAACAATAAATTTTGAACCATTTATATGAAAAAAACAATATATCTTTTTTTTCTTACTCTTTTCTTAACTTCGGGATACTCTAACCTGCTTGCTCAGGCCAAGACCAAAGAGGTCAAAAATACGGCAGGCAGCAAAGACCTCCCGATGGCTAATCTGCCGGCAGACGATAAACGAAAATTCGATTACTACTTCTACGAGGCGATGAATGCCAAATCTGCCGGTAAGTATGACGCCGCATTCGACCTCCTGAAATATTGCCTGGCTATAGACTCCACCAACGCGAATGTTTACTACGAACTGGGAAACTATTACAACTCCTTAGACAGTAAAAACAAGGCTCTGGACTTCTACCGCAAAGCGACCAATTACGATGGGAATAACTTTTACTACAACATGGCTTATGCCGGACTGTGCCTCGAATTTAAGCAATACAGCGATGCGATAGAACAATTCGAAAAACTCCTTGCCGCCAGTCCCGAAAACTCCGAACTGTATGTATATCTCTCCGAAGCTTACAGGATGGACGGAGACATACAAAGCGCTATATCCACCCTCGACAAACTGGAACAGATCGTAGGCCTGAACGACAAAATAAGCCTGCACAAATACCAGCTATATACAATGATAAAGCAGGAAAACAAAGCCTTTGCCGAAATGCAGAAGTATATAGACAAATACCCTAACGAGATAAAATACCAGATACTTCTGGCAAACCTGTATTTGCAGGCCGGCAAAAACGATGAAGCCTATATCGTATACAGCAAGGCAAAATCCATTGATCCGGACGATCCCTACCTGATTTCGTCACTGGCAGAATATTACGAACGTACGAACAATAAAAAAGCCGCCGAAGAAGAATTGCATACAGCATTGATTAGCCCCAAAATGGACATTGACACCAAACTGGCTATACTGGCGCAGTATGTAGGAAGCCTGCAACAAAACAGGCAGGACACACAGGTTGCCAACGCCTTATTCGACTCGCTGATGATTCAGCATCCACAGGAGCCTAAACTGAACCTGATGTATGGCAATCTGCTGATGCTCCAAAACAAAAAAGATGACGCACGGTTCCAGTATCAGGTATTCGCAGATGCCAATCCCACCAATCCCACAGGCTGGGAACAAATGCTGAGTACGACTTTCCCCGACAGCCTCGACGTGTCTATCAAAACATGTAAAGATGCCATTTCGTACATCCCCGACCAACCCCAGTTCTATTTTTATCTGGGAGTATCGGAATACATGAAAGAAAATTACAAAAGCGCCCTCGATGCTCTACAACAAGGAGTAGAATACGTAGATGAAGAGAATACCCCGCTGCTTTCTGACTTTTACGGACAAATAGGCGACCTGTACTACCATCAGGAAATGCTCGACAGCGCTTTCATCACTTACGACAAAGCACTCCGCTACAACCCCAACAACCTGGGCGTACTCAACAACTACAGCTACTTTCTCTCGCTTACGAAGAAAAACCTGGACAAGGCCGAAAAGATGAGCAGTATTACCGTTAAGGCCGAGCCATCCAATCCCACCTATCTTGATACATACGGCTGGGTACTGTTCGAACAGGGAGCCTACACTATGGCGAAGATCTACATAGAGAATGCCATAAAGTACAGTGAGGAGAAAAAAGAAGAGTTAAGCGGCGAGGTGCTTGAGCATTACGGCGATGTCTTATATAAAACCGGAGAACAAGAGAAAGCGCTCGAATACTGGATAAAAGCAAAAGAAAAAGGCGACAGCAAATCGAAAACGCTGGATAAGAAAATTGAAGAAAAAACTTATATATCTGAATAATGAAACGATACTATAAATATATATCACTGCTTTTTATCTTGATTACCCCCCTTATTATCAGCAGTTGTAAATCAAAAAAGACACTGCTTACAGGAGGCACACTAACTGAAAAAGCAAACAAGAATGAAGTTATAACAGACGCACTAAAATCAGAACTTGACTTCCGTACGATAACCACAAAAGGCAGCATCGAATTTAAAGCCGGAAATTCATCACAAAAAGTTCCGGCAGTATTCAAAATAGTAAGGGACAGCATCCTGCAGGCTTCGGTGCGGATACCCATTATAGGAGGAGAAGCCATGCGTATCAATTTCACGCCCGACAGCGTAATTATAATAGACCGCCTGAAAAAGCAATATATGGCCGAACGGTATAAAGACTCGAAACTAGTCGCCGGATTCGACTTCAACTATTACAATCTGCAAGCACTGTTTACCAATAAGATGTTCGTACCCGGAAATAAGACTGTAGAGAATAAGGACTTTGACAAATTTACAGTGACAACGCTCAATGATACATACCTGATGCAAACAAAAGGCAAAAGTGATTTGTTGTATAACTTTGCAGTCGATGCGTCGGACAGAGTAGTATCTACTTCGATAGGCAACGAAAAGAAGAATATATCCATACAGTGGATATATACTAATTTTATCAAGGATAACAACCATGTATATCCGACAAATATGGAAGCAAAGGTAGCTTTTACCAAAAAGCAGGTTAATATAAATATATCATACGACAAACTGGATATAGACAAGGACTTCAATGTAGACAACTCCATTCCTTCAAGATACACTAAGGTTGGATTTACCGATATTATTGGAGCTTACATCAAATTAAAATGAGGAGACTAGTTTTTTTATTCGCGCTGATGATCAGCATTCCCTCTTTTGCCCAAACAGCTAAAATCAAAGAACTGGAGCAGCAGAGGAAAGACGCGCTACGCGAAATATCAAATACCGATCAGTTATTGCGTGACACTAAAAAAACAACTTCGACCCTTTTAGACAGGGTTAAGCTGATCTCCAACCAGATATTTTCCCGCCAAAAAGTACTGGGGCTTCTGGAACAGGAAGTAAACGGTATCTCCGCCGAACAAATAAGAATAGAAAATGAAGTAGCGGCGTTGGAAACCGAACTGAAAGACAAACAAGCCAGTTATGCAAAAGCCATAGACGCTATGCAGCGCAACAGGCAAGGTGAAAACAAGCTTTTGTTCGTTCTGTCCGGAAAATCGCTGACCGAATCGTACCGCAGGATGCGTTACCTGCGCGAATACTCGGAATGGCGCAGCAATCAGGCTGCCGAAATAAAAGAACAGAGCGCGAAACTCAAAGAAAGGAAAGACGCGTTGAACAAAGTAAAATCAGAGAAAATAACATTAATCGGACTTCGCTCTACCGAACAAGAGAACCTCAAAAAAGAAGAAATAAACTATCAGCAGGAAGTAAATGAGGCTCAGAATAAGCAAAAAGACCTCCAGAAAATATTAACCCAAAAGAAGAAGCAAGCCGAAGCCCTCGACAGGCAGATAGCCAAACTCATAGCCGAAGAAGTAGCACGCCAGGAAAGGGAGGCCAGGCGCAAAGCCGAAGAAAAAGCCCGAGCCGAAGCAGCGGATAACAAAACAAGGGTAAGGTCCAGCGACAATAAAACGACAACACGTTCAGAAACCGTTGCCACCGTTACCCCTGAAAATGTCACGCTATCAAACAGCTTTGCCGCCAACAAGGGGAAACTGCCCTATCCTATCTCCGGCAACTATACCATAACCACCCGTTTCGGTACACACCAGCATAGCAAATGGAATGTAACCACATCGAGCAGTGGTATCGACATCAGGTCGCAGGCCGGGGCTGACGCCAGGGCGGTATTCAACGGCGAAGTAACTTATGTAGCCGCTATACCCGGGTACAATACATGTATAATAGTGCGTCACGGCAATTACTATACATTCTACGGAAACATACAGTCTCTATATGTAAAGCAAGGCGATAAGGTAAAAACAGGGCAATCTCTGGGAAAAGTATATACCGACCCCGATACCGGATATTCTCAGATACATTTCCAACTATGGCAAGGAACGAACAAGACGAATCCCGAGCCCTGGCTAAGATAGACGCGTATGGAAAGAGAACGGATGATTGAAATACCGAAAATCACAGACCACAGGGGGAGTCTGTCATTCGCCGAAATAGAACGACACATTCCTTTCCCTGTTTCGCTGGTTTCCCTGAATACCGAAAAAATAGATTTGGAGCAAAGGGAAGAAATAATCATCGCTCTTTCCGGCCAACTGAACATATTGGTTAACGGAAATCATTTTCTTCTAAATCAGCCAGATAAAATACTCTACATACCCCCGTCGGCACACAGGACAATCGAAAACCTGTCGGCAGACGCCATCTACCTGCTCATATCCCCTGACGGGAATAATAGAAATTCAGTAAAACGGAGCACCCCGATACAAAAATACACCATCCGAGATTGCACACCGGCAAAACTCTCCGGCGGGGGAAACCATTCTGTAATTGACAATATCCCTTTCGATATAAAACGTATCTTCTATATATACGGCATCCCTTCCGGCGAGAAGAGGGGAATGCATGCTCATAAGATATGCCACGAAATACTGATAGCCGTCAGTGGCAGCTTTGACGTAGAATTAGACGATGGCACAGACAAGAAAACCGTCACATTGGACAACCCCGCGTACGGGCTTCATGTGCCTCCCGGAATATGGGCTGTAGAAAAAGGTTATTCTCAGGATGCGGTTTGTCTCGTATTCGCTTCGGATAAGTACGATGCGAAAAATTATATAAATTCGTATCCGGAATTCATTAAATACCGTCAGGATGGAAATTAAGATATACACATCTGGAGTCAAAACCGAATGGGATAATTTCGTCCGTGAATCAAAAAACGGCACTTTCCTTTTCTACAGGGACTTTATAGAGTATCACGGAAACCGTTTCAACGATTATTCGCTCCTGTTTTATGAGAAAGGGAAGCTCGTAGCGCTGATGCCCGGACATATAGAGGATAAAGTATTTTATTCCCATCGGGGGCTGACTTACGGAGGGCTTATTATGAACGCTGAAACCAAGGCGAAGGATATTCTGTCCGCTTTCGAATACCTGACAGTAACCTTCCGCCATCAGGGGATAAAAAAAATCGTATACAAAGCAATCCCACATATATATCATTCGCAGCCGGCAGAAGAAGACCTGTATGCGCTATTCCGCTACAAAGCTTCGATAACAGCCTCCAATATTTCGTCTGCTATATACCTGCCTGAAAGGATTAAATATTCGGAACTTCGCAGACGCGGTGTAAAGAAAGCCGCGAAAAATGGATTAACTGTAAGCCGGTCGGAAGATTACGAAGCATTCTGGCCGATATTGAGTGCTAACCTGCTCGAAAGATATGATAAACAGCCGGTACACACATTAGACGAGATCACATATCTGAACAGTAAATTCCCTGATAATATTCACCTGTTTACAGTTCAGGATACACAAAACAAAGTAATTGCGGGTTGCCTCATATTCGAAACACATCAGGTTGCACATATACAGTATATAGCAGCATCGGATGCAGGTAAAGCACAGGGCGCAACCGACCTGCTTGTCGATCATATCGTCAATACTGCCTATCCCGGCAAAAAATACTTCGACTACGGCGTATCCACCGAAAACGGAGGGGAATACCTCAATGAAAGCCTTATTCATCAAAAAGAAGGCTTTGGCGCCAGAGGCATCGTTTACAATACTTACACCATTAATTTGCAAAGATGAATTTCAACTTTTACGCAGAAAAAGAAGATAGGAAAGTCATCCTCGATTTCATTTTCAATGAAACCAACTGGGAGATATATGATTTGTATTCCCAATATGGGGAAAAAATCGAAAAATATACCACAACGGAAGAAGTAGAAAAGAAAATAGAAACGGAGAAACGCTCGGCTCATTTCAATATCTATTCTCCCGACTTCGGAGGAGAGGTTATTTTAAAAAAAATAAATTTAAACCCAAATGCCTGTAACGGACATACATTCCGCTATTCATCCGAGGGCTGGGGGCTTATACAGCTATATTTTGGCAAGGTATGGAATGCACGGCTGGAATATTCTACTATAATGCACAACAGCGAGACACGTGCTCGCAACTGGTATCCGACGTGCCCTGATATGGGCAATCCGGATTTGTGGAACTGGAAAGAAGTGAGCAAAGCCTCGCGAAAATTGTCGAACTTTATAAAAAAAGCTTCATCCCTCAAAATTGGCTCTCAATATGTGATGCCGCAGGCTGAAAAAGAAACGGAGTTAAAAGATATCGATGGATATAAGTTTCTTTATACAAAGGAAGAACAAAGACGAGAATAAAAGTATTAGCTTCTATAACGAACTGAATGTATAAATAAAGTGTTCTTTAAAATTATTCTACGCGCAATCACAGATTGCTTGTGTTCCTTTTGGCCAAAGCCCCAAAAGGAAGGGCAAGCCCGGGAGAGCGCGGCAGGATGAGCTAATGCTAAATGATTTAAACTAAAATAGCTTTTATGCATAAAATTATAGGGCAACCGCATCAAAATGTATATCCTTTGTAGGGACGTTGTAGGGCGAATTGAAAATCGGCCGAGCCAAACATCTTTCACCCGTCATTAAAATTTTGCCGCATAGCGGCCGTCTGTTTGTAGCCCTGTGTGGAAGCACAGGGTGTAAAGTGAAGTAATAAAAATCGGCGCCGCATAGCGGTGCTATATGAAAGGCTCAGGAATGAAAAAGAAGGATTCCCAAGAGGACTAACAGAACACCGCTATGCGGCGTTTTCTTGATTAACTATCTATTTCCCCGCGCTTGCGCACAGGGCTACAAACAGGAAACCGCTATGCGGTATACATTATGAATATCCTACAGGCCTCCAAAAACATGACGCTCAATTTTGGGTTACCCTGTTAAAATTAAGAAACGTCTCTAAGTACATGACAAAATTTTACATCCTGCTGTAGGGGCATCCCCTTGTGGGTGCCCGTAAACGATGACAAGCGGGCAGGGACAAGCCACTGCCCCTACATCGTCTCTAAATTGTGTTTGAATAATTTTTGTCATGTACTGTGGAAACGTCTTATTTATCCACAGAAATTACATGTTGTGAATTAGAAAAACAGAATAAGTTTTAGAATGAATTTAAACTCCTTTATACGAAAGAAAAGTATCGATAGCATCTCCAGAGAAGGCGATTCTATCGGTTCGGGAATGAAACGGGTTTTGGGTGTCAGAGACCTTACCCTCTTTGGTATTGCGGCCATTGTGGGTGCAGGTATCTTTAGCACCATAGGGCGCGCAGCATTTCATGGAGGGCCGGCAGTGTCTCTCCTTTTTGTTTTTGTGGCTATAGCCTGCGTGTTCACCGCACTGTGTTATGCCCAGTTTGCTTCTATGATTTCGGTTAGCGGGAGTGCCTATACATACACCTATGTATCTCTGGGAGAGATATTCGCGTGGGTTATCGGTTGGGCGTTGATACTCGAATATGCGGTTTCTAATATGGTAATTGCCATTTCGTGGTCGGAATATTTCACCACCCTGCTACAAGGCTTCGGTGTCGATTGGCCCGACTGGCTTGCCATCGGCTACTCTACCGCCCACAAGGCATATAATACGGTCCTGCAAGGTGGCGCAGACCTGCCCGCCCATACTTTGCAGGCAGCAGAGACATACCGTAATGCGCCCGAACTGTTCGGCACGAAGATATTGATAAACCTTCCGGCTGGTCTGGTCGTTACAGCCCTCACGTTCCTTGTTTTCTTAGGAATTAAAGAATCGAAGATGGTAAACAACCTGCTTGTTTTCCTCAAGATCGGGATAATCCTTGCCGTTATCCT
The DNA here is from genome assembly GCF_010501055.1 of Dysgonomonas sp. 521. GTDB lineage: Bacteria > Bacteroidota > Bacteroidia > Bacteroidales > Dysgonomonadaceae > Dysgonomonas. The sequence continues at coordinate 23,237 of NZ_QVMO01000016.1, forward strand.
TATCGGCGCGTTTTTCGTCAAACCCGAAAACTGGTCGCCGTTCGCGCCTAATGGCGTACAAGGCGTACTGGGTGGTGTTGCCGCGGTTTTCTTTGCCTTTATCGGGTTCGACTCCATATCCACCACAGCCGAGGAAAGTAAAAATCCACAAAGGGACATGCCACGCGCCATGCTCTACTGTCTGGGCATCTGTACCGTCCTCTATGTAGCGATAGCCCTTGTACTTACAGGTATGGTCAGCTACAAGGAACTGGGAGTAGACGACCCGTTGGCTTATGTATTCCAACTGGTAGACATGAACTTTGTGGCAGGGGTCATATCATTTACCGCCATTATTGCCATTACAAGCGCTATACTCGTCTTCCAGATAGGGCAGCCCCGTATATGGATGACAATGAGCCGCGACGGACTGCTCTGGCCTAAGTTCGCAAAGATACATCCCAAGTATAAGACCCCTTCGTTTTCTACAATCATCACGGGTGTGCTGGTCTGCATCCCATCCCTGTTTCTCGATATGCAGTTTGTGGTAGACCTTACCAGCGTAGGCACATTCTTCGCCTTCATCCTGGTATGCGCGGGCGTGCTGTTCCTCGACCACAAGGGAGAGAGCAAAAAGGCGAAATTCAAGGTTCCGTATATAAATGGCCAGTATATCATTTTTATTTTACTCGTAGTTGCCGTATATTTGTTCATTAGTAAAACAGATGCTGTTGAGGTTATTACCAGAAAACCCCTGCTGCTCATATTCTGGGCGGTATGGCTGGGATTAGCCATAGCTGCGTTCAAATATAGATTCTCGTTGCTCCCTATCATGGGAATACTGACCAACTTGTATTTGATGACGGAGCTGGGCTGGTCAAACTGGATAATGTTCCTTATATGGCTGGCGATAGGATTAATCATATACCTTGCTTACGGATACAGAAAAAGTAAACTGGCCCGGCAGACAGGGCTAATAAAATAAAACAGGATGAAAGAAAAAGAAATGATTTTCGGCATACGTGCAGTACTGGAGGCGATAGAAGCCGGAAAAGAAATAGATAAAGTAATAGTAAGGCGCGAATTGCAGGGAGACTTGTCTAAAGAGCTGTTTGTTGCCCTCAAAGCAAATGAGATACCTGTGCAACGCGTTCCCAATGAGCGCCTCGACAGGTTTACACGCAAGAACCATCAGGGAGTTATCGCTTTTCTTTCGGCTATTACATACGAACGGATAGAAGATATTGTGCCATTCTTGTACGAAAACGGGAAAGACCCTTTTATCCTTGTACTGGACGGCATTACAGATGTGCGTAACTTCGGGGCTATTGCGCGTACCTGCGAAGTGGCGGGGGTTGATGCCATTGTTATTCCTGTAAAAGGTAGCGTAACCGTGAATGCCGATGCCGTGAAGACTTCAGCCGGGGCATTGCTCAAAATTCCCGTATGTAAAGAGCAGAACCTGACTGATGCTATTCAGTTCCTGAAAAACAGCGGTATCAAAGTAGTTGCAGCCACAGAGCGGGGAGCAGACTTCTATACCGATGTCGATTATTCGGGGCCTGTAGCCTTTGTGATGGGTGCGGAAGACATCGGTGTATCGAATGAAAACCTCCGTATAGCTGATAATCTGGTAAAAATCCCTCAGTTTGGGACAATCGGCTCACTGAATGTATCAGTTGCCGCCGGAGTTTTGATTTATGAAGTGATACGGCAAAAAAACATCAAATAAATGATAAATAAAGTTTTGATATTTGTATTTGCTGTTATATTTCTTCCTCATTTTATATGGGGACAAAATACAATAGGTGCAGATTCTCTGGCTCAGGGAACACAAAAAGAAAAACCATTTGCCGTTGTAGAGCAGATGCCTTCTTTTCCCGGAGGCAATATTGAACTTTATAAATATATAGCTGAAAATTTCAGAATACCTGTTGATGTACAGAGAGAAGAGGGGATATGTACCCGTGTAACCGCGCGTTTTGTAGTAGAGGCAGATGGCTCTATATCCAATATACAAATACTAAGAACTTGTTATGATAAGGCACATAAAGCTTTTATTGATATGATAAAAAGTATGCCTAGATGGATACCCGGAAAACAAAATGGAAAGAATGTAGCTGTTTACTATACATTGCCTATAAACATACGGGTTAAAATAAACGATAATGATTAATACATGAAAATTATGAAAAAAATTATTTCAACCGACAACGCTCCTGCGGCAATAGGACCATACAGCCAGGCTGTGGAAGTAAATGGAATGATATTCCTTTCGGGGCAATTGCCAATCGACCCGGCTACGGGAGATTTCCCTGCTGGTGGCGCCAAAGAACAGACCGAGCAATGCTTCAAAAACATAAAAGCCATATTGGCCGAAGCGGGACTGACAACCGACCATATAGTGAAAACAACAGTCCTGCTGAACGACATAGCGCACTTTGCACCAATGAATGAAGTGTATGCAACACAGTTTGCAGGTACATTCCCTGCACGTTCGGCTTTTGCAGTAAAGGATTTACCGAAAGGCGCGCTTGTAGAAATTGAAGTCATCGCTGCCAGATAATAAAAAATACTATACAATAGAGTTTATATTCAATAAAAGAGTAAGATGCATATTTTTAGGAGTTTTAGTTGCCACGACTTTCAAGTCGTGGATAATAATACAGATAGAAAACGACTTTAGTCAAAACATTTTGGCTAAAGCCATTATCTGATTAGACTATTATCCTCCAGCTAAAGCAGGAGGCAATTAAATCACAGAGAATAAACAATATATAATCTTATTGAATATAAACTCTAATAAGTACTTAATAAATATAAACCCTTTAAAACATACCGGATATGAGAAATCTATTTATACTACTCCTCGCTACAACTTTCATTGCCATATCCAGTAATGGCAAGAGTATGGGAAACACCCCTGACAATGCCTGGAAATTCGATTCCCTGACCGTGTCGAAAAGAGTGTACGTCGACAATGATGAAACAAAAGACGGGATGCTGATCGACCTCAATTTTGTATACCCTGTATCAGTATCGGGTAACCTGAACCTGAAAGAGATTCAAAATATCTTTGCCTGTATTATTGTGGGAAAACCTGATTTTCGGGGAACACCACACGAAGCCATGAACAAAGTACAGGCGGATTATACTGCCGATGCCGAGGAACTTGCCGGCATTCACGCCACCGAAGACTCCGATTTCCCTCACTTCTCCAATTATGAATACAACAGGTCCAGCAAAATAAGTATGGAAACAGAATCTTTGGTTACCGCTTCCATATACGACTATACCTATACAGGCGGAGCACATGGTTTATATGGAGTAAGTTACTACAATATAGACAAGAAAACAGGAACCCTGATAAAAGAAGAACAGCTGTTCGTGCCGGGTTATAAGGATAAACTCGCGGTATTAATACAAAATGAGATAAGCAGGAGAAATAATCTGCATGACGACGAAGAAGAAATCGGGCTTCTGGTCGATTTGCAAGACGTAGGACCGAATGATAACTTCTACTTTGGCAACGAAGGCATAGTTTATGTATATAACATTTACGAAATTACCCCATATGCACAGGGAATAGTAGAGATCACAATACCATACGATCAAGTGACCCCGCTGGTCAACAAACCGTATTTGTCCGTCATCCGTAATCTGAGACAGGAACTAAAATAAAATATGATAAAATATTTTGGAGAAATTTAAACAGGCTCTAAGAGTCTGTTTAAATTTTATAGCAAATCTTTTTTATAGTTATTTTTAGATGGATTTTATCATTTTTGCTAGCCGAACCAACGGTCAGCGGAGCTAATTAGCGGGCTAAACCAAGAGTAAAAAGGGGAAAATACGCTAAAAAGAACATAAAAAAATTGCTAAGAACTATTGACCTGAACCTGTAATAAAAATTTTCGCTAAAATTTAAACAGGCTCTAAAATAACCTTGATAAATTTGCGTTTCTCTTTTGAAGAAACCCAAAAGAATGATTGTTGACGAAAAATATATGTATCGCTGCCTGCGACTGGCCACCAACGGAAAAGGATTTGTTAGTCCTAACCCAATGGTAGGGGCAGTGGTAGTCTATGACGGAAAGATCATAGGCGAAGGATTCCACCACGAATATGGCAAAGCACACGCCGAAGTGAACGCCATTGCCAGTGTGAAAGACAAATCCCTGCTGAAAGAATCTACAATATATGTTTCGCTGGAGCCTTGTGCTCATCATGGAAAAACCCCGCCTTGCGCACAATTGATCATCGACAATCAAATCCCCCGTGTAGTCATCGCCTGTCTCGATCCTTTTCCCTCCGTATCGGGACGTGGTGCGAAAATGCTGCAAGATGCCGGGATAGAAGTAGCTATCGGCGTACTGGAACAGGAAGCGCTGGCTCTGAATAAAGAGTTCTTTACAGCACAAAAAAAGGACAGGCCATATATATACCTGAAATGGGCGCAAACCAAAGACGGCTTTATAGATAAAGCCCGCCCCGAAGGAGAAACTCCCCAGCCGACTCCTATATCCAACGATTTCTTCCGGATGCTTGTACATAAAAAGAGGGCGAGAGTTCCCGCCATTATGATAGGGACCAACACCGCAGTGAAAGACAATCCGTCACTTACAACACGGTATTGGTATGGCAAAAACCCGGTACGGGTAATCCTCGACAGGCAGGGACGTATACCTCAGGACTATACCATCTTCGACGGTAACGTTGAAACGATCATATTCACTGAAAAAGAACCATTATCCGACATTAAAAACGTGACCTGCATACAGGTTCCCTTCGATGAGGATTTGCTGTACAACGTATTTGCAACATTAAAGAAACGGAAAATTATTTCCATACTTGTAGAAGGAGGCCGTGAATTGCTCCAAAGCATTATCGACAAACGATTATGGGACGAGGCATTCATCGAAATTTCAGACATTACATTCGGTGACGGAGTAAGGGCGCCCATTATAGCCGGACATATATTGAATGAGTGGAAATGGGAAGCATCCAGACACGTTCATATACGTTTAGCATAACTATAAAATTATATAAATATTAGATTTATTGACGTGTAAGCCGAAATTCTTTCTATTTTTGCACATTGATATTGAATAAAACTGTTTAAACTAATGAAATTGAAGCAAATTTCTCAACTATTATTCGCAATATTCTCGATAGTTACACTCGGCTCGTGTAATGATGATTCTACAACGACTACGGTAGGGGCTTCCGCTGATGCCCAGATTTATGCTTTTAAGTTATCGGCAACAGCCGTAAACGCAATAGACTCTGTGAATTATCCGATAATGGCAAAGACCAAATTCTCGATAGATCAGTTCAGGACACTCATCTACAACCCTGATTCATTGCCATATAAAACAAAACTAAAGAAATTTGCCGCATCCATTACATATTCCTCATCAGGCACATACAAGCTTCAATTAGTTTATCCCGATTCTATAGCCGACTGGAACGGTACCGACTCTATCGATTTTTCAACAAATCCAAAAATCAGGGTAACCGCCGCGAATGGGATTAACACCCGGGAATATACAATAAATATAAGGGTACACAAGGTAGACCCGGACACCCTGATATGGAATAATATCGGATCGCAGCCAACTACCGTGGGCAAGCAAAAAACACTGCTGAAAGATGCTACCTTCCATACATTCTCTATCGATGCCGACGGAAAATTATATCTGTATAAGGCTGCAAAATCAAACACCCTTACCTGGGCAAAACAAGCTGTAGCAACAGGGCTTACCGCTTCATCTATCGATCTGGGAAGTATAACCCTTTTCGACAATACATTCTATGCTATAAGCAATACTAAACAAGCATACAGCTCTACCGACGGAATTAGCTGGGCTGCCCTGAATGATAACGTACATGCCATATTCGGAATCTTGCCTGCTGCAAATGCAAGCGACGACTCCCTTCTGGTTGCGACAAAGGTAGATGGCAAGTATTACTTTGCAACGACGGTGGATATGAAAGACTTAAACGTAGTAGAAAATATAAGCAGTGATCCGTTGTCAAATGAAATAGTAGGCGATTTCCCTGCCTCAGGGTTCTCATCAGTGACTATCTACAACAGAACGAACGTGAACGCTAATATGCTGACGATTACAGGTGGAAATGACTTTAATGGTAATTCGACAAACCTTACATGGTCGTTACGCGCAGGAGAAAACAAACTGGAAGTCATATCCAATCAGAATAACAAGCTATTTTCAGCAAATATGGGAATCAGCACTTTCCTTTACGATGGCTACCTGTTTGCGCTGACAAAAAATGTATTATACAAAACAACCAGCGCCGGAGCGAAATGGGTTGTTGCCCCGTCAAAAGAAGCGTTGGACTCCAATGTTCCGAAAGCATACGGGCAATCGATCATCGTAGACGAAGAAAATTATATATGGATATTCGGAGGAATGTCCAGTTCGGGCTCAATCCCTGTGCGTCAAATCTGGAGAGGCCGGCTCAACCATCTTATCCCTTAACTGCTGAATGTTTAAAATCAACAGTTTGCATACTTATTGTCTTACTTTTGCGTTAGATAGATATTGAATAACAGATTTATAATGAGAAAAGAGAAACAAATATTAGCTTTTATACTTACTGCTATCTCTCTCTTCTCGTCTATAGCTGTCAGGGCACAGGATGACTACAAGTACGAAATAGGCGGAATGGCAGGAACATCTTTTTATATGGGAGATGCCAACAAAACAAAACTGTATCAGGATCCGGGCTTATCGGCCGGCGTTGTTTTCAGATACAACAAGGATTTGCGATGGTCTGTGAAAAGTAATTTTGTGATCGGGCATGTTTCAGGAGATACTAAAAATTCGGGGAATAAATTCCCGTTCGACCAACAAGCCTCCTTCAGCAGGATGTTTTATGAGCTGGGAAGCCAGATTGAGTTTAATTTTTTCAATTACAGTGATAAGTTTGGCTATTTAGGGGCAAAGCGTATGACTCCGTATGTTTTCACTGGCGTAGGACTAACATTCGGTTCGGGGAAAAAAACATTTTTAGATGCCAATATCCCTATAGGTATCGGCCTGAAATATAAGATGAAAGACCGGCTGAATATAGGATTTGAATTCTCGTTCCGTAAACTGTTCAGTGACTCGTTTGATGTAACTGAAAAAAACGGACAGTTCGACCTGGATAGCCCTTACAATATAAAAGGCAGTATATTCAAAAATAATGACTGGTACTCCCTCACTATGTTTACCATAACATGGGACTTTGGGGCAAGGATATGCCCTTGTTTAAATTCTGATTAATTTAAAAACAAATAATAGATGTCATATTTTGACCAAATAGACAAAAGTAGAATACCCCAGCATATAGCTGTTATCATGGACGGTAACGGACGTTGGGCAAAGCGTCAAAATCTGGACCGTTCTTTTGGACACAAGGAAGGGATAGTAGCGGTACGCAGGGCTATCGAGGCCGCGGCCAAGGCTCAAATATCCTACATTACGCTTTACACATTTTCTACCGAAAACTGGAAAAGACCGGAAGAAGAGGTAAAAGCCCTCATGGCTCTGATGATACAAGCTGTAGCTAGTGAGACCCCCGATCTTATAAAAAATAATATACGGGTCAAAGTAATCGGAGAAATAGACCGTCTGCCGGATGACACGAAGAAGGCGCTTGACCTTTGCCTGGAACAAACATCCATCTGTACCGGCACCACCGTTATTCTGGCTCTGAGCTACTCCTCGAAGTGGGAGATAACCGAAGCCATGAGAGAAATAGCAGCAGATGTGAAATCAGGAAAGATAAACATTGACGATATTGAAGAGTCATTAATACCTCAATATTTATCAACAAAGGGAATTCCAGACCCTGATATACTGATAAGAACCGGAGGAGAGCTGCGGATAAGTAATTTCCTGCTTTGGCAAATTGCCTATTCGGAACTTTATTTTACTGACGAACTCTGGCCTGAATTTAATGAAGACTCATTATACAAGGCCGTTCTGGATTTTCAGAACAGGGAACGCCGTTTTGGAAAGACCAGTGAGCAGGTGTCCAACAATTCATAGGACACGATCACTACCCAAACGCCTTTTTAACACTAATATAAATATTTTTCGATAATAATTCCAGACCAAAATATGTTCAATAAAGGTTTATTCTTTCTTACCATCTTCCTTTGCTCTATTTTCATCGGAGTACAGGCTCAGGAAACAGACAGCACCGAAATAAAAAATGTAAACAAGGCTCTTGAAGCCAATGTGCAGGATTTGCCTGTAATATCATACAACTCCAGCAAACGGTATGAAATAGCAGACCTGAAAATCAGCGGGCTGGTGAATCCTATGTATGAGGATTATACATTGTTTGGCTTCGCACAGCTACAGGTAGGCGATGTGATCGAAATACCGGGCCCTGAGATTACCAATGCTGTACGCCGGTTCTGGAAACAAGGACTATTTTCCGACATTAAGATTGCTGCCACAAAGATAGAGGATGATAAAATATGGCTGGATATATACCTGAAGGAAAGGCCTCGTATATCCGATATTGTATATACGGGAATGAAAAAATCGGAAAAGCAAGACATCGCGGCAAAGGTAGGCATGGTCAAAAACCTACAGATAACCCCTTACCAGATGGATCGGGCAAAGACTATTATCAAAAAATATTTTGACGAAAAAGGGTTCAACAAAGCCGAAATAAGTCTATCCGAAACCCCCGATTTATCGAAAGAAAATCATGTAATACTCAATATAGACGTTGTAAAGAAAAACAAAACGAAAGTAAACAGGATTACAATAGAAGGCAACGAAGAAGTTACTGCCAGAGCTCTGGAAAAAGCAATGAAAAAGACCAGGCACAAAAGCAACTTTAAGTCTTGGTTAGCCAACTTCTTACGTTCGACTAAATATGTTCCGGAAAGCTACGAAGAGGATAAAGAAAACCTGATATCGAAATACAATGAGTTAGGATACCGTGACGCTACCATAGTATGGGATACCGTTTATACAGCGGAAGCCGAAAACAAGCCTGACAAAGTAAATATAGAGATCAAAGTAGATGAAGGGCAGAAATACTACATCAAAGACATAAAATGGGTAGGTAATACCATATACCAGACATGGCAGCTGCAAACACAGCTAAACATGAAGCCCGGCGATGTATACAACCAGAAGAAGCTGACAGAGCGCTTGCTGGTGGACGATGGTGCCGTAATGAATACATTCTATCAGAATCACGGTTATCTGTTCTCTAATGCCGACCCGGTAGAAGTAAACATAGAAAATGACTCTATCGATCTCGAGATACGTATTACCGAAGGGCCTGTAGCCACAATCCGGCGGGTATCCATATCGGGGAATGACCGTGTATACGAAGATGTGGTACGCCGCGAACTCAGGATAAGGCCGGGTGCGCTATATAGCCGCGACGACATTATCCGTTCGATCCGCGAAGTAGCCCAGATGGGACACTTCGATGCCGAACAATTGAGTAATCCGAAGATTGATCCCGATCCGGAATCAGGAACAGTAGACATAGGCTTGCCTCTGGTATCTAAAGCTAACGACCAGGTTGAATTTTCTGCCGGTTGGGGACAAACGGGTATCATCGGTAAGTTGAGTTTAAAATTCACGAACTTCTCATTGAAAAACCTGTTTAATCCGGGTTCTTACAAGGGTATCATACCACAGGGAGAAGGACAAACGCTGACTTTAAGCGCCCAGACGAACGCAAAATATTACCAATCATATTCCGTATCATTCGTAGACCCTTGGTTTGGAGGTAAGCGTCCTAATTCACTATCGGTAGGAGCATACTATTCACGCCAGACAGACATCAACAGCAATTATATCAATAACTCTTACGGATACGGGTACGGGTACGGATATGGCTATGGATATGGTGGTTACGGCGGTTACGGCAGCGGATACGGAGATTACAGTATTGCCTCCGACCCGAATAAATCTATAACGATGATTGGGGTATCTGTGGGGTATGGTAAGCGCTTGTCATGGCCCGACGACTATTTCTTCGCACAGGCCGAACTGTCTTACCAACGGTATAGCATGAAAGACTGGGCATACTTCATCGTAAAAGACGGGGTAGCAAACAACCTGAGCCTTAACCTGTCGTTGAACAGACGCTCGATAGATAATCCGATATATACCCGCCGCGGTACGGATATGTCCCTGAGCTTGCAGATAACACCTCCATTCTCGCTGTGGGACGGCAAAGACTATGCAAACATGCCGAAGGTTGATAATTACTACGAATCCAGCGAGAAGTTTAAATGGATAGAATATCATAAATGGAAATTCAAAGCGAAGACTTATACATCTTTAGCTTCCGTTACCAAAACCCCGGTTTTGATGACCCGTGCCGAATACGGTTTTGTAGGGTATTTCAACAAAAACAAAAAGTCTCCGTTCGAAACATTCTATATGGGGGGCGACGGTATGTCGGGATATTCAAGCACCTACGCTACCGAAACCATCGGACTGCGCGGATATGAAAACGGATCGTTGGGTACTCAGGCCAGCGCGTATACACGGCTTGCCCTTGAGTTAAGATACCCGCTGATACTCGAACCATCGTCTACAATATATTTATTAGGATTTGTAGAAGCAGGTAATGCATGGAATGATATAAATAAATTCAATCCGTTCGACCTGAAACGTTCTGCCGGATTTGGAGCACGTATCATGTTACCGATGATCGGACTTATGGGTATAGACTGGGCTTACGGATTCGACCCTATCAACGGTTCGCGCGACAGTAGCGGAAGCCAGTTCCACTTCATTATCGGACAAGAGTTCTAATGTATTTAACATTATTTACGAACAGGCTAATAAACTAAAATGTTAACTGTGTGTCTAATACTTATAACACATTTAAATTTACAGTTATGAAAAGAATATTTTTACTATTTGCTCTATTTATCAGTATCGCGGCCGGCAGCTATGCTCAAAAGTTTGCATTGATAGATATGGATTATATATTAAAGAATATCAGTACCTACGAAACAGCCCAGGAACAGCTGAATGTGATGTCGAAAAAATGGCAGGGCGAAGTAGATAAAGTGCAACAGGAAGTAAAGAACATGTACAAATCCTATCAGTCGGATTTAGTTTTCTTATCTGCCGACCAAAAGACCAAAAGGGAAAATGAGATTGTAGAAAAAGAAAAAAGCCTGCAAGAACTAAACCGTAAATATTTTGGGCCCGAAGGCGAACTGTTCAAAAAAAGAGAAGCCTTGATAAAGCCTATTCAGGACGACATCTATACGGCAATAAAAGAAATCTCCGAAGCCAAAGGATATCAGCTTGTACTGGACAGGGCATCTGCCGAAAGTGTTATTTTTGCTTCTCCGAGGATCGATATAAGTAATGAAGTTTTATCAAAACTCGGATATTCAAAATAATTATTTATATTTGTCTCCTAAATAACGAATAACTAATTAAATTAACTTATAACTATGTTGAAAAAACTATTTTTATTGCTACTTGTCGTTGCGCCTCTTGCTATGTTTGCACAGGATAAGTTTGCATACGTGAATGCAGAAGAGGTTTTCTCTAAGATGCCGGAACTAAAGGATGTAGAATCCAAACTAGCTACAAAAAGTGAATCTATAAGAAAAAATGCAGCAGCAATAGAGGAAGAGTATAATAACAAAGTGAAAGCTTTCCAAAATACTCCTACCGACAGTTTGACCGAAGCAATCGTAGTGGACAGACAAAAGCAACTGGAAGATTTGCAGACAAGATACCAGACTTTCTTGCAAACAAGCCAGCAAGAATATGAAAAAGAGCAACAGACTCTGATCACCCCTTTGCAGGAAAAACTAAGAAAAGCAATCAATGATGTAGGCAGCGAAAACAGCTATACTTATATTCTGAATGCCGGAGCATTACTTTATGTAAACCCTTCATCAGCGGTAGATGCTGGCCCTAAAGTTAAAGCTAAATTAGGCATCACTAATTGATAGTTTATAAATCTATATATATTTGAAAAATCCGGATTCTTATCCGGATTTTTTTTGTTATAAACCGGCTACTATTTCTTCGAAATATGTAACATGGTACAGAAAGATTTATCTTATATAAAGCTCTTTGACATACTATCGAGTCTTTATACTTTATACTTCCAAATTGGTAATTCTATAAAATATTGGAAGAAAATCCGTATAACGAGATCCAACGGTGTGCCGTCAGACACGCAATATTGAATAGATTCACATTCCGTCCGTTACAGGACGGCTATCAGCAACCCATATTCTTTTTTTACCAATATGCTGTCTCTGACAGGATATCGGTATTATCCGCATTAATCGTTATAAAGCAGGAAAAGCTATGAGAAAAAAGTAACAGATAGAACAATAAAATTACTGTCACTTTTGTCACTTTTGTCACTTTTTAATAGTTCAAAATGGCCTGAACCTAGTCAAATAACCTCCATCGTATCCACCGAGTAATATCAAAAAGGCTAAATAAAAAGACATATAAAGCACATTTTCCCTAATAGCAATTGTTAAAAAATCATTTAGATACAATCTGGCATATTCTGGCTGTTTTTTGTTTAAAAAGCAAGAAAAGTTACCTTTACTACATAGCGGCACAATAAATAGCATATACATAAAAATCTGTATTAAAGAGAATTACAATCTCCACTGCATTCTTTTATCGCATGTATTCTTTTTTTATAAAAACTTTAACTACTTTTCAACAAGTTCTTAACATAAGTGAATAAAATTGGTGTTATATTTGTATGGTGTTAAAAAATATAACCTTTCATTCGTTATAAAAAAGGTTTATATAAAAAGCGCATTTATTATTCACTGTTTAAAATTGCTTTCCTATGGCAAAAAAGTTACTTTTCCTGTTTTTCTGTTTATGTTTCACTCACTCTTTATTAGCACAGGTTACTACATCTACACTAAGTGGACGTGTAGAAGCTAATAGTGAGTCTTTGATTGGTGCAACCGTAACTGCGATTCACGAACCTTCGGGGACCAGATACGGAATCATGACAAATGCTGACGGTCGTTATACAATACAAGGTATGAGGACAGGAGGACCCTACACCGTTGAGGTTAGTTTCATCGGCTTTAATAAATATGTAGTGAAAGATGTTACATTGCAGCTGGGGGAAACCACTGTCATCAATGCCGACCTGAAAGAATCCGTATCCACAGACCTCGACGAGGTAGTAGTATATGGTAATAGCAGCAAGTTTGCAGGCGAAAAGAAAGGTGCTACAACAAACATCTCCAACAGCCAGCTTACTATGTTACCCACTATTTCGAGGAGTATTACTGATTTTACCCGCTTATCACCTTATTCCGGAGCAGGATTTTCATTTGGAGGCCGTGACGGACGTATGAATAATGTGACTATAGACGGTGCTAATTTTAACAACAACTTCGGGTTAGGTTCAAACAACCTTCCGGGTGGAGATGCACAGCCGATTTCTCTGGACGCCATAGAAGAAGTACAGGTCACAATCGCTCCTTACGATGTGCGCCAGGCAAACTTTACAGGAGCCGGTATCAATGCCATTACAAAGAGTGGTACCAATACCTTTAAAGGGACAGCTTATACTTATCAGCGTAACGAAAATATGAGAGGTACATGGGTTGACGGCGAACAGATAGCCACAATGAAAAGTTCGACAGAACTATATGGAGCCAGCTTAGGTGGCGCCATTATCAAAAACAAACTGTTCTTCTTCGTTAACGGCGAATATGAAAACACTCCTCAGGAAATCACCAACTGGAGAGCCTCTGAAGATGGCATAGCAAGCTCTGCAAAATATCTTTCCAGAACGAAAATATCCGATATGGAAGATGTGTCTAAATACCTGATGGATAAATACAATTATAACACAGGAGGATACAACAGCTACCCGGGAGCCAGCAAAAACCATAAACTAATGGCTCGTTTAGACTGGAATATCAATGATATACATAAACTGACTGTCCGCTATAACTATGTGAAAAGTACGAACGACCAGATAGTAAACGCTTCCAGCGCGCCAAATCCAAGAGCATCGTCGAACCGTATGGGAACGCTCAACAATGCTCTAACGGTCTTAGTTCTATGGCTTTTAAGAATACTAACTATATGTTCGACAACCGTGTAACATCATGGACAGCCGAGTTGAAATCCAATTTTAGTTCTACCATGTCGAACCAGTTACTTGGCACATATACTAAAATCAGAGATTTACGCAATTCCAATTCCGATTATTTCCCGATGATAGATATATGGCAGGATGGCAATATATACATGGCTGCCGGTTATGAATTGTTCTCATATAACAATGGGGTGAAAAACGATGTATACACCATTACCGACAACTTTAGCCTATACCTCGGGAAACATAGTATAACAGCCGGATTGAGTTACGAATATCAGAAATTCACAAACTCGTTTATGCGCTACGGTACAGGATATTACAGATACAACAGCCTGGAAGACTTCTATAACGACAGCCCGTCGGTTTACGCATTATCATACGGGTACGGAGGCAAGAAAGATCCTGCGTCGAAACTAGATTTCGCCCAGTTCTCAGCCTACTTGCAAGACCAGTTTACCCCAATACAGGGATTGACTATCACAGCAGGATTGCGTATGGACTTACCGATGTATGTCAACGATTTGGAAGAGAACAAAGCCATTACAGAGCTTACTTTTGTCAACGGCACAAAACTGGATACAGGGATATGGCCTTCGACTAAAGTATTATTATCGCCACGCCTCGGCTTCCTGTGGGACGTAAAAGGCGACAAGTCGGTAGTGGTTCGCGGAGGTACGGGTATCTTTACCGGCCGCCTTCCATTCGTATTCTTTACCAATATGCCTACCAACAGCGGTATGTTGCAGAATATGGTAGAAATAACAGATGCCGAAAGCCTTGCCAAAATAAAGTTGACAAACAATCCTCAGGATGTGATGAAGGCTCTTCCTGATAAATTCCCTCAGCAAGCCGCCGAAAAGGCTCCGGGCTCTATCGCCGCAATTGATAAAGACTTCAAATTGCCCCAGACATGGAAAAGCAATATCGCTGTTGACTATCAGGTTCCAACATCATTCCCGTTATCATTTACATTCGAAGCGATATATTCAAAAGACATAAACCAAATCATCCAAAAGAATGTGAATGTTATTTCGTTAGATGATGCAAGTATGAAAAAATTCAATGGGCCGGACAACCGCTATTTCTATCCCGGAAGAAACGCCTCAAGAATCAACGGCGATATATCTGAAGCTATGCTGCTTAGCAATACAAGTAAAGGATATAACTATTCATTAAGCCTTATGGCAAATCTGGAGCCAATAAACAACCTGAGAATAATGGCCGCATATACGCATACCATGTCTAAAGACCTGTCGGGCAACCCCGGCGACCAGGCCGCATCTGCATGGGGAAATACTCCTTCGGTAAACGGCCCTAACGATTTGAAGTTATATAATTCCCAATACCGTACTCCAAATAAGGTTGTTGCTTCGGTAAGCTATAATGTAGATTATAACAAACATCACGGGACTACTTTCGGGGTGTACTATTCAGGTTATAACTCAGGCTCATTCTCGTATGGCTACTCTGGCGATATGAATCAGGATGGTATTTCAAATGACCTGATCTACATACCAAAGACCAAAGACGAACTGACCTTCGTTGACAAAACCGTGAAAGTAGGTACCAACGAGTATAAGTTCACAGCAGACCAACAAAGAGAAGCCTTCTGGGCATTTATCAATCAGGATGGCTACCTCAAAAAACACAAAGGGAAATATGCAGAAAGCTATGGCGCACTGAATCCTTGGTATCACCGTATCGACCTGAAAATAGTTGAAAGCTACAATTTCTATGTAAGAGGACGCAAAAACACAGTGCAATTGAGCTTCGACATACTAAATCTACCAAACCTTATCAACAGCAAGTGGGGCGCACTGAAAACGACTCAGCTAACCACTACCAGCGGATTGAGCAGGATTCTTGAATATAAGGGCGTTGACGAAAATAATACCCCTAAATATACGATGAACCACATTACAAAAGATGGCGAGCCTATTCTACCGGAAACAACATTCCAGAAGAATAAATCATTGTCAAGCACATGGCAGATGCAAATCGGAGTACGCTATATTTTCTAAAGGAAAATGAAAATATGAGGTAACCCTCAACAGTTAAAAAAGTCATAAAGGGGATTATTTAATAAAAGCCTTTATGACTTTTTCAGTTATAAATGTCTTATATTTGAAAGAGATAAAATACATGTTCATGAAAAGATATTACATCTGTCTGATTTCAATTATAATATTCGCCTCCTGCTCAAAACACCAGTATATAGTCACATCTATGAAGGGAGAATATATCCCCGTAAAGGAAACCTCCCACCCCGACAAAGATATGGCTGAAATGGTCAACAGCTACAAAAAGCTGCTCGACGAACGCATGGGGGAAGTCATCGGACATTCAACCCAACTGATGGACATAGGCATACCCGAAAGCCTGCTCACAAATTTCACATCTGATGTAATGTATCAGCTGGATGGCTCATATACAAACGGTAAACACATCGATTTCTCCATAATGAACGTGCATGGGCACAGGGCTCCCCTGCCCGAAGGAGATATCACGCTGGGAGATATATTCAGCACCTACTCTTTCGAAAATGAATTGGTACTGGTATACCTCAGGGGGAACTACCTCACGGATATATTCAATGCCTATGCGCGAAGAGGCGGAGCGGGAATATCCGGCAACGTAAAACTCACCATAAAGGATAAGAAGCTGGCAGACGCCAAAATAGATGGCAAGCCGATAGATAACAATAAGATATATACGATTGTCACACTGGACTACCTCGCCGAGGGGAATGACGCCATGGACGCTTTGAAGAACGCAGAATCGTCAACTCCCATAGGCCTCACTCTCCGCGATTATATCTTGAACTATATCAGGAAAGAAACGCGGGAAGGCAGGGATATCTCATCAAAACTAGATGGGCGGATAACCATTCGGTGACCACAAGAAAAATAATATAGGAATGAAACCAAAATACATCCTCATTTTTGCACTGCTGCTCGTATCATGCTGTGTATTTTCTCAAAAGAAACTAGTTATACTGCACACAAATGATACGCATAGCCACATCGAACCTTTTCGGCTCACCGATAAGTATTATCCCGGACAGGGAGGTGTCATCAACAGGAAAGCGATAATAGACAGCATCCGCAAGGCGCACAAGAATGTACTGCTGATAGACGCGGGCGACTATTTTCAGGGTACACCGTATTACAACCTGTTCAAAGGGCGGGTTGAAGCAGAAGCGATGAATATGATGCATTATGATGCAGCCACAATAGGCAACCATGAATTTGACTATGGGCTGGATACCCTGAGGATGATATACAGGAAGATGAACTTCCCTGTAATATGCTGTAACTACGACTTTTCGGACACAGTACTCAGAGATGTGGTGAAACCTTACACTATTATAAAAAAAGACGGGATAAAGATCGGGATTATAGGCGTGGGAGTAAATCCCGAAGGGCTTATACAGAAAGACAAATATGAAGGAATGGTTTTCAAGCCGGCTATTGAAACGGTAAATCACTATGCCGCATTATTGAAGAAGAAAGAAAAATGCGACATAATCATCTGCCTGTCGCACATTGGCTATAACCAAGATCAGGTATTGGCAGAGAAATCTACAAATCTGGATATAATAATCGGGGGACATTCGCATACGTTTATGAAGCAGCCCGACATTAAGAAAAACCTTACAGGTAAAGATGTTATGGTATACCAAACCGGAAAGAACGGAGTGAATCTGGGAAAAATAGAAGTGGAATTGAGTAAGATAAAAAATAAGTAATGAGTTATGTAATGAAAAGAAATTATTGCAACATTATTTTCGTTCTTGTCATGCTGACAATAGGAAGCATCTCTTATCAACCCTGTCTTTGAGGAACGAGATACGTCGTGTCTCACGATGATAAAAAGCATGTTGCATTAAATGATTTTCATTACTTATAATCTTGAAACCTTAAATCTTGAAATAATAAAATATTATGAGTATCAAAATCCGTCTGATTATTATGAATTTCCTCCAGTTCTTCATCTGGGGTGCATGGATGATCACAATAGCAAACTACTGGTTCGGGACAAAACACTGGCAAAGTGAAGATTTCGGCATTATCTTTTCCACAATGGGCATTGCGTCCATCTTTATGCCTACACTATGCGGTATCATCGCCGACCGTTGGGTAAATTCGGAAAGGTTATACGGTATTTTACATATATTATGCGGGCTTACCTTTATCTCGCTCCCTATGGTAGACAATCCGTCTACATTCTTTTGGGTAATACTGCTTGCGATGATATTCTACATGCCTACCCTCGCCTTATCCAACTCTACAGCCTACAGCGTGCTTACCAAGAATAATCTGGACACAGTCAAATACTTCCCCCCTATCAGGGTTTGGGGTACTATCGGCTTTATCGCCGCCATGTGGCTCACCAACCTCACAGGCAATAAAGCATCCGAAAACCAGTTCTATATCGCCGGCATCACGGCTATCCTGCTGGGAATATATGCCTTTACCCTGCCGCAGTCGCCCCCGCAGAATACATCCGATAAGAACAAGACTCTGGCAGAATTGCTGGGGCTGGATGCTTTCAAGCTGTTCAAAGACTATAAGATGGCGCTGTTCTTTATATTCAGTATGCTGCTGGGTGCCGCGCTACAGCTTACAAACGCTTATGGGGATACTTTTCTCGACGATTTTAAATATCAGTATCCCGACTCTTTCGTTGTAAGATATTCTACCATCATATTATCCATATCGCAGATATCCGAAACGCTGTTTATTCTGGCTATACCTTTCTTTTTGAGACGGTTCGGTATAAAAACGGTTATGCTGATAAGCATGTTCGCGTGGGTTCTGCGCTTCGGGCTGTTTGCCTTCGCCAATCCCGAAGGCGGGTTGTGGATGATTATCCTTTCGTGTATTGTCTATGGCATGGCATTTGACTTCTTCAATATATCCGGCTCATTATTTGTCAATAATTCTACAAACGCGAAAGTACGCTCTTCGGCTCAGGGGCTGTTTATGATGATGACCAACGGCTTTGGCGCCGTACTCGGCAGCTGGACCAGCGGATTATTGATCGGTAAGTTCTTCACAGATGCAGATGGGATGAAAGACTGGTACTCTATCTGGTTATGCTTTGCGGCATACGCTCTGGTTGTAGCCATACTGTTTGCCATACTGTTCAGGTACAAATATGTAAAAGAAGAGGTTCCGGCATAAAAGAGAAGAGGCTGTCCGTTGGACAGCCTTCTTCATGTTAACCCTAAAAAATCATTGTTTGAGGAACATAACTGCGGTTCCCCCGCTTGTAGCAAGTTCCAGATTAAGAACTGTATCGGATGTCACATCCAACTCTTGTATTTCTACCGGATAAGGGTTGGTTTTATATTCCGCGCCTTTTCCGTCTTTAAATATCTTCGCTTTATATGTTGCCCCTTTGTCGAGGAATGTAAGAGGCAGCGACATATTGCGGCTGTCGGCATTTGTGATGCTTCCCACATACCAGTTTTCGCTGTCCCTGTCTTTACGGGCAATGGTTATATACTCACCAATTTTGGCATCGGGGATAACGGTCTTCGACCAGTTGGCAGGACATGATGTGATGAATTCAAATTCAGGTCTGTTTTCATAATTTTCAATCATATCGGAAGCCATCTGCAACGGGCTGTATATCACTACCGACAGTGCCAGTTGTTTCGCAATAGTAGTCTGCACACGGGTGTTAGGAAACACGGGATTTGAGAAGTTAAACGTACCCGGCGTGAAATCGATAGGCCCGGCCAAACCACGGGTGAATGGGATAATAGTCGTATGTTCGGGCGGGTTACCTCCATCCTGTGACCATGCGTCGTATTCTTGTCCCCGCACGCCCTCCTGCGTCATCAGGTTAGGCCATGTGCGTTGTAGCCCGGTAGGCATCACAGGCTCGTGATTGTCTATCATTACATGATACTTTGCAGCAGTCTCTATTACCTTGCGGAAATGACGGACGCCATACTGGCTGCTGTGCATTTCCTTGCCATCGAGCAACGGGCTTACATAACCCGTCTTCACGGCATTTACACCATATCTCTGATATAGGGCAAAAGCGCTGTCCAGTTGGTTTTCGTAATTGCGGGTCGCACCTCCTGTTTCGTGATGACCAACAAGCCTCACATTCTTCATGGCGGCATATTTGGTAATCTTTGCCAGGTCGAAGTCGGGATAAGCTTTGGTAAAGCTGAACTTATCGCCTTCTTTTGTCCAGTCGTTTTGCCAGCCATCGTTCCAGCCTTCTACCAATACACCGGAAAATCCATGTTTAGCTGCAAAGTCGATATATTTCATCGTATTTTCTGTCGTAGCCCCGTGTTTAGGTCCCTGGCACCATGTGTATTTTTCCATATGCATACCCCACCAGATACCGATATAGCGACCCGGTCTGATCCATGAAGTATCCTCTATTTTGCATGGCTCGTTCAGGTTGAGCATCAGGCGCGAAAGTATCAGGTCGCCAGGTTTATTGGCGATGATCATTGTTCTCCAAGGGCTAACACCCGGAGCTTTCATAAACACTTTTTCGCCGGTAGACCACGGGCTTAAATAAGTCCTTAGCACAGATGTCTTATTTTCAGGGGTCAAATTCATTGCCGCATAATCCGTCAGATTTGCTTCATGTATAGTCAGGTATAATCCGTCTTTAGTTTCCATTGTCAGCGGGGTGCATACCGTATCCAGTTCGTTTACAGGAGCCGTTGTATACAGGCTTTCATAATATTTGGAATCGTACGGTATCGACCATGTTTTATGGTTGTCCGCCAAAGCAAACTCGGTAAGTTCATCCATAATGATGAAATCCTTCAGGTTTTCCTGCTCAGGAAACTCGTACCTGAAACCGACGCCATCGTCAAACACACGGAATACGACCGAAAACTTACGTTTAAGCCCGGCAGCTTCTTCCACATCTACCTTCAACTGGTTATATTTATTATCAACCGTAGCCTCTTCTCCCCACGGCTGTGTCCATGTCTCACTGAAAGACGAACCCTCAACATTGGTAATCTCTAGATCCTTATTGAATTCGGAGTCCTTCAGTACAAAACCCAGAAAAGATTTATTTAAGACTACCTTGTCGTCTTTATTTACCGTATAATATATCTTGCCTTCTTCTGCTCCTACACATATCCTGATACTTCCATCCGGAGATACAGCCGACGGATCTTTACTGCCGGGAGTACATGCCGTAAAGCAAATGAGAGCGAGAAGGAATAAATTTAAAGCCTGTTTCATATTTTTTGTATTAATTTCCGTTCTTTACTTCATCTAATAAAGCCTTCGCCTTTTCATTCTGTAATGAAACAAAATAGTAGAATGCCTGAGTCAGTTTTTTCTCAGCCTTTACCTTTCCTTTGTTGGCCGCTCTCAAATTATAGTAATCATATACATTTTCCAGTGTGGAAGTACTGTACGAAACGCCTGAGAAAGATTGTATTTCGTTCAGGAACTTATAGCCGAACTCTTTGGTAGGCTCTATCATCGTACCTTCGCCAAAGTCGTTCCATGTGATTAGCTGTAGATTGCTAACGTTCTTGCTTTTTGCCATCTGGAGCAGTTCTTTCAGCAATGCGCCGTCTTTGTGGTCGATGGCAGCCAAAGCCGATTCGCCCCATCCTCCTTCTTTGTAGAAGTCCTTATAGCCCGGATATGCTCCGCCAAAGAATACCTCAAAGTTATCTTTAATGGCATATTTGGTTTCCATAGATGTGGCATCTACCCAGATAAATTCTCCGGAAGCATTTTTGTTATCCGCATTGTTTGCCAGATTGGAGTGTCCGTATAATGTAACGAAGGATGGTTTTGTTTTCATTGCGCTGAATACATTTGTCCAATCGGTAGGGGTCTTTATTTCCTGCGGCCCGAAAACCATCAGTAGAGGTTTATTCCCTATCTTGATATAATTGCTCTTGCCGAAGAAGTTGTCTTCAAGGTATTTCATGTCGGCCTTTGCCTGCGTGATTTGTGCTTCACCTTCAAGCTCTTCCTTTACCGTTTGATCTTCATAAACGATAGCGAAATTAAGTCCTACTTTCTCCAATACTTTTACAATAGCTTCTGTATTCTTCTTGTTTGCAGGATAATCCCACAAGTCGCGTGTTCCGTACCAATCGATAAGAATGCCATCTATCCCCGAATATTTCATCAACAAGAGGTGATACTCTATCACAGCCTCATCGCTGGAAGCATAAGGGCCTATCAGGGGATTATAGTATGATGCTATTTCGCCGCTGTCAGGATTCTTGTTGGCCATTGTCCAGTGTTGTCCCCAAGCACCGTTATTTGTTGCCGGAGTTTCGAACCACGGCATATAGTGCACATAGAGTTTCATCGGGTTTGTTTTGGTAACTGCCACCGGGTCAAACTCTTCCACCGGGTTTTCTTTTATAATAGGTAAATCGTCCTTGCTACAACCTGATAGCAAAACGATACCGCAACAAAACAATATGATAAATAATAGTTTTTTCATATCTCTTATTTTTTAGCGTAAAAGAGTACAGTCATAGCTGATATTCTATGACCGTACTCAGACCTTAAAACTAATAACCTGGGTTTTGTGAAAGTTTGCTGTTCAATTCCAAAATAGAGGCAGGGATTGGATAGATACCTCTTGTTTTAGGTGTATCCGTTGGTTTTTCCCACCATTTTTCGAAGAATGTACCAAAACGTATATTTGTAGTACGGCGCAAGCCTTCGAATACAAATTCATGCTTCCATTCATTATCCAAAGCCTGTAAATCAAGAGCTTCGGGTTTCAATTCTGATAATCCCGCTCTGGTGCGAAGTTCGTTTACGAACGATAACGCATTGGCGGTAAATCCTAAACGATAATTCGCTTCGGCTTTCATCATTATTATTTCTGCATAACGGATCAGTACCCAGTCGTTGTCGCGTTCCCACTGGTCTTCGGCCTGAACTTCATATTTGTGCAAGCGGGCACCTTCGTTTTGTAACGCGTTCTCATAATTCGTAATTTCTTCTGTATAGATAAGCGGATTACCGTTATCCATCATTATTACAGAACCTGTAGACATGTTGATCTGTTCTCCGATAAGCAATGAGCCACGGCGTATGTCGCCTTCTTCGAAAGAAGAGTATAGTCCCGGTTGCGCGCTGATACCATTACCGCACCACGGATACGTTCCATTGGGAGAGAAAGCAAACTTCTGATTGTAATGATATGTCATCGAAGCCAGATAGTTACCTACTGTTCCCGCTTTATGATCGTAAGGAATAGAGAAGATAATTTCGCCGGAAGTCTCATTTGCAGTCTTGAAACTATTGAAGTAGTTCCCTTCGAGCGTATAACCCGTTACTTTATCACAAGCATCCAGGCAATCCTGCCAACGGGCTGTCCCTGTCCATACTTCGGCATTCAGGTAGAGGCGTGCCAGCAGACTGTTTGCCACAGCCTGCGTAAAACGTCCATACGTTTTTGTTGCAGGCAAGAGGGGTAATGCCTCTGTCAGTTCAGTCTCGATAAACTTGAATACATCTGCACGGGACGAATTAGCCGGTAAGCCTTCGCCACCAAAGTCGGTTACGATCGGTACATTGCCAAACTGGTCTACCAGCAACAGATAATAATAGGCGCGGATGCCTCTCAGTTCTGCTTTTACCACCGCTTTAGCGTCTTCCGTCAATTCAGACTTGTCCACCTGATAGATCACAGTGTTTACACTGGCTATTCCCTGGAAACAATATTTCCACGAGCTCAGTATCATGATATTACCGGCAGACCAACTATGCCGCTGTATTTCCTGATAGCGGCCGCTATCGTACCAGTCGGTACCGCGTGTAGGGATACAAGCCTCGTCGGAAGCACATTCATCCAGGAAAAACACATATTCGCATGTAGGATAACAGTTTGTTCCGCCTTGATCCGAGTCGCTAAAACCCCGCAAAGACGCATAAGCACTTCCTACGATAGTCTGTATCTCGCTATCCGTTTTCCCATAATCATCCATCGGCACTTTATCGTACAGTTTCTCATCCAGGTCGGTACAGGAAGACATTGCGACCAGAGCCGATAATACCAATATTGATAATATTTTATTTTTCATTTTCATATACACAATTTTTATTTTTCAACGATTAGAAAGAAAGATTTACACCAAAAGAGAATGTCCGAGGACGCGGATAAGAATCATAGATGTCGATACCCGGTGAAGTGGTAATATTTCCGTTAGAGTCCCTGTTAAGATTTATACCCACTTCAGGATCAATACCTGTGTATCCGGTAATTACAAACAGGTTTTCCCCTGTTACGTAGAACCTGATTTTATCAAATCCGGTTTTTTTGAGGTTCACCGGTAATGTATATCCCAATGTTACCGATTGCAGGCGGAAGAATGATCCGTTCTCTACCCAATAATCGGAATAGGCAGGAGAAGATGTAATGCCGCTTGTAATATAACTGTCGGGTACATTCTGATTGCCTCCCAAACGTGTAGGATCGTACATACTCATTGTAGTTGCATTCAATACCTTTTGTCCGAACATTCCATAACCTGCTATATTGAGGTCAAAATCTTTGTATGAGAAATCCATAGCAATACCCAGGTTTACCTTTGGTTGTGCGCTACCAAGATATTCACTCACTACTTCCCCCTGCTCGTCTGTCTTGAATATATATTTACCTTCTTCGTCAAGGCCTAAACATTTTGGCCCAAAGAAAGCACCCAGTGGATAACCTTCGGTAATATACTGGCTATAAACTCCTGAAAAACCTCTCAGCCCGTGCAAAGACCCAGCCGGAAAGCCGGTTGTGCTATATTCTGCGTTAGATAGTTTGGTTATCTCCTGCTTGTTGTATGATGCTGTGAGATTTACTCCCCAGGAGAAGTCTTTTGTCTTAATGATATTGGACGACAGGCTTAATTCCACGCCTTTGTTTGATAATGATCCTACGTTTGCCAACATCTGATTGTATAAGTATGGAGGAGTAGGAACCAGATATGTCCATAAGAGGTCTTTTGTCTTTTTGCTGTACAGTTCCAATGATCCTGTAACACGGTTGAACAATGTAAAATCAAGTCCGAGGTTAAATTGTTCGGTAGATTCCCATTTCAGGTCAGCATTCGTGTTCTGGTTTGGTGCGTATGAGTTTTTCCAGGTACCTGTAGCCGCATCGTAATATGCCGACCCACTTGCGCTCAGGATTGAAAGTGATTTGTATTCTCCCAAACCATCCTGGTTACCGGTTACACCATACCCAACACGCAGTTTCAGATTATCCAGCCACGAAGATGTACCTTCCATAAATGCCTCGTCGGAGATACGCCATGCAGCGGATACTGACGGGAACAGACCCCATTTATTATTCGCCCCGAAGCGCGACGAACCATCGTTACGCAATGTGGCTGTAACCATGTATTTGTTCAACAGATTATAGTTTACACGGCCAAAGAAAGAGATCAGTGTAGCTTCTCCCTTGTATGAATACACGTCACCCTGCCTGTAGTCGGAGCCGGCCGCAAGATTGTTGTAGAGGAACATATCAGAATCGAATCCACGACGGAAAGCGCCAAAACCTTCATACATATTTTTCAGGTATGAGTAACCACCCATCAGGTTCAGCTTATGTATTTTGTTGAACTCCTTATCGTAAGTCAGGTAAGTTTCCAGTTGCAGGTTTTTATAGTCAGCCAAAGCTCTTTGTCCGCGGCCTTTTTCAGCCTGCCCTTCCATCACTGCATAAGTAGGCAGATAGAAACGTGTTTGATGAGAGTTGTATTCATAAGAGAGGTTGGCAGAAGCTTTCAGCCCGTCTATAACATCCAGTTCTATTTTTCCATATCCAAGGAAACGATGACGTGTGTCGTCTGCAGTCCTGTTGGTATTCAGTTCCACAGGGTTTTCGGTATTTGTACCATCAATAGATGTAAACTTGCCATTCTGGTCTTTTACCGGAACGGTAGGATTCAGGTTCGTCATCCTTTCGTATATACGGCTATCGATCGGGTGCCAGCTATCTGTAGTCCCTGTAATCCCGGCTTCCAGCTTCAGACGCTTGTTTAACCCGTACTGATGAGCCGAAATGCTTCCTGCAAGCCTGTTCAGGCTGTTCTTTTTGATAACTCCTTCACTGTTGAGGTACGTGATGGATGCACTGTATCCGCTTTCTTTGCCTACATTACTGAAATAGATATTGTGGGAGTGTGTAAAAGCTGTACGCTCCAGTTCCTTTTGCCAGTCGGTATCGCCACCATAATCGGTAGCTCCTTTCACATCATTTTCTCTCACATAAGCTCTCCATTGGTTAGCTGAAAGCAAATCCATATGCTTAGACACATAGCCTATGGCTGCATAGCCATTGTACTGGATACTGCGTCGTTCTTCGCTGCTGGAACGGGATGTGGTAATGATAATAACACCATTGGCTCCCCGTGAACCATAGATTGCCGCAGAAGAAGCATCTTTCAACACGTCTATAGACACTATCTCTGATGGCTGCACTGTATTCATATCCACTCCCGGAATACCGTCTACAACGACAAGAGGTGAATTGCTTGCCGACAATGATGTACCTCCTCTCAGGCGTATAGATGCACCCTGAGACGGGTCGCCCGAACTCTGAACGACAGACAATCCGGAAACCTTACCTTGCAAAACCTGTTCGGCAGAGGTAATGACACCTTTCCTTAGATCTTCCTGTCCTACAGAGGCAATAGCTCCCGTGAGGTCGGATTTTCGCATCGTTCCGTAACCGACACCTACAATAACAGTTTCTTTCAGTGCTATTGCATTTTCGGTAAGAATAATTTTCATATCCTTCTGAGCCGCAGCTTTCAGTGGATTGAAACCGATATATGAAAATTCGAGGACACTTCCCGAAGGACAGCTTAGTTCAAAGTTTCCATCTATATCAGTCATTGTACCTGTAGTGGCATTGCCTTCCACCTTTACGGTAACCCCTGCTAACGGGTCATTGTTCTCGTCAGTAACTACCCCTGTAGCAGTTACATTCTGCGCAAGCACCTGTATGCTCATTCCGGCAAAGAACAGAGCAAAGAAGAATGAGCGCATGATATATTTGTGTAATATATTATTCAATTTCATACGTTGATAGTTTTTCATATTATTATTCTAATTCCGAATCCGGTACTAATGGAATATCTGTCTTGATGATTTCTTTTCCATTTTTATCTTTCACTTCCAGGCTGATTTTGCTGAGTGCTCCCGCACCTTGCAGTTGAGTCAATAAGTCTACGTAAGCTCTCGTCTCTGCCATATTTCCGGAGAAATCGCCTGTAATAACCTTAGAACCCGCAGTAATCTTATATTCCAGTCCCTGACTGTTTTTTTCATTATTCGTTCTCACAAGGGTCAGTATATCATATTGGCTAAACTTCTGAGGGAAGAAGTAAAATACAGGATCGGGAGGGATAATAGCACCCGGTGCATTGATTACATAATCGCCATCTTTTCCGGCAAATACTTTTGCCCAGTCTTTTGCCGGGAACAGAAATTGAATATTCTCCATTACATAATCATCGGCAACCGGAGGCACACCGTCCAGACCAAAATAGGTGCGCGGTGTAAAATCTATCTTATAGATACCGTCCCCGATGTTTTTGAGTTTGGTCTTCTCCGATATTTCAGGTAGCCACGCCTGATATTCGGCAATAGCGTTTTTATCAAAGTTATTCAATCCGGCGTGCAGGTGAAGTTCTTCCCCATCGGCTCCCCCCTGTGCTCCGCCAGCCCAAAGCAGGTTAGCATTTACCAAGAGCGAAAGAGGTTCGTCTAAGTAGAATTTTTCGGGGAATATCTGTACTTCGTTACCCGATGTCTTGAAATCGTTGAGTTCGGCAACAGACCATTTTGCATTGATCACACCACTCTGTTTCTCATTGCCTTTACCTTTGAGGCGCATCCAGAATCCGGCAGAGCCAGCAATATCCGCAACCGACATACTGAAGTATTTGGTAGGGGTCAATGTCTTTTTCCATACCATATTGCCTACATATTCCAGTTTGGCAAAATCGGAAGAGTTGTCAAAATTGCCTGCGTCAGGCTCAGATGGAGACCACGCCCAAAGGTACAGATCCTGTCCGTCGTCGAATCCTGTTCCGGTCATATCAAAGTACCAGGTTACTTCTTCGTCCAGCGCATATATTACGGGATAGGTCCATGTACTGGCCGGATCGCCCACTTCATCTGTTGCATAGCTATTTAGAGGTAAAGCAATAGCCACTAAAGCCAAAAAGGCTGATAGTATATTTTTCATCTTTTTCATAGTTATTCGTTTACATTAGGGGATAGTCTATACACATACGAAACAAAGGCTACTCCTTTTGTTTTTCTTGTCAATTTCAGTTCCAGCACATCTGTAGCCCCAGGCGTAGCTGTAATCGCCAATTCGCCTATCTTAGCGGTCTTAGCGGCATCAGAATAAAGATATATGATGCTGGCTGCCCCGTCTGTACTAGGGAATGGATAAGCCAGCTTCCAGTAACCTGCTTTTGCGAAGATGGCAGGAGCATTTCCTCCGACAGCGTAATCGGTAGGTTCATTATTGGCATCCACATTCAGTTTGATGGTAAATGTAGAGAAGTCGAACTGGGAAGTCAACACCATTTCGCTAGGGCTTTGAGAGTTGGCTTTTGCTACTTCGTCAATCTGCTTAACGGAGGTTAGTTTCCAGTCGCCTTTGATTTTCTCATAAGTTGTTATAGGCGCCACATAGCTCCCATCGTCAGTATCGTTGCAGGCAGCAAACGAAAACATGACAGTCAATAAGAATAAGGCAACAAAATGCTTTAAAAAGACTTTCATAGGTTCAAATTTTGGTTAATAATATGAAGTAATTTAGTTATTGTATTAGAAACATTAGGATAACAAAAATGATTTCCCGGATGTATCAATGCAAATGTAGTTTTGGTAAACAACAAGAAGAAATTCCCTATGGAATATATAAGCATTTTTCTGTTCTTTATTTATCGAATCCCTTAGATTACAACAACTTATAAAAAACGTTAACAACAAAAAATATAACCTGAATATAAACGAAAAAAGGGCCTTTACAGACCCTTTTCATATATAAATATGTTAAAACGCGATATTATTGTGGTGTTGTCCTTACCGTTTTTATTTCCATTATTTTCTGTTCGAACTGTTCATTCGGCACTATCGACTTATTCTTTACCTTCGTCTTATATGTATTGATCGTATTTACCGAGTAGTCGAGAAACTTAGCGATACGTTCGCTCTCGTGAATACCCAGGCGGATGAGTGCGAATATCCTTAGTTCCGGGGTCAAACCCTTGTTCAAATCTACAGCGACCACATCTTCGGGCCTGAACAGATGGTTATATTCTTCGATAAAATCAGGGAAAAGCCTCAGGAAGGTCTGGTCGAAGGAAGAATACATATTCTCGCGCTCTTTTTTCAGGTCAGACTCTTTCAGATAAGAATTGATATCATCGAACTGGCGGGCTTTCAGTTTGCGGTTTATTGTCCTGTACAGGATTTCGAGCCGGTCTATATATTCCGACTTACCATACAACGACTGAACGACATATTCATCCTTAATCTCATTGGCTTCCACCAGCTTGGAATTAGCCGATTGCAGATTCTTGTTTTGCGACTGGATCGTCCTCTTCGCCCTCCGCAGTTTTTTGACCTGCTTATATATAATAATGGTAGATACAAGTACGAGAATAAACATGAGCGTAACCACCGAAGCGAACACGATAAGGCTATTTCGCTGATTCTCTACCATTTGCAGGTGTTCTTTTTCTATAATCGGCAGAATGGCGCTGATTTGTATTTTGCGGTGGCGCGCGTTGTAGAAGTTAGCGTCTTCCATCGCGATGCGTACGTAGCGGTTGGCACGGGTCACATCTCCCATTTCGTACAACAGGTTGGCAAGGTTCTGCATAGCCACAGCCTCCTTCGTTGCCGACTTTATGTCGTAAATTGACGCCTGTATCAGGTAAAACATCCCGCGCTGCCTGTCTCCCATCGACCCGTACATAAATCCCATACTGGATGTAGCGATAGCCGAGGTATGGTCATCTATATTAGGCGAGTGCAGCAAGGTCTGGAAGGCTTCTATAGCCGCCGGATAATTCCGCTGCTGCATCCGCTTCAATCCTACCGTGCTCCACATCATGGGCGACTCTATAGGCAGATAGGTAATTGCCGAGTCGCAATACTGTATACCCTCCCTTACATACTGGCTGCTAAACGGCTCGCCATTGGTATAGTCGGCCATATCGTAGTACAGCCTGGCCAGCTGGGCATAGTAATCCTTCTTTATTTTGTCGGGCGCGTTCTTCACATCTATCGAGCTCATAATATCATACGCCTCCTTGAACAAGCCGGATGAAAGGTAGCAGAAAGCAATAAGCCCTTTGGCGTCCATTATCTTATCGGGGTCGGCTATAAGTGTCGCCACATCGAGGCACTTGTGTGCATATACATAAGCCGAATCATACTTATACGACTTATATTCGTCAAACAGGGAACTGTATATCTCCAGTTTATGCCGGTTGTCTGTTTGTGACAGTAAACTCTGATTTAGTGACGCAATCCGGCCTTCCTTGAGCTGTACATAATGGTCTTTCTGTTCTATATATCCATCCAGTTCTTTCAGGGCTTTGGCAATATTATCAGAGTTACCCGACTGAGAATACATGGTATAAGAACAGATAAAGAAGAGTATGAACAGGAGTTTTCTCATGCTATATAATTAAGGAATAACAAATCCGTATACAGACTTAGAGTGGGTAAGCCTGTATATTATATCATTATCTTTGCATTTCGCGCAGCTTGATCTTAGTCAGCACCTGCTTTGTATTCAGAGGGAAGTCTGCATCCATCATCCATGCGTAGAAACTCGGTTCTTTTTTCAGGACTTCGGCTACCGGCTTGCCTTTGTGTTTGCCAAAGTTGAATATCTCAATGCCGTTCTCATCCTTGATGATACGCCCTGCCAAGTCTACATTATTGTTGAAGAACGAAAACTCGGACGCGAGTTTCTCCATGTCATTTTCCAGGTCAGGATACTTATCCAGCTGTGCTTTCAGCACTTCATACGTAGCCAGCGTATCGGCTTCGGCAGAGTGGGCATTGTCTAAATCCTTGTCGCAATAGAATTTGTAAGCCGCTTCCAGCGTGCGCTGTTCTTTTTTATGGAAAATGATCTGTACATCTATCATCTTACGCTTACTGAAATCTATATCGACATCCGCGCGAAGGAACTCTTCTGCCAGCAAAGGTATATCGAAACGGCTCGAATTGAATCCTGCAAGGTCGCATCCTTCCATCTGGTCTGCCAGCGATCTGGCTATCTGCTTAAATGTAGGGCAGTCCTTTACATCCTCATCCGATATTCCGTGTATAGCCGTGGAACTCGCAGGAATGGGCATTTCGGGATTGATACGCCTGGTCTTTACTTCTTCCTTTCCATTGGGGTATACTTTCAGGTAAGATAACTCAACAATACGGTCTTTTACCGTATCCGTACCTGTTGTCTCCAGGTCGAAGAATATAAGCGGGTTTTTCAGGTTTAATTCCATAAGCGTTCTACGAAAAAACTTTACCACTCCTCCCGGCCGGAAGAGTGATAAAGCCTGTTTTCTATTTTTTGTATACTACTATAATATTCGTTTTTTAATCGTTGAGCATCATTGGCATAAGCAACATCAACAGATCTTCGTTCTCATCATTATCCACAGGGATAATAAGCCCTGCACGCGAAGGGTCGGATAGTTCCAAAGATATATCCGAAGATGGTATATTATTCAGAATATCGATAAGGAAGCTTGATTTGAAACCTATATTCATCGGCGTGCCTGTATATTCGCAAGTGATCGTTTCTTCGGCAGCAGTAGAGAAATCTATATCCTGAGCCGAAACTACAATATCCTTATCGGAGAGTTGCAGACGAATCAGGTTGCTTGCCTGATTGGAGAATACCGATACACGTTTCAACGCGTTAAGGAATGACAAGCGGTCCAATATCACTTTATTGGTATTGTTTTGAGGGATTACCGAATTATAATTCGGATAACGGCCTTCAATAAAACGGCATGTCATCGTATAACTCGACATCTTTATATATGCGTTATTCTCATCGAATTTGATTTCCACTGTTTCCGATTCTTTCGGCAATATGGCACGAAGAAGGTTGGCCGGTTTCTTTGGCAAAATAAATGAAGCGCGTTCGGCTCCTTTTGCTGACAATGTCTTGCAGCGAACCAGCTTGTGCCCATCGGACGCTACAAACGTAAGGTCGTCTGCCGTAATATCAAAGTAAACACCATTCATCACAGGGCGAAGCTCATCGTCGGCACTGGCAAACAGTGTGCGGTTGATACCCGAAAACAATACCTGAGGCTCTATAGTCAGGCTAACGGCCGTATCTTTCAAGTCCTTTGGCTGTGGATAGTCGTCGCCACTCTGCCCGATAAAGTTATACTTACCGTTGTGAAAATAGATAAATGTTTCGAGATTATCACTGTTTATCTCAAATGTAAGCGGCTGCTCGGGAAGTTCTTTCAACGGGTCGAGCAGGTTCTTGGCATTGACGGCTAATTTGCCGTTGCCATCTGCTTCGTTCACCTCAAGTGAGGTAACCAGACGGGTCTCAGAATCGGCAGCAGTAAGGGAAAGCTTAGAGCCTTCGAGTTCTAATAAGAAACAGTCCAAGATAGGTAATGTATTCTTTGAATTGATTACCTTGCTTATCGCTTGCAAGTGGCTCAACAGTGCTGTGCTGGAAACAACAAATCTCATATTTTCAGTATGTTTTTAAGTTTTATTTTTCTAATAATATTAAGGTTACAGACCTATTTATAATCCACCCAAGTATAACAGTTACTGCTTGTTATAACTAAAGAACGGGACATTAAATTCCATCCGTTACTTAATAGAGCAAATATAGTTATTTTTTCATTAGGTCTATAATCTTTCCATTGCTATAATGATGAGAAAAACGAATTATTAAAGATCACGTGTAAGCTGCTCTTTTTAACTAAAAAGTGACAAAAGTGACAAAGGTGACACTTTTTTTATTGTTTTTATGTGTTACTTTTTACTCACTGTTTACAGCTTATTTCCCTGTAATAGATAAATATTTAGAAAAATGATGACGTTATTCGATACGATGTAATCATGCAATAGCGAGGGGTTGGGAAATGGCTTAAAAAGCCCGACTTTCATAACCGCAGGCGAGCGAAGCCCGGTTTGTAGTTATAAGGTTAAGAAACTGTTAAAGTTTATACGAATTTTTTATTATATCTTTTTATTTGTTCATTTTTAGGCTGTTTTCAAAGTCCGCGAAGAGGGCTAATACAAGTAACCACGGGTAAAACCCGTGGGAAAAGCAGAAAGGAAGATTCCGTCTCCGTAGGAGGCGAATGGTATTGATCTTTGCCATTTGCCTCCTACGGAGACATATTTTTTTAGTCAGCCTCTGCCACGGGTTTCACCCGTGGTTTTCCACCTCCAGTCCCTTCGGGACAATAAACCGCTGCATTTTTTAACCCTTGATCTGCATTAATCATAAATATGGCATCCGTAGGGGGCAGGCTTGACCCGTAATCATCTCATAATCCAGACTGATTTCTTGAGGGATTCCGTATCAGGCACGGAATGACAGGCTTTTGCCCTGCTACACTCTCCTAAATATATCACTATTTTTTATTAACAGTTACACACCCAATTTCGCTTTCAGTCCTTTCGCTATTTCATCCAGGAAGTCCTCGGTGTTCAGGTAGTCGCCACGGTGTGTTGTTCCTCCATGAATAAGCAAGGCAAGGTCTTTTGTCATCTTATCTTTCTCCACGGTTTCTATGCAGACTTCTTCCAATGTACGGGAGAAATTTACCAAAGCCCAGTTTTCATCCAGTTTCCCCCTGTGGGCAAGACCCCGTGTCCATGCAAAAATGGAAGCGATAGGATTTGTAGATGTCTCTTTACCCTGCTGGTGCTGGCGGTAGTGGCGCGTCACTGTCCCGTGGGCAGCCTCTGCTTCCATTATCTTGCCATCAGGTGTAAGCAGAACGGATGTCATAAGCCCCAGCGAGCCGAATCCCTGAGCGACCGTATCGGACTGCACATCGCCATCGTAATTCTTACAAGCCCATACAAAGCCCCCACTCCACTTCAGCGCCGCCGCCACCATATCGTCTATCAGGCGGTGCTCGTAAGTGAGTCCGGCTTTCTCATAAGCCTCCTTATACTCTTTCTCGTACACTTCCTCGAAGATATCCTTAAACCGTCCGTCGTAAGCTTTGAGTATCGTATTCTTTGTAGAAAGATAAAGCGGGTATTTCTTTTGTAATGCGAGCCTGAAACAGGAATGCGCAAATCCATATATAGATTCATCCGTATTATACATAGCCATGGCAACACCGTCGCCATCGTAGTCATATACGGTCTGAGTCTGTGGTTCCCCGCCTTCGGGAGTAAAGGTTATCGTCAGTTTTCCTTTTCCCTTCGTTACAAAATCTGTAGCCTTATACTGGTCGGCATGGGCATGGCGCCCAATGATGATAGGCTGCGTCCATGTGGTTACCAGCCGGGGTATATTGCTGATGATAATAGGCTCGCGGAATACGGTGCCACCCAGTATATTACGGATAGTCCCATTCGGCGATTTCCACATCTTTTTCAGCCCGAACTCCTTCACGCGCGCCTCATCGGGTGTGATGGTAGCGCACTTCACCGCTACCTGATATTTTTTTGTAGCCTCGGCGCTGTCTATCGTTACCTGATCGTTGGTCGCATCACGGTTTTGTATGCTCAGGTCGAAGTATTTTAATTCCACATCTACGTATGGAAGAATGAGTTTATCTTTGATATACTGCCATATAATACGGGTCATTTCGTCGCCATCCATTTCCACAACGGGATTCGCTACTTTTATCTTTTCCATAATATGTATTTGAGTTATAAGTTATAAATTATGCGCCCCTCCTAACTTCCCCAAAGGAAAGGGAACGACCCCTCCTCCGGAGGGGTTGGGGAGGCTCTTGTTATTTATTATTCATATCTTTCAGCCACATTCCGAGCAGGTCGAGCATCTGTGTATGGTACTTAAAATTTTCCCGCATACCCCATCCGTGTTCTCCTTCGGGGAATATATACATTGTGGCGGGAACGTTGTTCTTTTTCAGCGCCTCGTAGTAAGCTATGCTGTTGGCCGGTGGCACAGCCCCGTCATCGTCACTCAGCAGCAGAATAGCTGGCGGCGTGTTGACGTTTACCTGCCTTTCGTTGGAGAAAGTATAGATATCCGCCACCGACGGGTTATCTCCCAGCAGGTTAAACTTAGAACCTCCATGCGTGGCTGTCTCCATTGTTATCACAGGATAAAATAGGATCGAAAAATCGGGACGGGTATTCACTCCCGACAGGGCATAATGGGTTGACGCAGTTGCGGCAAGATGCCCTCCGGCCGAGAATCCGGCAATCCCTACTTTATCTGTTTTGATATTGTATTCCGCTGCATGTGTACGCACATAACGGATGGCCTGCCAGGCATCATCCAACGGCACTTCCTTATGCTTATTCGGCATACGGTATTTCAGTATAAAGGCCGAAACACCCTGCTTGTTGAGCCATTGGGCAAACTGTGTCCCTTCATGTTCGAATGCCAGCCCGGCATATCCGCCTCCGGGGCAGATTACCACTGCCATCCCTGTATTATTCGCCTTATCCGCGGGATAGAGATATAGTTCGGGTACGGATACGTTTGTAAACCATCCTCCATCCTTTTCATACTTTTCCGGCTCGATAAGTTCGTTACTTGCCGGAGGATTCCCCTCCCACAGCTTTATTATTTTCTGTGCATTCATATTTGCAGACAAGAACAGGGACAAGATACCCCCTAATATTAAGATTCTTTTTTGATTAGACATATACCTTTTGATTATTAGATCGACATTTTTCAAAGATAAAAAAATTAGGGTTCAAATCAAAGACACAATAAGAAAGATATATCAATTCTTTTGCAGATTTTTGACTATCTTTGTGCCTTTAAAAAAAGAAATTATAATATGGAAACAGTATTAAGTGGTATCCGGTCGACCGGAAAGCTACACTTAGGAAATTACTTCGGCGCTTTGAGAAATTTCACAAGAATGCAAAATGAAAACAAATGTTTCTTTTTCATCGCCGACTATCATTCGTTAACAACGCATCCCGATCCGAAAATACTGCACGGCAACGTAAAAAACGTATTGACTGAATATCTGGCAGCAGGGATCGATCCCGAAATATCAACTATATATATACAGAGTGATGTGCCCGAGGTATGTGAATTATACCTTCTGCTGAACATGCACGCATATATGGGAGAGTTGGCCAAAACTGTTTCGTTCAAAGAAAAAGCAAGGAAAAACCCCGATAATGTAAACGCCGGGCTACTGACATACCCTACCCTGATGGCTGCCGATATACTGATGCACAATGCCGACAAAGTGCCGGTAGGCAAAGATCAGGAGCAACATCTGGAAATGACACGTAAATTCGCCCGCCGCTTCAACAACATGTACGGCGTGGAATACTTCAAAGAACCTGTCGCCTACAACTTCGGGCATGAGCTGATCAAGATACCCGGACTAGACGGCAGCGGCAAAATGGGCAAATCGGAAGGGAACTGTATCTATCTGGATGAAGACCCGAAGAGCATAGAAAAGAAAGTAAAACGAGCCCTGACAGATGAAGGGCCTAAGGCGCCAAATTCCGAAAAGCCTGACTATATAGAAAATCTCTTTACCATACTCAAGGCTGTATCGACAGACGAAGTGGTACGACACTACGAAGACAAATGGAACACCTGCGAAATGCGGTACGGAGACCTGAAAAAACAGCTGGCTGAGGACATCATCAAAGTTACCGACCCCATACGCGAACGCATCAAAGACATTCAGAACGATGATGCCTACCTGCACAAAGTAGTAACCGAGGGCGCAGAGAAAGCACGCGCAAGCGCAAGCAAAACAGTTGCTGAGGTTCGTGAGATAATGGGATTTAAGAAATTCTGAGTTTTTCAAGAAATAAATAATTCAAGTCTGAATAAAATTCTTATTCAGACTTTTTTATTTTATTCCCCTGATATTTCCTTTTTCGAATAACTATTTCTACTAATATTTTCATTAAGTTTGTATATTTCAAATTGAAATTATTTTTTAATTAAAGACCCATTATAACTCTCCATTATGGATAACAACGAAAAATACAACTTACTTGCCGAAGGCGAAACAGGACTAGCTTCCTCTATGGGAATATTTCCGAAGAACAAGAATTTCAAATTCGATGCTGCACAAATAGAGAAATCCCTTGCACAAAACACAGACTTCGAACTAAAATCGTTCAACGAAGTCGAAGTAGATATCGAATACTCTATTATGAGCTTCCATGCCGAAATAGAATATAAAGAAACTATCTTCAATGTCGACCTGTATGTTTCCGATTCTAAAAATATAAACCTCAACGACTTCGGTTTTGCAAACGCTATCGATGAGGAATCTTTACAGATAGC
Organism: Dysgonomonas sp. 521; assembly: GCF_010501055.1. GTDB lineage: Bacteria > Bacteroidota > Bacteroidia > Bacteroidales > Dysgonomonadaceae > Dysgonomonas. The sequence continues at coordinate 60,845 of NZ_QVMO01000016.1, forward strand.
TGCAAAACAGGATTATTTTCTGGATACATCCATGTATTTCGAATTAGATTCTCTCAGTTCGTTCCACCTGCAACTGAAAATTATGAACGCGATAGTACCAAACGCCAGTCTGGTTGTAGACTTCATGTCATACAGGCTGCTATCCGCAAAATGGCTGCGCATGACTGCGGCATCATCCATTCCTCCTTCTCCTGATTACCTGTATACATTGCACTGTGTATACGATGAGGAAGGCAGAAACGGAGACCGCCGCTACTGGTTCCATACCCACGGACTGAATCGCTGCGGATCGGTAGAATTGGAACTATTGAACTTTGGCCAGGGAGCCGAGCAGATGAATACCCTGATAAACATGACTGTGAAAAAATTCCTTTCGGACCCAGCAAAGGAGCGTGAAAAGTTTACTATCGGTTATGACGGCATGGGTATCAACCTCTGCTGGCTAAGATGGGAAGAAGCGCTGAAAGACCTGCCGAAAAATATTCTGGGCGGAGCCTCAGACCGTGACGAAGCAGACAATGTACATGCCGAACCTTCAGGCATCCTATTTGCCGTAGAAGACGGGAATATGGTCTCTCCTGAAATTTATGCCCCTACCCTTGCCGAAAACCCAATCTATTATATAACAACTGAAGAAACGAACCGGATGAGCGCCTTGGCTAAAGAACGGTTTGCCTCATTTGAAAAAATCTTTACCAGAGAATATAAAAGACCTGAGAGGAAATCGTTTCTCAAGAACCTGTTTAACACAAGGGACGAAGAACAACTGGGCTGGACATTTTTAGTAAAACTCGGACTGCTAGTGGATGACCCCGAAACGGAGAGTGAAAAAGAACACCTATGGTATGATGTAATAAGCATAGAAAACGACAAGATTGAGGGCAAGCTGCTGAACCAGCCGTACTGGATTTCGGGACTAAATGAGGGGGATATCAACACATACCCGATAGAGGTACTGACCGACTGGATTATATACTCTCCGGACAATACATTCACTCCCGATTCGATATATCAACTAGAAGGTTAAGGCCGTAGACCATCTAAAAATAGCTATGTGAAAAGTTGCTATAAAATTTAAACAAGTTCTTAAATATGCAAACACTTTCCGTCATTGTCCCCTGCTATAACGAAGAGGCCGTTATACAGGAATTTTATAACAGGACAAAGCATGTTCTGACCTCATTGAAAGATGTGGATGGATACATTATTTTTATTAATGATGGGAGTAAAGACAACACAAAGTATATACTCAACCTGATCGCCTCCAGGGATGAGAAAGTAAAAGTTCTCCATTTCTCCCGCAACTTCGGGCACCAGCCGGCTGTTACGGCAGGAATGAATAACTGCACAACGGATATGGCCGTTATCATCGATGCCGACCTGCAAGATCCGCCCGAACTGATTCCCGATCTGATAGATACCCACCGGAAAGAAGAAGCCAGCGTGGTATTCTGTGTAAGGAAGAAAAGAGAAGGGGAAACATTCTTCAAGAAGCTAACGGCTAAACTCTTCTACAAGACGATGAACAGCCTCTCCGAGGTTGAGTTTCCGCGCGACACCGGAGACTTCAGGCTAGTAGACAGGAAAGCGATAGACGCCTTTAACGCACTGAAAGAAAAAGGGAAATATATAAGAGGACTGATCAGCTGGATAGGATTTAAGCAAGTACCGTTCTACTACAACAGGGATGCCCGTTTTGCAGGGGAGACTAAATACCCGCTAAAAAAAATGCTGACTTTTGCAAAGACGGCCTTGCTCTACTTCTCCAAAAAACCGCTGATGCTGTCGGTAAGTTTAGGCAGCCTCGCTTTTTTTATAGGCATCGTATACGCGCTGTGGGTATGGCTGGGCCATCTGTTCGGATTTACCAACGTAATTACAGGCTGGTCTTCCACAGTCATCATTATCATCTTCTTCGGAGGTGTGCAATTGATAACAATAGGTGTACTCGGGCAATATATAGGCGTGCTCTTCGATGAAGTAAAGAGCAGGCCTGAATATATCATTGATGAGAAAATAAACTTTGAAGAATAACCAATCCGGTTATTCTTCTTTTATTTCTTCATAATTAACATACTCTCCTTCGTTCTTCGAAAATTTCTTTTGCGACGTATTCGTATTATTTGAAGCGGCCTTATTACGCGATTGCTTACGATTGCTTTTAGCCCTGTCTGATGACGGGCCGAAGAAACGGATTACCCTGCCCAGAAACACGCCTAGAATAAGGAATCCGAAAACACCGATAAGTAATAAGAACGCAAGAAACTTAAACATATAGTTATAAATATTTTAGAAGCTGGAAGAACAAAGATAGTAATTTATTATTTATGTAGGGCTGTAGTTAAATAGAGTTTATATTCAATAAAATAGTAAGATGCATATTTTTAGGAGTTTTAGTTGCCACGACTTTCAAGTCGTGGATAATAATACAGATAGAAAACGACTTTAGTCAAAACATTTTGGCTAAAGCCATTATCTGATTAGACTATTATCCTCCAGCTAAAGCAGCAGGCAATTAAATCACAGAGAATAAACCATATATAATCTTATTGAATATAAACTCTAATATATACTTAGGGAAAGCACATCAAAATTCATAAAGTTGTTTCAGCCTCAATTATTTCGCACTTACGTCTTCCTCGCTCACGGTATAATCTACCCAGTAAGCATTGTATGCCTTGAAGCACCCCAAGGCTCCCCCCGTTATATTTGTCAGCGGGTTTGTGCCTCCTCCGGCGGCGACACTCCTCAGCGAGTTATAAAACGTGTACATGCCTTTATCCAGCGTCTGCATATCTATCCGCAGTTTATCTCCGGCTTTCAGTTCCTCGTCATTGTTATCTTCCTTATCAAAGAAAAGGATATTTTCCACTTTCAGCCCGTTGCGATACTCGTCATTATCCAGATAGATGGAACTCATCGGGTTACCGTTCACATACAAGGTCGTATAATAGTAATTATCTTCTTCGGGCGGATCCTGAAAGGCCACGCACGGAGAGTAAATATCCTCATTGCCAATCTTTACACGGTAGATATATACACTATCGATAGGTATAGCCTGCGGTATTGTAGCTTTGGCCTCATATACATTATTTCCGGATGTCACTTTCAGCGTATAAGTAAACCCTACTGTGCCTATCATTTGCGAAAAATATAACCCCTTGTCTTTATTGCTCTCTGCCAGTACATCACTATTTCCATATTCGTCAAACAGTTCTACCTTCGCATCGGAGATGCGTTCATAAGACTCATTATTATAAAAGCCCTGCGACCTCGTCAGCAGCACAATACACGGAGAATTTTCCGTAATGGAAGCGTCTATCACATTCATGGGCTCGGCCTCGGTCAGATTGACATTTATAACCTCCTCGCAGGCAGCAAAGAGGAAAAGTGAGAAGAGCATTAGGAGATATTTATGGATAATATGGGTTCTATGACGTTTTGGATGGGTAATATTGCCGCCTAGCGGCTGTCTGATTATAGCCCCGTGCGAAAGCGCGGGGAAAGAGATGGATAAGCAAGAAGCGCCAGGTAGTGGTGCCCTGTTGATTTTACGGATTAATATATTCCTCATTCAATTTCATTAGTCATTTTTACATACACTCCGTTCCTGTGAATGTTATTTCGTGACCCGGCATAACATAAAATAAATTTTAGTTCTGCTCCCGCTATATATAAATATAGTTCACTTTTCAGAGGGATCCCGCGTCAAACACGGGATGGCAGGCTATTGAGGCAGCCTCGCTTGTATCTCTTTTCTTTGTATAGTTTATGATAATTCCAGTCCGAATTCGTCTTTTAACCTGCGCAGGCTTTCGTTTTCCTCCATCATGAGGTTAAACTTCTCTGCAGAAGTAAAAGCCAGTTTCTTCTCATTGTTCTCACTTATCCTTATTTCCATTTTCAGATGGGTGTTTCGAAGTTGGACTCTCAGTTTGGAGAGGATATCCATCCTGTGTTCAATCAGGCGCTGCTCCTGTACCGGGTTGTTTACAACAACCTCAAATACAGTATTTTCTATAAGATCCGGCAGACAGTTGAGCATTGTGTTTTTAAGGTGGTGCTCTTCTGTCAGATCATCGGCGTATGCTTTCCATTCATTTATAAGCTGGAGAGGCGTAAACCGTTCGTTTAATACTTCGATAGTCATTTCGGACTTAACGCTTTCCTCTTCTTTCTTTTGTCCGAACGCAGAGATAGAGATACCCAGGCCTCCTGCTTTTGGCATCGGCTTGCTACTGCCGGCTGTATGGGATGGGGTGGGCGTATGCTCTTTGGGTGGCGCTACAGGTGTTGCCCTTTGCTGGGCTTGCGGCTGTTGCGTTGGCTGAGTCGTAGCTGCCCGATTCACCGGTTGTGCCGATTGACCTTGCTGGGAAAAGATGGGCTCAATTACCTGCTTTTTTTTTTGATCTTCCGATCCTGCTTGAGGGGAAGACAACTGGCAGAGCCGGATGATGGTCAGATCGGAGAGTAGCCGTTTGTTCCTGCTGTACCTGTAATTGAGGTCGCTTTCGTTGACCAGTTCGATGGCTTTATATAGAAACTCATTCGAACATTTCTTCGCAGTCTCTATATAACGTTCCCTGATGGAAGCTCCTACTTCAAATAATTCGGCTGTTTTTATATCCTTGCATAGCAGCAAATCCCTGAAATGGGAGGCTATCCCTGTTACTACATTGTTTCCATCAAAACCTTTGCTGAGTATTTCGTTCAGTATCAGTAAGCCTTCGACTACATTATTAGCAAGGATAGAGTCGGTAAGCCTGAAATAATATTCATAATCGAGAACATTCAGGTTCTCAATAACGGCCTTATATGTAACATTCCCTCCCGTGAAACTGACCACCTGGTCGAATATGGATAAGGCGTCGCGCATACCGCCGTCAGCTTTTTGGGCAAGTACGTTCAAGGCTTCCGGTTCTGTTTTTACATTTTCCTGATCTGCTACATACTGTAAATGCTCCACTGTATCTTTTATTGTAATACGGCTGAAGTCGTATATCTGGCAACGTGACAGGATTGTCGGCAGTATTTTATGTTTCTCGGTAGTGGCTAATATAAATATGGCATGATGGGGCGGTTCTTCCAGTGTTTTCAGGAAAGCGTTGAATGCCGCTTGTGAAAGCATGTGAACCTCATCGATGATATATACCTTATATTTACCTATCTGTGGGGGGATGCGCACCTGTTCGATCAGGGAGCGTATGTCATCTACCGAGTTGTTCGAAGCGGCATCCAGTTCATGTATATTAAAAGAGCGTTGCTCGTTAAAGGCTACACACGATTCGCACTGGTTGCAGGCTTCTCCCTCGGGAGTGGGCGATAGGCAATTAATTGTTTTAGCGAAAATGCGGGCGCATGTGGTTTTTCCGACACCTCTTGGGCCGCAAAATAAGTATGCATGAGCCAGCTTGCCTGACGCGATAGCATTTTTCAGGGTAGTGGTCAGTGACCTTTGCCCTACAACCGAGTTGAAGGTCATCGGGCGATATTTCCTTGCCGAAACTATATAATTATCCATTCGTAATTTTTCTCCTTTGGCGAATACAAAGCTATGAAAAAAAACGGAAAGATAAAATGTAAAAATAATTGTATACACTCAACTTTTTTAACATTTCGGGCGTTATACTTATATCAACTTAAAAACGATCATCATTTTATGGAAAAGAAAGAATCATTGTTAAAAATTAAAGTTATCCCTAATGCTCCTCTTTTAGTGGAAGGTACTGTTGAACTGGTATTGGCAGACGGGACTACGGTTGTCAAAGAAAATCCTCATCTTTGCCGTTGCGGGGCATCCAATAACAAGCCTTATTGTGATGGTTCTCATGCAAAAATCGGATTCAAAGGCTGATTACCCAGGGATATTTTAACGGAATAAGAGCATTTAAACTAATATTTTAGTATGGATGCCTTATTTTTTTGTTTTAATTGTTGGATAAAGCACAATTTATTATATCTTTGTACCCGCTAAGGCAAATCAACCGCGGATGTGGTGTAATTGGTAGCCACGCCAGACTTAGGATCTGGTGCTGAGAGGCGTGGGGGTTCGAGTCCCTTCATCCGCACTGAGAGCGACAAATTGAAGTTTTCTTCTGTTTGTCGTTTTTTTCGTTTCTGTAAGTTGCTATTTCTGTGTTGATTAAATGAAAGAATGAATTGTGCTTTGGAGTTCGATAACCTTTGATTTCTTGGTTATAGAAAACGGGTCAGTCCGAAAACCCAGTTGTTAAAATTTCAATCAAACTTATTTGTAGAATACGTTCTATTAGATACTAAAATTATCCACATATATTTTTATACATAAATATTTGTATATCGATAGTTTACGAGCATAAAATTAGAAATAAAGGAAGTTTGAAGTAATCTGTCTGCCAATTAAGATGACTCATTTGTTTTTTCTAACAACCGAATTTTCGGACTGACCTCTTTATTATATAACCACTGGCTATAGCTATCCAAACACAAAAAGTCCCCATAGATTTACCTATGAGGACTTCTCTTTTAAAACGGCGGTAACCTACTCTCCCACATACTTGCAGTACCATCGGCACGACCGGGCTTAACTTCTCTGTTCG
>NZ_QVMO01000169.1 GCF_010501055.1 Dysgonomonas sp. 521
GCTTAAGAAAAAAACGGTAATTTTGTCAGACTAATTTGCACAGTGAGTGGGTGGGTATCACCGGAATCACTGGGTGGGTATCGCCGGAATATGCACCTGTACCAAAACTTGTAAGAAAACCTTTGAATCCATAAGAGTTTTCTTTTACAAATTTGTCTATTCCACCACCATCTTTGGAGAAATCCTCAAGTTTTGTTTTTATTTCTTCATGTTGTTTATTCCATACACCCAAATAATTGTCATTCTGTTTTTCTATTTCCTTATTTACTTCTGTAATTTTAGCTTCTAAATTTTTCAGTTCTTCTACTTTTTTTTCCTGAGCCTTTTTAAATTCTTCGCTATCTTTATCGTAAGACAGACAAACAGCATCGTATTGCATACGGGTATGTTCAACGGATTTTTGCAGTTCTGTTTTAAATTTATTAAGCTCTTCTACATGCGCTTTAACATTTTCCTTATGCGCTTTCAGGTTTATAATCCCTATTTTTTTTGTTTTTTCCGAATATTTGGTCTCAATACTTTTTAAAGACTCTTCGCTTATAATATCTATTAGTTCTTTATTCCTTTTTAGTTGCTCTTCCAATATTGATGACTGAGTACCGAATATTTTACCCAGATTAGTTATCATACGCTCATAGCCCTCCATCACTATAGTAGGTAACTGCTTTGCTGTAGATTCGATAGAAGACAGAACACCTTCGCCTGACATTTCTATGCTCTTTGCCAGTTTTTCTCCTGCTTCTATATTTTTCTCAATAGCCTGCTCTGCATGTGTACTCAGTTCGGTAATTATTGCTTCTATCTTTGTCATTTGCAAAATGATGTATTCTATTACATCTTTTAGCTCATTTTTGTATGTGTCCGTGACATCTTTTGCCGTGACGGACATACCTTTTATTTTCACATCTACTCCTTCTAAACTGCCGCTTAGCTTGTCTGCATTATCGATGACTTGCTCAAAACCATCAACTTTGAATGTTAAATTTTTTTTATCTGCCATAATTTAAAAAATTAGTATATATAGAGATAAAGTTTTAGAAAAGTCATAAAAAAAGCCTGAGAAATAATCTCAGGCTTTCTCTAAATGACAAGTTTATTTTTTTTCTATTTTATTGATCCTTAAATGATTATTAGAAAAAGGATCAGGATACTCGATCTTTTTAGTTGTTATAATGTGAGTTGGTATATCTTTATAGTCTATGATGCATTCATCATAATACCTACTGGAAAATGGCTGTTTTATCTTACTATTCTCATATATAAAAAACGTTATATCCTCCTCTGCTGCTTTCTCCGCATTCAGGTTTACCACTTCTCCAGCTTGTGCTTTGGAGACAAAGCCGATGTCTTTTATCAGATTTGTAGTCAGGGCGATAGCTATTACCGTCAGTACGATTTTAGTGTATAGGTCTGTTTTAGTTTTCATACGATTTAAATATTAGTTTCTACAAAAATAGACTAATAAATCGGCTTCCGGTTTAAATTCACAATCAGATATTTCATAAAAAATCCCCCTGCACACAATCATTACAGGGGGATTTCCATTTCTAGCAACAACCTTTCTTTCCCTTCTTAAAGTAAAAGCCACTGTCGAAACTTTTCACGTTCGAGCCCTCACTTATCACAGCATTGCAGCAGCCATCCTGCGGACGCCATAGCGGGTAAGCCGCACTGCACCGGCAGAGGAAATCCGTCAACTGGCTCTTGAGCAAGTCGGCATCGTTTTTTATCCACTGGCGAAGCTGTGCCAGGTCTTTGATGTCGACCGCTTTGCTGTTCTCGCTCTCGCGTATGGTAATGCCCTTGTTGACGATGGTCGCCCAATGGAAGGGCAACGCCTGATACACGGCATAGAACGACAAGGCGGGAGCAAGGCGGACGATAAGGTCGCTGTTTTCGGCTGTGAGCGCGTTACTGTCTATCTGCCCTTTGAGTTCGGTCATCAGCGCCTCGCCCAATACAGGCTCTATGTGCAGTTCCTGCGCGATGCAGATGTAGGGTACAAACTCGGTAATATCGGTGTTCGCCGTCACGGGAGAGTGCTGCTTAAACAGGCTCTCGGTAATGAGTGGTATGGAAATATATTCTGTATTCATAATAATCACCCCTCCTCATCCCTCCCCAAAAGGGAGGGGGTACAAAGAGGGTATTTTTTTAGTTAATAATAATTTTTCACTTTTCTTTTTCCTTATTCCTCCCCTTTTGGGAAGGTTAAGTAGGGTGTTATGGCTTTGCCAAAGTCCCCCTTTGGGGGATTGAGGGGGTGTCTCCTCCCCCCTTGGGGGAGCCAGAGCGGGCTCAGTTGGGAGGGGTGGTCAGCTGATTAACAATATCCAGATCCTCCACTTCCAGCTTTTTATAGCCGTTGTTGATGGTAAAAATGCTGAGGGTATCCAGTATACGGCGGCGAAGCTGGTGTATTACCGTCTGGTTGTAGAGCACAAAGGAATTGATAATCTCGCTGGCATTGCCCGACAGGTTGCCCGACCCCGACAAGCCCGCCAAGGTAGGAGAAGTAAGGCGGTGCGCCGAAATAATCTTCTGAAAGATAATCTCGTCCACATTGTTGTACAGGTCGGCGTTGTTGCTTGCCGTGTACGAGGTTACCACGGGCTTCACTTCCTGGCTTTCGCCCCAAAGCACCACGATGCTGTTGGCGCCGTTGGTACCCGCATAGCTTTGCTCTATGTCTTTCTGAAACTGCTCCTTCTGTTCATCGGCAGGATTGCTGGGCATGGTAATGATGGTAGACGGCACAAAGCCGTTGTGGATAGAGTTGCGGTAAAACTTACCCAGCAGCCCGTCAGCCTCTATGTAGCTGAGCGCCGAATAGTACTGTGGCACAGGGTAATAGTCGAGGCTCGGCGCATAGTCCCTGTAATAGAAAAGGTAAGGCGTGCCTTTTTGCATCTCCTCGCTGCCATATGCCTTTATCTCCACAGGGGCGTATTTGCCCACCGTGCGGCGCCAGTCGTTAGACAGAAAGAAGCTGAGGTTGACCCCAAAATCGTTTACCTGCCCTACCCTCACCTTGCTAAAGTCGGTGTGGTAGAGGCTCATACTCTTGCCGTTCTCGTTGAGGATAATCTGAAAGCAGTACCCGCCGAAGGTCACATAGTCTTTGGCTACTTTTTCTATCAGGTCGTCCCAGCTGTCGGCAAGATTGGGTTGGCCGTAGTATTCGCCACCCTTCACGCCCGACCCGCAGATATAGGTCACTTTGTTTTCTATCACCGCGCGGTTGATAGCCGACTCGTTGTTGAGCTCTATAATGCGCTGCGGCAGCAGGTTGTCGCGGTCGTAGTTGATCCAGCCCTTGAGGCTCTTCGTAAATGTGGGATACGTCCTCACGGTATCCGACAATTTAATCACTGCGTAATTTTTCTCTTCTTTTCCCATATTTTTTTAGATGTTATATACATCTATAAGATAAAAATGTGAGAAATTGATGAAAAAGGGGGATATTACTTGGAAAGCTGCTGCCACATGATTGTATCGTGTGGTAATCTGCCTATGCGAAAGATTAGATCCGCTGACGTTGTTTCGTGCGGTAGCGGGGAAAAAGGGAGAGGAGAAATAGGATGAATGTTTTGTGTAGGGGCGTATTGCATACGTCCGAAAGCAAATACTACAAATTGAGGGTGTGTCATAAGTAATGCGAATCAAGGGTTAAAAAGCACAGTAACTTATTATCCCGAAGGGACTTAAGGTGGATAACCACGGGTTTTACCCGTGGCAGGAACTGACTGAAGAATATGTCTCCGTAGGAGGCAAATAGCAAAAACAAATGTCATTCGCCTCCTACGGAGACGGTCTATTTCTACCTGCTTTTGCCACGGGTTTTACCCGTGGTTATCCATATTAGCCCACTTCGTGGACTTAGAACACTGACTACAAAACTGAAGATTGATTTATAATAGTATACTGCAAGCCAAAGCAACGTAAGCCTTCGGTCTGCCTCATCTTTTACAAGATTTATATAGTTTTTACCTTTACGGAGAGATTTAACGATAAATTAAGGAGCCATCAGTTTATG
>NZ_QVMO01000170.1:0-602 GCF_010501055.1 Dysgonomonas sp. 521
TTAGAATTGCTTGAGCCGTATGAGTGGAAACGCTCACGTACGGTTCTTAGGGGGGAAAGCTCCTGTAAGGGAGCTGACCTACCCGATCGGCCCTCAGACCTCAGTCAGCGGGACGGGAGAGCTATTCGCAAAGGCAATGAAATAGCCAAACTCTATGCGGATAATAAAGTTGATGTAATTATCTATGCCGTAGAAAAGAGCCTCGATTCATATAAGTTCAACTTGTTGCAAAACAAACATCTATTTATCAGCCAGTTAAAGACAAATAATATGGCTACCCGTACCATTGATGAAGGCAGTTTGGATGAAGGTTCAGGTATGAACTTTTCGGAATATGTGGCTATACTATCAGGTAATACCGATTTATTGGAGAAAGCCAAACTGGAAAAGAAGATAGCTTCTTTAGAGAGTGAACGACAGGCATTCAACCGCAGCAAGTCTTCTGCGATCTATAAGTTTGAGGATATTACCCGTACAGTAGACAGTAACTCTGAAATGGTAGCAAGGATGACAAAAGACCTGCAACAATTCAATGAAAAGGTACAGATGGACAAGGAGGGCAATAAACTCAATCCGATAAAACTGGATAATCTGAACACCAA
>NZ_QVMO01000170.1:716-4481 GCF_010501055.1 Dysgonomonas sp. 521
GCTTCGACAAACTTCTTTAAAGCTTTGGAAAGAATACCTGCTCTCATTGAAAAATATCAATCAGATAATCAAAAATTGGAGAAAGATTTGCCTGTTTTGAAAGAGGTTATGACAGCAACATGGAAGAAAGAGCCGGAACTGAAGGATTTGAAATCACAACTTGATTCATTGAGTAGGCAGATTAATCTGAGTTTGGAGAATAAGGATAAAAACCGGGAACAATCGGTCATGCCGGAACAGCATGTGGGCAATCTGAAAGAAGTAAAATCGGAGTCCTCTGTTAAAATTGCTGTGAAGCCGGATGATGAATTTCAAAATATCCGCTCGGGACAGGCAATGTCTATCAAAGATATAGTCAAAATCAATCCCGACAGAATAATCATTGCAAGGCCTGATACGGGAAATCAAAAAAAATCAAAAGGATTAGGTTTGTAATTAACATTTAAACATAGAAATAATGAAGGAAGCCGTAATATTAGATATGGAATCATATAAGAAACTGGAAGGAAAATTAGATATGATTGCCAATTACATAAAAGAAAAACAGAGCTCGGAAAATACCGATTTGGATGAAGAATGGGTAGACAGTTATGAAGTCTGCACATTCTTACGGATAAGCGAACGTACATTACAGCGATTACGGACGAATGGAGTTATTTCTTACTCTATTCTTTCAGGCAAAACCTATTATACCATAGCGGAAATAAAACGGGTTTTGAAAGAACGATTAGTAAAATCAGGAGAAGAATGTCTGAAAGATTTAATACAAAATCATCAGAAGTATATAAAGAGAAGAAAGAACCAAAAAGGTTTAAAAGAATTAGATTAAGTTGAAGGGGAGACGAGTTGTCTCCTTTTCATTTTAGTCGAAATAATTTGGCTATTCTCTTATGTTAATTATTTTATTTATATTATCTTTATTAGTCTTTTCTTGTAATCTCATTGAGATTGAGGTTTAAATCAAATATTTAATTAGTGATGTGTTAGATTATAATATTCTGACGCATAACAATTAACATAACATATTTAGATGTAATATTAAATTTTACGAACAACTGATAACTATTTATTATGGATGTTACACATAGAATACACTATAGCAAGATGACCTTAATAAGACTTGTCTTATTTGTTAAAACTGTATGTAGACGATGTTGATAAATCAATTAAAAGAAGTTTTAAAAGAGAATAGATAAAACAAACATGGCTAATTGAAAAATTGGATAAAAGTTTCAAGATACAAGATAGTAAATGCTTATGTCTGTAATCGACAACAGCTCCCATTTAGATACGTTATATGAAAATGCAGGGATATTACAGGTAAGTGTGATAGATTTATTTGTAGATGATAATAGAAAATGGTATGAGAAATAGTGATATAGAAGAGGTATATAAACGATATGGTTATATAACTAAAAATATTGATGGCATTCTTGTGTGTGAATACAAACAAGGTCGTTATTTTGGTGTAGATATCATTAAAAATGGTTATCCTGAAAGAATTGATAAAATCCAAAATGATTATCGAAAATCGAACTTTGCAACATATATTAAAGAATATGCAAGTATTGAAGAGATTGAAGAAGAGTTGTTTAAAAGTTTTTTCCAATTATCTGCATTTAGAACAAATTTAAATCGAAAATATGATGTATTTGTTGAAAAACAAACGATAGGATTGCCAAGCACTGCAAAATATCTCTATATAAACAGCGATTATACATATTCAAATTATAATTCAGAAGGAATAATGACTTCCAATACGGAAGTAGAAAATCAATCAGTAGTAAAACAAGTGGTAGATTTGTTAAATACTACAGACATACCCGTATTTGTGATTATCGAAGCAGCAGCAGGTTATGGAAAAACCTGTACAGCATATGAAATAATAAAGCAAATGGAAGAAAACAATACGGAAATTCTACCATTTTATATTGAATTATCAAAAAACAGAGAAGCAAGAATTTTCAAGCATATTTTGCAGAATGAAATAGATGAACAATTTCAAAATGTTGTAAAATCCGATGTTGTTTTACATCAAATCAAACAAGGTAAAATTCCTGTAATTATTGATGGCTTTGACGAATTGTTATCAAAAGATTTGTCTGCTAATACTTCTCAATTAAGAGATATTGAGAGTATGTTATCTACTATTGTTAATTTATTAGATGGTAAAGCAAAAATTGTCATTACTTCGAGAAAAACGGCAATTTTTAGTGGAGAAGAATTTTACGAATGGATTAAAAATACAAATAAAAAATATGATGTTGCTCGTTTCTCAATTTCTGAACCAAAAATTGAAAATTGGTTGGAATCTGACCGTTTGGAAGTGCTTAATAATTGCAGTTTCCCTATAAGTAATGTTGCAAACCCTGTTTTGCTCTCATACATCCGAAATATTGAAATTGACGAATTACACAACCTTGTCCAAAATTCTAAAAATATTGTAGACAAATATTTTGAATTTTTATTAAATCGGGAACAAATTCGACAAGAATTATTTTTAGATGAAAATATGCAATTGCGAATTTTCAAGAAACTTGTTCGGATTATGTCAGAGTTTGACATTAAGGCAGATAGCAAGTCATTTATAAAAGATATTATTAAAGATTACAATCGAAAGATATTTGACGATTACATTAAAAATTATCCAAAAATACCAAAGCCAACCCATGATGAATTAGCTGAGACATTATCAAATCACGCTTTATTAGATAGAAAACAGCATGATAATGTTGGTTTCATTAATGAATTTATCTTAGGTATTTTAATTGGACGAAATTTGATTGAAAAAAAATATCAAGAACACTATCCAACGGATTTCACTAAAATAATTACTCAAGAATTTGCTTTTTTAGCTATTTCTGCTTTTAAGGTACAACCACAAGAAAGAAAAGATGCTCTTTGGCAAATACTACACGACAACCAATTTCCATATGATAGTAAATTCCGATTTTACAGGGATTTTTATCTAATGAATAATTTTATTGACATATATGAAGGAATTCTTATTGAAGATCTGTCATTTGAAAATATGTATTTTCGAATAGATGGGCAGTTTAAAAATTCTATTATTAGTAATTGTAAATTTGACCAATGCAAATTTGATATATGTGCTTTTGATAATTCTGGATTTATAAACTGTAAATTTTTTAATTGCGAATGGATTAATGATCCTTTATACAAAGATAGTAATATGTATATAACTGGTTGCGATTCAAATAATTTCTTTGAAAATAAACTGTATGAATACGAGGAACAAACAGAATCACAAGTTAATGTAGAAGAATTGATTTTGAGGAAGTTTATCAAAAGTCAAACAAAAGTCAATAATATGAAACGATTATCTTCTATTCGAGAATCTCTTAAAGAACAAAATATCAATATGCGAGAATTTGAAAACACAATCAGTTTATTAAAAAGAAATTCATACATTGTAATTAATGGCGATAATTGTTTTATTCAAAGAGAAGGAATAACATATTTTAATCATACATATAGTTATGAACAATAATCCGGGACTAAAAAATATACTTAAACATATTCAAGATGAGATTCTATCCGAGATAGATAGAATTGGTATTCATTGTAGAATACACGCAAGAATTAAAGATGTTTCTTCACTAAAAGAAAAAATAGAACGAAAAGGCAAAGATTATTATTCAGCAGAAGGTGCATAATCCGGAGCATCCCCACCCAGTAATCCGGTTCTAAATCCATTAGAAATCGGTTCTAAAAATCTGCCATTCCGGCAGATATCCACCCAAA
>NZ_QVMO01000171.1:0-225 GCF_010501055.1 Dysgonomonas sp. 521
CATTGGTAGGGACGAAGCATCCCGTGTAGGCAAATTGCTTTTAAGAAAAGAGATCCTTCACTATCGTTCAGGATGACAGGGTATAAGATTTACTTAACTTGATGACATTGGTATAAATTCTGCTTATTGTGCGTCAGCCAGCGCCGTTAGCAAGCGTACGGGGTACCCACCCGGTGCAGGCGGCGTAGAATGAAGTGCGGGCGCTTTTAAGCATCGTCTGCCAAT
>NZ_QVMO01000171.1:262-3900 GCF_010501055.1 Dysgonomonas sp. 521
TCATTCAGCCGGCAAACCGATGGTGGGTCGTACGGCAAAGCGGGGCGCAATGCTTTTTTGCTTACTTTTGGAGCTTTGGCCAAAAGTAAGGCAAGCAATCTGTGATTGCGCGCAGGATAAAAAATAATTGAACGTTTAACTTATCAACTACTGATTGACATTATTTATTTAAGAATATAATCTGATGATATACAAAGACCTTGAAAATATAGAGTACGGCCATGCGTGGGAGTATCAGCAAGAGTTGTTCGCGGAATCTCTAAGCCGTAAGGAGAACCGGACTCCGACCGAAAATTACCTTTTGTTCTGTGAGCATCCGCATGTTATCACAATCGGTAAACATGGCAAGCATGAAAATCTGTTATATCAGGAAAGTTTTCTGAAAGAGAAAGGTGTTTCGCTTTTTCAGATAGACCGTGGGGGAGACATTACTTATCATGGCCCCGGGCAACTTGTCGGTTATCCGATATTTGATCTGGAAACGTACAATATCGGTTTGCGGCAGTATATATTTAATATGGAAGAAGTTATCATCCGCTTTCTGGCTTCTTACAATATCCAGTCGGAACGGTTGGAGGGTGCTGCCGGTGTATGGATTGATACAACCATACCTGCAAAGACGCGAAAGATTGCGGCAATCGGGGTACGTAGCAGCCGTTATGTTACGATGCATGGCTTCGCGCTGAATGTAAATACGGATTTGTCTTTTTTTTCATTGATTAACCCTTGCGGTTTTGTAGATAAAGGTGTGACCTCGATGGAGAAGGAGTTAGGCTATAAAGTAGAAATGAAGGAGGTAAAGAATAAAATGAGGGAGCTGTTTGAGGAGATTTTTGTGGAAAATTCTAAGAGCCTGTTTAAGTTTTAGCGAAAATTTATATTACAGGTTCAGGTCAACAGTTCTTAGCAATTTTTTTATGCTCTTTTTACCGTATTTTACCCTTTTTACTCTTGGTTTAGCCCGCTAAACCTGCTAGCAAAAATGATAAAATCCATCTAAAAATAGCTATAAAAAAATTTGCTATAAAATTTAAACAGACTCTAAATAATTATGAAAAACTTATACAACAAAATAACCTTTATCACAGGCGGAGCCAACGGTATTGGCAAAGCAATAGTAAATACTTTCTGCGAAGCGGGAGCAGATGTTATATTCTGCGATATGGATGAGGTTGCCGGAAAGAGGCTGAATGACGAAATGAAAGATTATAAATGTTCATTTATCCACCTCGATGTTTCTGATGCGGGCGCTTTGGCGAATGCCGTCAATACTATCCTCTCGAAGAAAGGCAATATTGACGTCCTTATTAATAATGTTGGAGTGGGTAATTTCGGGTCTATATTAGATACTTCGGTAGAAGACTTTGATAAAGTGTTGGATATAAACCTGCGCCCGGTCTTCATTACGGCTAAACTATTGGTAAAACACCGTTCGCAACACGAAGACCTGAACACATACGGGCGTATTATAAATATGTCGTCGACCCGCTACCTGATGAGCGAACCCGACACGGAGGCTTATGCCGCCTCTAAAGGGGCGATTGTATCATTGACCCATTCGTTGGCTATATCATTAAGTAAATATAATATAACGGTAAATTGTATCAGCCCCGGCTGGATAGACACAGGACATTATGGGGATTTAAAACCCGAAGACCATGCACAACATCCGTCCGGTAGAGTTGGTCAACCAGAAGATATAGCACGGACGTGCCTATTCCTGTGCGAGACGGATAATAACTTTATAAACGGGCAAAATATTGTGGTAGACGGAGGTATGACTAAAAAGATGATATATGTAGAATAAATCATTATCTTTATGTGACCAAACCTTGATTACTATGAAAAGCCTCAGCCTTACTCTATTGACGATATTTGTGGCTTCACTCCAAATATCGGCTTGTACTACAGCTATTATTTCGGGTAAAGGCACAGCCGACGGGCGTCCGCTGCTTTACAAGCACAGGGATACCAACGCTCTGCAAAATAAGCTGATGACATTTACGGACGGCAAATATAGTTACATTGGCATTGTCAATAGTAGCGATAAAGACGGAAAGGAAGTATGGGGCGGTTACAACTCTGCCGGTTTCGCAATAATGAATTCGGCCTCTTATAATCTGAACGACACGGAGGCAGGCATAGAAGAACGCGAAGGCATCATCATGAAGCAGGCATTGCAGCAATGTGCTACCCTTGCCGATTTTGAGAAGTTGCTGGAGTCATTGCCCAAGCCGCTTTATGTGAACGCAAATTTTGGCGTCATTGACGCGCAGGGCGGAGCAGCCTATTACGAGACAGGCGATTACACGTTCAGGAAATTTGATGCAAATGACCCTGCCGCCGCGCCTATGGGCTATATCGTACGTACTAATTTCTCTTTTTCGGGAGACAGGGCGAGGGATAAAGGTCTGAGCCGCTATCAGGCTGCGGAGCCTTTGTTCTACAACGCGTCTTTGTCAGGTTCTTTGTCGTACCGTTTTTTATTACAGGATGTTTCGCGGCATCTGACGCATGGATTGACAGGTACAAACCTGTACGATATAATGCCGCAGGATACCGTAAAACCTGTTTTTGCCGCATTCAGGGATTATATACCCCGCTATTCCACTTCATCGGTTATCGTGGTGCAAGGTATAAAAGATAAAGAACCTGTCTCACTGACTACTATGTGGACAATTCTGGGTTCTCCTCTTACTACAATGGCTGTTCCGGTATGGCTGAATGCGGATAATATTTATCCGTCTGTCCTGTTTGCCGACAAAACAGGAAACGCGAAAATCTGTAACTGGTCATTGGAATTAAAAAAGCGTCTTTTCCCTATCACACGTGGCGAGGGAAATGATTACATAAACGTAGCAGCCCTGATTACTAAAGATAAAAAAGGTATATTGCAAAAGATATTATCTGTTGAGGACCGGGTATTGACAAATACTGAAATAACCCTGAACAAGAAACGGAACAATGAATTGGGCGCTCCGGAACTGAAACGGACTTGTGAATGGATTGACGATATGGTAAAAGATACATATTTTCATGAATTTTCGATTCAGTGAATATCTTGTATTTCGATTTATCTATACTCAGAGCCTGTTCAGATGTTAGCGAAAAATCTTTATTGTAAGTTCTAAATAATGGATATCAGTAGTTAGATTTTGTTTAAACTATAGGTTCTTTTATCCTGCGCGCAATCGCAGATTGCTTACCTTACTTTTGGCCGAAGCTCCAAAAGTAAGCAAAAAAGCATTGCGCCCCGCTTCGCCGTACGACCCACCAACGGCTTGCCGGCTGAATGAAGTGATGAAAATCTCATCTTTGCGATGATTGGCAGATGATGCTTAAAAGCGCCCGCACTTCATTCTACGCCGCCTGCACCGGGTGGGTGCCCCGTACGCTTGCTAACGGCGCTGGCTGACGTCTGACAAATAGGGTCGTTTATCCCAATGTCATTAAGTTAAAGAAATCTTATAGCCTGTCATCCTGAACGATAGTGAAGGATCTCTTTTCTTAAAAGCATTTTGTCTACACGGGATGCTTCGTTCCTACCAATGACGTCATTTAAATTATATCCGTTTTGACAATCATAAAATTGTGTTTTTTAGCTAGTTTACCCATAAGTCTTATTTCGTTAGCATTGA
>NZ_QVMO01000172.1 GCF_010501055.1 Dysgonomonas sp. 521
TGCTAATGAAAACATTTTTTGAAAAGTTAGGAATGAACCCAAACTCTAAAAAAAATAAGCGGATAATTAATGAACTAAAACAATATGGGACTATTTCCGCTTAAAAAAGCTGTTTTTATAACGAACTATTGTAATAAATGCTGCCAACCAAATGCAAATAGTTTTCTACTGATGAAAATGCTGGCGAAATGAAAACTATTTGGAAACTTTTATATTCGTAAGGAGAGACTATTTACTATCTCCCTGATATATAAATATGGAGCATGTTTTGACGATAAAATACCGATTTTAATCACATCTCCTTTTTTGAGAATATCACCATCAAATGTTTCATAGGAATCTTGTGCACAAACAGAAGAGAAAGCTACTGTTAAAGATAACAGGGCAAGTAATATTTTTTTCATAAATCGCTGTTGTTTTCACAAAACTATACAAAATTTATCATTATTGAAAATTGATTTTAACGATTTCAGTTTTTGCATAGAATGAAAAAATGAAATTGTTTTTGATTTGTAATTCTTTCCGTAACTTTATTACCTTTGAAAACAAATAAAAATTACATGAAAACATCCATATCATTTTTACCCGATAAAAAACAGGAAGAACTACGTACCATTATTCATGGCATTTGTGAACTGTTGGGTGATGATTGTGAGATGATTATCCTTTTTGGGAGCTATGCCCGTAATGACTATGTAGATTACGACCAACGTACAGAATATGGTGTCCGCACTTATTTTATGAGTGATTATGATATTTTGGTGCTGACTTCCGGTAAGGAAAGTGGATTTACTGTTACTCGTAAACTGAATCGTGTAGAGGAAAACTTTTATCAGGGCAGGCATCATTCGATGACTACCCCTATACAATTTATTCAGGAGACGTTTGAATATTTCAACAAAGCTATAAGGAAAGGGTATTATTTTTATACCGATATTAGTAAAGAAGGTGTACTGCTTTACAATAGCGGCAGGCAAAAGCTATCTGAACCCCGCACCCTGAACTATGAAGAAATAAGAGATTTATCCCGCCAGTATTTTGATGAGAGGTTTAAAAGAGCAAATAGCTTTTTGGCAGATGTTTATAATGCGTTCAATAGAGAAGATTACAAACAAGCATCTTTTTATCTTCATCAAGCAGTTGAAAATCTATATTTTGCGGTAACCTTAACTTTTTCCCTTTATTCTCCCAAAGAGCATAACCTTTTCAAAATATCAGGTTATGCTAAACGGCATACCCTTGAGGTAGCAAAAGCCTTTCCCCGTGATACGGACGAAGAGCAGCGGCTATTCCAGCTTTTAGATGATGCTTATGTGCAGGCACGTTATAATCCCAATTTTGGAGTAAACAGAGAAGATGTTGAAGCCCTAATTACCAAAGTGGAGTTATTGAGGGATATAACGAAAGAGGTATGTGAGGAGAGAATTTTAGAACATGAGAAAATGGCAGATATAAACAACAATACGGTAGAAGAATGAAAAAAGACAAATCCCTGAAAGATAATTCGGCAAAAAGAGTAGCCATCCTGATAGATGGAGACAATGCTTCTTCGGCTAAACTGAATGATATAACGGATCTGGCATCCGGCTATGGGGAAGTGATTGTCAAAAGAATTTACGGGGACTGGAGTAAAACAACACTTTCGAGTTGGAAAGAGCCTTCAAGGGAATTTTTTTACCGCTTAATCGAAGCCCTGCCTTATGTAAAAGGAAAGAACACTACTGATATAGTTCTTGTGATTGATGCAATGGACTTGTTAAACTCAAAAAATATAGATGTATTCTTCATCGTATCGAGTGACAGCGATTATACACCATTGGCTCAGCGCATTCGGGAGGAAGGAGTAAGCGTAATCGGTTATGGAGAGAGCAAAACCCCGATTGCTTTTATCAATTCCTGCAAAAAATTCATCTATTCCGACCGAGAACCGGAGAAGAATCCTAAAGCCGAAAAGGGAGATACCCCTGCCGTATTGCTTCAAAAGGAAGCCGATCTGTTCGACAAGGCATATGAATCGGCAGCCGACGGAAAGGAAGAGGTAACCCTCTCCCAAATCGGTATGGCGATGAAAAAGATAAAGCCGAAATTCAAAACCGGACGCTATGGATGTAAAACGTTGGGAGCTATCTATGAAAAATTAGATAAGTACGAAGTCATACAGACAGGACAGAAAGGTATCTATAATATGGTAAGAAAAAAGTGAAGTGAATACATTATCATAAGAAGCCTCCGATACTACATCGGAGACTTTTCAAATTTTTAGAAAACTTCAAAGAAAATTGGCTGTACAAACTTTAAAAATCACAGATAATCAGAAGATTCTTCTTCATTCGGGGCAATCAGCCATGAATAAATAATATTTATCCATGTAACTATATACGAAATTACCATCATCGTTGTCATAGTTCTTCCTCCTCAGTGTTATCCGAGTTAAACGTAAACGAAAGGACAAAGCTGTTCCCGCCATTATCGAAGAAGTAGATATCTATCGTCTGTTGTTCGTCCGATTTGGAAGTATAATAGAAGTTGAACGATTCTTTTGTCAGATCGTAGTAATCGTTAGGCAAGAGCGGTTCGCTGTCGTTCATCTGCAGCTCGCCCTGCCCGTCAGGCTGGAAATACCGAAATCGGTATGCCGTATTGGTATAATAGCCACTTCGTTCCAGTTGGCATCTGATTTCAACGGTTTCTCCGACTTTCAGCTTTTTCGGGACAGGCAGGTGAGTAACCTCGAATTCATAATCCCGGCGAATATCAAAACGATCGCTACAGGCACACGCTATTGCAGCCAGCAATAGCGTAAAGATGATATAAGATGCACATTTTTTCATTTTCATATTGTTATTACAGTTGTTTTAAAAAAGGGATAATTTTAGAAATACTTTCCTTGGAGCAGAAGCTCAGTTTCCGATAGAGTATATACAGGGTCCATTGCGCGGCAATCGCTTCGGCAATACCCGGGAAAGTCTTGGAGCGGATTCTTCGCCTTTCCTCTATGGGAAGCCGAAATGTTTCATAATGCAACTTACTGTCCGTCCTTCCCGATTTCAGAGTGATAATATCGGGCTTTACCGTTTTGGTAAACATCAGCTTCGGTAAATTATATAACCAGAGACAAGTGGCTTTTCTTTCCGCATCACCGAATTGATAAGGCTGAATTATCTGGTCGGGTTTCCTGTATTTCGAACTCATGATGCCTATCGGGTTCTCGATGGCTTTGTAAGGAATATCTGTCTTTGTCAAACGCATGAAAAAGTCTACAGCCTTTTTTCGGTCTTCATGGATAGTGGGAAAACGTTCCTTTAGATTAGCAGAATAAAACACAAAGAATAAAAATATCTTTGATAATATTAAAAACCAATTAACCAAAGAAAGAAGGTGAACTATACAACGTTCCTTTAGAGTGAGTAACAGTTGTATATTCAAATTCCACAGACCTACCATCCATCCGTTTCCCATCAGAACCAACTATATAAAATCCTGTCTTATCTTTATTTTCTATGCGATTAACAAACTCCCCTTTTTCATTTATTTCCCACTCATCTCTTCCATCAGGGTCAATAAATCTTAACGGATTATTTCGTGCATATGTATAAGGAGAAATCCAATACTTCTTCTCCGCCAACGGATCCACACTCGTAAACCTACCGATCTGACTATCCATATACCTCGCACTATAATCATACAAATTTACCCCATGCATAGCATCCAGCTCCTTGCCATTATACTTATACGGCTGTTTCCCTGCCCCTGTAGTACTTGCAAAGACCGAACCGAAAGGATAATAATGATTCTTCTGAACCAACGTACCACTACTATTAGCCACCACACGGTTATTACCCAGATGGTCATTCAGATAGAAATGATAGGTAGTGCCTTCAATATAACCGCCATCGACCAAAACTCTTTTTAGTACTGACGTAAATATAGCAAGAATGTTAAAAAGTGACAAAGGTGACTCTTACATTTGTTTTTTAAATTATCCATATAATATCAGCGAGGTTGATTTCTTACTTTTGTTGTAAAAAAGAAGGAACCAACCGGTTGTCCAGGGTAAACTATAAAGGTGACTAGTGTCATGTCAATTTGATAATGTCTGACAAATATCGTATATTTGCCACAAAAGCAACTATGGCAATACGATACAAAGTGACATTAACTGAGGAAGAGCGGGCGGAACTTGAAGGCATTTTAAAAAAAGGAAAGCATACCTCATTGGAATTCCGTAATGCGTGTATTCTATTAAATAGTGATGAGAGTACAGCAGGAAAGAAGTATAGTAATGAAGACATAGCACAGATGCTTCATATAACTACGAAAACAGTTGAGCGATTAAGACAACGATTTGTAGAAGATGGTTATGATGCGTGTTTGGGGAGAAAGCCGTATCCAGAAGTAGTCAACATTAAGGCAGATGGAGATTTTGAGGCTCATTTGATTGCCCTGAGTTGCAGCGAAGCACCGGAAGGATATGCTCGCTGGTCATTGAGACTTCTTGCAGACAAGATGGTTGAATTAAAGTATGTTGAGAATGTTTCGCATGAGACAATCAGGCAAACATTAAAAAAAACGAAATCAAACCGTGGCGGGTTCAAGGGTGGATAATACCGCCTTTGCAAAACGGGGATTTTGTATCCTGTATGGAGCGCGTTCTGGATGTATATAAAGAAGCTTATGATCCGCTTCGCCCCGTTGTTTGTATGGATGAATCGCCCAAACAATTAATAAAAGAAACCCGTTTGCCATTAGGGAGAAAGCCCGGCAGTGATACTAAAACAGATTATGAATACGAGCGTTGTGGTGTTGCTAACATATTTATGGTAAATGAACCGCTACGGGGAAAACGCCATGTGAAAGTAACAGAGCGGAAAACAAAAGTGGATTGGGCGCATTTACTCAAAGAAATAGCAGATGATTACTACCCCTATGTGGAAAAGATAAGATTAGTGATGGATAATTTGAATACACATAAGCCAGCTTCTCTTTATGAAGCTTTTCCGCCTCATGAAGCCAAACGGATATGGGATCGGTTTGAATTTATCTACACCCCCAAGCACGGAAGCTGGCTCAATATGGCGGAAATCGAACTTCATGTTCTCAACAGCCAATGTCTCAATAGAAGAATCGGAGATATGAAAACAATGAAAAAAGAGGTGGCTGCCTGGCAGAGAAGTAGAAATAATAGAAGTTCCAAGATAAACTGGCAGTTCACGAATGATAAGGCCAGAATTAAATTAAAAAAACTTTATCCGACAATAT
>NZ_QVMO01000173.1 GCF_010501055.1 Dysgonomonas sp. 521
AAGGACACCCTTGCTCAAGGCTAGACACTTCCCGTTGTTAGGGCGTGTGAGGGACTTGCACCCATTAGAATACACCCATGCTGGGCGAACTAAAAGAGAACGGATTACCTCTAGAAGTAATCCGTTCTCTTTATCCATAAATAAGTAATCGCAGAATTAGCTTTTGGCCTTGTTCAGTTTGTCTAAAACCTTCTTTTCCACTTCGTCAGCTAATTCGCTTAATTGTTCCGATTTGGAGGCAGCACGTTCTTTCAGGTATTCCAGTTGGTTTTTGCCTACATCAATACCATCTTTGATCTTTTTCTTGGCTTGTCCCGATACTTTATCGAAGTCGTCACATAATCCGTCAAGCTTTCCGCTTTCCGCTAATTTGTAAATCACAAGAGCCAGACCTATACCAGCTGCCGCACCAATTAAAAGTTTTTTCATAATGTTTGCTTTTTATTTATAATGTGTAGTATATTTACATTTAAAACATTAAGGGTGCGTATTTTGTTCAAATATTTAGATAATAGGTCTTTTTGAACATTTATACCGTTATTTAGGACTTTTGTTAACCATATATATTTCTGTACTTTATCCAACGTTTTCGTTAAGCAATGAAGGCAGAATCAAGTTTACTTGAACCAACGGTCAACGTAGTTAATTATGACATTGCGAGAAAACGACTAATGCAATTGAACTAAAAGTTAGTCTTATGAAAATAGCCCTGTTTCTTAAAGATGACAAGATTGACGAATCCGATACCAATACAATTCCTATAATTGTATTACATACCGACGGTAATTCGATAGTAGAAGTAGAAAAGGATATTATCGTAAAAAAGGACGTCAATTATTTGGCGCTTTGGTTATTGACCAAGCGTATCAAAGAACTGTATGTAATGGACATCGATCCTCTTATTCGCAAGTTATTCGAAAAGCTAGGCGTCAGCGTTCGCAAATATGAGGATATTGACAAGAATCCTTTGCTAAGGAAATTTATCTATCAATAACAGGAAAGTACTTGACCGTAGTTTTCAGAATAACGATCTCTTATCGTTATATGTAGCAAAGCAGTAAACAGGTCATGTACCTTAGTCTTTTTCTTTTGGCAAAAAGAATTCGACTTTACCACATTTGGGACACACGTATAGGTCAAAGCTTTCTTTGTTTCCCAGCCCTTCGAGGAGGTTGCCCAACAGGCCTACTCTCATTCCCTCATGGAAGTTAAAATTACCCGCGAAATATAGTTTGAGGTCGCAACGCAGGCATTTGAGTTCTTTCTTTTCAGGGTACATTTCCGCATATCCGATTACCCGCCCTTCATAGAGGCTATAGTTACATCTTTTGCAGACACCCAGGTTATCAGTTAGTTCTGCATCGCAGTTGGGGCACTTATTCATATTCGTTTATTATTATATTATTGAAACAGTCTTTAAATTCTTTTTATCCCGCAGGATTCTTTTGCAACAGTAGAACCGGAATGAGCCGGAACAGGTCCGCTGCATTCATTTCAATTTTCCCGGTATTGCATAGGGGTAAGCCCTGTATGCTTTTTGAAAAAACGTCCGAAAAAAGAGGCATTCGGAAAGCTCATTTCGTCAGAAATCTGCAATATAGTCATATCCGTTGTTTTGAGTAAATGCTTGGATGATGCGATCAGAGCCTCGTTGATCCATGTAAAAGCAGTACGCCCTGTCCTGTCCTTTACGGTTGTAGACAGGTATTTAGGTGTAAGGCACATCTTATCTGCGTAGAACTGGAGCGATCTTTCTTGCTTATGGTGCAACAATAACAGTTTGAAGAAGCGGGATATAAGTTCCTCCTGATGCGAAGAAGGGATTATTTCTTCTTCGTTATTATTCTCTTTTATTGTATTATAGTATATTCCTCCGATTTCTGCGAGCATAGCGTATAAGAGGCTTTTAGCCATTTCTTTTCGGTATGGATGTTCCCTGCGCTTATACTGTTTTACAATAAAAGAGTGGAAATCCAGGTATTTTGCGGCATCGGCCTCAGTTATCCTTAAGCAGGAATCCTGCATGATGCTTCTGGAAATATCGAAATTAGAGACTGTCGGCATCTCGGTAAGGAAATCCATAGAAAAAATAAGGAACTCAAGCATCAGGTCGTCGCTTCGCTCTATGAATTCCGTAACGAAATATGGCATTATGGTAATGATCATATTTTTCTCAATATCATATTCTTTAAAGTTTATCTTGACGCGCGCTTTTCCGTTGATACAAATAGCAAAAGCCACTCCATCGAGTACAAACGGGAAGTTTGAAGAAAGAGGAGGGAATATTACGGCTTTGTCTGATATTATAAAGTTCTTGATTGCAAAAGGGTCTATATGTTCTGAAATATCATCAAGATATATTTTGGCTAGTTTCATATTATGTATATAGTTTGTATTTTGTTTGTATAAGCCACTGCAAACATAATATTTTTTAGTTAAAAAGCATAGGGAAATAAAAACAGAATCGAATAGATGTTAAAAATAAATTATGGAATATATTGATAGTCAGCAGTTTATTTCCGTTGGCGCTAAAAAAAGAATTTTAGGACATCTTTAAGACCTAATAGACCTTTTTAGGGGAATTTATTTGTCAGAACTTTGCCCCCCGTGATTCGAGAGATTCACAAAATTAAGATTGAGTTAATTAAAAAAGGTAAATCACAAACTAAATTAAACTTTATGAAAAAACTATTTTTTACTCTTGCAATTGTGTTAGGTTTAGCAACTACAGTTTCTGCTCAGGAAGTTGGTCAAATCTGGGTTGGTGGTGCAGTCGGTTTCAACAGCACTAAGGTAGGCGGCGGAGACAGAGTTTCTTCTTACAGAATTATTCCTGAAATAGGTTATGCTTTTGCCGAAAATATGGGAGTAGGTATCAAATTAGGATATGCTCACAACAAAAGTGTATTAGGATCAGAAGATACTTTCAAGGATTCATTTACTGTAAATCCATTTATCCGTATGGCTTTCCTTAAAGGAAGCATGGGTAGCTTATTTGTAGATGGCGGCGTTGGCTATACTTATGGTAAGAGCGATGTAACAGAGTATGATTCTGACGGTGATGCAACTACAAACAAACTGAAACTTAATGCATGGGAAGTAGGTTTCCGTCCGGGCGTAGCAGTAAATGTATCAAACAGAATTACATTAACCGGTAAATTTGGTTTCTTAGGTTACCAACATGTTAAACTAGGTGATGTAAAAGGCGATGATTTCGGATTCGATTTCGACCTTGGTCAGACAGAACTTGGTGTAAGCATCGTATTCTAAGAATATAAATTATTCTGAAATAATAAGGCCGTTCCAGCATTGGGACGGCTTTTATATTTTTGGTACTGATGGTTATAAAAAAATGAAGAATCAATAGCGTCCTAAATAAAAAGTGAGAGGTTTTCGTTTTCTGTTCCTTAAAGTTACCTTTGAGGTGCAACACAAAAAACGAACCTCTCATGGCAAAAATAACATTATTCGCTCAAATTCTTAGCAAACT
>NZ_QVMO01000174.1:0-390 GCF_010501055.1 Dysgonomonas sp. 521
TTTCACAGGGTTGCCCTAAAAAGAAAAATCCCTGAAACTGTCTATGTTTCAGGGATTTGCTTCGTTTTGCTACTCTTCTTAAGTGGTGCCACCAGAACGTTTTACCTTTCAGTAACTGCCACATTTATAATATCTTATAGAGTGTCAATGCAACCGTGCAAATGAATGAACATAGTGCTTTTTTCGGCGTTTTGCCCGACAATGCTATTGTCATTTCCAATATGTTACAAAGATACGAAAACTACCGAATATATTAGAGTTTACGTAAATTAGTTTTTATATGTCCAAGGTTCGATTTTAATTTATAATTCTGGGATGGGTGAAATCCCCCGCCTTTAGGCGGAGAAATTATATATTTGTAAAAATATAATTTTTATGCAAACATATAAA
>NZ_QVMO01000174.1:552-4185 GCF_010501055.1 Dysgonomonas sp. 521
TAAAGTCTTTCTCTGTTAGATGGCTTTAGCCTTAATCAGGACTTTTAGTCCGTTATATAACCCACCGCCTCTTTAGGCGTGTGGTAATTTAGTTCTCAGATTATGCAAAGCAGCACATGTCGCAAAAATACGTTCAACGAATCTGTTTGCTTTCAGACGACATTCGTCTTTGACAATCCTCATGAATTTGGCGCTTCCAATGGCATGTTCTACACGTACTCGAATGCGGGACACTTCTGTATTGAACTCTTTTTCCTGGTCAGAAAGCACCTTTCCCTTTCTTTTCTTCACAGGTTGTATAATTGTAACCTTTTCTGGCATATACCCTTGATATCCGGTGTCTTGATACAGAATACAAGGAACCGAAAAAGAATACATTGTGTCTGCAATCTTCTTATCATGTGTTTTACCGGAAACGGTTTGGCTGACAAAGAGAATCAAACAAGACACTGTTACCACAACAGCATTCTTAACAGTATGTCGTTTCTTTTTTCCACTGTACTGCTCTTTTTGTTCGTCTGGATCAACCGGACGAGGAATTTCTCTCTCAGTACCATCGTGAAGCAATATGGGCTGAACAGTGCCATCTTTAGAAAGTTCAGACAACCGATCAGAAAGTTCTTTATCCGTCTGCGCGGGCACAAGTCCCATCGTTTCAAGACTCAGACGAAGAACATGGTTCAAACAATGCACAAATGTGTTGCAATGTTTCTGATCCATGCCGAAACAGGCGGCATGATACTCTTGCAGAGGGTTGTTTTTCAAATACACAAGAATAAAGAAAAGGCGATCAGAAACGCTAGGCAAGGGACTGTTCTTATAGATACAAAAACTACGAAGATTACGACGACGTTTACCATTAAGTTCATATTCAGACAAATAATCATCATGGGCAGCCTCAAAGTAGGGAAGCAAATGAAGAAACTGAATATGCGTCAAGCCTGTCAAGGCACGGAAACTTTTAGGATTGTTCTTATGTTCTGTATAATTCATGCTACAAAAATACACGCATACGCGATATATAACAAATCTAATTTACATCAAATCTATTATATCATATTTTATCAAAACTTTCCTACTAAAAATCTGTAACCACAAATAGTTCAGAATCAATTCCAGCGATAATTTGACTGGAATCACTATCTTTGCATCAGAAATTTAGAATTATAACGGATTAATTCCGTTTAGATGTAACATAATATTCGCTGAACCTGCCGCGAAAACTGGAAATTTATAAGGCAAGAGGAAAAAGCAATGTTCATGCTATACATATATGGTATGGCGTGGGCGTGCTTCTGTTTCCTCTTGGGTATTCCAGTACCTCGCGGTGGGATGGTCGTATGTTCCACGCTTCTTTTTTGCGTGTCACTCCGGCGAATAATAACAAGAGTAAATAACGCAAATATTATCAACATGAAAAAGATTATCCTTTACATCGCTTCATCTATTGACGGGCGAATCGCAGAACCGGACGGTGGAATTGAATGGCTTTCGGAATTTCCCATTACAGAAGAAATGAATTATGGCTATAAGGAATTTATGGATTCGACTGATACTATTATCATGGGAGGCCGCTCTTGGCGTGAATTATCAAATATGGATGCGATGGGTGCGTATGCAGACAAAACGGTTTATGTGGTTTCCCGTCATGATTGGGGAGAAAAAGGAAATGTTAAATTCATTACAAAAAATGTGATTGAACACATTCTTGATCTGCGTAATGAACCAGGAAAGGATATTTGGCTGTTTGGCGGTGGCGAGTTGGTTTCGATGCTGCTTGCTGCCGAGTTGGTAGATGAAATGCAGATAACTTATATTCCTGTTATTCTTGGTAAAGGAGTTTCTTTATTCCCCGAACAACCTAAAGAGTCAAAATGGGAACTAACAGAAAGTCAAAGTTATTCTTCTGGTATTTTAATGGTCAAATATCAACGGAAATAAGAGATTAAAACCTGCTTAACCATCACTAACTAAAGCTAATCATTCTTTATTTGGTTTCGGTATTCAGTAGGAGATATCCCCGTGTGTCGTTTAAAATACCGACAAAGATATGATTGATCAGGCAAATTAAGTTGAAAAGCAATTTCTGTAATAGTTAATTCCAAGAAATGCAAAAGAGTTTTTATCTCTAATATTAGTTGTTTATCAATTAGTTGTTTAGGAGATAAATTCAGTGAATATTCAAAAGTAATATCATAGAGGTAACGAGTGGTAATACACAGTTTATCTGCATAAAAGCCAATATCATGATGTTGCCTGCAATAAGTATAAAGCAGAGATATAAAGCTGTGATACAAATTTTGTCTCCGAGAATAACCACTTGTTACCTGATTAAAAAAAGGCTGAACATTTTCCAATACATAAACCATGTAGCTTTGTAGGAAATTTCGCTGCAAAAGGTCTGCATATTTACTTTTCTTTTCTTCGTAAATAAGTCTTGCCATAAGTGGTTAATTTTATACGAAATATCATGTTATGCTTTAAGAATTAGAAAAGTAATTGAGCTTCGCTATTCATATTTCTATATTTGAATGGCGAAACTCCTGTTTGTTTCTTAAAAAACTTGCTAAATGATGAAGAATCTGGGAAATATAGGTTCTCCGATATTTGCTGTATGGTTGAATCCACATCCTTGAGCAATATTTTTGATTCTGTAATGATTCCATCCACTATCCATTGATAAGCTGTTTTCCCGCTTGTATTTTTTAGAACCAGCGATAAATATTGAGGAGTAACAAAGAGCTTATTCGCATAAAACTCAACCTTATGTTCTTTTACGCAGTTATCTTTCAATAGCTCTAAGATAATGTGCTATGCAAAGGATATTCTCCCGAATGGATTCTGGAGGGAGACATAAAAGGATGCTTCGACCATATCAGCCACGAGTGGTTGCTGAACAATATCCCGATGGATAAAGTGATGCTCCGCAAATGGCTGGAATGTGGCTTTGTCTTTAACAAACAGTTGTTTCCGACAGAAGAAGGTACGCCACAGGGCGGTATCATATCGCCGACTTTAGCGAATATGGCTCTGGATGGGTTACAGAAGATTCTTGCTGATAAGTATAAACGAAGAACTATCAAAGGCAAACATTATTCGCCAATGGTGAATCTGATTCGTTATGCCGATGATTTTATCATCACATCAGAAAACAGAGAGGTATTGGATACTGAAATCAAGCCTTTGGTTGCTGAATTTCTCGCCGAAAGAGGATTAACCTTGTCGGAAGAGAAAACAATGATAACCAATATCAATGACGGTTTCGATTTTCTCGGATTCAATATCAGGAAGTATAAGAATCAGATATTGACAAAACCATCCAAGCCTGCACAAAAACGTTTTCTTGCTAAGGTCAGAACGACCATCAAGAGCAACAAAGCGTGCAAGCAGGAGTCACTGATACGGCTATTGAATCCGATGATAACAGGTTGGGGCAACTATTACAGACATGGAGCTACAAGGGATGCATTCCACTGGGCTGACCATCAAATGTTCAATGCACTATGGCAATGGGCTAAACGCAGACACTCGAAAAAGGGTAAACGCTGGATAGCTGACAGATATTGGCATGTAGCAAAAGGAAAGGGATGGCACTTCACATCATACTTTAAGAAGTCAAAAGGAAAGCAGGAT
>NZ_QVMO01000174.1:4351-5778 GCF_010501055.1 Dysgonomonas sp. 521
AACTTAGAATTGCTTGAGCCGTATGAGTGGAAACGCTCACGTACGGTTCTTAGGGGGGAAAGCTCCTGTAAGGGAGCTGACCTACCCGATCGACCAAGTGATTTGGCTCAGCGCGAGGGAAGAGCTATCCGTACAGGCAACGAGGTCGCCAAATACTATGCCGATAATAAGGTGGATGTTGTTCTCTATGCTGTCGAAAAATCACTGGATGCCTATAAATTCGGATTACTTCATAACAAACAACTTTTCATTCAGCAGTTAAAAACCAACAATATGGGCGCACGTACCATTGACGAGGGCGCAATGGATGAGAAAACAGGCATGAACTTCTCCGAATATGTGGCTATCCTTTCCGGTAATACGGAATTGTTGGAGAAAGCCCGTCTGGAAAAGAAAATCACCACATTGGAAAGCGAACGGCAGGCATTTGTGAGGGGTAAATCATCCAGCCGTTACAAGTTGGATGATATTTTGCAGAAAGTGGAGAAGAACAACGGTTTGATTGAACGCATCGGCAAAGATTTGGAGAACTTCAAAAGCCGGGTACAATTAAATGAGGACGGCTCGTATAAGAATCCAATCCAACTGGATGGCGTTCAGGGTGGCGATATTAAGTTTATCGGCAAACACCTGAACCACATTGCCGATACTGCCCGCACGGGAAATGAGTTTGATAAGATTGGTAGCTTGTATGGTTTCGAACTGCTTGTCAAAAGTGAAACCTCACAGAAAGAGGGTTTTGATGCTGTGCAAAACCGTTTCTACGTTCGGGGAGAGGGTGATTACCTGTATCAATATAATTACGGTAATCTGGCTGCCGATCCACGTCTGGCAGCGCAGAATTTCATCAACGCTCTGGGTACTATCGAACCAACACTGGAGAAATTCCAAAAGGAAAATGAAAAACTTACGAAAGATATTCCCATACTTCGGGAGGTGGTGGATGGCACATGGCGCAAAGAGCCAGAATTAGCCGCTTTGCGGGACGAATTTAAGGAGTTAGACCGGAAGATACAGCTTTCCCTCAAACCGATAGAGGAAAGCGAAGGACAGCCTGTAAGTGAGGTTACAGCCGACAAAAAGCAATCCCCGGAAGATGTCCGTCAGCCCTCGCAGGGTAACGGACAACCTTTCATTCCAGCACGGCTTAGGGAGATAGCAGACAACTCCGGTGGGCGTGTCGTTATTGGAACGGTAGGCGGTAGCCCGCCCAAAGTTGAGAACCCTGTATCCAAAGGGATTAAGCTATAAGATTAAAAGCCGCTTCGTCATCACGACGGGCGGCTCTTTCCGATTATGAACTATATTCAATAGTTCGTTATAAAAACAGCTTTTTTTAAGCGGCAATAGTCCCATATTGTTTTAGTTCATTAATTATCCGCTTATTTTTTTTAGAGTTTGGGTTCATTCCTAACTTTTCAAAAAAT
>NZ_QVMO01000175.1 GCF_010501055.1 Dysgonomonas sp. 521
TCTTTTATCTTCTGCATGGAAATAAGCGTAAAATTAAAATCCTGAAAATTGAATATATTCTCGAAATTTATTCTAAAATATTGTTCACAGTACCGAGAAAAACGAGCAAGTTGCAAGAAATTTATTTTACCTTTAATGCCTAAATAAAACATTAGCAGGTGGAATATAAAATTTTTTCTTGTCTGCTTGATATTTGAAAAAATATCTGAACTTAAAGTATTAAGTATAAATGCATTAGCATTTGGATATTCGTTGGTTGTCATTACTTTATAGATTTTGGTCAATCTACTAAGATATTGATAATCAGCGAACTATCCAAGTTATTTAATGCTTATTTTGTTGAAAATCAATCAATTATATCTATTTATAACGAACTATTGATTTAATATATCTGTTGTTATCTCATCAGTTTTTTGAAGTGAATATCCCGGCGGTGTACTAATATCCACATAAATAGTGCCCATATCTTCATCAGGAACAAGGCCGGTCTTTGTTGTATTCATCAGGAAAATAAGCAACATTATACATAATATCAGGCTGCTCCATACCAACCATTTTCTGCGGATAAAAACCATTGTCCAACCAGTGTATTTTTTCAGTAGAGCTTTGTATGACATATGGTATGCCCATCTCACACGCCGGGCAAACGGATTCCCTTCTCCTTCTTCTGGATTTGGCTTTAGCAAAAGGGCGCACAATGCTGGGCTTAATGTCAAGGCATTAATGAATGATATACCTACGGCAACAGCCATTGTCAACCCGAACTGTTTATAAAAAACACCACTTGTTCCACTCATAAAAGATACAGGGATAAATATTACCATAAAAACAAGCGTTGTAGTAAACAAAGCGGTCGTCAATCCACCCATTGCATCTATAGTGGCTTTGTAAGGCGATTTATACCCCATGTCGAAACGGGATTGTACAGCTTCAACCACTACGATGGAGTTATCGACCACTGTACCAATTACAAGCACCAACGCAAATAATGTTAATAGATTGAGTGAGAATCCAGCTATGTTAATAAAAACAAAAGTCCCTATCAACGACACTAATATTCCGACAGTAGGAATCAATGTGGCAAGGAAGTCCTGTAAGAAGAAATAAACAACCAACAATACCAAAACGATAGCTATAATTAACGACACAACCACTTCTTTGATGGATGCAAACAAGAAGTCATTGGAATTTTCCATTGAAATAATCTTTATATCATTCGGCATTGTTTGAGATATTTCAGCAAACAGCTTATCTATTTCGAGGTTTATTTCTGTAGCATTTGAACCAGCAACCTGGTAGACCATAGCAACAACACCCGGATTACCATTTATCGTACTGATATATAAATAACCATCACTGCCTAATTCGATGTCGGCAACATCTTTTAGCCGAAGTTCCTCACCGAAGTTTAAACTCTTAATGACAAGTTCGCCAAAATCTTCTATTTCATTCTTTCTACCAGAATATTTTAAGGTATATTGAAATACGTTGTCTGTACTTTCTCCAAATGAACCAATGGCAGCTTCTATATTTTGTTCATTCAGCACATTTGAGATATCCGATGGGACAAGTTTGTATTGTGCCATTACCTCCGGTTTAAGCCATATGCGCAGACTGTATGTAGAACTAAGAATTGTCACGTTACCAACTCCTTGAATACGCAACAATTCAGGTTTGATTGAGATATTCGTATAATTACTCAAAAAGTTTTCATCATATGTTTTATTAGGACTTTCTAAAGCAAAAACCCTTAGAATACCGGGTTGTTGTTTCGCTGCAGTAACTCCGATCTTTGTTACTTCACCGGGCAGAGAACCTACTGCTTGTGATACACGGTTTTGCACATTAACAGCCGCTATGTCGGCGTTTACACCCTGTTTGAAATATACATATATCTCGGCTGTACCGCTATTTGATGCCGATGATGTCATATATATCATATTCTCAACACCATTGATAGCTTCTTCCAATGTAGCAATGACACTCTTCTGAATCGCATCGGCACTTGCCCCAGGATAGAAGGCGGAAACCACTATGGTAGGCGGAGCTATATCTGGATATTTTTCAATTGATAAGGACAATAATGAAATGATCCCTACAATAATTATAAATACAGAAATGACAGTAGACAATAACGGTTTGTCTACAAAAGTTTTTATATTCATGATTGATTACTCTTTTTCTTTGTTTGTTATTGTTGAAATTTGACTACCTTCTTTTACTAATCCTGCACCTTCAGCGATAATAATATCCCCTGGTTGTAGTCCACTTTCTACGATGTAATTTCTGTTATCGTTGACTTTGGCAACCGTGATAACAGTTGATTTAGCCACTCCATCAATTACCTTGTAGGCATATACTTTGTTTTGGATTTCGTATGTAGATTCTTGTGGGATTATTATTATATTGTTCCGTTGATAGGGCATTATGACATTTCCGGTTCCACCACTCAATAAAGCTTTCCCACTATTTGGAAACACAGCTTTTATACTGACCGATCCTGTTTGCGCATCAATAACTCCACTAATACTTTCTATACGACCTTTGTATTCATACATGGTTTTATTCCCTAACTGTAATTCCACTTCGGGCAAATTGGCTATTGCATTATCCAGATTCTTATATTCGCTCAATAAGTCCAAAATCTGGTTTTCCGCCATAGAAAAATAGGCATACATTTCAGAATCGTCTGCAACAATCGTAAGTCCATCCTGTATAGTAGGACTTACATAATCGCCGAAACGGTAGGGTATTTTTCCAACAACTCCGTCCGAGGGACTTTTTATTACGGTATATGATAGGCTGTTTTCGGCTACCGTTTTCTGTGATTTTGCTAATTCCAATTGTGCAATGGCTGTTTTTAAGGCGTTTTCTGCCGAAAGCAAATCAAATTCGGACACTACTTTTTTATTATACAAATTTTGTTTGCTGTCATAATTCAGGCGAGCAGTTGAAACATTCGCTTCGCAGACCGACACATTTGCCCTGGCTCCTTGTAAAGCAGCAATATAGGGTATTTGGTCAATAACAAATAGGACTTGCCCGGCTTTTACCCTGCTACCTTCCGTGATACATACTTTATTCAGGTATCCGGATACATTAGGGATAATTTTTATATCCTGCTTCCCCTTTATAGATGCAGAATAGCTATTATTAATGTTAACGTTCGACGGATTAATTTCAAGTAGCTTATAGGTAAGCAACTCTTCACCATTGTTTTTGTTCTGACATGACACAAGTGTTATAATACCACTGAGCAATAATAGGAAGTAAAGATTCTTGACTTTCATTTTTATCTAGTGTCATGTCAATCTGATATTGTCGGATAAAGTTTTTTTAATTTAATTCTGGCCTTATCATTCGTGAACTGCCAGTTTATCTTGGAACTTCTATTATTTCTACTTCTCTGC
>NZ_QVMO01000176.1 GCF_010501055.1 Dysgonomonas sp. 521
ATCCTATTTCCGATGAGTTTGCCTATTCTCACGAATATGAAAAGCTCTATACAGAACTGACAGGTTTCATCGATTTATGGCTGGAAGAAAATGAGCTTTAATAAAAAGGTTCATCTTGGGGCCAATATCGAAGCCATCCGTACTGTCCTTGCTCTCGAAAGGGAGCAACGGGCAGCTACTGATGATGAAAGAAAGATAATGCAAGGCTATTCAGGATTTGGAGGACTTAAATGCGTCCTTAATCCTGCATCTTCTCTGACAGATACTTCTGCATGGGCTAAATCCGAACTGGAACTGTTTCCATTAGTAGCAGAATTACATCGTGTAATCAGGGATAATACCTCATCCGAAAAAGAATACAAGCAATACTTCAATAGCATCAAGAATTCGGTACTGACCGCATTCTATACACCGCCCGAAGCGGTACAAGCTATTGCCGATGCCATAAAAGATTCGGGAATAGAGATAAACCGCTTCCTTGATCCGTCCGCTGGTATGGGAGAATTCTCCCGTGCTTTTGGAAATAATGGTGAACGTATCTCTTTTGAAAAAGATATATTGACAGGAAAGTTGTTATCACATCTTCAACCTGATGATAAAGTGAAAATCGAAGGTTTTGAAACTATCGAGGGTAGATACAACAACTATTTCGATGTAGTTTCTTCCAATATACCATTCGGCGAAATGAGTGTTTTTGATGCTACTTTCATGAAACAGGATGCACTGCATCGTGATTCTACCAAAGCCATACACAACTATTTTTTTGTAAAAGGAGTGGAATCGTTGCGGGAAGGTGGTATTATGGCTTTTGTCACTTCACAGGGAGTAATGAATTCTCCCAATAACGAGCCTGTTCGCAAATGGCTGATGGAAAATACAAACCTTATATCGGCTATCCGTCTGCCCAATAATTTATTTACCGACTATGCCGGAACGGAAGTCGGAAGCGACCTGATTGTATTACAAAAAAATACAGCTAAAGAAAAAATGAATTTCGGAGAGGAACTATTTGTAAAGAGCTCTCCATTACCGATTTCGGGGATTTATAATAATGACTATTTCTATAACCACACCCGGATAGTACAAAACAAAGGTTTTATAGGTACTGACCCTTACGGAAAACCCGCACAGGTATTTCTGTATGAAGGGAGCCGGAAAGAAATGGCGGATTATATGGGGCAGATGCTAAAAAGTGATTTGAAGTTCAACCTCGATACTGAATTGTATAACAAACATCGGATTAGCAATACTCAAAAGCAAACGGAACGTTTGCAGCCTCAAACAGTGGCTTCCCAAGATATTAAGCCAACGCTTAAATCTGAAGACACTTTCTATTATAGTGAGCTTAATCCCCTTCATCAAGCAGAAGAACTTGATCCCTTTTGGCAAGCTGTTGAGGATGATTGGTTTCCCGAAAATAGAAAAAAATGGAGTGAGGGAAGGGAAACTGCTATAAAAAAGAAACCCGCTTCAGACCTGAGGAATCAATCTGTAATGCAAGAGCCGGAAACATCCCTCTATGACCTTTTCGGGTTTAGCCAAGAAGAACGGACACAGGTAAAATCGAGAAGAGGAAAGAGAAACAAAGCCCCTCTAAATCTCCCCAAAGGGGAGACTTCCAAAACGCTAATTTCTACCATAGGACAAACCTTATCGGGATCAGAGAGCCTCCCCCTTGGGGAGGTTGGAGGGGCTTCACGCTCTTATTCGGGCGAACTGTTTGAGTTCCACAAGAAAGGCTCATTGGTAGAAGATAAGGGACAGGTTGGTTTTCTGAAAGAACGCTACCGGGATGATGCCGAATTTCAGGCACTGGACGTAGCTTTCGACCAACGTTCAAAGATTAGTCGCTATATAGAGATTCGGGATACCTACCATGCCCTCTATAACCACGAAGCCAAGCACCTGACCGAACACGCATCGCTTCGAGGGAATCTGAATATCTGTTATGACAACTTTGTTCGTAGGTACGGCAATCTGAATGATAAGAAGAACCTTGATGTTATTAAGATGGATGCGGGAGGAATAGAAATTCTTTCGCTGGAAAGAAAGCCCCCTCTGACTCCCCCGCAGGGGGAGAACCAAAGCCCCCCTTGGGGGGTTGGGGGGCTCAAAGCCGATATTTTTCATCATCCTGTTGCTTTTAACCCCAACGAGATTTCCGTTGCTAATACTTCAGACGAAGCCCTTATTGCATCATTGAATAAATATGGCGAAGTCCGTCCAGAGTATATGCAGTCTTTGATGGGCGATAAAGACAGGGACGAAATCATATCCGAATTACAGGGACGTATCTATTTTAATCCGTTGGTGCAAAACTATGAAGTAAGGGATAAGTTTATAGCAGGCAATGTTATAGAAAAATCGGAAGCTATTGAACGCTACCTGCAAAACCATCCCGATGACATTCCCTCACAAGCATCGCTAAAAGCCTTGCAAGAAGCCACTCCACAACCTATCCGATACGAAGAACTTGATTTCAATTTCGGGGAAAGGTGGATTGGTACACCTGTGTACGAGGATTACATGAGCAAACTCTTTGAAACGGATGTCGATATATCTTATTACGCATCCCGTGATGATTTTACCGTCAAAGCGGACAGAAGCAATATGATTATCAATGAAAAGTTTGCCGTACAGGGAGAAAGTAAATTGTATACAGGTATCCATCTTCTCAAACACGCCCTGCTCAATACAACACCCAATATTACCAAAACTATCAAGGTAACAGACCCTGATACGGGAGAAGACAAGAATGTAAAAGTACCCGACGGGCAAGCCATACAGATGGCGAATACTAAGATTGATGAAATCCGAAACGGCTTTACTGACTGGCTGGACCAGCAATCTCCCGAGTTTAAAAATAAATTGGCTGATTCCTATAATCGCAAGTTCAACTGTTTTGTCCGTCCGCAATATGATGGCTCACACCAGAACTTCCCCGGACTGGACTTAAGGAGCTTGGGTATTCCTGATTTATACCAGTCCCAAAAGGATTGCGTATGGATGCTCAAGCAGAATGGCGGGGGAATATGTGACCATGAAGTAGGTGCGGGAAAGACACTGATTATGTGTACAGCCGCTTATGAGATGAAACGGCTTGGGCAAGCCAACAAACCGATGATTATCGGTCTGAAAGCAAATGTACATGAGATAGCTTCTACCTTCCGTACAGCCTATCCCAATGCCAGAATACTCTATCCGGGTAAGGAAGACTTTACTCCACAGAAAAGGGTGAAGATATTCAATGAAAATCGAGTAGGAGGAAAATGAAATAGTTTCCTCCTATTTCATTTTCCGACCTCTCACACCACCACGCATGCCGTTCGGCACGTGGCGGTTCCTTA
>NZ_QVMO01000177.1 GCF_010501055.1 Dysgonomonas sp. 521
GCTTAAGAAAAAAACGGTAATTTTGTCAGACTAATTTGCACAGTGAGTGGGTGGGTATCACCGGAATCACTGGGTGGGTATCGCCGGAATATGCAATGAACTAAAACAATATGGGACTATTGCCGCTTAAAAAAGCTGTTTTTATAACGAACTATTGAGTTTATAAATTTACTAAGCAGAGAGATATAAACTTTAATAAAGCTTATCAGTTAAATAAATCGGAAAAGGGGACCGTAGAAATTGATTATATTAGTTTTATTTATGATCCTCTAACCTGTTTATTATAATGACATTTTAAATCCTCTTTATAGTTTTCAAGTTTCAAGTTAAGTTCCTTGCACTCCTTACTTCTGCCGATGGAACATCCTTTCTCTACCGACCATAACTCCGGCAATGTATCTGCTTTGACGCTGAACTGGGTATTTGTCCCGTCAATGGTAATCCTTCCCAGAACCGGACATTTACCGTTTTTCTTCTGTTTATTACGATTGATATAAAATAATATTTTGAATGTACTCCTTTTCATAATCATTGTGGTTTAGGTTGTATAATAGTCTACAAGTTTGAATTGTCCGGAAAGGCGTTTGGATAATTGCTTTGCATCCTTTGCTATTTTATCGAGCGATAACTCAGCGTAGCCCTGCGTGGTTTTGATGTGGCGGTGCCCGAGCATAAGGCTTACCGTTTCGATAGGCACTCCTTCGGATAATGTGATTAAACTGGCAAATGTATGGCGCCCCATGTGGAAGCCGATCATCTTATTCATATTGCTGTGTGTGGCAATATAATTCAGGCTCCGGTGTACGGTTTTCATCTGGGGGACAGAAAATACTTTTCCATCAGGGGCAGTCCCCCTGTATTTTTCAATAATGGCAAGTGGAATATCCATCAACCGGACATGATATTTGATACCCGATTTTATCCGTTTGGCTATTATCCACTGACTGCCGTCTTCTTCTTCGGTTATTTTATCATAGGTCAGGTGCTTTATATCCACATATGCCATACCCGTGAAACAGGCGAAAATGAATATATCCCGGCTGATGTTCCGTTTGAGAGCCGGATCAATCTCAAATGTCATTATCTTATCTAGTTCCTTCCTTGTCAGCGTTCTGTGTTCTCTTGTACGTTCTTCGGGGATAAAACCATCAAACGGGTCCCGGAAAAGTATTCCCTGATTGACAGCATTGCGAACTACTTTTCGAAAAAAAACAACATAACCGACAGTGGTGCTTATTTTGAATTTTTTATCAACCCGCAGAAAATGGTAGTATTCTTCAATGAAGGAATAGGTTAATGCCTTGAAGGGAATATCTGATAGATTCTTTTTCTTACGAAGGAATGTTTTCAGCCATCGGTATGAATATTTATATTCTGCAAGGGAGGATTCTTTTAAATCAACACCCAGCCGTAGTGAAGCATCGTTAACCATTTTTTCAAAATGTACAATAACAGTATCTTGTGTAGAGGCGATACCTTGCATCGCATTCTTTACATCAATGGCAGATACTTCCGGCTGTACCTCTATTAACTCCTTGTAACGAGCCTGAATTAGGAGATTGATCCGGTTAATCTCCCTGTTAATTTCTAATGCGGCATTCGACTTCCCTATCATCCTGCCTGCCTTGATATCCCACAGTTCGGCATCGGCTTCCGTTTTTAGGCTGAATTGAGAAACTGTTTTACCGATTCTGATACGTCCCATGATGGGAGACAGTCCATCTTTTTTTGCCTGATTCTTTTTTAGGTAGAACAAAACCTTTAGTTCTGATTTCATAAACTCTCATTTTTATGTACATAAAAATACCTTCAAATGAGCTATATGATTCTATGTAAAATGCAGACAAACAGCGTATAATAATCCCGATTGGAATTTGATTGCTTTACAACAGCAGATTTGCTTTATTCTCTCTTCCATTCAGTTCTTTCTTCGTATTCTGCTTCACTTTTCGCACCTTAAAATGGGTAACGAATTGGTAACGGAAGTTTCGCTAAAAACCGCATTTATCTGCATTTTTTAGTTTGGAGAATTAAAGCAGAATAACGTAATTGACCCTGAAATACAATTAGTTACTTTATTTCTCATCGATATGCAAATTCAGGTCACACTGATATCAAAATGACACAACGCTATGCAAAAGTTTTAGACCAGAGTATCCTTCGGGATATGCAAGGTGTAAAAGAAAGTTTTGCGAAGTAGATTGAATAAATGAAAAAACGGCTGACTCATTCTCACGAATGTTCAGCCGTTCAGATAGCTCAAGAATAACACTTATAAAGAACTGTCATAAGCGGGACGAAACCGTTTTTCCAAAATCTTTCTAATATCAGATTCACGAAACAGAACCTTTCCCGGTAACTGAATAAATGGCAAAACTCCGTTATTCCGGTAATCCTGTAAAGTGCGTCGAGATATTTTGAGGATAGAACAAAGTTCCTCGCTTGTCAGATAACGCTCACCATCAAATAATGGCTTATGCGTTTTCAGGATGTGTTCGATATAAGGCAAAGCATTGTTTAACGCTTGCAATAGTTCCCGGCTATCTTGATTGGTATATAGTTGCATGGAAAAGTTATTTGGAATTGATTTTACCTTGTTCCAACAGAGATTTCACTTCGGATATCCGGTAATAGATTTTCTTTCCGATGGTGGAGAATGACAGTGTACCGCTTTCACGAAGATGTTGCAGTCGACGAGGCGGCAGATTAAGGGAAGCAGCCAGTTCTTTGCCCTCTATCCACTCCTGTTCTATGCACAGGGTATTATTAGATGGTCGTTTCGGAACTAATGAAGCTATCCGTTCCAGTTTCTTTTTGAAGGAATCAAAAGATTCTTTTTCTATTGCGATAATATCCATATTTATTCGGTTTATTACATTCTACCAACAAATATAGATGAAGAAGGAAACGGTTTTGAGAAATGGGATGTGGTGGCGTTAAGTTTCAGGTAATGGCTTAGTTGTTGGTGTTTAAAGTAGGAATGTAGCGAAAAATTCAATATTAACCATTGTTTCCGACAAAATACCTATCTTTGCACTTGTAATTCAATTCATTGTCAAATTTATGAAGTGGCAACTCTGTATATAGCTACCCAGCTTCGGGTCTGTCGGGGAATATCTCTCCGGCATTAAATCGTTATGCCCGTATCCTACACAGAGTTTAATCAATAAAATTATTAATGATTTGCTTGCAACACTTTCATAGTGTTGTTCAGGCATGCCGTTTCATAAAAATAAATGAATTATACATATAAACAATAGTTCGTTATAAATTTCTATAGTTTTTACGCTATTCATGCAGTTCTATAGGTTGCTATATCAATTAGTTCTTTGACAAGTTTGTCATTT
>NZ_QVMO01000178.1 GCF_010501055.1 Dysgonomonas sp. 521
TCTTCTTCGTCTATATCTTCCGTGTTATATTCCGGCTCTAATTCGGGGGGTGTGTTCTCAATTACTAAATTGATTTCGTTTGAATTTTCGTCCGTCATATTTTCATCGGATAAGACTGTTTCCGATTCAACCAAAGGGGGTGTTACCGGAGCATATTCTTTGTTTTCGTCAGCAAATATAGGCTCATTTTCAATCCGTTTTTCATTATGAATCAGAGTGGTAGCTTCTGTCCGGGATTGTCTAAGGTCAAATTTGCTTTTGCCTATTATATCCTCTTTCGGGGCGGAGCGAAACGGATTGAAACCGGGATTTTTTGCTGCATTCTTTTTCCGTTTCTGCATCCGTTCACGGAACAGGTAGAGGGCGACAACCAATGCGTACAATACGATGGCTGAAATAATATATCGTTCCATAGCTTATTTTTATAGTAAATCATCCGGGCGTTGGCGGTATATCTCGTTTATTTCCTCCTTATGGAGTTGCAGATGTTCCTCCAGTATGGTATCTATGTAACCGCCAATCGTCACCTCATTTCCGGTGTTGGCTAAGGCTCGCACCAATTTGGCAATGACAGCATGAATATCGTTGCTGATATAAACACATTGTCGGTTTTTTAACTTTTTAGGTTTTGCAAACCTTTCTGCATAACCATCTGCTATTTGTCTATTAGAGGTCGGTTCTTTGACAGGCATACTTTGTGCGGTCGCTTTCCATCGAAATTTTTTTATTTTTTTCATGTTGCTTTCTTTTATAGATTAGAAAATATCTTCCGGACGGCGTTTACGGTACAGTTCCGTAATATCGTCCTGATAAGTATTAAAATGATGTTCCAGTACATTGTCGATGTAGCTGAACAGCGATACTTCATTATATCCGATGTTCTGAACTATTCGCATAATTCTGTCGTGGAACTCCTTTCGGATATAGACCGCTTTCCCGCTACGTGTCGTAGTGGGAGCTGTTCGGATAAAGAGTGCTTCGTAATCCTCCGGCTGTGGTTTGCGCCGCCGCTTGTTTTCCTCGCGGGGTATTTCTTTTTCTTTCACTGTTTCGGGTGTCATCGCAGGAGGTCTGATTTCCTCCTGTGGTGTTTCCTCCACTGTTTCCGGTTCGGGCATAGAAGCCGATGCGGACGGGTCGTAAGGTTTCAGGTCTTTTTCCCGGTTACTCGGTTTTGCCTGATTGATTACGAACTCGGCATCTATTCCCGTTGTATCTACTCGTTTTGCCATAGCCGTATTACTTTAGGATTTCCAGTAACTCGTCCGACAATTCTTCGATATTACTGCCTTTGATAAGGCTTTTATCCACAGGAAAAAGCGTTGAACGGAACAGCGGTCGACGGCTTTCCGATTGCTCCCGGC
This sequence comes from Dysgonomonas sp. 521, assembly GCF_010501055.1. Lineage (GTDB taxonomy): Bacteria > Bacteroidota > Bacteroidia > Bacteroidales > Dysgonomonadaceae > Dysgonomonas. Next base: position 1,365 of record NZ_QVMO01000178.1, read on the forward strand.
GGAAACGCAGGCTATTCGGAATAAAGGTTTTAAGCGTTACAAATTCCAGTTCCTTTATTACACCTTCGTAAACTTCGTACAAGTCGGACTTTTCCCTGCCATCGACCATGTTCCAAAGCAGGTACATTGCTTTGATATTGGATTTTCCGGTATTAATAATATTATCCCTTACCGCTATCATATAGTTAAGGGTACTTTCCATCACCACACGGTCGGCGGCAATCGGGGCAATGATATAATCCATGTTGGCAAGGGCTATGATTAAGTCCTTATTGTTGAGCGTTCCGGGCAAATCGAAAAAGATATAATCGTATTCTTCTTTTTCGCACAGTTCGTCCGCATCGTTCAAAGCCTCCTGTGGGTTGCTTTCCACGATGGGATAAAACTTCTTGCCCTCTAACCGGGTAACCTGCTCATAAGCCATACCCTTATAAAATTCGTCCTCGTCTACCATCTTAAAATCGCGCTCGCGCATTTCAAAAATGGAGTGTTGCGGGTAGTCGCAGTCGATTACCGCTACATTTTTCCCTTTTACATAGTGCAGATAGGAAGCTATCAGCACGGTAAGGGTTGTTTTTCCGGCTCCGCCCTTTTGGGTCGAGAATGCCACATAAATAGGCTGTTTCATGTTCTTGAATTTTTAATTATACAATCAGTTAATTTTATGTTGTTGCAAATGCGCTTATGTTTGCGTTACTGTTTCCGCATTCAGCCATTTGCTTATTCACACTCTCAATCAGTCATTTATTCAGTTTTGCATGATTGAACGCTTATGCGATTAAGCGTTTAAGCATTCATGCATTTGCAGTTTTAAGCATTTATATGCTTGCATTCATAATCATTTATTCAGGACTGAATTTTGTTGTTTAAGAATATTCATAACCTGTCATTCATGCGTTTATTTTTACTCTTATTCATGTGTCTGTGTTTTTACATTTTCATGACTAAACATGACACTGAAAAATCAAAGTTTCAACTACTCAATTATTCAAATCCGAGGGCAAATAAACGCCTTCTTTTTCATACTTGAACTATATTTTCGAGGGGTGGTAGCTTCTGTCTGGGATTGTCTATACTTATTGATATACAGCGTGTTATTTATTCGCTATAACTTTGCAGCATGAAACGTTGCGGGGTATTCATGCCGATTTTTAAGATAGGCTCGGCACTCAAAAATTGCCCGGCGAAGGGCAGTCTTATATCCCGAAAAGTTCGGGATTGGAAGATGCCCCTTGCGGGCAAAACGTATTTGCATTTTGGCAAATAGCAAGATGTGTTGATTGCAGCAAACTTCGTTTTTTGCAGCATCAACCTCTTGCTCTTCCAGAGGGTTTTTTCCTCTCCGAAGTCGGGAAAAATTAAGCCGGCATGAGCCGTCCGCAAACGTTCATATAACCACTAAAAGTTTAATGTTATGAACGAAGAAAAAAGAGAACCCCGTAAGCGGGGAAAGGGGGGCAGACCCCCTAAGAACGATCCGGCAAAACATCGGCTGACGGTGAACCTGACGGACACACAGCACGCCGGATTTCTTGCCATGTTCGAGCAGTCGGGCGTACAATCGCTGTCTGCTTTTATCTCCGCACGCATCTTTGGCGATGAGTTCCGGGTAGTAAAAACTGACGCTTCGGCGGTTGAATTTACCGCAAAACTGACTGCATTACATAGCCAGTTCCGGAGCGTGGGGGTGAATTACAACCAGATCGTAAAGGAACTGCACAGCAATTTCGGGGAGAAAAAAGCACTCGCTTTGCTCTACAAATTGGAGAAAGCGACCGTAGAACTGGCGGGAATCGGGCGCGAAGTGATGCAGCTATGCGAGCAGTTTAAGGCGAAATACCTGTAAAAAATGGTGGCGAAAATCTCTCATGGAAGCAATTTGTACGGCGCACTTTCCTACAATCAGGAGAAAGTGGACGAGGGTTTGGGTAAGGTTTTGGCGACTAATTTAGTAATCGAACCTGCCGATGGAACGTTCAACGCCTCTGCCTGTATACAGGATTTTGAGCGGTTTATGCCCTCGCATATCACCACCAAGAAACCTGTTATCCATGTTTCACTGAATCCGCACCCGGACGATAAGCTGACCGATGAACAGCTTACCGAGATCGGGCAAAAGTATATGGAGCGGTTGGGATATGGCTCGCAGCCTTATATGATTTTCAAACATGAGGATATAGACCGCCAGCACATCCACATTGTTTCGACCCGTGTCCGTCCTGATGGCTCACTTGTTCCCGACAGCTTCGAGAAAGACCGCAGTAACAAAATCCGGCGGGAGTTGGAAAAGGAATATAACCTGATTCCCGCCAACGGTCAGATACAAGGCGAGGCGTGGCGGCTTGCTCCGGTAGACGTTAGCCAGGGGAACTTAAAAAAACAGGTGGCCAACGTTATCAAGCCGCTTTCCGGAATGTACCGTTTCCAAACGCTCGGCGAATATCGCGCCCTGCTTTCCTTATATAATGTAGGCGTGGAAGAAATCAAAGGGGAAAACAAGGGCAAGCCTTACCGGGGATTGGTTTATTCGGCATTGGACGGCGAGGGCAACCGTATCGGTAAGCCTTTGAAATCTTCCCTGTTTGGTAAAACTCTCGGCATCGAGGCGTTGGAAAATCAGTTCGGTACATCGAAAGAAACAATCAAAGCGGACGGCGTTACAGCCCGTACCCGTATTGTGGTTTCCGAAGCCTTGAATAGTGCCCGCACCGAAAGCGAGTTCCGGGCGGCATTACAGAAGAAAGGTATTGACTTGGTACTTCGCCGCAATGATGAAGGGCGCATATTCGGGGCTACGTTTATCGACCATAACGAGCGGGCGGTATTAAACGGTTCGCGTCTGGGTAAGGAGTTTTCAGCGAATGTTCTTAACGAACGGTTCGCAGATGATTCGCACCGCGAGGATCTGCAAACTGAGCAGCCGAAGCAGTCCGATAACCTACGCCATACTGATAAATCCACTACCGACAAGCAACCGCAAGCCGGGCATTCTACGCTCGATGATGCGGCGGGTAGCCTGTTATCTGTCCTTACTCCCGAAGCCGGAGGACAGGATAATAACCAGCCGACCATTAAGCGCAAAAGAAAGAAAAAGCGCAGGTATGGCAGGCAGCTATAAAATTTGAAGTAATAACAATTTAATTTTTACGATTATGCAAAATGAAGATGATTTGAGGGGCTTGGCTAAGGTGATGGACTTTATGCGTGCGCTCTCTATACTATTTGTAGTGATAAATGTGTATTGGTTCTGTTACGAGGCAATGCACGAGTGGGGAATCAATATCGGGGTGGTCGATAAAATCCTGATGAATTTTAACCGTACCGCCGGATTGTTTAGCTCGATCCTGTGGACGAAAATCTTTGCCGTAGTGTTCCTTGCTTTGTCCTGTCTGGGGACAAAGGGCGTGAAGGAGGAAAAGATTACATGGACGAAAATATATGTGTGCCTCGGTATCGGTTTCGTCCTGTTCTTTTTGAACTGGTGGCTATTAGCATTACCGTTACCCAAAGTAGCCAATGCCGGATTATATATTTTCACCATTTCGATAGGCTACATATTACTCCTGATGGCGGGTACATGGATAAGCCGCTTACTCAAAAACAATATGTTCGATGATGTTTTCAATACGGAAAACGAATCGTTTATGCAGGAAACTAAGCTGATGGTAAACGATTATTCGGTGAATCTGCCTACGAAGTTCTGGTATAAAAAGAAGCAGTGGAAAGGGTGGATAAATGTTGTAAATCCGTTCCGGGCAGCGATTGTGTTGGGTACTCCGGGTTCGGGTAAATCATACGCCGTTGTAAACCAGTTCATCAAACAGCAGATTGAGAAGGGTTATACAGGCTATATTTACGACTTCAAGTTTCCCGACCTCTCCACCATTGCTTATAACCACCTGTTAAACAACCGTGAAGGCTACGAGAAAGTACCGACTTTTTACGTGATAAACTTTGACGATCCTTCCCGTTCGCACCGTTGTAATCCGATTAACCCTTCATTCATGGATGATATTTCGGATGCCTACGAATCGGCATATACGATAATGCTGAATTTGAACCGGACGTGGGTACAAAAGCAGGGCGACTTTTTTGTCGAATCCCCGATTATTCTTTTCGCCGCTATTATCTGGTATTTGCGGATTTATGAGGATGGGAAGTATTGTACTTTTCCCCATGCTATCGAGTTTTTGAATAAAAGCTATGAAGATATTTTCCCGATTCTGACTTCTTATCCCGACCTTGAAAACTACCTTTCTCCCTTTATGGATGCGTGGAAATCCGGGGCTGCCGACCAGCTTCAGGTGCGCCCGTAAGGGTACATAATAAATATAGCTTTGGCAAGCTATTAGGTTCGCGTTCTTTGAAAAAATAACCTATCATCACCCGACTTATC
>NZ_QVMO01000017.1 GCF_010501055.1 Dysgonomonas sp. 521
TCTTTTATCTTCTGCATGGAAATAAGCGTAAAATTAAAATCCTGAAAATTGAATATATTCTCGAAATTTATTCTAAAATATTGTTCACAGTACCGAGAAAAACGAGCAAGTTGCAAGAAATTTATTTTACCTTTAATGCCTAAATAAAACATTAGCAGGTGGAATATAAAATTTTTTCTTGTCTGCTTGATATTTGAAAAAATATCTGAACTTAAAGTATTAAGTATAAATGCATTAGCATTTGGATATTCGTTGGTTGTCATTACTTTATAGATTTTGGTCAATCTACTAAGATATTGATAATCAGCGAACTATCCAAGTTATTTAATGCTTATTTTGTTGAAAATCAATCAATTATATCTATTTATAACGAACTATTGCATACTATATATGGGACGATGCAACCGGATGGGTAGGTACCCAGAAATATGAGTATGAATATACCGCCGACAACCACAAGTTAGTAAACCTTATCTACACCGAATGGGATAAGCAAATAGCCACATGGTCTGCCAAAGCTCAACACCTGATTCATATTTACGATATAAATGGAGAGTTGTTAACAGTAAAACAATTTAAAGTAAACAACGACTACAACGGACTAATAGCAAGCAAATAAACCACACATATAGTACTATTTTTTTAATACACACAACACTACTTTTTTTATTTCGGGTTCTGTTCCTTGTGAAAGGGACAGAACTTTTTTCTTAAAAAATCACTAACTTTAGACCTCTTTTATAAAATAAAGTTGATGATTGACACAAAAAACACAGGCCTTGTACTCGAAGGCGGGGGGATGCGCGGAGTATTTACATGTGGCGTACTGGATTACTTTATGGATAACAATATCGAATTTCCGTATGCTATAGGTGTATCCGCGGGAGCCTGCAACGGGCTGTCGTTTGTCTCCCGGCAAAGAGGCAGGGCGAAATACAGTAATATCGACCTGTTGGCAAAATATAGATACATCGGATTCAAGCATTATATAAAGAAACGGAATATCATGGATTTCGACTTATTGTTCCATGAATTCCCTGAGAATATTATCCCCTACGATTACAACACATATTTCGCGTCGCCTACCCGGTTCGAGATGGTTACATCCAACTGCCTTACCGGACAGGCTGAATATCATGAAGAGAAATCGGATAAAGACCGTGTTATCGACATCGCAAAGGCATCGAGCAGCCTGCCCATCATGTGTCCTATAGCCTATGTGGACAATACGCCTATGCTCGATGGCGGCATCTGCGACTCTATACCTGTATCACGCGCGATAAACCAGGGATATAAAAAAAACGTGGTCATACTTACACGAAACAAAGGATACCGCAAGGAAGGCAAAGACATAAAGATACCTTCTTTTATTTACAGGAAATACCCTGCTATGCGCCAGGCTCTGAGTAATAGGAACAGCCTTTACAATGCCCAACTGGATTTAGTGGACAAATTGGAAGAGGAGGATGCTATCTTTGTAATCCGCCCGCAAAAACCGATCCTTGTAGACCGTATAGAGAAAGACATAAACAAACTCACTGCGCTCTACCAAGAGGGCTATGAGTGTGCTAAAGCTATAGATAAACTACTTGTTAAGTAGGAAGCTGAAATCGTCTTTTGCTTTCAGCTCTTTCGGTTCTTCTCCATACTTGAATATGCGTGCCGGTTTTTTACCGATCAACTTCAGGGTTTTCCCTTCGAGGTTCAGCATAGAACCTTCTCTCAGGCCGACAACATAAACATCCGGATTCTCCGTAATAAATTCGCGTATACGGTCTTCACGGGTTTCGCCTCCATGATTCTTCGGATTAACGTCCAGATAGTGCGGGTTGATCTGAAAAGGAACCAGATTTGCCACATCGAAGCCTTTCGGGTCGATTATAGGCATATCGTTTGTCGTACGCAATGTAGGGCAAGCCACATTAGAGCCGGCGCTCCAGCCAATATAAGGAATCCCTTTCTTTACACGTTTATTGATTACTTTGATAATCCCGTTATCACGCATCATACGGACAAGTTTCCACGTATTACCGCCACCCACAACGATAGCTTCGGCTTCCTCTACAGCTTTTTTAGGGTCGTCGAAGTGATGGATGCTAACCACGCTATGGCCTATTTCCTTAAAGCGATTGTTTACTTTCGCCTCATATTCGTCATACGAGAACGTTACTGCCGCATAAGGAATAAATAATGCTTTTACAGGCTTTTCCCCTAAAAACTCTTTGATGTTGTACTTCGGATAATCCAGATAGGCTTCCCCGGGATTTGTGGAGTTACTGATAAGTAATAGTCTCATGATAATATGTTTTTTTACAAATATACGAAACAATCCAAATACATTCAATCGTTATGTCAAACAAGATGGAGAGAAGGGACGATTGTTAAAAAGTGACAAAGGTGACACTTTTTTTTATGGTTTCCTTTGTTACTTTTTTATCTGTTGGCTCAATGGAGTGAAGCGTAATTTATTTCGAAAGGGCGGAAAATTGCATACCTATATTATCCTAACTTTATCAATGACTTAAAGCATCATAACCCCTTCTATAGCAGCAACCTGCCTATAATAGATCACAACATCGTCTGCATCACTAACCGAAGTCTTAACTGTGATACTTGAATATTTACCGTTTTTACTATCCCTGATAGAGAAACTTGCATTTGCTTTTTCAAAAATAGAGTGTACTTTTGCTATATTGCTCTGTTCGGAAGTGACGATAAACTTAAACATATAATCTGAAGGAAATGTATGCATTTCCTCCAATTTCTTTTTAAAAGTCAGATAAAAATCATCTATGTGCTGAACTTTATCTTGTTCCAGAATTTCTATTTTATTATTCATGTCAATCAGTAATTGATAAGTTATATGTTCAATTTCATTAGTCGTTTTGCGTGACTCGGCATAACATTCACAGGAACGAAGCGTATGTAAAAACGACTAATGTAATTGAAGTTATTTTTTCAAGTTTGAAGTCGTCTAGACTTTTCGATTTTGGTAATATTTTGAAATAAATACCCTCTTTGTCATTTTGAACGGAGTGAAACACCGTTCGGCGTTAGCCAATTGCAAATCGGCAGAGCGAAGCGGAGCCAAATGTCTCTTGAGAAACGAGATGCTTCCTATCGTCAGCATGACAAAATGAAAGAAGAATAAAAAATCTAGATGACTTCTTTACTTACAACATATAAACCAAACAGCTTCTAAGCTATTCTTTATAATATATATGCTTTACCCTGTTGGAAATGGAAGTCAGTATCTCGTAAGGAATCGTATTTATTTTCTTTGCCAGTTCGGTTACCGGCAATTTTTCTCCAAATATGGTAACGAAATCCCCCTCTTTTACCGCTACTCCGGTCACATCTATCATCGTCAGATCCATACAGATATTGCCAACAACAGGAACGATGTGCCCGTTTACGAGGACACCTCCCACCCCATTGCCAAACTGACGGCTGATACCATCGGCATATCCTATACGTATGGTGGCTATTGTGGCATCTTTATCGAAATGTCCTTTGCGCCCGTAACCTACCGTTTCTCCGGCTTTGATGTGTTTTATCTGTAGTATTGTCGTTTTCAGGGTACATACATTGCGAAGCCCCTCCAGCCCGCTCGCACTTACGCCATACAGGCTGATTCCCAAACGTACCATATCCATTTGTTCTTCGGGGAAACGTTCTATTCCAGCAGAATTAAGGATATGCTTCATCACAGGATAATGGCAGCTTTCTTCTACCTCTTTGGCTATTTTCTTAAATGTCTTTATTTGCTCCACTGTAAAATCATCGAAGTTCCAGCTTTCACTTGCGGCCAAATGCGAGAATATGGATTGGATGCGTACGCCTGTCTGGCTCTTCACCCTGTCCATCAATGTCGGGATATCCTCTTCGGTAAATCCCAGACGGTGCATACCCGTATCTATCTTGATATGTATAGGATAATTGGTTATCCCCTGCAATTTGGCTTCTTTGATAAAGGCGTCCAGTATCCTGAAATTATACACCTCGGGTTCAAGGGAATATGTTGCCAGCTCTTCAAAGCCGCCTACTTCGGAGTTGAGGACTATAATAGGTACTTTTATCCCTTGTTTCCTCAGGAAAACACCTTCTTCGGCTACGGCTACGGCAAGATAGTCGCATTTATGATATTGCAGTGTCTTGGCTACTTCAGCCGCGCCTGTACCATAACCATCGGCCTTTACCATGCAAATCATCTTGGTCTTAGGCTTTAGCCTCGACCTGTAGAAGTTATAATTATGCACGATAGCGTCAAGGTCAATATCGAGTACTGTTTCATGGGTCTTTACTTCCAACAGCTTGTTTATACTCTCAAAAGAGAAGCTACGAGCGCCTTTCAGCAGGATAAACATATCCTGAAAGTCGCTCCATATATTGGAATGGATAAAATCTTCGGTGCTATTAAAAAAATGGTTTTCGGTATCTTTAAACAATTCTTTGTGTGCAGATATTTCTTTTCCTATACCTACCAGTAAATCTATTTTTTTATTTAAAACCAGATTGGAAGCCAGATAATACAATTCTTTGAGAGCCAGCCCCGACTGCGGTATATCCGAGATTATCAGGGTTTTCTTCTTCTGGCTGTCGGTAGCGCGTTGCGCGAGAAAGTCCAAGGCTATATTCAGTGAATTTATATCCGAGTTGTAAGAGTCGTTTATCAATGTGGAATTATTCTTCCCCTGACGAACATCCAGGCGCATAGCTACCGGTTCCAGAGTAGACATCCGCTCGTTTATATCCGGCAACTGCAAGTGCAGGTAAATCGCCGTAGCCAGTACATGGATGGCGTCTTCGATTGCCGCGTTGTCCGAGAAAGGAATCGTAAATTTAGAAACCATTCCCAGAATAGAATACTGGATCGTAGTATAATCGCCTTGCTTTTCTACCTTCATAATATACAGCGGGCTTTTACTTGATCCCTTGCGCGACCATGTGAGCCGCTTATGCGACAGGCAGGCTATCTCCATGCATTCGTCTATCAGTTCGTTCTCTTCTTCGCAAATGATGACATCGCAGTTGATAAAAAGTTCCAGCTTTTCGAGGCATTTCTGCTTCATCGACTTAAAGCCTTCCTGATGTGCCTGTCCTATATTGGTAAAAATGCCGATAGTGGGGCGGATAATAGATTCAAGCTTCGACATCTCTTCGGGTTGCGATATTCCCGCTTCGAATATACCCAGTTGGGTGTGGTCGTCCATCTGCCAGACAGACAAGGGAACCCCTATCTGGGAATTATAGCTACGGGGCGAATGCGTAATATTGAAGTTCTCATGAAGAACCTGATATAGCCATTCTTTTACAACGGTTTTCCCATTGCTGCCTGTAATACCTATAACCGGTATATTAAACTGGCCGCGGTGGTATGCCGCTAAACGTTGCAGGGCAAAAAGGGTATTGGCCACAACAAGGAAATTGGCGTCACTATACTCATCCCATTCAGGCAGCAGCGTGGAAACAACGAAATTGCGAACCCCCAGTTCATACAATTCTGATATGTATTTGTGCCCGTCATTGTTCTTTGTGGTCAAAGCAAAGAATAACGTTTCGTCAGGAAAGAATACCTGACGGCTATCGGTTAGCAAAATACTGATGGAGGCGTCATTCAGGTCGGCAGGTATTGCGCCTGTTATCTTAGCTACCTTCTGTATAGAATATTTCATTTACTATCCCTTTCCTTGAGGTCGCAGACCTGTTTATTACTTTATTTGTAAAATAACAACAGAGTGTCGCGACTTTAAAATATATCATTAAACTCTAACTACTGCTTATTTTATGATCTGCTTTCGAGATCTGATATTTCGTCCGTACAGCAAATGTATGGATATTTCTCATTGAATGCCTTTAGCTTTAACAAAGTTTGCCTTAAAAAATGCTTATACTCTTCACTCTCCTTGTTTATTGGCCTATGATTGAGAGCCTGATACAATTTCCGCCATTCTTCGATAACCGGATGCGCTTCTTCATCGAAATAAGTTACTGACAAGCGTTCCCATATATATTTTACTGCAACCGTATTGGGATGGATCATATCTTCGTTGTAGAAGCGGTAATCCCTCAGTTCGTCCAGAACGATTTCGTAGGATGGAAAATAGTGCAGTCTATCCTCCTGCCCACATATTTTATCAATAGCAAGCAACAGGGCCGATTTACTCAACTGGTTATCATGCGCGCCATCCTTTAGATGCCTGATTGGACTTACCGTAAATATGATTTGCAGCAAGGGATTGATTTCCCTCAGAGTTTTTATCAGTGACACCCATTCGTTTACAATATCTTCTACGGAAAGGCAGTAACGGTCGAAATCGGAAGCGGGCAGTTTATGGCAATTACCTACTACTATTTCCTGTTTTTTCGAATAGAAAACATAAGCAGTCCCGAATGTTATAAACAGAACATCCGCGTTGCGCAAGTCGTCGGCAGCCTTATCTATACTTTCATTTATTGCAGACAGGCAGGTCACTTTATCCACATTGGAGAATGCGCCATGATGCCAGAAGCTATGATAAAGGCCTTGATGCTCGAAAATATCCGTTTCGTCAAACCGTTTCCGTTCTATCATAAACTTCAAAGCCTGGCTGATGGAAAGCGGATTGTAAAGAATGCCAAATGGATTTAGGTTTACGTCGAATTTATTCTCAATAAGGAGTTTCCCTATATTCTCAATAAAACAAGAGCCCATCATTACAATATGGCTCTTATGCGAAATACTTAAACCGGATCTGGGTATATCTATTCTTGTTCTGAAGTCCATTTATTCTGTTATTAATATCGGGCTAATTTTATGAGTTTTTAAAAAGTGACCCTTGGTTACTAAAAAGTACAAGTTGTAAACTTGCATCAACAAGGATTATTTTCAGGTATTCAGTTTTTCTTCATTAAGTTTTATCAGTTTTGCAACAGTAACTTCCGGTAATTCATAGGTTCTACATGTTTTTCCAAAAGCGTTTTCAATATCTTGCAATCTTATACCCAGAAAATCCATAACAGCTAAAGGATAAAAAAAACAATCATATCCGTATTCAGATGTAAATTCTTGCAAACCAATCTTTTCAAAATCGAAAGGCTCTCCCGATTCCGAGACTTCATCCTTACCGTCAGAATCAATATAGTATTCGTAGGAACGAACACACAAACTTTCTTTATAAATCCTATAAGACATTATGGGCATCCACAAATCGGTGTAAAATTCATATACAATATTTTTATCCGAGATTTTTCTGCATAATTTATCAGAGAATAAATCAAGATACATAGCATCTACAATATGCCATTCATTTATTGCGGGAGAAATAACAAACTTTTCAAGATTCTGCAAATACCATTTATCAGCACTGAATTTTTTTGTGTTCTCCTCTAAAAGGGTATTATTACCCCAGTATTGCTTCTCATCAATAAGTTTTAAATCAAGATATGAAATTAGTGAGGACATTGTGCTTTCATGCACAAGTAACCATCGGTTGCAACTAAAAGCCTCAAATACTTTTTCTGAAACTGTTTGTATTCTCATTTTAATAAATCATAAAAGTATTAGTAAAGATACAAAAACTTCAAGCAAAAAAACATATATAATAAGGGCTTATTTTAATTTATCGCGGGAAGGAATGACGTTTTCGAAAAGGGTGCGAAGGCATTCTGAACGATGGGAGGTATATAAAAAAGAAAAGGTTGTCATCACGACAACCAATCTTCATTGTTAACCTTAAATCTAATACTATGAAAAACACATTACAAATGTAAGCCCTACTAAGCTATCTTCCAAATAATAATGAGTGTATTTCTTACCGTTTAAATTTGTTTAACTGAGACCTCCGAATTGCCAACCAAATTGTTAAAGAACCTTGTGTATTATAAAGAAATAAAAAACGGCACATCGATGTGCCGTTTTTACCTGAAGAACTATATATCAAATAAAGAATCTACCTATTCACTATTTCCATTGTATCCGAAGCTATCATATATTCTTCATCGGTAGGAACAACCATCACAGTGACTTTAGAATCAGGGGTACTGATAACAGCCTCATCTCCATGAATTTCGTTGTTTTTATCTATATCAAGTTCGATACCCATATATTCCAGACCTTTACAGACCTCCTCACGAACGGGCGAAGCGTTCTCTCCAATTCCTCCGGTAAACATAAGTACGTCTACACCTCCCAGCACAGCTGCATAAGCTCCCACGTACTTCTTAATACGGTGTACAAACATATCAAAAGCCAGAGCGGCACGCTCGTTACCTGCGTCTATAGCGGCACGTAGTTCGCGCATATCGGACGATACACCCGAGACTCCTAATAGCCCGCTATGTTTATTCACAAGAGTAGAGATAGCCTGTGTACCGATATTTTCCTTTTCCATGATAAAGGAAACAATACCGGCATCTACGTCTCCCGAACGGGTACCCATCAGCAAGCCTTCTACCGGGGTCATCCCCATAGATGTATCTACAGACTTACCACCGGCAATGGCAGCCAACGACCCGCCATTCCCTATATGAGCCGTAATGATGCGTTGTTCTTCGAAAGGTACTCCCAATATATCACATCCCTTGCGCGATACATACCTGTGGCTCGTCCCATGAAATCCGTAACGGCGAATCGCATATTTCTCGTAGAGAGAGTATGGCAAGCCATACATATATGATTTTGGAGGCATGGTCTGATGGAACGCCGTATCGAATACGCCAACCTGCGGAATATCGCCCATCAGCTCCTTTACGGCGTAGATACCTGCCAGATTTGGCGGGTTATGCAATGGTGCAAGCTCTATACACTCTTCCATCTTCTTAATTACCTCATGGGTAATACGCACACTGCTGTTAAATTCTTCGCCTCCATGTACCACACGGTGCCCTACAGCGTCTATTTCGTCCAGTGAAGCAATACATCCGTATTTCTTACTCGTCAATACACCTAATATGTATTCTATACCGGCCTGATGTTCGAGGATTTCGCCTTCAAGAACAACTTTATCTCCGTTTGCCAGCGGGAACTTAAGAAAAGAACCTTTCAATCCGATTTTTTCGACCCCTCCCTGTGCTACTACGGCTTTGCTTTCCATGTCGAAAAGCTTATATTTTATAGAAGAACTTCCACAGTTCAATACTAATATCTTCATGTCGTTAAATTAAATCGTTTGGTCCAATAATTTTTCCTGCGTCATCGTAAACATAGAAGCCCCGCTTTGTAGAGACACCCAGTTGCTTCGACCTGAACAGCCTCCACAGTACCGGTGTAGCCTTGTACTTCTTATCTCCATATTCATGGAACATATCTTCCATAAGCATTACCAGCTTTTCGATACCCAGAATATCCGCCAGTTGGAAGATACCGAAGCGTTGCCCGAAAATAATGGTAAATTCTTTATCTATATCTTCTATCGATGCTACATTTTCCATCCATATCTGGCATGCTTCGTTGAGCATGGTTATCATCATACGGAAACTTACCAGCCCGCTACTTTCGTGGACTTGTATTGCCGTATGCTTTATCATGTGCGCAAAGTAGTACATCTTATGCACAGCCTCTTCGGATGTGAACGTGCCTCTTACTACTTCCAGCAGGCGCGCATCGGTGTGCGACACAGGGAAGTGCAAGCTGATACAACGGCTTTTGTATTTGAGGTCTGCCGCCAATTCACTGATGATAACAGTGGTGGCGTTGGTAGCGATGATAGCATCGGGAGCCAGAACTTGTTCCAGATTGCGAAAGACTTCTTTGCGCAGTTCTGTACTTCGTTCGCCGTCTACATCGTAACGGATACATTCGATGACGAAGTCACAATCTTTCAAATCCTGATAGTTGAGCGTACCTTTGATGCGTCCCATTGTCGCACGCTTTTCTCCCTGGGTAAGCCCCCAGTTCTCTATTTTGGTATCCAGCCTGTTTTCTATATCGCTGAAGGCTATCTGTATCCTCTCGTCGGAGACTTCTACAAATGTTACTTCCATACCCGACAATGCTATAAGACTGACAATATGCCTGCCATCGCGGCCGCAGCCCACGACTCCAATCTTAGAGAAGAGCGACCTCTTTTTATGTTTTGTGCTTAACCCATACTCTTCGATAGGTTCTATTATTTCTGCCATAAATTATTTTAAATTAGGAGTTATGAATTGTAAATTATAGATTACGAGTTTTCACTCAGGCATATCCATAATTTATAATTCATAATTTACATCTTTATTTTTTTGCTGCTATAGCCTGATTAGCCGCAATAGCGACCATATTATATATATCGCTTACCGAGCATCCGCGCGACAGGTCATTTACCGGAGCAGCCATTCCCTGAAGAATTGGGCCTACAGCTTCGGCTCCGCCCAGGCGTTGCACCAGTTTGTATGCTATATTCCCTACTTCCAGCGAAGGGAATACAAGCACGTTGGCGTGTCCGGCTACATCGCTATCCGGCGCTTTTTGTTTCCCTACGGCCGAAACGAGAGCCGCATCTGCCTGTAATTCGCCGTCAATTTTCATCGAAGGATCTATCTTCTGAGCCAGTTGTGTAGCTTCTATTACTTTATCTACCATCGGATGTTTCGCGCTACCTTTTGTGGAGAAACTCAGGATGGCTACTTGCGGTTCTTCCCCTACCAGCGCCTTTGCTGTGCGCCCTGTAGCCACTGCGATCTCCGCTAGCTGGGATGCTGTAGGATCCGGCGTCACGGCACAATCGGCAAAGACAAGCAATCCGTCTTTACCATACTGTTTCTGGCTGGTAAACATCAAAAAAGCACCTGATACCACGCTGATCCCCGGTGCTGTCTTTATTATCTGCAATGCTGGGCGAAGCACATCGCCTGTTGTATTTTTAGCTCCGGCTATTTCGCCGTCAGCATCCCCGTTCTTTATCATCAGACAGGCTATGTACAATGGGTCTTCTGCCAGCTTAGCGGCTTGTTCTATTGTTAAGCCTTTAGATTTCCTCAGTTCGAAAAGAAGATTTGTATACACTTCTTTCTTCTCATAATTCTGCGGGTCGAGAATTGTCGCTTTATCTATATTCTTCAGGCCGAGATTTGCCGCGAGGTCTTTTACCTCTTTCACATTCCCGATAAGAATAATATCAGCAACACCGTCATTAAGCAACTCGTCCGCCGCTTTTATTGTCCGTTCTTCTGTTCCTTCAGGCAACACGATACGCTGTTTGTTCGCTTTAGCCCTTTCTACAATTTGTTTAATTAAATCCATGATATATGATATGTTTATATTCCCTTTACCGAGGTCAGGATAAATCCTGATTTTATAAAAATCGAGCAAATATAGCAAAAAATGTAAACTGTACTTTACATTTTAGCACTAAATATTCAGACTAATATGAAATAAGTTAAAAAAATATTACTTCCATTGCCAGCTTAAATTCCGGATAAACGGGAAATTGTTGTTTTCCTCATATACTGCCAGTTGTTTCTCCAGTTCTTCCACTTCCTTAATTTTTTCTTTGGGAATAACGATACAAACAAACTGGTTCATCATTATAAAAAAATATTTACCTGTCTCGGTGACATCCTTGATGTCATGTATATTAAAATAGCTATGGCCTCTGGGTGTGACGACTTCTATAACATCGCTACCCAATAAAAGTTTTATATTATAGGGTGAGTAATCTTTCATATTCTCATTTACCTGCCGCTTGCACATCCGCTTGTAGAACCAAGCTGACCACTGCGGATAAAAAATGAAAAACAACACGGCCGAAGCTATAAAGACATAAGCCAGAATGCTGTGCAAGTCATCAAATAAAAGGATAAGACCGAAGAGGAGGGATAATCCGGGTAAACGGAAACGGTCAATTTTTTGCCGCTTATTATATTTCTCATCCTGAGACATATTATACAGTTGCAGTTCCAGATAATCCTCTGTTGTCAGTATATAGTTAAGTTCCATATTGTTTTCAGGGCTCAAGCCTTTTAGAGCCTGTTTCAATTTTAGCGAAAATTTTTATTACAGGTTCAGGTCAATAGTTCTTACAATTTTTTTTAGGCTCTTTTTAGCGTATTTTTGGCTCCGCCGATTTTCAATTCCCTTTTTACTCTTGGTTTAGCCCGCTAATTAGCTCCGCTGACCGTTGGTTCGGCTAGCAAAAATGATAAAATACATCTAAAATATCAGGAACAGTCTCTCGTCCCCATCTCCTTGACTGATTTTGCATTACAAGCCGGTATAAAAGCCCCAGCGCTGTTTTTAGCATACGATCGTTTTGTGTTTCTTCAATCAATAAACCGCTTCGTTATACCCCCGAAAGCATCGATACGCCTGTCGCGGAAAAATGGCCACCAGCGGCGTACCTGTTCCGAACGTTTCATGTCTATTTCTACTATCTGTACTTCTTCCTTGTCGTTGGATGCCTGCCGTAGTATCTCTCCCTGTGGCCCTGCTACAAAGCTGTTTCCCCAGAAAGTGATCCCGTTTGTCTGCCCCGATGGGTCGGGCTCGTATCCGGTACGGTTTACAGAAATTACATGTAGCCCGTTTGCTACGGCATGCCCACGTTGAGAGATAACCCATGCGCCAAGCTGACGGGCTTTCTCTTCCTCCGTATCGGTAGATTCCCATCCTATAGCTGTAGGGTAAATAAGCATATCGGCACCTGCCATTGCCATCAGGCGGGCAGCTTCGGGATACCATTGATCCCAGCAAACCAGCACACCCAGTTTACCCAGAGAGGTTTCAATGGGCTTAAAACCTAAGTCGCCGGGAGTAAAGTAGAATTTTTCGTAATAGGCCGGATCGTCCGGTATGTGCATCTTGCGGTATTTACCTGCGATAGTACCATCCTTTTCTATCACTACGGCTGTGTTGTGATACAATCCCGGAGCACGGCGTTCAAAGAGGGATAGTACGACAACCACTCCCAACTCTTTAGCCAAAGTACCGAATTCATCTGTAGACGGTCCCGGTATTGTTTCGGCCAGATCGAAAATATCGGTATCCTCTACCTGACAGAAATAAAGCGAATTATGCAATTCCTGCAGAACGATAAGTTGAGCGCCTTGTTCCGCAGCCTTTCTTATTTTACCTTTAAGCCCCTGTATGTTTTTTTGTATATCAGGTGTATTTGCCTGTTGTATGATTCCTATTTTCATAATCTATTATAAGTTAGCCCCACCCCTCTTGCAGGTCTTATTTCCCCCTTTGGAGGAAGAGGGGATGGCGTTAATCCGGTAATTTAATCGAATCCGGAGACATTTCTACATGCTTCTCAAACTCTTCGATCCTTAATTTTATATCATCCAGAAATTCCTGAGTACAGCCTCCTTTTTCGGCATCCAGATAATACTGCCTGAGTAAAGGTAAGAATAATATATCGTTGCCGGAAAACACCATTGCCGGAACATCATTCTTTATACATCTTAATAGTAGCGCTTTCTGATCTTTCATAGAATAATTAAATAAATCCTTCCGGATATTGCATTGTTATACAATGTAAAGAGCCATGCTGACGAATTAATGGGGAACAGTCGATCCCGATAATTTCCCGTGTAGGAAACGCTTTCTGCAACTGCTTCTTTGCCTGATTGTCCTTTTCTAAATCATTATAAAACGGTAATAATACGACATCGTTCATTATGAGAAAGTTGGCATAAGTAGCGGGAAGCCTTTCATTATCCTCATCATATACGGCTTTTGCCATCGGCAAGGTTATCAGCCGGTATGGATTCCCCTGATAGTCGGTGAATGATTTCAGCTGTTCTTCCATTTTCGATAATGCCTCGTAATGCTCGTCATCTTTATCTTCACATTTTACATAGGCTATCGTATGCTCGTCACAGTAGCGGGCAAGTGTATCTATATGGCTATCGGTATCGTCTCCGGCTAAATATCCGTGGTCTAGCCAAAGTACCCTGTCCAGCCCGAAACTTTTTTTCAGGTAATCTTCTATCCCGTCTTTCGGCAGAAAGGAATTTCTATTCGGAGAAAGCAGGCATTCAGTAGTTGTCAACAATGTCCCTTTTCCGTCCGACTCCAATGCTCCGCCTTCTAAAGCGAAATCTTTTTTATTGATAAGCTCAACATCGCGGCCAAACACATTATTCTTAAACAAGCCTCTTGTTATCCGGTTATCAAAGTTGGAGGCAAATTTGAGCCCCCAGCCATTGAAAGTAAAATCATAGACTTGCTTCTTCCCTTTGTTAAAGACAGATATACCGCTGTGGTCGCGTGCCCACGTATCATTAGTTGGTAGTTCTACCAATATAAGATTATGGAGTAAATCTGTTTTATTACCCAATTCATATCTGACCAATCCGGCATCATGGCAAACGACTATAAGCTTTTGCCTTTTCAGTATTTCCGTAGCTATATTTACATAACATGCCGTCACTTCTTCCAACATGTATCCCCAATCCGTCTTGGGATGAGGCCATGTTAGTTGTACGGCACTTTGCGGATACCACTCGGGTGGGAAAAATATAGAATTCATTATTGATCCGGTTTTAGATAATTCAAGCCAACAAAAATACAAAATAATTACAATAATATCCCACCTGTTACTATCCGTCCGGAATGAATCGTTTGCCGGCGCGCCGAAAATAACAACTCAGGATTAGAGTATGTACAAAGACCTGCTTTCTCGATATTACCGATAGGGATTCCCGCTTCTGCTAAAAGAAGTCCATTCGCGGCTTCAAGGTTGATATGCATTTTCCCGCTTACATGATTCCGGTAAGCAATATCTCCGATTGAAAAACCTGCCTGAATGAAAGCCTCTACAACTTCCTCCCCTACCTCAAAGTGTTTCTGCGAGATGCAAGGGCCTATTCCGGCAAGTAGATGTTTGGGATTACTGTCGAACCTCTCCATCATTTTCAGGATAGTCTTTCTTACGATTTTAGCCACTGTCCCCTTCCATCCGGCATGTACAGCCGCAAGGATATGCCGTTTAGTATCATATATCAATATGGGTACACAGTCGGCCGTGGTTACTCCTATGCAAATATCTTTCCGGTCTGTAATCAGGGCATCGACACCATTCATCAGGCTTGCCTTTTCTAAATCGCTTTTGTACAGGAATGCTTCATCTATGATTTGAATCCGGTCATTATGAGTCTGATAGGGTAAGTACAGATTTTCTACAGAAATGCCAATTATATTTGCCAGATGTTCCTGATTCTCATTCACACTTTCGGGATCATCCCCGGAATAAGGGCTAAGGTTTAGAGAAGCATACGTCCCGGTGCTGGCACCTCCGTGTATCGTTGTGGAAAAATTGAACAAATTCCCTTTAGGAAAGGCGTTAAACATTAACAGATCAAGACCTTTATTTTGAATTATTTCCATACCAAACGGCGATTATTTTAACAACTTAGAGCCTGTTTAAATTTTATTCGTCCAAATTTATACAGGCTCTAAACTTAATTCTTAAAGTCTAATTCCCCATCCTTCATATCGATGACAATCGGGGAAGATTTATCTATAGTCCCTGCCAGCAATTGCCTTGACAGAGGGTCTAAGACCATGCGTTGTATAACCCTTTTTACTGGGCGGGCACCAAACTCGGGATCAAACCCCATCCGGGCAATCCAGTCAATGGCGGCATCGGTGAATTCGAGTTTTACTCCATTGCCTTTCAGCATCTTTATCACACTGCCGAGCTGAATACGGACAACCTGTTCGATCTCTTTCAGGTTCAATGGTTCAAACATGATAACCTCGTCTATACGGTTCAGGAATTCGGGACGGATAGTTACTTTCAGCATATCCAAAACCTCTTTCTTGGTCTTTTCAACCACTTCGTCATGATTGTTAGGTGTGATACCCGCAAAATTTTCACGGATAAGCGGCGAGCCCATATTAGAGGTCATAATGATAATTGTGTTCTTGAAGTTTACCACACGCCCTTTATTATCAGTCAACCGCCCATCGTCCAATACCTGCAACAAGACATTGAACACATCGGGATGCGCCTTTTCTATCTCATCAAATAAGATAACCGAATACGGTTTGCGGCGGATAGCATTAGTCAACTGCCCTCCTTCATCATAACCCACATATCCCGGAGGCGCCCCGATAAGGCGTGTAGCGCTGAATTTCTCCTGATATTCACTCATATCTATACGGGTCAGCATATTCTCGTCATCGAACAGGAACTCTGCCAGCGCCTTTCCCAATTCGGTTTTCCCAACACCGGTCGTACCTAAGAAGATAAACGAACCGATAGGACGTTTTGGGTCTTGCAATCCTGCTCGGCTACGGCGAATAGCGTTCGACACAGCCGAAATAGCCTCATCCTGCCCAATAACACGCTTGTGCAGTTCGTCTTCCAGATTCAGCAGTTTCTCTTTTTCACTTTGCAGCATCTTGTTGACCGGAATACCTGTCCAACGGGAAACGACATCGGCAATATCGTAAGAATCAACTTCCTCCTTTACCATCGCCTGACTACCCTGCATATCGTGCAACTGAGACTGCAAGCGTTCTATATCAGTTTCCAGGTCTTTTATCTTACCATAACGCAATTCGGCTACCTTTCCATAGTCGCCTTCGCGCTCCGCTTTATCCGCCTCGAACTTGGCATTCTCTATATCAACCTTATCCTGCTGTATCTTATTAATGACTTCACGTTCGGACTGCCATTTAGCTTTGAGCCCGGTCTCTTCTTCTTTCAGCTTACTGATTTCCTTCGTAAGTTCCGCCTCTTTCAGTGTATCGTTTTCGCGGCGGATAGCCTCACGTTCGATCTCCAGTTGCTTGATACGGCGGCTCTTTTCATCCAGTTCTTCGGGCACGGAGTCTACTTCCATACGAAGTTTGGCTGCCGCCTCGTCCATCAGGTCGATAGCCTTATCCGGCAAAAATCGGTCTGTTATGTAGCGGCTCGATAACTGTACCGCCGCAATAATGGCCTCATCTTTGATACGTACCTTATGATGGTTCTCATACTTTTCTTTCAGTCCGCGCAGGATGGAGATTGCATCCAGTTCGGTAGGTTCGTCCACCATAACCACCTGGAAACGGCGTTCAAGCGCTTTATCTTTTTCAAAATATTTCTGATATTCATCCAACGTTGTCGCCCCGATAGAACGAAGTTCGCCACGGGCAAGCGCCGGCTTCAGGATATTGGCGGCATCCATAGCCCCCTCGCTTTTACCCGCGCCTACAAGGGTATGTATCTCATCTATGAAAAGGATTATCTCCCCTTCGGCTTTAACTACCTCATTAACCACCGATTTCAGGCGTTCTTCAAACTCACCTTTGTATTTTGCTCCGGCAATCAGGGCACCCATATCAAGCGAGTATATCTGTTTACTTTTCAGATTCTCGGGCACGTCTCCTCGTACGATACGGTGGGCAAGCCCCTCGGCAATCGCCGTTTTACCTGTACCCGGCTCTCCTATAAGTATCGGGTTATTCTTCGTACGGCGGCTAAGTATCTGTAGTACACGGCGTATTTCTTCATCACGGCCGATAACAGGATCGAGTTTACCGTCTTTTGCCCTTTGCGTCAGGTTGATAGCATATTTTTCTAACGATTGGTATGTATCTTCTGCTGCCTCGCTGGTCACATTGCTCCCTTTGCGGAGTTCATTGATAGCCTGTTGCAGCTCCTTTTCGGAAATACCGGCATCTTTCAGCATACGTGCGGCCGAACTGTTTCCGGACAGTAAACCTAACAACAGATGCTCGATGGAGATAAACTGGTCGCCCATCTTTTTGGCATAATCCATCGCCTTCTCCAGAGCAGCGTTACTCTCCCTGCTCAGATAGGCTTCGCCCCCACCCGATACTTTCGGATAAGAATCGATATCCTTGCTGAGGATTGAAGTCAGATGTCCGGGATTAGCCCCTAACTTTTGGAAAAGAAAATTCACTACACTTTCTCCTGTCATTATCACTCCGAGGAGGATATGGGCAGGTTCAATAGCCTGTTGTCCTTTTTCTTTTGTTATCTCGATAGCCTTTTGTAAGGCTTCACGGGATTTTATTGTATAATCATTGAGATTCATATATTTAACGTTTTTGCTTTTTTATTTATTAAGTTCCTATGTTTGTATTTCTGTTTGTTTTTAATAATTCAAATTACTTGCCAAAGGTATAGTAGTGACAAAATGACAGGTTAAATATTAAATCAATACTTTTCGTTAATAATGCGAATCAAGGGTTAAAAAGCACAGTAACTTATTGTCCCGAAGGGACTGAAAGTGGATAACCACGGGTTTTACCCGTAGTTATCCATATTAGCCCACTTCGTGGACTTAGAACCCTGACTGCAAAACAGAAGATTGATTTATAATAGTATACTGCAACCCTAAGCAACCCCTGATTCGCATGAATAATATGTATAAACGTTACCTCAGGCTAAATACTTTTCATTTTTCAGTTAAAAACATTGCTTTATATATTGAAAAACAATATCTTTGCACCGCTTTTTAAGCAAAGAATGTTTAACTATTTAATGATACTGATCAGGACTGGTGCCAGATCATTTTTAAATGATTGATAACTTAAAAAATGTACAACCGGTTGCAGATTTCGACTGGGACGCGTACGAAAAAGGAGACTCTTACACAGGCAAGAGCAAAGAAGAACTTGTAGAAACCTATGACCAATCGTTGAACAAAGTAAACGACAAAGAAGTGGTAATGGGTAAAGTAACTGCTATGAACAAGCGCGAAGTCGTAGTTAATATCGGTTACAAATCAGACGGTATTGTATCAATGAATGAATTCCGTTACAACCCTGATCTGAAAATCGGCGACGAAGTAGAAGTTTACATCGAAAGCCAGGAAGACAAAAAAGGACAATTGATCCTTTCTCACAAGAAAGCTCGCGCTACACGCTCTTGGGATCGTGTGAACGAAGCACTTGAAAAAGATGAAATTATCAAGGGTTACATTAAATGCCGTACGAAGGGTGGTATGATCGTTGACGTATTCGGTATCGAAGCATTCTTGCCGGGATCACAGATCGACGTGAAACCAATCCGCGACTACGATGTATTTGTAGGTAAAACTATGGAATTCAAGGTAGTGAAAATCAACCACGAATTTAAAAACGTTGTTGTATCTCACAAAGCGCTTATCGAAGCTGAACTTGAACAACAGAAAAAAGATATCATCTCGAAACTTGAAAAAGGCCAGGTACTTGAAGGTACAGTTAAAAACATCACTTCTTACGGTGTGTTTATCGACCTTGGCGGCGTAGACGGACTTATCCACATCACAGACCTTTCTTGGGGACGTGTACAACATCCTGAAGAAGTGGTTAAACTGGACGAGAAAATCAACGTTGTTATCCTTGACTTCGATGATGACAAAAAACGTATCGCTCTCGGCTTGAAACAGCTTACTCCTCATCCTTGGGATGCTCTTAGCGCTGACCTTAAAGTTGGTGATAAAGTGAAAGGTAAAGTTGTAGTTATGGCTGACTACGGCGCGTTTATCGAAATCGCTCCGGGCGTAGAAGGATTGATCCACGTTTCGGAAATGAGCTGGGCGCAGCACCTGCGCAGCGCGCAAGACTTCATGAAAGTAGGCGACGAGGTAGAAGCTGTAGTACTTACACTCGACCGTGACGAGCGCAAAATGTCTCTTGGTATCAAACAACTGAAACCGGATCCATGGGAAAATATCGAAGAAAAATATCCTATCGGCAGCAAGCATACCGCTAAAGTACGCAACTTCACTAACTTCGGTGTATTCGCTGAAATAGAAGAAGGCGTAGACGGATTGATCCACATTTCAGACCTTTCTTGGACTAAGAAAATCAAACACCCTAGCGAAGTGACTTCTATAGGTGCTGATATCGAAGTACAGGTACTCGAAATAGATAAAGAAAACCGCCGCTTAAGCTTAGGCCACAAACAACTTGAAGAAAATCCTTGGGATGTATTCGAAACTATCTTTACAGTAGGTTCTATCCACGAAGGAACAGTTGTTGAAATGGTAGACAAAGGCGCTGTAATCTCTCTTCCTTACGGTGTTGAAGGTTTCGCTACTCCGAAACATCTGGTAAAAGAAGACGGTTCTCCTGCTAAAGTTGACGAAAAACTTGACTTTAAAGTAATCGAGTTCAACAAAGATTCTAAGAGAATCATCGTTTCTCACAGCCGCACTTTCGAAGATGAAAGACCTGAAGCGAAAGAAGCCGCAGCTGAGAAGAAAGCAAAAAGATCTGCTAAGAAAGAACAATCAGATGCACCTATTCAATCGTCTAACGTAGAAAAAACTACACTGGGTGATATTGAAGAACTGGCCGCACTGAAAGAAAAACTTTCAGGAGATAACAAGTAAATACAATATCAATTGATATTATAGCGAAAAGGGTTCACTAAATAGTGAACCTTTTTTTTTATAAAATGTTAAATTGTAGATGAAACTTCACTATGCATTGTGTAAATATAAAAAAGACTATTTACTTTTGCATTATAGTTGCATAAACAATTAAATTATTTGTTATAATATGAATCAAAAAGGTTTCGGGACACTCCTTTTCTTTATTATCACATTTACCTCATCTATAACAGCCCAGCAACCCCTAACACTGGAGCAATGCAGGCGGCTGGCCATAGAGAACAACAAGGCTCTCAAGATAGCAACTGAACAGGAGAGAATTGCCTATTACGAAAAGAAAGACGCCCTCACAAAGTTTTTTCCGGATATATCCTTCGCAGGCGGATACCTGCATAATCAGAAAAACCTCTATCTGATATCCTCCGGCGTAATACCTACATCCATTACGCTTCCCATAGAAGTGCCGGGGATAGGAAACACGATCCCCATCGATGAAAGTGTACGCAACAGTATCCATGATCTGGGAAAAGTAGATATCAAGAATATATGGGCGGGAGGATTCACGCTTACGCAACCTGTCTTCATGGGAGGGAAAATAGTAGCGTACAACGACTTAAGGTCTTATGCCCAAGAGCTGGCCAAGACAATGAAAGAGACACAAATGACAGATGTGATAGTGGAAACGGACAACGCATACTGGCAGGTGGTATCTGTAGCGAACAAAAAGAAACTGGCTGAAGCGTATGTCGGCCTGATGCAAAAAATGGATTCCGACATATCCGCTATGGAAGAAGAAGGCGTGGCCACAAAAGCAGACAGGCTTTCGGTAAATGTAAAGCTGAACGAAGCAGAAATGACACTGACGAAAGCTGAAAACGGCCTAAGCCTCGCCAAAATGCTCCTGTCGCAAATCTGTGGGCTCGATATAAGTGATAAAATCACATTGCAGGATGAAAACATCACAAGCATACCAACCAGCGAAGATGCGGATATTATACCCAATGTAGATGAAGCGATAGCGAACAGGACTGAAATAAGAAGCCTCGACCTCGCAACTAAGATATACGGTAAGAAAGAGAAAATAGCCTTGGCCGAATTCATGCCGAATGTAGCCCTGACAGCAAACTACATCTGGACTAATCCCAACCTGTTTGACGGAATGGAGAAGAAATTTGCAGGCATGTGGAATGTGGGCGTAGTGATGAAAATCCCGTTAAACTTCGCTTCAAATTCAGCGAAACTGAACGCAGCCAAAGCCGAAACACGCATCAAGCAATTTGAGATGGAAGATGCCAAAGAGAAAATCAAATTACAGATCAACCAGTCCGCCTATAAACTAACCGAAGCGAACAAGAAACTTATAGCCGCCAAAAAGAATACAGAAAAGGCTGATGAGAACCTCCGGTATGCGAATGTGGGCTTCGAAGAAGGCGTTATTCCGTCCTCCGATGTGATAGCCGCGCACACAGCATGGCTGTCGGCTCACGCTGAGTTGATCGATGCCCAGATAGATATTATCCTATGCAGAATATATTTGAACAAGGCGTTGGGACGTAAAATTTAGCCCCCTATCCCCCAGAAGGGGGAATTTTAATAGACATATATAATAATAAATACCCTCATCAAAAGCCTCCCCTTGGGGAGGTTGGAGGGGCCAACTGATATAATCATGGATACAACAAACAGAAAATCAGGCTCCAAACTTATTCCAATATTAATATTCGCCGCTATTATCATAGCTGTGGGATTATACGGATTCTTCTTTCTCAATCAAGAAGACAATATAATACAGGGGGAAGCGGACGTAACCGAAGTGCGCATATCCAGCAAAGTACCGGGGCGTATAGCCAGATACCTTGTAGACGAAGGTAGCTATGTAAAAAAAGGAGATACGCTTGCTATACTAAGCATACCCGATATAGACGCTAAACTCGCACAAGCAAATGCCGCCGAGCAAGGCGCCGCCGCCCAAAACCAGAAAGCAATAAAAGGCGCACGGGCAGAACAAATTCAAGGCGCTTTTGAAATGTGGCAAAAGGCAAAAGTAGGTACAGATATAGCCCAGAAGTCATATAACCGCGTGCAAAACCTGTTTGACAAAGGAGTGGTAACAGCACAGAAGCGTGACGAAGCCGAAGCCCAGTACAATGCTGCTGTAGCTACAGAGAAGGCAGCCAAATCGCAGTATGATATGGCTGTGAACGGTGCCGAAAGAGAGGACAAAGAAGCCGCTTTCGCCATGCTGGAAAGAGCCAGAGGCGCTGTTGCAGAAGTATCGTCCTACATTAACGAAAGCTACCTGATTTCGCCTATCGATGGTAAAATTACAGAAAAATTCCCGAACGAAGGGGAGCTTGTAGGTACAGGCGCACCGATAATGAATGTAGCGAAACTCGATGACAAATGGGGCTCGTTCAACATCAGGGAAGACCGCCTCAAAGACTATAAGGATATTGGCAATACATTTAAGGCTTATGTCCCGGCTTTAGATCAGGAAGTGGAAATGACCGTGTATTATGTAAAGGATTTAGGTTCTTACGCGGCCTGGAAGGCAACAAAAGTTACCGGACAATATGATAGGAAAACATTCGAGGTAAAAGCCCGGTTTAATGATAAATCGATAGATGTACTACCTGGAATGTCGCTGATAATAAAGGAATAATTTATGTACCGATTAGCAAATATGCCAATGTACCAATGGTGCAAAGCAATGATATCATTTGCTAATTATCCTTGTAACAATATATGATCGAAATCTTTAAAAGGGAATGGATGCGTATCGCCACCTCCAAAATATGTATTTGGGGGATCTTTGTCGCGCCTCTGCTGACCATGCTTTTCCTGATGTGGATGATGAATTCGGGATTGCCGTCCCGCATCCCTATAGCAGTGGTCGACTTGGATAATACGACGACTACACGCGCCCTGGTTCGCCAACTGGATGCCTTTGAAAAAACAGACATAAAATATAAAAGCCTGTCCTTCAATGAGGCAAGGCACCAAATGGAACGGATGGAAATATATGCTGTATTAACCATACCAAAAGATTTCACGAAGGATGCCATATCCGGAAACCGTCCGAAACTGGTTTATTATACCAATAACGCGTTCCTTATTTCGGGGTCGCTTCTCTTTCAGGACTTAAAGACAATATCTACCCTGGCATCGGCGGCAGTAGGCTTGCAGACTGCCGAAGCGAAAGGATACACGGTGAATCAGATAATGCCAATACTGCAACCGATAACAATAGACGCGCACCCCATAGGTAACCCGTGGCTGAATTATTCCGTGTACCTGAACAATGTACTCTTACCCGGAATATTGCAACTCATTATATTAATGTTTACCGTATCGGCATTTGGCTCTGAGATAAAAGCAGGGAACGGGCGGAAATTACTGGCTATGGGCAACAATTCCATCACAAAAGTAATAGTGGGGAAACTACTGCCATATACAATTATATATATAGGCATAGCGCTGTTTTACATGGTCATCCTGTACTACTATAATAGATTTCCGCTGCATAATGGTTTCTGGCCGATGTTTCTCAATTACCTGTGCCTGATTCTGGCCGCGCAGGGCGGAGGCGTCATCCTGTTTGGCGTATTCCGCAACTACAGGCTCGCCTTAAGTATTGCCAGCCTGATAGGGATGGTTTCGTTTTCCATTACCGGCTTCTCGTTCTCTACATTAGCCATGGATGGCAGCCTGAGCGCATTGAGTAACTTCTTCCCGTTAAGACACTTTTTCCTTATTTATATAGATCAGGCACTGAACGGTATTCCGATAGGATACTCTATGTACCAATATGCGGCATTACTGGCCTTTGTTTTGCTGTCTATCTTTTTCTGGGGTGTTATAAAACGAGTATTGAATGATAATGCATATGAGTTATGAGCCTTACGGCAGATACAAGTAAACAAGACACGAGATACTACTCATTAACTTGTATATTGCCAGTCCATTAACTCGTCAACTGAAGATTATGAAGAAATTATTACTCGACATATATTACGTTTGGATAAACGAACTTAAAGTTGTATTCAAAGATGAAGCGGTAATCCTGCTGTTCTTCATTGTACCTCTGGCATATCCTGTTCTGTACAGTTTTATATACAACAATGAGACTGTCCACGAGGTAAAGGTTGTTATAGTAGATGAGTCTGGCTCCGCACTTTCCCGCGAATTCAAGAGGAAGGTAGACGCTACTGCCGATGTAAAAATTATAGGTTATGCAACCAATATGGAAGAAGCGCGTGAAGCAGTGCGCCGGAAAGAAGCTTACGGCATCATGTACATTCCCAGAGATTTCAGCAAGAAAATAAATACACAGCAGCAGACACAGGTAAGTGTGTATGCGGATATGAGCAGCCTGCTATTCTACAAGGCTATGCTGCTTAGCGCCACAGAAGTATCGCTGGATATGGGAGCCGACATCCGTGTACTCGAAACCGGAGGAGCCAGCAAGGAAGAAGACGCTACAACGAGACAGACTGTAGAAAGTGAATGGGTACCCCTCTATAATCCTCAGAACGGATTTGCGAGTTTCCTCGTTCCGGCTATCCTTATATTGATTATCCAGCAAACACTATTCCTCGGCATTGCCACCATTGTAGGTACGCATAACGATAAGAAGCGCTTTACCATAGCATCCCATACGGCGGAGGGCAAAAACGTGGGTGCGCTGAAACTGACTATAGGCAAAGCTTTCTGCTATGCTTCTTTGTATATGGTTATTTCCGTATGGGTATTGCGTGTTATCCCATATATCTTTAAGTTCCCGCAAATAGGGGATCCTTTTACCATTGCCGCATTCCTGATGCCATTCCTGTTAGCTGCTACTTTCTTTGGGATGACACTCTCCTATTTCTGTTCGCAACGCGAGTTTGGTATGATGTTGTTCGTATTTACCAGTGTCCTGTTCATTTTCATATCGGGGATATCGTGGCCGTGGACAGCTATACCTGCCCCTATAAAGGCTATCGCGTATATTATCCCATCTACTCCGGGCATTCATGGGTTTATAAAGATAAATACAATGGGAGCCAGCCTCCCTGATGTTTGGTTCGAATATATTGCCTTATGGATACAGGCCGGTATCTATTGTATTACGGCAACCCTGATGTATAGATGGTGGATACAGAACTATGACCCTGAATATAAAGGCATGACAATAAAAAAGAGTTGATTACGGGACCAACTCTTTCTGTCTTATACAGTTAATATTTTTCGAAATCAAAGTCTTCCCGTTTGGCGAAGCCTCCTTCTATGAGGAGTTCCGCTGCACGCCTGTAGTCCTCTGCCATGACCTGCAACCGTGTTGCTCCTTGTCCGGCCAAACCAACACTAAGGTATTCGCCATTTATTACACAATGAATACCATTATCTATCAAAAATGACTTTGCTACAGCTAAGTTAGCCTCAAAGTCAGCGCTTATAAGTGTTACCAGATTATCCATAACATCGAGTATTTAGTTATTTCATTTATAAATATACATATTCTCAATGAATTACACAACTATATAAATTTATATTTCAAATTATTTATAAAATAATTTGGTTTATATTATAAACTACTTTATATTTGCATAGGTAATTAATTATAAACAAACTAAAACCTTACAATTATGAAAAGTATTTCACTATCTATCATTCTATTATTAAGCGTATTAACAGCAACCAATGCTCAAAACAGCATAACGCTGAATATAACAAACATTGAAGATCAGTCAGGAAAATTATACATCGCCGTATACAATCCCAATGTCCCTTTTCTAAGCGACAAGGCTATTTCCGGCAAAATTATAGATGTGACAGGACAAACAGCGGCTGTTACATTTGAGAATCTGGAGGAAGGAGAATATGCGATCGCCATGTTCCACGACAAAAACAACAACGAAAAACTTGATCTGGGAAAATATGGCATACCTACAGAAAAATACGGATTCAGTAATAATGTTGATCCCGCACTATCACAAGGTTCTCCGGCTTTTGAAGAATGCAAGTTCGATGTAAAAGGAAATACATGCATATCTATCAAACTAATTTCTGCAATTAAATAACATCATTTTATTACTTTTGTCCGGCCTCTTTAGAAAACGAAGTGGCCGGTTCGATCCAAATTCAAAAACAGCATTATCATGGAAAAAACTTTTAGCGAACAAGATAGCCTCAAACTCATCAATGAGATGATCTCTCAGGCAAGAGATAACTTTCAGGAAGGAAATACCTATTCCTCTATATTCTGTGGATATATAGTAGCCGCAACAGCCTTTGCCAATTTCATACTTCTCCATACCTTGGGGAATCCGAACCTGTCATACTGGATATGGCTCACAATGATACCGATGACAATCATATCGTCTATAATAAGCAAAAGGCAGCGTAAGAGCGCGATCGTAAAGACACATATAGATAAGATTATAGGCTATATATGGGTTGCTTTCGCCATATCCGTAGGTATCCTCCTGCTATCTATTTATGGTACGGCATACGCTTTCAAATCCAGCCACCTCTGCATTCTTATTACACCTGTCATCCTCATTATGATGGGAGCTGCACAGTTTATCACATCTATTGCGTGCCGCTTCAAACCTTATCTTTATGGAGCCTGCATGTTCTGGTGTGGCGCATTACTTTGTACTGTCTGCTATCTTTTTGGCAGAGGAGACATCCAGTTCATTATCTTAGGGATATGCGCTATTATGGGGTTATGTGTACCGGGGCATATTGCAAACCGTAAAGCTATCCAAAATGTTTAAGGAACTCGACCCTCTTTTACACTCGCAACTCCGGCTGGCTGTTGTTTCCCTCCTGCTATCGGTAGAAGAGGCGGACTTTGTCTTTATCAGAGAGAAGACGGGCGCTACTGCGGGAAACCTGAGCGTACAGATAGAGAAACTTAGTGAAGCAGGCTATATTAACGTCCGGAAATTCATTGACGGGAAGAAGCCGCGTACTGTCTGCAAAATAACTAAAACAGGGATTGAAGCCTTTGATAAATATGTAAAAGCGCTGCAAGATTATATAAAGAAATAAGAATAATCGATAAACTATACCCCTATCTAAAATGTTATACCTAAATTAGATGCAGATTATTAACATTAAAATATAAATAATTATGGGATTTATTTGGTGGATCATCATTGGTATAGCAGCAGGGTTCATTGCCGGAAAGATAATGAAAGGGAGCGGGTTCGGACTAATCATTAACCTTGTTGTCGGCATAGTAGGCGGTGTACTCGGAGGATGGATATTCGGACTGTTGGGTATAGCTACAAGCAGTATTATCGGAAGTTTGGTTACTGCTGTAGTAGGCGCCGTAGTCCTGTTATGGATAGTATCCTTATTCAAAAAGAAAAGTTAGAACGATTCTAAATAACACATTTCATAGAAGGGCAATTACGATGTAATCGCCCTTTTTCTATTATTACTTCTTCACCAGCAGAACCACATTCTCTACATGGTGCGTATGCGGGAACATATCCACAGGCTGAACTTTCTCCACCTTATATTTTTCGTCGAGCAATGACAGGTCGCGTGCCTGAGTAGCCGGATTGCAACTTACATATACGATACGGTCGGGTTCGGCAAAAAGTATAGTCTTTATCA
This sequence comes from Dysgonomonas sp. 521, assembly GCF_010501055.1. Classification (GTDB taxonomy): domain Bacteria; phylum Bacteroidota; class Bacteroidia; order Bacteroidales; family Dysgonomonadaceae; genus Dysgonomonas. The sequence continues at coordinate 27,856 of NZ_QVMO01000017.1, forward strand.
CATCGTCGTGCATACCTGCGCGGGGCGGGTCGGTAATAATCACATCGGGGCGGCCATGTTCGTTGATAAAGTCCTGTGTAAGTATATCCTTCATATCGCCGGCAAAGAACAAGGTATTGCCTATCCCGTTAATCTGCGAATTGACCCTTGCGTCCAGAATAGCATCCTCAACATACTCTATCCCGATAACCTTTTTTGCCTTACCTGCTACAAAGTTGGCTATCGTGCCCGTTCCAGTATAGAGGTCATATACATGCTCATTACCTGTGAGTCCGGCAAAATCACGGGCTATCTTATACAGGTTGTATGCCTGCTCACTATTCGTCTGATAGAAAGACTTAGGCCCGATCTTAAACTTCAGTCCCTCCATTTCTTCATAGATGAAATCATTGCCCTTCCACACCAATACTTCCTGATCGGTAATGGTATCATTCGCTTTCTGATTTATGATATACAACAACGATGTTATCTGAGGAAACTCATCGGCGATGGCAGCCAGCAAGTCTTCACGTTGCTCTTTCTCATCGTCATAAAATACGGCTATCAGCATCAGTTCTCCGGTGGTGGACGTACGCACTATCATATTGCGCATCAGCCCTCCCCTGTTTCTCAGGTCGAAGAAAGTATAGTCTTTATCGTAACAATATTGCCGCACGAAATTGCGTATCCGGTTCGAAATATCATCCTGCAACCAGCACTTATTTATATCCAGTACTTTATCGAACATACCCGGAATATGAAACCCTACGGCATTCATATTCATGCTATCGAAACTTACTCCCGACTGTATTTGCTCTAGTGTCAGCCATTTCTTATTAGAGAAAGTATATTCCAGCTTATTCCGATAAAACTGTGTCTTTTCAGAACCTAATATAGGCTGAATATCCGGCAAATCAACTTTTCCTATGCGAACGAGATTATCCATAACCTGCTTTTGCTTATATTTCAACTGCTCCGCATAAGGCAGTATCTGCCACTTACAGCCTCCACATATGCCAAAGTGTTCGCAAAAAGCTTCCGTACGATTGGGCGAATAAGAAATAAAGCGTACAGGTTTGCCCTCCGCATAATTATTCTTTTTACGGGTTAACTGCAAATCGACTACATCGCCCGGAACCACGTATGGTATAAATACCACCATATCGTTTACCTTAGCGATGGCTTTACCCTCTGCCGCTACATCTACAATCTCTACATTCTCTATTAACGGAAGTTCCTTTTTCTTTCTTGCCATATTGGTTTTTTAATTGATCTGAAATGTGAGCAAAGATAATTCTAATTTTTCTTTTTAAAACAGTTTGTCAGCCTGTGTATTTATAAGAACCGAAAAAGTGACACCTACAAAAAAACACAGTACACTACCTATCAATTACTTATACATAAAAAGTGACAAAGGTGACTATTTTCAGTGTTTTTTATTGTTACCTTTTGTAGCCGTAATTTGCTTATGCAATTATTTCAAAGACTTCTTTATAATAGATAATTCTGAAAATATAAAATACACCTTTCGTCAATATTGTAATTTGCCTTTCTTCCACCTGCTATCTTTCAGCTTTTTGCTTTCTACTTTCTACTTTATTTTATAACTTGCATTCGATTTTATTAGTCGTTTTCTTGCAATGGCATAGTTCGAGTAAACTTGATTCTGACCTCATTGCTTAACGAAAACGTTCAATATTATTAGTCGTTTTGCGAGACTCGGCATAACATGAATTTCCAATTTAGTTCTGCTCTCGCTACTTAAAACGTTGGTTTTACAAAAGCCGTTTTACCTATACAGATCATTAAAAAGCAAAGTATTATGTTACCTGCTAATTATCAGCGATTAAAAGAAATATTGTCAAAGACCATACCGTCGAAACGGATTATTACAAACCCGCTGCAACTTCTTGCTTACGGTACCGACGCCAGTTTTTACCGGCTGATACCGAAAATAGTGGTGCAGGTACATACCGAAGAAGAAGCTGTGGAAGTGATACGCCAAACGGGCAGGCTGAACATTCCCGTAACATACCGCGCGGCAGGCACAAGCCTTTCGGGGCAGGCAATAACAGACTCTGTACTGATGGTAGCGACACACGAATGGCGCAAATATACCATACTGGATGATACCGCCCTGAAAGTGAAGCTGCAACCGGGAATTACCGGAGCACGGGCAAATATCTACCTGCAACCCTTCGGACGTAAAATAGGACCCGACCCCGCGTCTATCAACGCGGCAATGATAGGCGGTATCGCCGCCAACAATGCCAGCGGCATGTGTTGCGGTACCGACCAGAACTCGTATAAGACAATAGCCGATATACGCATAGTGCTCTATGACGGCACCATCCTCGATACCGCAGATGAAAAGAGCAAAAAGGACTTTACGGCAAAGCACCCCGAAATCATCCAAGGGATAGAAAAACTGCGTGACGATATAAAAGCCGATGCAACCCTTACGGAACGTATCAAACAGAAATATAAAATAAAGAATACCACAGGATACAGCATCAACGCGCTGGTAGACTATGAAGACCCCTTCGACATTATCAAGCACCTGATGATAGGTTCGGAAGGCACGCTTGCCTTTACCTCCGATATTACCTACTATACGGTAGTCGACGAAAAGTACAAGGCCTGTACCCTGATGATATACGACACCATAGAAAAAGCCTGCGATGTAGTTCCCTTGCTGAAACAGACGCCTGTATCGGCTGTGGAATTGCTCGACAGGGATTCGATACGTTCTATAGAGGACGACCCCGAAGCACCCGCCTATTTCCGTACATTGCCCGAAACGGCCTGCCTGTTGCTTGTTGAGATACAGGCTGACAACCAGCAGATAATGGACGAGAAAGAAGCCGCTATCCGAAAAGCTGTGGAGTCTATCCCAACCATGCAACCTTATAAGTTTACCTCCGACCCGAAAGAATACAATTTCAACTGGAAAGCCCGCAAAGGCTTGCTGTCCTCCATAGGCGGGCTGCGCAAGACAGGTACTACCTGCCTGATAGAAGACGTGGCTTTTCCTATACAGCGGATAGGCGAAGCCTGTGTTGCGCTGAAAGACCTGTTCAGACGCTCGGGATATACCGATGCCGTACTGTATGGACACGCACTGGACGGAAACTTCCATCTGGTATTCTCTCAGGACTTTAACAGCCCGAGCGAAGTGCAACGATACGCCGATATGATGGACGAACTGGCGGATATTGTTGTCAACAAGTTTGACGGCTCGCTGAAAGCGGAACATGGTACAGGACGCAATATGGCTCCGTTTGTAGAAAAGGAATGGGGAGAAGCGGCTTATAAAATCATGCTCAGGATAAAGGATATATTCGACCCGCATAAGCTTATCAATCCAGGTGTAATCATCAATGAAAACCCGAAGATACATCTCGAAAACCTGAAACCGTTGCCTGCCGCCGATGAGATAATAGACAAGTGCATGGAATGTGGCTTCTGCGAGCCGAACTGTGTAGCGGAGGGGCTTACACTGTCGCCGCGCCAACGCATCGTTATCGCCCGCGAGATAGCCCGCCTGAAGGCTATGGGTGAAGACCCGGCACGGCTGAAACAGATGCTGCACGATGCCAAATATTATTCGGACGAAACCTGCGCCACGGACGGGTTGTGCGGATTGGTATGTCCGGTAAAGATAGACACAGGCAAGTTTATCAAACATGTGCGCCATCAGGAATCCTCCGATACAGCCAAAAGTGTGGCTTCTTATATAGGCAACCGCATGGCGGGGACGACCTCCGTATTGAGGGGAGGGCTTAATTTCGTACATTTCTTCCACTCCATACTGGGCGACACCCTGATGGGCGGTATTGCCTCGGCTATGCGTACCGTATCGTTCAAAGCCATCCCGAAATGGAACAAGGATATGCCACAGGGTGGCCGTAAGATAAAAGATTCGATAGTGAACGAAGGGCAGCCGGATAAGGTGGTTTACTTTCCGTCCTGTATCAACCGTTCGATGGGAAAATCGAAGGGCTACGACAAAGACGACGTAGAACTGACCCGCAAAACACAGGAACTGCTGCAACGCGCCGGCTTTACCATCATCTACCCCGAAGGCATCAACAGCCTGTGCTGCGGCATGGCGTTCAGCAGCAAGGGGCTGAAAGAAGAGGGCGCACGCAAGTCGAAAGAACTGGAAGATGCGCTGCTGAAAGCATCTGACAACGGCAGGTATCCGGTGCTGTTCGATATGAGTCCTTGCTTCTATACTTTCCATGAGGCTTACCAGAATAAAGACCTGAAGATATATGACCCGATAGAGTTTATGCTCGACTTTGTGATGCCAAAACTACAGGTAAAACATCCACGCGACATAGTAACGGTATTCCCCGTATGCTCGGTAAAGAAAATAGGTATGGAGCAAAAACTGTTGCAACTGGCTAAAATGTGCTCAAAGGAGGTCGCCTTTGTAGAAAGCAACTGTTGCGGCTTTGCGGGAGACAGGGGCTTCACCTATCCCGAACTGAACGAACACGGGCAAAGGCACCTGAACGAACAGATACCGTCCGACTGCAAAGACGGATATTCTACCAGCCGCACCTGTGAAATCGGGATGAGCGAATATAGCGATATCAACTTTAAGTCGATATTTTATCTGATTGATGAGGTAACGAGGTAGGTAAAATAAGTCCACCCTTAACACACCATAATGATATGAAATTTAGATTGTTTTATAGCCTGCTTTTATTGTTGGTTCTAATATCCTGTATCGATGGTAACAGTCAGGAGAAAGATAAATCATTCAGTCCTCTGGTGACATACTCTAAACATTATAAAGAAGTCCACTTTGGCAACGATTCCGTTTATTATTACCAAAAGAAAGATAGTGTTCTTGAAAAGATAATATATAAAACGGATATAATCACAGATAGCCCCATCATCAAAAAATTTTATCCTACGGGCGAACAGGAAATGATTGTATACCATGCTGATTCAACTATGTATGGTGTATTGCGTTATAAATCTTTCTTTAAATCAGGAAAGTTGCAGGCTGTAGCTTATACTCAAAAAGAAGATACTTCCTTTGCCCATGATGAACACTATGACTTTGTAAGGACTGATTCGCTGATTATTTATGCTGAAGATGGGTCGGAAAAAAGAATTGGAAACGTAACTTATACAGATAAAGATAGCTATCTTACTGGGATGACGTATCAGACTTACCACGGAGTATGGAGAACATACAATGCCGATGGTATACTCATTGAGGAAGATATCCCGCTAGATGGTGAAGGCTATGGAAATCCGCAAAAGGCATACAAAAGTTACTATACAAACGGCCAACTAAAAAGCTACCATATACAAGGAGACATGTATGCGGGCGGGGTAGGCTTAGAGTATCTGAAATATGACTCATTGGGAAATAAAGTAGAACACGCAACTTTCGAACATCTTTATCCTGAGTGGGGTCAGAGCTACAACGATACCTTCAGCATTAGTACTATAAAGGAATACTACCCAAATGGCAAAATGAAATCGATAAAAAAAGAAAAAGCATTTGCTCAAAGCGAAGGTTATAAATGTGGAAAATGGATATACTACGATAATAAAGGAAATATTACACGAACTGAAACTTATGGCGATTGCTATAATTTTGAATTGGAGGAAGAATTCAGGCAGGAATATGAAGAATAAGATATAATGGATAATTATTTAACAGACCTGATTAGCCGCTTGTCGGATAGAAGTGATTGGGGAATAATAAAGAACAGTGGAGATTCTATTTCCTTTAAGGCACACAGGGAGGCTGAGAAAATAACAGATTCAGGCTATATTCCTCAGTTAATAGGATATATTGAGGTTGAAAAAAAGAAGGAAAGAAGAGATAGCGCTTATTTTATACTAGGTAAAATAGCTAAAAATCTACAAGATGAGAAAGTTGCTGAATTTCTGATAAACCGCATCCCGGAAGAGAAAAATGAAAACATACTAAGTTCGATGTTGGATAGGCTTGCAGATTTACCAAAGCCCGCCTGTCTCGACTTAACATTACTTCTTGATGCAACCCGGGATAAAAGACGTTATGTACGCTGGAGCGCCATTTCAGCTTTGGATAATACAAATAATCCGAAAGCAGAGGACCGTTTGATAGAAATCCTTCAAAACCCGGAAGATGATTATGATCTTACAAGAGCAAATGCGACGTTATCACGTATAGGTTCCTCAAAAAGCCTTCCTCATCTGGAAAAGCTGATTACCTATAAAATAATGGATGTAGCTTATAGTGCTCTGAATGCAATGGTGGAAATAGCAGATGAGTCATATTTGCCATTGTTTGTAAAGCAGTTAACTAAAGGAAAATTGAAATCGGTTGCTATCGAAGGTGTTGTAAGGTATGGAAGGGAAGATGTTATTCCTGTTGTCATAAAGAGGATAAAGGAGCTGGTTGCCAAGCAAAGGAAATATCAGACGATTATCCATAAAGGTCAAACTGATCTAATGGTGGGAATGGAATTTCTTGTTACTTATTCTAAAGATTATAAATATATTAGGGATTTATATAATATACTGACTACGAAGAAGAGCGGATTATTATTTGATATAGAAAAAGAGTGGCTGGAAAGCCACTCTGAGATGTTTATATAATGTTTAAGGAATCAAATATTTTGTATTATTTTGTTCATTAACTATGAGCCATTTCTTTGATTAACAGATAAATAAACGCCATGTCTGGAAATAAATAATCAGACTTGATAAACTCTTTTATATGCAAGACTGTTATTAATGCGAATCAGTATTTGCTTTTGTTTAAATTATATGTTCTTTTATCTTATGATAAATACTATCTCAGTCTAAATACATTAGTGGCAGCTCGCTACTGCCGCGCCCTCCCGGGCTTGTCCTTCCTTTTGGCATTGCCCAAAAGGAAGCAAAAGGCTAGTGCTTCGTTCCTCGGCGACCCACCAACGGCTTGCCGGCTAAACGGGACGAAACTCGCCTGCGGCTCGGACAACATCCCGTTTCACACCGTCTGCACCGGGTGGGTACCCCGCCTGCGGAACAGATGCACGGAGTCGCAACGCAATATCAAGACAGAGGATAGACCCTGCAAATCAGGCGTCAGCCAGCGCCGTTAGCAAGCGTACGGGGTACCCACCCGGTGCAGGCGGCGTAGAATGAAGTGCGGGCGCTTTTAAGCATCGTCTGCCAATTATTGCAATGATGAATCTTTCATCACTTCATTCAGCCGGCAAGCCGATGGTGGGTCGTACGGCGAAGCGGGGCGCAATGCTTTTTTGCTTACTTTTGGAGCTTTGGCCAAAAGTAAGGTAAGCAATCTGCGATTGCGCGCAGAATAAAAAATAATTGAACGATTATATTAATCATATTTTCAACTACTGATTGACAGTATTCATATTATATAACTAATACACTTAACTTATGAAAACTAAAAAGACAGTCTTTTTACTACTATCTCTTATTCTTATTATGGGTTGTTCATCATGCCGTACAGTGAACACAAACAAAAATGGTATTCCTCCGGGACAAATGAAAAAGATAACAGGTAGTAAATCTGCTGCACCTTATGCTCCGGGACATAATAAATAAAATTTATTAATCACATCTTAATATTTTGCCTGGTAAATAATAACATTTAAATTTGCCATAGGAATATGAAAAAGTTTGCTCAACGATTTATCCTGTTAATTGCCGCTGCAACTGTATTTTTTACTGGTGCGGGGGTAACAATTATAAATTACTGCTGCACATCCTGCAGCGGGCAAACCCTCTTTATGACAGAGCAGCACATCTGTTGTGTGCAGGAAAACGATGACATTAAAGCCGGAAGCTGTTGTTCCGAAAAGGAAATGTCGCATGATGCCTGCGAAAGTGACAGCAATTTTACAAAGGACACACATTGTACCGCGTCACGCCTGTCAATAGATATTGACGCATCGTCATTCAGGCCGCATGTAGCTATTCCGTTTGTATGGATTTCAGATGCTTTTCCGGTTCTGTCGGCGTCCATCATCCCTGTAAAGACGGAATATGCCGGCGACTACACATCATTCCGATCTCCACCCGGCATTCCTCCAAGGGAGTACCTCTCCTTTATCAGAATTCTTATAATTTGATTTATAATACATATCTGTTGGTTGTGTATCAGTGTGATATACAGCAAAATTGCTATTGTATTAAATAAACAAACTATAAGAAAAATGAAAACAATAAGAATATTAATTCTGCTTCTGATAATACCTGTACTTGCCTTTGGTAAAGGCATACTCAAAGGCTATGTATATGACATTCAGAAACAGCCCCTGATAGGCGCGTCCGTCCATTGGGAAAACGCAAAAACAGGAGTGGTAACCAACGAAGAAGGTTACTTCGAAATAGCGGGAACACCGCACAAAGACCATATGCTGGCCATATCGTATGTGGGATTCAAAGACAAGGTAGTACATATTCACGACTTTGCCGAAGTACAGAACATTGTACTGGACGAAGACAACGAACTGGGGGAAGTCATCGTGGAAAGAACCCCTCCGGGAACAATCAAGTCGAGGACAAGCCTCTTGCACACAGAGAAGATAACAACACGCGAACTACACCGTGCCGCATGCTGCAACCTGTCGGAGAGCTTCGAGACAAACCCGTCTGTAGACGTATCTTTCAGCGATGCCGTTACAGGCGCGAAGCAGATACAATTGCTAGGGCTGGCAGGGACGTATGTACAAACCCTCACTGAGAATTACCCTAATTTCAGGGGGGCAGCTTCCGTTTACGGGCTTGATTATATACCCGGCCCGTGGATGGAAAGCATACAGATATCCAAAGGCGCGGCTTCTGTAAAGAATGGTTACGAATCCATTACCGGACAGATGAATGTGGAATACAAAAAGCCGAACAGCGCAGACCCGTTGAGCCTGAATATCTTTGCCAGTGACGCCGGACGCTACGAAGGAAATGCCGATGCGGCGTTTATACTGAATGACAAACTCAGTACAGGTGTATTCCTCCACTACTCCAACGAATCGGCCTCGCATGACGATAACGACGATAGCTTCCTCGATATGCCGAAGAAACACCAGTTCAACTTTATGAACCGCTGGCATTATATGTCGGGCAAGTATGCTTCGCAGTTTGGAGTCCGCTTTTTGCAGGATTACCGTACCAGTGGGCAGACAATGCATACGTTGAACTCCGCTTCGGTAAATACAGAGCCATATGAAATATCGGTAAAGACCAACAGGGGTGAATTTTATACAAAGAACTCCTACATTCTGGACGAAGAACGCAACGGAAATATAGCCCTTATATTTACAGGTTCGTACCACGATCAAAAGTCGAAATATGCCGCCGATATATATAATGTATATGAGAATAACCTCTATGCTTCGTTGATGTACGAAACCGAACTGGGGAAGATGCACCAGTTGAGCGCGGGATTGAGCATGAACTGGGATAAATACAACCAGTCTGTCCACCTCTCACGCCCAATCACAAACCAACCTGACGAGGAGACTACAACAGGCGGTTACCTTCAGTACACATTCAACAAAGACGATAAGTTTATCGCGCTGGCCGGATTACGCACCGACTACAGTACGCTTCACAGGAAAGCCTTCGTAACCCCACGCCTGCATCTGAAATATATGCCTGTAGAATGGTTCAACCTGCGTGCTTCAGCCGGAAAAGGATACCGCACAGTGTTTGTTATGCCTGAGAACAGCTACTTTCTGGCAAGCAGCCGTAAGATAGAAATCGCCGACAACCTGAAACAGGAATCGGCTTGGAATTACGGCACAAGCATATCTTTCCATATACCCATCAGAGGGGAAGAACTGACTATATCCGGCGAATGGTACAGGACAGACTTCGACAATCAGGTGGTGACAGATATGGACAGCGACCCTCATACCGTAAAATTCTACAACCTGTCTGGTAAATCATACGCTAACAGCTTCCAGATAGAAGCATCGTACCCGCTATTCAGAGGGTTCAACATTCTGGGCGCATACCGCTGGACAAACGCGAAGACAAATTATGGCGGCAAGATGATGAAGAAACCGCTTATCAGTGATTATAAGGCACTTGTTACAGCTTCATATGAAACCCGCCTGAAAAAATGGGCTTTCGACCTTACCGCCCAGTTTAACGGAGGCGGACGGATGCCGACTCCTGATGCCGTGAATCCTTTATGGAAAACGACATTCGATTCATTTACCGTATTAAACGCTCAAATCACAAAGAACTTTCGCAACTGGAGTATCTATGTAGGCGCTGAAAACATTACGGATTTCAAACAAAAGAATCCGGTTATTTCTGCCGAAAATCCGTTCGGAGACGACTTTGACGCTACAATGGTATGGGGACCTACACAAGGCCGTAAGTTCTATGTAGGGTTGCGGTACGCGATAGGAAAGTAATTTTTTAATTAGTAAATTTGTCAATTAGCAGATTAGCAAATGAATTGATCCACTTTATACTATTTGCTAATCTGCTAATTTTCGAATCTACTAATTGCTTATTATTCAAAGAAATAATCAAACTCAAAAGCGATACTGTTAAACGCCTCCTGCTTTATCAAATCCTTATCATTCTTATATACAGACAATTCTTGAAGAATCTTGTCCGCTGTTTCTTTCGATTGCCGCCCGATATGCTTTAACGCCAATAATGAAGCATTACGGAGAGAAATATTCTCCGAAACTATATCATCCCAGATATATGGCAGGCGTCCTGTTAAAACAATCTCCGCTTTTTTACTCAGAAAGAGCCTTGCCAGAAGCCAGTAGCCGGTAGCCCTGATATCTGTATCCGCGGAATTGCCCCATTCCAAAGCCAGTTGGTTAGCAAATGATAAGTTCTGGAACAAATTGGCGCACACCTGTTCCCGTATCTCCTGATTCGGAATCTCCGATACCCATTCGTTCGCTTTTTCCATCGTAAAGGGCTCAACCGGATACAATAAGGTAGCCAGTATCTTCAACTCGCGTGTATTTTCTTTCCAGAGAGTTTCTGCTAGTCCGGCATCCACCTGATAGCGTTTGCTCAGCTCCCTGATTTGCTGAATGGATAAGCCGAAGTTTACCTTATACTCCAGTCCGTGCTGCCGCATACTGGTTGAGGCTACGCCATTCATGGCCATACGGCACCGTTTGCGTATATCTCTTAATATTTCTTCCTGCATTATACCTCAAAGTCTACAGCTTTCCGATCCATAACGGCTTCCCTGATAAAAGGAAGTACAGCCTGATGTAACGGATGGTTCTGGTATGTGTCTAAATCTTCTTTTTTTGACAGCTCGGAATAAAGGGCTACATCAAAGTTTCCGCCCCCAAGAAAATCGATTCCTACCTCTATTTTCAGCAGCCCGTCAATTTTGCCGGACAGGGCTTCCAGTTTTTCCTTTATCAGCCCGGCGTTTGTCGCTTTGTCGTTTCCGTGGGCTTCCTCTTTGAGCTTCCACATTACTATATGTTTTACCATGTCCTTATATATTTTTGTCTTTAATTTTATATTATAGGGGCGTTGCATACGCTCCTACAGATTATCCCGATTCCTTTTAGTCTCAGGTTTGTAATCCGTGCACTTTAAAACTAAGGCACAAGTTGCAAACTTGCGCCAGCAAAGAGAAGTTAAATAAATATTATCCGATATTATTCGGCATATTCATTTGGTGTAATTCTTACCTCTGCGAAAAGAGTTCCGTCCATTTTATAGTAAGCGAAGATCACGGTCATCTTATCTTTGCGGAACATCTTAGCGTCTTCATCGTCTTTCTCTTTCAATCCTATCGCAATAGCTGGTTTCGAAGATCGTACAAATTCCTCGGGAGAGACAGCGAACTCCTTCGTATTCGTAAAATAATATTTATATTCATTAGCCGATACAGCCTCAGCTCTGTCCATACGCATACCTCCCGGCCATACCTTAGGCATGGAAGCATTCATCTTTTCAGCTAACTCCACATATTTTTTCTTGGGAGGCTCAGGCTTTATTTCTGTTTTTGCAGTCTTATTATCTTCTGTATTCTCCGTTTTGGTTTTCGAACCGCAACTGGTTATTACTCCCATCGTAACTATACATGAAAGGATAAGAACTATATACTTTTTCATAATCTCCTTTTTTTATTGATTAAACAAGCGATAAAGATAGGAATTTAAGAATAGAACTGCATATTGCTTTTTCATATTTTATAACGATTGCTAATAATTGCAAAGAATAATCGGATAGCATTCTTGTCATAAACAAATCTTTATCGGTGTCGGTTCTGCCTTTCAGATAGCAGTTTAGTGTCGGTTCACTACCACACACTGCGCTTCGCCTGTATGTGGTTAATGAATATTTTGCCTTTCGGGCAAGAACAAAAAGTAACAGGTCTGGCAAAAATACAATTGCTAATTATCAATTGCTTATGCGCAAAAAGTGACAAAGGTGACACTTTTTTCATTGCTTTTCCCTGTTACTTTTTCCTTCGATTATATCAAAGAACGCTTTATGTCCCGAAGGGGCTAAACATGGATAACCACGGGTAGAAACCCGTGGCAGGGACTGACTGAAAAACATGTCTCCGTAGGAGGCAAATAGTGAAAATCAATCCCGTTCGCCTCCTACGGAGACGGTCTATTCTTTTCAGCTTTTGCCACGGGCTTTACCCGTGGTTATCCGGATTAGCCCGCTTCGCGGACTTAGAAGCCTGACAGTAAAAACAGAAATAGCAGGCTGCTGCAAAAAAGTGACAAAGGTGACTCTTTTTTTATCGTTTTTTATTGTTACTTTTTCTTATCATATATCATTTCAAAGAGCTCTATATATAAGATAATTTTAGGGCAAAAACATTGCGTTTACCTTGTGAATTTTAATTCTTAATTTTCCACAGCCCCATCTTTTTCATATATTCGCAGGATAAATCAATTAAACACGAAATTATGAAACAAGCCCGATTTATTTTGACAATCGCATTGCTGATAAGTTTTCTTTACTCTTGTAAAGATTCTGCTGACTTGACTAACGCCATACCGGCCGGTGCGGTTACGGTTATACACATCGACACTAAATCGTTATTAACAAAAGCCGATTATAAACCACTGGAAAATAAAGTTATCAAAGATGCCCTCAATAGCGCGAAAAATAACGGGAACAGCACAAAGGTACTGGAACAGTTCGAAGAGTTCCTGAAAAACCCCAACTCTACGGGTATAGACCTCGTTAGCGATTGTTATATCTATATGGACAGTATCACAATGGGTATCGTACTGAAAATGAACGATGCTAAAAAGTTCAGCGATCTGCTGACCAAAACATTCGAAATACCGGAGCAAATGCTGGTAGAAAAAGACGGAATAACTACAATAGATATCCAACGGAATGTAAATATAGGCTGGACAAAAGATAAAATACTGTTGCTTACGTATTCCGGCTATTCATATATGCTGGGAACATCAGCTTTGCCCGACCTGGATGCATTACTGAAAAAACAACTGACACAATCGGAAAAAGAAAGCATCAATGCGAAAAAGACATTTGCCGACTTTATTTCGAACAAGAAAGATGTCTCCATTTACTATTCTTACGATAATGTTTTCGGCATGTGGGCTACTGCCGTGAATCCTGCTTTAAGCATGTATGGAGGACGGGATGGCAAAGCTGTAGAAAGTATTATCTCAGGATTGCAAAGCCAGTTTAAGGGTGTAAACATGGGGGCTTTCATTTCATTCGACAAAGGGGAGGTCACGCTCAACAATAAGATGTATTATGATTCTCCCGAAGCTGAAAAGAATTTTGCTGACTTAGCTTCCCAACTGTCAGGCGAACTCAAAGGAGACCAGCTCAAGTACTTTGCCGAAAAACCGGTGTTCGCGGCTTCAGCTAATATGAACGGAGAAGGCGTATATAATTACCTGAGTCAGCTAGGGATGATAGCACTTATCGAAAAAAATGCAGGGTCTAACCTTGAAACGATGGGCATCGACCTGAAATCGCTTATATCGAATATAAACGGGGATATTACAGTTGCCCTGAACAATGTAAAAACAGTGAAAAGAAAATCAGCATATTCCAATTATGAATATACCGACTCTTATCCCGAATTAACCTTTATGGCAGACCTCAAGGATGCGAATTCGACATGGGACTTTATAAAAGGGAAAGTAAAAGAAGCGAATGGCGAATTCAACGTGATTACCGAAGTAAATGCCAATACATACTCTTTCTCTATGTATGATGGTGTTACAGGCTATTTCGGCATAAATAACAATATGCTCTTTTTTACCAACAGAACAGATGTATTGGAAAACCTGTCTGCCGGCGACCTGAAAAACGAGTTCTCGTCTCAGGCCAAAGGTAATACAGCATTCATCTTCGGCAACCTGAATCCTTTACAGCCAATGCTGTTGGACGAAATAGGTAATGATGCCAAAGCTCAGGAGTTTGCGACAAAAGGTCTTGCCCTGATTGGGGATTATAGTTATGCTTCGATGCCCGACATGAACGGAAAGGGCAAAATAGTAATTACCGACACCAGTGGCAACAGCCTCGCGGTCATCTGTAAATTTATCGACAGCGTAGTTACCTATGCTGTTCAGCAGAACATGTAACATCCCTCAATAAGATAATGTATAATATACATCTAAAAAATATCCTGCCCGATGTCTTTTCCGGAACAGAGAACATAAGCTCCCAGGTCTGGCAAAACGACATCACTTTCAAGAAAGGGGAAACATACCTGATAAAAGCGGAATCAGGCTTAGGGAAAAGTTCGCTCTGTAGCTATATCTATGGCTACAGAGCCGATTTTTCGGGCGATATCCTCTTTGATGAAATAGGGGTAAAAGGTATCAAAAATAAAGAATGGGACAATATCAGGACAAAACACCTGAGCCTCCTGTTTCAGGAACTGCGGCTCTTCCCGGAACTGACGGCACTTGAAAATATCCGCTTGAAAAACAACCTGACCCGCTACAAGACAGACAGTGATATCGACTCTATGTTCGGTCAACTCGGCGTCGGGGATAAAAAGAACCAGCTGATAGGTAAAATGTCGTGGGGGCAGCAACAGCGTGTCGCCATCATACGCTCTTTGTGCCAGCCATTCGACTTCCTGTTTCTGGACGAACCTGTCAGCCACCTCGATGACAACAATGCCCGCATAATAACGGAACTTGTACGCGCAGAGGTAAACGCGCAGGGCGCAGGGCTTATTGTTACCTCGATAGGCAAGGATTTACCAATGGACTATACCCAAACATTATCATTATGAATCTGGTCTGGAAACTTCTGAAACAAAATATAAGTAAAGGCCAGTTTGCCGGATTCTTTATAGCAAACCTCATCGGCCTGACTATCGTATTGCTGGGTCTCCAGTTCTATCTGGACATCAGCCCTCTCTTTTCGGAGAAAGACTCCATCATGAAAAGGGATTACCTTGTTTTAACAAAGCAGGTAGGCATATACAATACCTTGAACCCCAAAGCATCCGGTTTTTCTCCCGAAGAGATTGAGAATATAAAGAAAACCAGTTTCGCCACACAGGTGGGGGCATTCACAGCCTCCAAGTATAAGGTGTTCGGAGGGATTAGCACCAGGCAGTTAGGCTTCAACACCGAGATGTTCTTCGAATCGGTACCCGATGACTTTATCGATGTGAAAACCGATAACTGGAAGTTCTCCCCCGAAGATACATCCATCCCTATTATCCTGCCGAAGAATTACCTCGACCTCTATAATTTCGGCTTCGCGGAAGCCCGGTCGATGCCTAAGCTATCGCAGAGCGTAATAAGCATGGTGAAGTTCGATATCACAATATCAGGCAAATGGCAGCATCGCGAGTTTAAGGGACGGATAGCAGGTTTCTCTAACCGTATAAATACGATACTCGTTCCCGAATCATTCATGAAATGGGCGAATGAGAACTATGGCGAACAGGAAGCCTCCAACCCGAGCCGCCTGATGGTAGAAGTAAACAATGCTGCCGACCCGGATATCGCTACCTTCCTCAAACAGAACAACTATGACGTGGAAGGCGAAAACTCCGCTATAAGCAAGATGTCGTACTTCCTCAAGATAATGGTAGGTATCGTCATCGCCATAGGCGTTATCATCTGCGCGCTCGCATTCTTTGTACTTACACTGAGTATTTACCTGCTTCTGGAAAAGAATATGGATAAGCTCCGCAACCTTCGCCTGATCGGCTATTCTAAGGGCGTGGTAATACGTCCGTACGAATTACTGGCTACAGGGCTGAACCTCATTGTACTCATACTTGCCTCTGCTGCAGTTATCCTTATACGTGCTAAATACAGTGATATAATACGCATGGTATGGAGCGAGTTTGAAGGTTCGGGGGGTATAATCACACTTATCGCCGGAGCATGTATATTCTTCTTGTTGTCGATGCTTAATATTTTGATAATAAGGCGAAAATTGAAATAAAGATAAATCAGCCTATTGTGCAGCAGCGTATTGCATACGCCCTGAAGCCACGCTATGCAAACGGGCCTGCCCCCTCTGTAGCCGCTATCGGGCAGGCTAAGCCTGTCCCTACAAAGTAATTGATATGTAATTTAAACTTTTAAAGTACCAAAAATGTTTACATACAAACAATCTGGACAAGATTTAATTTTTTGACATAAGTACATGACAAAAAATATTGATACTGGCTTGAAAAGCCTGATTCTCATAACCGTAGGTCATCGACCTGCGGAGATCGCAACATACAGAAACTACTGTCTGAAAGACAGGACAACACATTGTCTTGCCTTTCAGGCAAGTAGCTTTTTGCCTTTTCGTCCGCATGTTGCGCTACGCTTACATACGGTTATGAAAATATTGCCTTTCAGGCAATCTGTTTATTATCAACAATTTTCATATTGAATATTATTTTTTGTCATGTACTAAATTTTTTGACATAAAAAGTATATCATACCTTTACATCAGTAACTCTACGATATGTTGGAACAGAATATATTACTTGCATTTATACTTACGGCCGTAGCCGGATTGTCTACAGGGATAGGCAGCCTTATAGCCTTACTGGCAAAGCATACGAATACCAATTTCCTTTGTGCTTCACTCGGGTTTTCGGCAGGCATCATGCTGTATGTATCCTTTATGGAAATGATGCCCGAAGGTAAGATCGAACTGGTTGCCGCCTATGGCGAAAAGATGGGAACATTATATCTCATACTGGCCTTTTTTGCGGGCATAGCGCTTATCAACCTTATCGACTTCCTCATTCCCGAATCGCTGAACCCGCACGAAATACAGGGTGTGGAGGATATGGATGTCAAGAAAAAATCGCTGAGGCGTACAGGCATCGTTGTTGCCATGACTATAGCCATACACAACTTTCCCGAAGGTATCGCCACATTCACATCGGCTTTGGGCTCTCTGGATATCGCTATTCCTATTACCATCGCTATAGCCATACATAACATACCCGAAGGTATTGCCGTGGCTGTACCCATATACCATGCAACAGGCAGCCGCAAAAAGGCGTTCTGGCTCTCGTTCTCTTCCGGTCTGGCTGAACCTTTCGGTGCGCTGATAGCTTACTTCTTCCTGATGCAGTTCTGGACTCCGGCGATAAACGGTATTATACTGGCTGTGGTTTCCGGCATCATGGTGTTCATCTCTCTGGACGAATTGCTGCCCAGTGCCGAAAAATATGGTAAACATCACATTTCCATTATGGGTCTTGTAGCCGGAATGATGGTTATGGCATTCAGTCTGTTCTTTTTTGTATAAAGAGAAACGAAGGTGTGCCAAAAGTCTGTGGCTCTGTGCCTGATATGGGATTTTCTAAAAAAACGCCTTGATAATGAGGGGATTGCGGGTCAAGCCCGCAATGGCAATCACTCTTTTTTTACTTTTGATACACCCTCTTAATAGAATATATACCGGGTGGACAAACCCCAGTCATGTTCGGAAGAATTCAAATGATTGTATTTTAGTTAATTGCCACGACTTTTAAGTCGTGGGTTATGAATTACAACAGGGTAAAGGCTTTAGCCGAACCAGCTTTAGTCATTATTTTTGACTAAAGTCCCTTTTTCTTCCAGTAACTTTATCCTCCACTTGTTACTAAAAGATTTAGACTAAATATCATGTAAAAAATAACCTGATCTTTTTCATCATTCCGTTAGGAATGAATCGCTTGGCGGAAAAAGTCAAGACGGCTTCTCTACAAGAAATATCTCACGACAAATTATTTTATCATCTGTAATATTCATTTCGTACAACAGATATATCATTTGGTACATATCAAAAAAGAAACGGCATATTATCCCAAATAATCTTATATATTTGTATATTAGTGCTATTATTCCATCAATTGCAGCAAAAAAATAATATTATGAAAGGAAACAAACTTATTCTACTCAGCGTGCTTACCATCATTCTTAGCTTGATCCTACTCAGCTCTTGCAAAAGAAGCGGTAACCATCAGATAAACGCAGAATTTGCCCGATACATTGCCGCTTTTACCTATGGCAAAATCTCATCAGGCTCCGAAATCCGAATCGAGCTTACTCAGGATATACCTACTGCCGAACTGAACAAGGAAATAGATCAGGAGCTATTCCAGTTTTCTCCTTCGATAAAAGGTAAAGCTTACTGGACGAGCACCCGCACCATCAGGTTTGTACCCGATCCCGGGGAACTGAAACAGGGACAGGAGTACGAAGCATGGTTCAAGCTGGATAAGGTGCTGAAAGTAGACAGCGACTTCAAAGAGTTTTACTTCTTCTTCCGTGTACCGGAGCAGAATTACAATGTCGCCCTTACTCCTTATACTCAGATGAAGGATAACGACCTTGCATGGAATACCGTACAGGGCGAAATACTGCTTGCTGATGAGGCAAGCCCCGAAGATATAAAGAGCATGTTTTCGTTATCAGGCGGCGACAAGGCTAAAGATGCAAAAATAAAAGTGACCCAAAGCGAAACGAGTGGAAAATATAACCTGATAATAGACAGCCTGTACAGGGGGGCGCAGGATATAGAGTATACCCTGAACATCAAAGGCAGCGCCATAAATGCAAAAGAAGACAAAGAACAGATAATCGTGATGCCTTCCATTTCCGATTTCAAGGTACTGGATGTTTCTATGGAATATGCACCGCAGGAATGTGTACGTGTAACGTTCAGCGACCCTTTGTCGCTGAACCAGAATATACAGGGATTGGTTAAACCGGGCATTATCGAAACTTTCTCGTTCGATACCCGGAAGAATATACTGAAACTGTATCTGGACAAAACAACCAGAGGTACCAGCACCGAACTGAAAATATTCAAGGAACTGAAAAACTCTCAGAATAAATCCTTGGACAAGGATTACTCTTTCAGCGTGAATTTTGAAAAAAACAAACCGGAAATACAGGTGCCTAATTCGGGTAACATACTGCCTAACTCCGGCAACCTGATTATCCCGTTTCAGGCCGTTAACCTGTGGGCTGTAGATGTGAAGGTAATCAAGATATATGAAAACAACATTCTGGGATACCTGCAATCAAACGACTTTGGCGGCAGCAACGAACTCAAACGGTTTGGGCGTTTGGTGCATAAAAAACGTATCCGTCTCGATGAAGACCCCACCCTGAAGCTGGATGAATGGAATACCTTCTCGCTGGATATGGCTACACTGATGAAACAAGACCCCGGAGCAGTATACAGGGTTGAATTTACGATGAAAAAAGAATACTCGCTTTATCCTTGTGATAGTATGGTTCCCCAAATACCGAAGGATGCCTCACTGGAACGTTTCGACAACCAGATGGATGAGGACGATGAAGCGAACTGGGACCATCCGGAACAATACTATTATTCTGATGAATGGAACTGGGACGAATACGACTGGCAGCAACGGGATAACCCTTGCGATGCCACTTATTATATGAATAAGACTTCCGATGCTGTTGTTCTGGCGTCAAACATCGGGATGACAGCCAAAATGGGTTCTGAAAAGAAAATAACTGTCGCCCTGACCGATATACTTACCACAAGCCCTATTTCGGGTGCCACTGTAGATATATACAACTACCAGATGCAGCGTATAGGTGGTGGAAAGACAGACAGTGAAGGATTTATAGAGTCTGAATATAAAGGCGGAGTACCGTTTGTCGTGATTGCTTCGCACGGCAAGGAAAAAGGCTACCTGAAAGTAACGTCAAACCTGTCTCTGTCGCTCAGCAACTTCGATGTGAGCGGACAGGAAATACAAAAAGGGCTGAAAGGCTACATTTACGGCGAACGTGGCGTCTGGCGTCCGGGCGATTCCATCTTTGTCACCTTTATCCTTGAGGATAAAAAACAGACATTACCGAAAGACCATCCTGTTTCCCTCGAATTATATACCCCTCGCGGACAGATGGCGCAGCGCTATGTTTCTACAACGGGCAAAGACGGATTCTATGCGTTCCGTATGGCGACCGACCCTAGCGCTATTACAGGCAACTGGCAGGCAAGGGTAAAAGTGGGTGGTGTGACATTCTCTAAAACACTGAAAATAGAGACAGTGAAGCCTAACCGTCTGAAAGTACGCCTGGATGCAGGTGAAATAATCAATGCAGGCAGCGGTACATTCTCGGCTCCTCTTTCTTCGCAATGGCTACACGGTGCTCCGGCTGCTAATCTGGCTGCAAAAGTGGAAATGACACTAAGCAAAGCAGGTACGCCATTCAAAGGATATGAAAAATACACGTTCAACAATCCTGCTTCCAGTTTTGCATCCGATACCTATACCGTATTCGACGGAAGGCTGGATGCCGAAGGAAACGCGACAGTAAAGGCAAGCCTGCCACAGGCTGCGAGCGCGCCGGGCATGTTGCGTGCCAATATCGTTTCGCGTGTATTCGAATCGGGTGGCGATGCCAGTATCTTCTCGCAGACAGCTGCTTATTCTCCATACTCGGCTTATGTAGGAGTCAAAACTCCTGCTGATAGCGATTATGGCTGGCTGGAAACCGATAAGGATAACGTATTCGATATCGTTACGCTCAGCCCTGACGGGAAACCAATCAACCGCTCAAATATAAATGTGAAAATCTATAAGCTGAAATGGTCGTGGTGGTGGAATTCAAATGATAACCTCGCTTCCTATGTCAATAATACATCTACTCAGGTATTGCTGAATGAAAATATATCGACATCGGGAGGAAAAGGCGCGGTAAAATTCCGTATCGATTATCCCGAATGGGGGCGTTACCTGATTATGGTAAAAGATGCGCAGGGCGGACATATCACAGGCCGTATATTCTATGTAGACTGGCCGTCGTGGAGAGGACGTTCCGAAAAAGACGACCCAAGCGGGCTGACCATGCTTTCGTTCTCTACAGACAAGCAGTCATACAAAGTAGGGGAGACGGTTACCGTTATCCTACCGAAGAGTTCGAAAGGACGGACATTGCTTACCATCGAAGACGGCTCGCGTATTCTTTCGCGCCAGTGGGTAAAAACAAGTGCTGATGAGGATACTAAATATACATTTAAGGTAACGGAGGAAATGACTCCTAACTTCTACATCTTTGCCAGCCAGTTGCAACCACATGCGCAGACCGACAACGACCTGCCTATCCGCATGTACGGTGTACGGAACATCAGTGTGGAAAATGACGAAACAGTACTGACCCCTGTTATTGGTATGCCTGATGAACTTCGTCCGGAGAAAGAATTTACCGTTTCCATTTCTGAAAAGAATAAGAAAGAAATGACATATACCCTCGCCATTGTGGACGAAGGATTGCTTGACCTCACCTCATTCAAAACCCCTAACGCATGGGCAGACTTCTATGCCCGTCAGGCGCTGGGTGTACGCACATGGGATATGTTCGATATGGTAGTGGGAGCGCAAACCGGCAAACTTGGGCCACTACTGAGTATCGGAGGTGACGAAACCCTGAAACCAGCCAATAATGCCATGAGCAGGTTCAAACCTGTGGTAAAATATCTGGGGCCATTCACGCTGAACAAAGGTAAAACCGATACACATAAAATTACGTTGCCGTCTTATTTCGGCTCGGTGCGTGTTATGGTAGTAGCCGGAAATAAGAACGGCGCTTATGGCAATGCCGAAAAGGCCGTTCCGGTACGGAATCCATTAATGATACTTTCTACACTGCCGCGTGTAGCAGGGCCTGACGAAGAAATCCTGCTTCCGGTGAATGTATTCGCAATGGATAAGAAGGTGAAAACAGTGAACCTGACTGTGCAGTCGAACGGGCTGTTCCAGTTTACGGATGGTACGACTAAATCCGTATCATTTACAGATGTAGGTGATAAGATGGTTTACTTCAAAGTGAAAGTAGGCAAGAAAACAGGTTACGAGAAGGTAATTATAAAAGCAACCGGAGGTGGGGAATCGGCTACCGAAACCATTGATATTGAAATCCGCAACCCTAACCCGCATGTGCTGTTAAGTTCGCAGGCGCTTGTCTCTCCGAATGATACAACACAATTAAATATATCATTCGAAGACCCTAAAGCGGATGACTGGGCTAAACTGGAGGTATCGCGTATGCCGGGCGTCAACCTGAATAATACTCTGACATATCTGCGTTACTACCCTTACGGATGCACCGAACAGGTGACATCGAAAGGATTCCCTCTCCTGTTCTTAGAGAAGTTCAGGCCTCTGACAGAAAAGGAAAAAGAAGTGATTGTGACCGAAAATGTAAAGGGAGCCATACAGACTATTGCCTCACGCCAGCTTGGCGATGGCGGTATTATTTACTGGCCGGGCAATCGTTATCCGGATGAATGGGTAACAAGCTACGCCGGACACTTCCTGCTGGAAGCACAAAAGGCGGGATGGGATGTGCCGACTTCCGTTATCAGCAAATGGAAGCAGTTCCAGAAGAAATCGGCACAGACATGGAACAGGGGCAACCTGTACAGTTCATACTATAGTTACTCCATGACCGACCTGCAACAGGCATACCGCCTCTATACACTTGCACTTGCGGGAGAACCTGAACTGGGAGCAATGAACAGGCTGAAAGAGATGAAAGACCTTTCGGTACAGGCACGCTGGCGTCTGGCTGCGGCATATGCCCTTGCCGGGAAAAAGGATGCAGCAATACAACTGACCAATAATGCAAGTGACCAGGTAGAACGCTATTCGTTCAGTAACAATACTTTCGGAAGTTCGCAACGCGATATGGCCATGATTATGGAAACATACCTGCTGTTGGGTAAAACAGAGAAAGCGCTCAACCTGTCATTTAAGGTGTCGGAATATCTGAGCAGCAGTTACATTACAACCCAAACAGCCGCTTACGGACTGATTGCGATGTCACGGTTGGCAGAAAAAATGGGTAAAGGTGTTATCTCTTACGAATGGTCTCTCAACGGAGTACCGCAGAAAGTAAGTAACTCCGGCGATGTCTTCCAGGAAGTAACCCTGAAACCACAAGATAAGGTACATGTAACCATTAAGAACAAAGGACAGGGCGATATATTTGTCCGCCTGTTGGGACGTACACAGCCGTTAACCGACAATTCCCCTGCCGAAACCAATGGCGTGAAACTGTATGTGAAATATGTGGACGAAAACGGCAAGGATATTGACGTGACTTCGCTTCGTCAGGGTACGGAATTCTATGCCAGTGTGATTGTACAGAATATCTCCGGGCAATATCTCACCGATATGGCACTCAATCAGATATTTGCTTCGGGATGGGAAATATTCAACAACCGCCTGTTTAACGAAGCAGACACCAGAACGGCTGGCTCTTACAACTATCAGGATATACGCGACGACAGGGTATATACTTTCTTTAACTTGGGCACCGGATATTCTATGTCGTTCAAAGTGAGGTTGCAGGCTGCTTATTGCGGAAGGTTCTATCTTCCGGCTGTAGCAGGTGAAGCCATGTATAGCCCTGATATCAACGGACGCACTACCGGGCAGTGGGTAGAAGTGAAGCAATAATAATAGAATTTATATTCAATAAGATTGTATAGGTTTAGTTTTCTGTTTTTTAGTTGCCTCCACTTTCAAGTGGAGGAGGTAAATAATCGTAGCTAAAGGGTTTAATCCAAAACATTTTGACTAAAGTCGCTTTCTGTCAACATTATTATCCACGACTTAAAAGCCGTGGCAACTAAAACAGTTTTAAATAAGTACTTTACACTTTTATTGAATATAAACTAATGTACGGGTAGGGTTTACCTGCCCGTAATAAATAATAACAAAATAAAGAATAGGGTATTTTTCAAATAAATACCCTATTTTTGTAACAGATAAATTAAATGAGATTAAATGAAAAGAGCAGTCTGTACTTTTGGTAGCTATTACTTAACAGAAGGTTTCCCCCGTTTCAGGAAAATGACTGAAAGTATGGGTGTTTTTGATGAAATACATACAGTCTGCGAAAAAGATTTGGATACAGATTTTTATAAAAGGTGGGGGAGGTATCTTATACCTTATTCCAGAGGATTTGGATATTGGTGCTGGAAGCCTTACTTTATACTCCGTATACTTGAGAAAATGGAAGACGGCGATGTACTTCTCTACTCAGATATAGGGTGCTATTTCAATCCGAAAGGTAAAGAGCGCCTTATGGAATATTATGATATGGTGGAGAAGACTCCTACAGGTATACTTGGAGTAAAGAGTCAGGAAGTAAGTTATAACAGTATGCCCGAAACGCTCTATTATGAATATGAGTGGACAAAAGGCGATGTTTTTGCTTACTATGGAGTGTATGACGATAAATCGTATACACACACGCCCCAGTTCGAATCGACCATTATCTTCTTTAAGAAAAGCCCGTTGGTTATGCAGTTTGTAAAAGACTGGTATCAGGCATATCTCGATGACTACAGCCTGGCAACCGATTCTCCATCACGCATACCTAATCTGCCAGGATTTAAAGAAAACAGGCACGACCAAAGCATTTACTCCATATTAGGAAAAAAATACGGGATAGCCGAGATTTCCACTAACGAAATATTCCAACGGGATTGGACTCTGCTTGAAAATTATCCGATACAAGCACGCAGGGATAAATATTACACAAGTAAATATCATTACAAGCACCGTTTCCGGTTGAGAAAGCTATACCGTAGATGGTGGAATTTTAAATATTGGTTCAAAGACAGATTTTAACTATACATGAAGAAAATATTATGCACCTTTGGTAATACATTACTTGCTCCGGGATTTCCCCAATATGTGAGGAATGCGGAAGCGATGAATGTATTTGATAAAATATACACATACACAGAATATGACCTAAGTAAGGAATTCCGAAAAAAATGGGGAAGATATATGTATCCTTACTCAAAAGGATACGGCTTTTGGTGCTGGAAACCACCTTTGATAAAGAAGACCCTCGACACGATGGAAGATGGCGATATACTGTTATACACAGATGTGGGTTGTTATCTGAATCCAAATGGAAAAGAGCGTTTAGCTGAATATTACGATATTGTGGAGAAAAGCCCGTCAGGAATGCTAGGTTTCAGAAGCTTTGAGGAGAACTATAACGGAATGCCCGAAGGCCTGCGTTTCGAATACGAATGGACAAAGGGCGATGTATTCGATTACTTTGGAGTAAGAAACGACAAAGAAGTTACACAGACAACCCAATATGAAGCGGGGATTATCTTTATTAAGAAAGGCCCTGTATCTACTGCTTTTGTAAATGAATGGGTAAAGGTGATTGACGATGATTTCAGTCTGATAACAGATGAACCCTCCAGAAGCCCTAACTTACCAGGTTTTCAGGAAAACCGTCACGACCAGAGTATCTACTCCATGCTGGCTAAAAAATATAAGATAGAGGCAGTTTCCACAAATGAACTTATCCCCTTGGGAGGTATAGTTGACTGGTCAATTATAGATAAATACCCGATACAAGCTAGACGGGATGTTTATTATAAGAGTATGAGACATTATAACCGTCGCTTTCAGCTGCGTAAGCTTTATGGCGCTTGGTGGAAATTTAAATATTTCTTTAAGGACTTATTCAGAATATGACCATTATGAATACTATTCTTAACTGGCTAAAACGAAAGCAATCTATATTCTATATAGCGTGCTTTATTTTGTTATTCCTCAGTTTTTACACGAATGTGTTTAAAATAATCCCTGAAAACCGCTATCAGGAATACGAAACATTTGTAGAAGCTCTGGTTGTAGGCAAAATGGCTAAGGCTGAGAAAGACGGAATCTTTGCAGCATCCGGATTTACAGGTGTAAACTATGATAAAGATCTGGTTAAAAGCAGTATATTAGCTGGCGACCAGATAAATGACTTACTTATCCGTGACAGTATTATCACTCAATTCAAATTTGAACAGATAAAATACTACCTGCAGGAAGAAAAAACACCTGACGACTATTGCGTATATGTAAGTCATTCGGGAGGTAACGCCCTGTTTTGGTATGGCATACAAAAGATACTGCCATTCGACAACAGCACCAATTACCAGATATTAAGGCTGATAAACTGTATCCTGCTTTCTTTATCTCTGATGCTGATTATCGGATGGATATACAGGAATTTCGGTTTCATCGCTGCTCTTGTAACGTTTCTTTTCACCTTCTTTTCTTCCTGGCTTGTCCTCTTCGGAGGAAATGGGTTATGGTGGGCTCTGTGGAATTTTTATGCGCCGTTTTTGGTTATGCTATTGCTATTAGAGAGACGGCATAACTCTCCGGATAGCGTATCAGTGAAAAAAATCCTGATATGGTTGTTTGTCGCAGTGTTAATTAAATTATTCTTCTCAGGGCTGGAATTTATATCTACAGCCATGCTGACTATATTTGTTCCAATCCTTTATTATGCCATCTTGGAGAAGTGGAAGATCTTCGGCTTTATAAAGTTGTCGTTTAAAGCGGGATTGGTAGCAGGAGGAGCTGTTGTTTTACAGTTCTGTGCCCTTATCGTACAACTCAGATATTTGCTTGGCAACTATGATTCGGCGGTTCAATATCTGGCAAATGCTTTCTTAAGAAGATCGTCTTTTAAAAGCGGATTATCAGGAGCAGACCTGGATAGTGAACGGTTTGCCGATTCAGACTCTTTATCCTTCCTCTGGAATAATATTATTAAAGATTATCTGAGAGGCAATGCTTTCGAATGGGGATTTTTTCATCCCGGATTTGAATTCTGGTTTGCTGTACTGATAGGGATTATCCTGTTTTTCGGAACAGTGATTTATTTACTCAACCTGAAGTTGAAAGACAGGAAATATAATGCTTTGGTCATTGCAACGTTTGTGTCTGCAGTATGCCCACTGTCATGGTATGTGATATTCAAAGAGCATTCTTTCTGGCATCCGCAGATTGATTTTATTATCTGGTATATGCCATTCCTTTTGCTTGGGTTCGCCGTTATCGGGGTAGGTATATTATTACTCGTATCAAAGACGGGATTATTGAAAAACAAACAGCAAAGTCATTAATAAAGAAGCCCTTAATTGCTAACAATTAAGGGCTTCCTTCTATTTTTCATCCTCGATATCTTCTCCATAATAAAAATCAGGGTCGAAGTCCTCGTCTTCGTCGTCCCAGTCTTCGTCGTCATAATCATCTTCCGGCAGAGGTTCTTCATCTTCCTCAAACTCTACAGTCTTTATATCCAGATTGCGATGCGTTATATTTTCGAACGATTTACGGTACTCGCCGTCTGCATTCAGTTCGCGCCACAACAGGTCTTTCAACTGAGTAATATTATATCCTGTAACAGACGAGATAAAAATATGCGGGATTTCAGGCAGATCGGCGGCTAAGGCCTCCATCAATTCATCATCCAGCATATCCGATTTGGAAATAGCCAATATCCTTCGCTTATCCAGCAATTCAGGATTGTATTGTGCTAATTCGTTCAACAAAACCCGATACTCCTGATGTATATCATCC
Organism: Dysgonomonas sp. 521; assembly: GCF_010501055.1. Taxonomy (GTDB): domain Bacteria; phylum Bacteroidota; class Bacteroidia; order Bacteroidales; family Dysgonomonadaceae; genus Dysgonomonas. The sequence continues at coordinate 55,676 of NZ_QVMO01000017.1, forward strand.
GCATCGGCAGGAACCATAAACAACAGAAGCGAATTGCGTTCGATATGGCGCAAAAAGCGTAACCCCAGCCCTTTCCCTTCACTCGCGCCTTCGATAATACCGGGAATATCCGCCATTACAAATGACTTATAGTCACGGTAACTTACGATACCGATTTTCGGCTCGAGGGTAGTGAACGGGTAGTTTGCAATCTTAGGTTTTGCCGCGCTTACAACCGAAAGCAGTGTTGATTTCCCTGCATTCGGAAACCCAACTAATCCCACATCTGCCAATACTTTCAGTTCCAGTATTATCCTCCGTTCCTGATACGGTTCTCCGGGCTGAGCATAACGCGGAGCCTGATTGGTAGACGTTTTGAAGTGATTATTTCCTCGTCCGCCCTTTCCTCCTTTGAGTAGGACTACCTCCTGTCCGTCCTCGGTCACATCGCAAAGATATTCTCCGGTTTCGGCATCATAAGCTACTGTACCACAAGGTACATCTATGATCTTCGAATCCCCGCTTTTTCCTGTACTCAGGCGACCCGATCCGCTTTCGCCATGTCCGGCAAGTATATGGCGCTGATATTTTAGGTGTAACAGTGTCCACATGTTGCGGTTACCACGGAGGATTATGTCTCCTCCATTTCCACCGTCCCCCCCATCCGGGCCACCCTTAGGGATATATTTTTCCCTGCGGAAATGGGTAGAACCTCTACCACCTTTACCCGAGCGGCAATATATTTTGACGTAATCTATAAAATTCGAATCTGCCATATTTTAAATTATAAGTTAATAATTGATAGGTCTTCACAATTCATTATTCATTGTCCATTATCAATTATTCTTTACAATAGTTCGTTATAAATAGATATAATTGATTGATTTTCAACAAAATAAGCATTAAATAACTTGGATAGTTCGCTGATTATCAATATCTTAGTAGATTGACCAAAATCTATAAAGTAATGACAACCAACGAATATCCAAATGCTAATGCATTTATACTTAATACTTTAAGTTCAGATATTTTTTCAAATATCAAGCAGACAAGAAAAAATTTTATATTCCACCTGCTAATGTTTTATTTAGGCATTAAAGGTAAAATAAATTTCTTGCAACTTGCTCGTTTTTCTCGGTACTGTGAACAATATTTTAGAATAAATTTCGAGAATATATTCAATTTTCAGGATTTTAATTTTACGCTTATTTCCATGCAGAAGATAAAAGA
>NZ_QVMO01000179.1 GCF_010501055.1 Dysgonomonas sp. 521
TCTTTTATCTTCTGCATGGAAATAAGCGTAAAATTAAAATCCTGAAAATTGAATATATTCTCGAAATTTATTCTAAAATATTGTTCACAGTACCGAGAAAAACGAGCAAGTTGCAAGAAATTTATTTTACCTTTAATGCCTAAATAAAACATTAGCAGGTGGAATATAAAATTTTTTCTTGTCTGCTTGATATTTGAAAAAATATCTGAACTTAAAGTATTAAGTATAAATGCATTAGCATTTGGATATTCGTTGGTTGTCATTACTTTATAGATTTTGGTCAATCTACTAAGATATTGATAATCAGCGAACTATCCAAGTTATTTAATGCTTATTTTGTTGAAAATCAATCAATTATATCTATTTATAACGAACTATTGATGTAAATGTTTCTCAATTTAAAGCAGGAGATTATTTTAAAGATGAAGGTATTGATATTATTGGGTGGGTGGCCAATCTATTTAAAAAAAATCATCTTTAAAGAAAGTTCTAACATTGGGAGACTTGGAAAAAGCTATAAAGAATAGGCAACTATTATGATTGAACATAAAATAGGACAGCTAAAACAATTTATATTAGATAAGACCTATAAAAAGCGTTATTCCTTGGATAACTTAGATTTAACTTTAGGTTTAGAAAAGGACTTAGGTTTTGACGGAGATGATGCCGCTGAATTTATCTTTGATTACGGAGAAAAGTTTAGTGTTGATACAAATAATTTTAACTCAGAATTATACTTTACCCCTGAAGATTATTTTTATTATTGGGCATACAAGTTATTGCCCTGTTTAAATCCCAAGAAAAAAGAACTTACTATTGGAGATTTAGTTGCAGGTATAAAAGCAGGCAGATTAGATGACGAAGTTATTGCAGCATCCAGGGAGAATAAAGAAATATAAATAGTTTTAATCATTAATAATTATAACCCCGCCGACTATTACAGTCAGTGGGGTTATTTTATCCCTATTTATAAAAACGTTTATTATTGTTAATGAGCCACAAAAACCATTGCCAGCCCAATGTTCACAGAGACACTGTATTATAACGAATCGTACGGGGGTAGCGTCAAGCAGTACAACGGCAATATATCGGCAATGAGTTACCTTATATCCGGCGAAGCCACATTGTATGGCTATTCCTATTCCTACGATAATTTGTCGCGGCTGACAAAAGCGGTCTTTTTGACCAGCGGCAACCCGAATGCCTCGAAAGCGTATAACATGGAAAGCATTAGCTACGACAAGCATGGAAACATGAAAACCATGAAGCTTTATGGCAAAAGCCAGAGTGCCAGTTATGGGGCTCTTGTTGACAATCTGACGATGACCTATACAGGCAACCAACTGGTCAAGGTGGAAGATGCTGCCGCCTCAGTTACGATTGCCGAGTCGATGGACTTTAAGAACTACAGCAATGTAGCCACAGAGTATACTTACAACAAGAATGGGGCGATGGCAAAAGATTTAAACAAGGGAATAACGGCGATTCAATATAATTCCTTAAATTTACCTCGGATGATGGATATTAAGAGTCCCGTTGCAGAGGCAAGGAACGAATATACCTATAGTGCTGGTGGCCAGAAGCTGAAAGTGGTACAGAAATGGAATCCGAATTTCTCTACTGCTCCGGTTATCGGTTCGGCCATCAATACCGCAGCGTTGACCATGACCAAGACCACCGATTATGTTGGCAACAAAGTCTATGAAAATAATGCGCTAAAACGGATATTAGTTGATGGCGGCTATATCGAAGGCACTACCTACCACTTCTATATGAATGACCATCTGGGAAATAACCGTGTGGTGGCTAATGCCAGCGGTACGTTGGTTCAGAAGAATCATTATTATCCTTTCGGTTCTGTTTTTGCAAGCACTACAGGGGCTGAGAAACAGCCGTATAAGTATAATGGGAAGGAGTTGGATGCGATGCATGGGGTGAATTTGTATGACTATAGTGCAAGGTATATGGATAGCCAGATCGGTAGGTTTACGAGTGTGGATCCGCTGGCGGAGAAGTATTATAGTTGGTCGCCATACAGTTATGCTGCGAACAATCCTATAAGAGTTATTGATCCAACAGGGATGGACACAATATATTTTGATCACAAAGGACAATTAGATTCAGATAAAACAAGGACAAGAGGGAATGATGTTATTTATGTTACAGATAGTAAAGGAAATATTCATTCTCGATCATATGAGTCTGGAACATTTAATGAATATGGCTACACACAATATTCGAAAACAGAGGATTATTCATATATATCAGCAAGTAATGCAGATGCGAGCAAATCAATTTTTGAGTTTTTAGCGGACAATACAACTTCGGAGTGGGGTAATTCATCATTCCTTAATATTTCTTATTATGTAACAACAAGTCATAATAATAAAGTTGAAGGCGGATTGTCAATGCTAGCAGTTGATAAGTTGTTGGATAAAAATGCAATTTTGACTAATGATCATAGTCATCCGCCTGGTCTCCCTGGTACAATTGAAGGCAGATCTGATTTTCCAAGTGGTTTACCAGGTAGTAGGTATCCTAAAAATGGAGATATTCAAGCTCTTACTTCTTATGTAAATTCTGCTATAACAAAACTACAACCTATTCCAAAATTTAGGATTTATGTACCTAGAAAAGGTTATAGGCGGTATAATATAAATTCAACCAAAAAAGAATTTAATAGAATGCCAGATTTTTATTATGAAAAATAAAATTATCCAAAAATGAAAAAAATGATATTCTTATTTATTCTACTTATGATTACTATGTTTAATTTAAAAGCACAGTATATCGTAACGAATCAAATCGTTTTACCAGAACTTGAATTGAGAGATTCACTTTTACAAACACAGTTAGATTCAATATTATTTAATAAATATCCATGTTATTCTGATTCGTCGAAAATAGTAGAAAAATACACTTATTTTGTAACAATAAGAGAAATTGGAAAAGAGAATTACACAATAGATATTGTTTATACAAAGCCCTCTGATGTAGAGGATGAAGTAAATACTGGTATTTATATAATGAAAGATGTCTTGCTTGTAGTGAGAGAATATAGTGATAATAAGATATTTAATTCAATGGGAAGAGAGCGGGTAATTAGTTATGAGAAAAAATTAGTAAAAAGAGATAATTCATATCATCTACATGAAGTTGTTAATTTTGAAGAGTTTTGTGTATGGGGGTTATTGCATATTCCGGCGATACCCACCCAGTGATTCCGGTGATACCCACCCACTCACTGTGCAAATTAGTCTGACAAAATTACCGTTTTTTTCTTAAGC